>CAZIGL010000021.1:48054-61076 GCA_964538895.1 uncultured Rhodoferax sp.
TTACTCAATCAATTGAGTAATTTCATTCGAGTCGTCAGCAAGTGATTTCCGTGTCGATGGCAGCTCGTTTTTGTCGGATAACGTTGCAAGTATTTTCCCTGCTGGTCGACCAACAAGCGCATGGAATCAGTCGGGTGATGCGCTTTGCGGAGGTCAAGGAGGAGTCCGCGTAGCGGACGGGGGACACGTAGCAAAGCGCATCACCCGGCTGATTGGGAAGGCACCGTTTGGCCCGGCATCGCACCCGCAAAGCGGTGTTACAAGCCGAGTCGAATAAAATGCTTTCCTTTCAGCCCCACACCAGCCGTATCCGGCTGATGGCAGCCAAGCCGGACCCGTCTTTGCCGCCAAAAACACCAAAGCCACCATGACCGACACCCTTGACCAACCCGGCCTGAACAGCCTGTCCAAATCGTTTGAACCCGCCGCGCTGGAAGCGCATTGGGGGCCGGAGTGGGAAAAGCGCGGTTACGGCATCGCCGGCGCACGCGGTACCGGCCAGCCCAGCGCGGACGCCGCGGCGCGCGGCGACAATTTCAGCATCCAGTTGCCGCCACCCAACGTCACCGGCACGCTGCACATGGGGCACGCGTTCAACCAGACCATCATGGACAGCCTGACGCGTTACCACCGCATGCGGGGCTTTAATACCGCCTGGATTCCGGGCACCGACCACGCCGGCATTGCCACGCAAATCGTGGTCGAGCGTCAGTTGCAAGCCCAGGGCATCAGCCGTCACGACATGGGTCCGACACCCGCCGAGGCACGCAAGAACTTTGTCTCAAAGGTCTGGGAATGGAAAGAAAAAAGCGGCAACACCATCACCACCCAAATGCGCCGCATGGGCGACAGCGTGGACTGGAGCCGCGAGTACTTCACCATGGACCCCAAGCTGTCCAAAACCGTGACCGAAACCTTTGTGCGCCTGTATGAGCAGGGCCTGATTTACCGCGGCAAGCGCCTGGTCAATTGGGACCCGGTACTGATGAGCGCCGTGTCTGACCTGGAAGTGGAATCCGAAGAAGAAGACGGCAGCCTGTGGCACATCCTGTACCCCTTTGCCGACGGCCCGCAATTGGTGAACGGCGAGCTGGCCCCGGGGCTGGTGGTGGCCACCACGCGCCCCGAGACCATGCTCGGCGACGTGGCCGCCATGGTGCACCCCGAAGACGAGCGCTATGCCCACCTGATCGGCAAACACGTCACGCTGCCGCTGTGTGACCGCACCATTCCGATCATTGCCGACGACTACGTGGACAAGGCCTTTGGCACTGGTGTGGTCAAGGTCACGCCCGCGCATGACCAGAACGACTACGCCGTGGGCCAGCGCCACAAGCTGCCGATGATTTGCGTGCTCACGCTTGACGCCAAGATCAACACCGAAGCCCCCGCGGTGTACCAGGGCCTGGACCGTTTTGCCGCGCGCAAGCAGATCGTGAAAGACTTGCAGGCGCTGGAATTGATGGCAGAGATCAAGAAGCACAAACTGATGGTGCCGCGTTGCGCCCGCACCGGCCAGGTCATCGAGCCGATGCTCACTGACCAGTGGTTTGTGGCGATGACAAAGGTCAGCGACCAAGACCCCACCGGCAAATCCATCACCCAAAAAGCCATCGACGCCGTGCAGTCCGGTCAGGTCAAATTTGTGCCCGAGAACTGGGTCAACACCTACAACCAGTGGATGAACAACATCCAGGATTGGTGCATCAGCCGCCAGCTCTGGTGGGGCCATCAGATTCCGGCTTGGTACGACGAAGATGGCAAGGTTTACGTGGCGCGCAACGAGGCCGACGCCCAAGCCCAGGCACCCGGCAAAACCCTCAAGCGCGACGAGGATGTGCTCGACACCTGGTATTCCAGCGCGCTGGTGCCCTTCAGCACCATGGGCTGGCCTGAAGCCGGCAACGCAGCGCTGGGGCAAGGCGGGCTCGGGCGCGACGATGCAGCTTTCGGACGAGTCGGGACCGGACGCAGCGATTTGGTGCGCGAAGCGAGTATGAGCAAGACCGGTTCCGGCTCGTCCGGAAGCGGGGCCAACACCAACAGCCTGAACGACATCGACCTCTACCTGCCAAGCTCTGTGCTGGTCACCGGCTACGACATCATCTTCTTCTGGGTCGCCCGGATGATCATGATGACCACGCACTTCACCGGCCAGGTGCCCTTCAAACACGTCTATATCCACGGCCTGGTGCGCGACGCCCAGGGTCACAAGATGAGCAAGAGTGAGGGCAATGTGCTCGATCCGGTCGATTTGATCGACGGCATTGCCCTGCCCGAACTGCTGGTCAAGCGCGCCGAGGGCCTGCGCAAGCCCGAGACCGCGCCGCAAGTGCGCAAGAACACCGAAAAGGAATTCCCGGCGGGCATTCCGGCCTTTGGCGCCGACGCGCTGCGCTTTACCTTTGCCTCGCTGGCCTCGCTGGGCCGCTCCATCAACTTCGACACCAAGCGCTGCGAAGGCTACCGTAACTTCTGCAACAAACTCTGGAACGCCAGCCGCTTTGTGCTGATGAACTGCGAGGGCCAGGACTGCGGCCTGAAAGAGCACACCGCAGCCGAATGCGAATTGGGCGCCAGTTACCTGAGTTTTAGCGCGGCCGACCGCTGGATCGTGTCCCTGCTGCAAAAGGTCGAAGCCCAGGTGGCCCAGGGATTTGCCGACTACCGGCTCGACAACGTTGCCGCTACCCTCTACGACTTTGTCTGGAACGAGTTCTGCGACTGGTACCTGGAAATCGCCAAGGTGCAGATCCAGCAGGGCAATGCCGCGCAACAGCGCGCCACGCGCCGCACGCTGATCCGCACGCTCGAGACCATCCAGCGCCTGGCGCACCCGATCATCCCGTTTGTGACCGAAGAACTGTGGCAAAAAATTGCCCCGGTGGCGGGCCGTTCTGGCCCCTCCGTGGCCATTGCCGCCTACCCTCAAGCTCAGCCCGAGCGCATTGATGAAGCGGCGATTGCCCATGTGGCCAAACTCAAGCAGCTGGTCGATGCCTGCCGCAACCTGCGCGGCGAAATGAGTGTGTCCCCGGCCACGCGTTTGCCGCTGTTTGCCATTGCCGGCTCAAGCACGGAAGCCGCCTTCATGACGCAGGCGGCACCGGTGCTGCAGGCGCTGGCCAAGCTCAGCGAAGTGCGCGTGTTTGAAGACGAGGCCGCCTGGGCTGCTGCCGCGCAAGCCGCACCGGTGGCGGTGGTGGGCGAGGCGCGTATCTGCCTGTTCATGGAGATCGATGTGGCCGCAGAAAAAGCGCGCCTGGGCAAGGAACTGGCGCGTATTGAAGGCGAAATCGTCAAGGCGCACGGCAAGCTCGGCAACGAATCCTTTGTGGCGCGTGCCCCGGCCGCCGTGATCGATCAAGAGCGCAAGCGCCTGGCCGACTTCGAGGCCACGCTGGCCAAGGTCCGGGACCAACTCGCGCGGCTGGGCTGACCTCAGTAAAGAATGCGGCAGCGAATCGTCTCCGGCACGGCGCAAAGCTGATCCAGCGCGGCCCGGCTCGCGGTGCTGTCAACGTCGATCACCACATAACCCACCGTCTCGTTGGTGCTGAGGTATTGCGCCGCAATATTGATGCCCGCTTTGGACAGCCGCTCGTTGACCTGCGCCAGCACGCCGGGCACGTTGCGGTGAATGTGCAGCAAGCGGCTGCGCCCGGTGTGCGCTGGCAGCGCGACTTCAGGGAAATTGACGGCCGAGGTAGTGGAGCCATTGCTGCTGTAGCGGATCAGCTTGGCCGCAACCTCGGTGCCGATGTTGACCTGCGCCTCCAGCGTCGAGCCGCCAATGTGCGGCGTCAAAATTACATTGTCAAAACGCGTGAGCGGCGAGACAAAGGCCGAATTGTTGCCTTGCGGTTCAAGCGGAAAGACGTCGATGGCGGCGCCGTGCAAATGGCGGCTTTGCAGCGCCGCGGCCAGCGCGTCGATGTCGACCACACTGCCGCGCGAGGCATTGATCAAATGGCTGCCCGGCTTCATGGCGGTCAGTTGCGCCGCGCCCATCATGCCGGCGGTCTCGGGGGTTTCCGGCACATGCAGGCTGACCACGTCGGCGGCCCCCAGCAGGGCTTCCAGGCCGCTCATGGCCTGCGCATTGCCCAGTGGCAGCTTGGCCTCGATATCGCTAAACAGCACGCGCATGCCCAGCTGTTCGGCCAGCACACCAATCTGCGTGCCAATGTGGCCGTAGCCGATGATGCCCAGCGTCTTGCCGCGCACCTCATAGGAATCAGCCGCGCTCTTGACCCAGCCGCCGCGGTGCAGGATGGCGCTTTTCTCGGGAATGCCGCGCATCAGCATGATGATCTGCGCCAGCACCAGTTCGGCCACGCTGCGGGTGTTGGAAAACGGTGCGTTGAAAACCGGAATACCAAGACGTGTGGCTTCTTTCAGGTCGACCTGGTTGGTGCCGATGCAAAAACAGCCGATGGCCACCAGTTGCTGGGCCTGTTGCAGCACGTCGGCGCTGAGCTGCGTGCGCGAGCGTATGCCGACAAAGTGGGCGTCAAGCAGGGCGGTGCGCAGTTCCTCGCCCGCGAGCGCCTTGGCGTGCGTCTCGATGCGGGTGTAGCCGGCCTGTTGCAGCGACTCAATGGCAGAGGTATGAATGCCCTCGAACAGCACGGCTTTGAGTTCACTTTTGGGGACCGACAGGTCAATGGATTTTTGGATCATGGGGATGGGTGATGTGAATAGCAGCAGCCCGGCGCACACGCCGGGTGTCAGTCTGTGGCTGCGCTGGCGAGCCTGTGAAAGTTGAGTGGCTGCACTTGGCTGTTGGCCGGTGCCAACGGTGAAGAGGGCGCCAGCAGGTCGGCCAGCGTGTAGCGGTCCAGGTACTGCATGAAGCTCTGCAGCGCGCCGTTGATGATGCCGGTCAGGTGGCAGCTGCTGGCCAACTGGCAGGCGCTGTCGTGGGCCAGGCATGCCACCAGGTTGAAATCCGGCTCGATGCTGCGCACCACGGCGCCCAGCCCGATCTGCTGAGGGCTTGCCGCCAGGCGCATGCCGCCGCCCTTGCCGCGCACGGTCGCGAGCCAGCCCGCCAGCGCCAGCTGGTGTGTGATCTTGGTCAGGTGCGCCTCGGAAATGTCATGGGCGCGCGCCACCTCCGAGATGGTGCACAGGCGCTCGGGGTGTTGCCCGACATACATCAGCAGGCGCATCGCGTAGTCGCTCATGGTGGTCAGGCGCATGGGGGCTTTCTGTTCATGTGAAAGAACCTTGTCACGGGTCAGTTTGTGAGGTCGACTTCAGTCGACCATGGCAGCCTGGCAGACTAAAGTCCGCCCCACAGGGTGCAAAGTTTGTGTTTGGCATCAGGCGGCAATCACCTCGAGGTCGGGCTCCAGCGTGTGCAGCAGATTCTGAATGCCTTGCAGCGTGCCTGAAATCGAACTCGGGCAGGTGCCGCACGCCCCCTGGTAATGCACCACGAGCTGATTGCCCGACAGCGACAGCACATGCAGGTCGCCGCCATCACTTTGCAGGTAGGGTCGGATCTGCTGGTCCAGCAGCAGCTCGATGTCGTCCAGGCGCTGGCGGTCTTGCGGATTCAAGTCTGCGACGCTGGCGCGCGCCGCAAACACAGCGGCCGCCGACTGCGCCGCGGCGGCCGGTGCCGCCCGCACCGGCACGGCAATCTCGCGCAACAACTTTTCCCAGTCAGCCTGGCCGTCTTGCGTCACGGTGAGCCAGCTGTCAATGTAAAAAACGTTGGACACATGGGGAATGGCAAACAGCGCGCTGGCCAGTGCATCACTTTGCGCCTGCTCGGCGTTTTCATACGAATGCGCAATGCCCCAACTCAAAGGTTCGCGCAGCAGGAATTTGCGCGCATTCGGGTTGGGGGTTTCATCGATGTCGGCAATTTTGGGCATGGTGGTGTCCTGTGGGTTGGGCCGTGTGCCTCAGGCATCGCCCATTGGCGCCTGCATGGGATCCGCAGCAGCCTCGGTGGATGCGCTGGCCTCCGATCGAATGGCCGCCTGCAAGGTGTGCCACGGCAGGATGGCGCATTTGACGCGCATGGGCAGCGCGCTGATGCCTGAAAACACCGCCAGCCGGCCGATGTGCGGGCTGGCCTCGGCGGTCACGCGGCCGGTGGCCATGTCGACAAATTCGTGGATCAGGGTCTTGGCCTCATCGGTGTGTTTGCCTTTGACCGCTGTGGTCATCATCGAGGCCGACGCCTTGCAAATGGCGCAGGATTCGCCTTGGAAGGCGATGCGCGCGATGGTGTCATTTTGGATGTCGAGCGCCAGGTGAATGTGGTCGCCGCACAGCGGATTCACACCTTCGGCATGGTGGCTGGCGTCGCTCAGCTCGCCATAGTTGCGCGGCTTGCGGTTGTGGTCCAGGATCACCTCCTGGTACAGGGCTTTGGGGTCCGCGCTCATGCAAATACCTTCTGAACCGTGCGGATGCCGACTAACAGGGCGTCGACATCGGCGTGGGTGTTGTAAAACGCAAACGAGGCGCGCGAGGTGGCGGCCACCCCCAGCCGTGCCATCAGCGGCTGGGCGCAATGGTGGCCGGTGCGCACCGCCACACCTTCCTGGTTGAGCAGGGTGCCGACATCGTGCGGGTGAATGCCCTGCAGCACAAACGACAACACCGCCGCCTTGTGCTGCGCCGTGCCCAGCAGGCGCACGCCGGGCGTTGCAGCCAGTTGCTCGGTGGCATTACCCAGCAAGTCATGCTCATGCGCGGCAATGGTCGCCATGCCAATGGTGTTGAGGTAGTCCACGGCGGCACCCAGCCCGATGGCAGCGGCAATGGGCGGCGTGCCGGCCTCGAATTTGTTCGGGATCGGGGCGTAGGTGGTTTTCTCAAAGCTCACGGTGTGAATCATGTCGCCACCGCCCTTGAACGGCGGCATGGCTTCCAGCAGCGCGGCGCGGCCATACAGAATGCCGATGCCGGTCGGGCCGCACAGCTTGTGGCCCGAGAACACATAAAAATCACAATTCAGGTCCTGCACGTCCACCGCCAAGTGCGGGGCGGCTTGCGCGCCGTCGACCAGCACCGGCACCCCGTGGGCGTGTGCGAAGGCGATCATTTGTTTGACCGGGTGGATGCTGCCCAGCGCGTTCGAGACATGGCCGACGCTGACCAGGCGGGTGCGTTCGTTGAACAGCGCCTCATACGCATCCAGCTGTAGCTCGCCAGCGTCGTTCATCGGCACCACGCGGATGGAGGCGCCTTTGTCAGTCGCCAGCATTTGCCAGGGCACGATGTTCGAGTGGTGCTCCAGCACGCTCAAAATGATCTCATCACCGGCCCGGATGTTCTGGCGACCCCAGCTCTGCGCCACCAGGTTGATGCCCTCGGTGGTGCCGCTGGTGAAGATCACCTCGCGCGCTTCACGTGCGTTGATGAAACGTTGCAGCGTGACGCGCGCTGACTCGTACGCGGCGGTGGCCGTTTCGGACAGGTAATGCACCGCGCGGTGAATGTTGGCGTGTTCATGGGTCTGGTAGTGCACCAGCCGGTCGATGACTGCTTGCGGCATCTGGCTGGAGGCGGCGTTGTCCAGGTAGACCAGCGGCTTGCCCGCCACCGTGAGCCCGAGGATGGGAAAGTCGGCGCGAATGTGCTCCACATCAAAGGCCACGGGTGGGCTGGCTGTGGTGGCTTTCAAGGCCGAGTTGGCGACCGGTCTGGGGTTTGGGGCAAGTAACTGGCTCATGGCTGGCCCGTGGTTTGTTCAAGCACCGTTTTCTCCAGCTGCTGGCGCAGTGACGCGATAGGAATGCGGTTGATGATTTCTGCGCCGAAGGCGTAGGTGAGCAGATTGCGCGCCACGCGCTCTGACAAGCCGCGGCTTTGCAGGTAGAACACTTCATCGCTGTCGAGCTGGCACACCGTGGCGCCGTGGGTGCACTTGACGTCGTCGGCAAAAATCTCCAGTTGCGGCTGGGTGTCGACGTGCGCCTTTTTCGACAGCAGCAGGTTGCGGCTGGACTGTGCCGAATCGGTCTGTTGCGCGCCGGGGCGCACCATCACCTGGCCATTGAACACAGCGTGCGCCGTGTCACCCACAATGCATTTGTGCAACTGGCGGCTGGTGCCGTGGGGCTTGGCGTGGTCGATGAAGCTGTGGGTGTCGGCCAGCTGCGCGCCTTGGATTAGCGCCAGACCATCAAGCAGGCACTCCGAGCCTTCCGCAGTCTGAGTTGCCTTGAGCTCTAGCCGTGAGGTCTGGGCGCCCAGCGCGAGGCTGACCGAGTGGTAGCGGCTGGCCGCGCCGAGCGACACCGCGCAACTGGCCAGGTGAAAGGCTTGGCTGCTCTCGCGCTGCAGGCGCACATGCGTGACCTGGGCGTTGGCTTCAAGCACGATTTCGGCCACTGCATTGGTGAAATAGCTGCCGTCATGCAAGGCCACGTAGTCCTCAATCAGCGTCAGCTGGCTGGCGGCCCCAGCCACCAGCAGCAGGCGCGGGTGGCTGGCCACATCGCTCTGCGTTGAAATGAAAAGCAGATGCACCGGCGCGGCCAGCGCCGTGTCACGCGGGACCAAGAGCACAGCTGCATCCTGCAAAAAGGCGGTGTTGACAGCCGTGAACAGCGTGTCCTGAAAGGGTGCGTGTTGGCCCAGATGCGCCTCAAGCTTGTCCATCTGCGCGGTGGTCAGGCTGGCGAGGTTGCCCATCACCAGGCCGATTTGCGGACTGGCGCTGGAAAGCTGCGGCGCGTAAACGCCGTCGACAAACACCAGCCGAGTGGTCGCCTCCGGGATGGCCAGGTGGGCGATGTCGTGCGGCTGCAACTGCGTGGTTGTGCGCAACGGCTGAAACGACTGACCAACCAGCGCGGCCAGCGGGGTAAAGCGCCAGGCCTCGTCATGCGTGCTCGGCAACGAGAGTGCGTTAGAGCGCTCGAGTGCCTGGTCGCGCAGCGCTTTCAGCCAAACCGGTTGGCGTTGGCCTGAGCTGCCCGGCATCAGCGTCAGGCTGGCGAGCAGGCTATCCAGAACCCCTCGCTCCGTGACCATCGTGGTGCCGATGTTCATGCCACGGCTCCCGCAGCCTCGGCTTCGGCCTCGATCCAGTCGTAACCGCGCTCTTCAAGTTCGAGCGCCAACTCTTTGCCGCCGGTGCGGATGATGCGCCCGGCGCTCATCACATGCACGTAGTCGGGCACGATGTAGTTCAGCAGGCGCTGGTAGTGCGTGACCAGCACAATCGCGTTGTCTTTGTTAGCCAGGCGGTTGACACCTTGCGACACCACGCGCAGCGCGTCGATGTCCAGGCCCGAATCGGTCTCGTCGAGCATGGCCAGGCTGGGCTCCAACAGCGCCATTTGCAAAATCTCGTTGCGCTTTTTCTCGCCGCCGGAAAAACCTTCGTTGACGCTGCGCTGTAAAAATTCGGGGCTCATCTCCAACAGTTTCATCTTCTCGCGCACCAGGTCGTCAAACTCCAGCGGGTCGAGTTCGTCCTTGCCGCGCTCGGCCTGCACCGTGTTGTAGGCCAAGCGCAAAAACTGGCTGTTGCCGACACCGGGGATTTCGATCGGGTACTGAAAGGCCAGAAAAACACCGGCGCGGGCACGCAATTCAGGCGCCAGATCCAGCAAGTTCTTTCCGTCAAACAGCACCTCACTGCCCGTCACCTGGTAGGCGGTGTGGCCCGCCAGCACCTTGGCGAAGGTGCTCTTGCCCGAGCCGTTGGGCCCCATGATGGCGTGCACTTCGCCGCGCTTGACCGTCAAGTCCAGGCCCTTGAGGATCTCGGTGCCGTTGATGCTGGCGCACAGGCCGCGCACCTGCAGCAAAGTTGGGCTATTTTGAACAATCATCCGACGCTACCTTCCAGTTTGAATCCGAGTAATTTGGTGGCTTCGACCGCGAACTCCATCGGCAATTGCTGAAACACGTCTTTGCAAAAACCGTTGATGATCATCGACACCGCTTCTTCGGCGCCAATGCCGCGCTGGGCAAAATAGAACATCTGGTCTTCGCCAATTTTGGAGGTCGACGCTTCGTGCTCCACCTGGGCGCTGGGGTTGCGCACCTGGATGTACGGGAAGGTGTTGGCGCTGCAGCGGGCTCCTACCAGCATCGAGTCGCACTGCGAATAATTGCGCGCGCCTTCGGCCCCCGGCATCACCTTGACCAGGCCGCGGTAGCTGTTGCTTGACTGACCCGCCGAGATGCCCTTGCTGACGATGGTGCTGCGGGTGTTCTTGCCGATGTGGATCATCTTGGTGCCGGTGTCGGCCTGCTGGTGGTGGTTGGTGATCGCCACCGAGTAAAACTCGCCCACCGAGTTGTCGCCCAGCAAAATGCACGACGGGTACTTCCAGGTGATGGCCGAGCCGGTTTCCACCTGGGTCCATGAAATGCGTGAATTGACGCCCTTGCACAGGCCGCGTTTGGTGACAAAGTTGTAGATACCGCCAATGCCGTTCTCGTCCCCGGCATACCAGTTTTGCACCGTGGAGTATTTGATGTCGGCGTTGTCCAGCGCCACCAGCTCGACCACGGCAGCGTGCAGCTGGTTGGTGTCGAATTGCGGCGCGGTGCAGCCTTCCAGGTACGACACTGTCGCGCCTTCTTCGGCCACGATCAGGGTGCGCTCGAACTGGCCGGTGTCCTGGGTGTTGATGCGAAAGTAGGTCGACAAATCCATCGGGCACTTGACGCCCTTGGGGATGAAGCAGAACGAGCCGTCGGTGAACACCGCCGAATTGAGTGCGGCGTAATAGTTGTCGGCCGACGGCACCACAGTGCCAAGGTACTTTTTGATCAGCTCAGGGTGGGTTTGCACCGCCTCGGAGATCGAACCAAAAATGATGCCGACCTCGGCCAGCTTGGCCTTGTAGGTGGTGGTGACCGACACGCTGTCAAAAATCACATCGACCGCCACGCCGGCCAGCGCCGCGCGCTCGTGCATCGGCACGCCGAGTTTCTCAAAGGTGCGCAGCAACTCGGGGTCGACCTCGTCCATGCTCTTGAGTTTGGCCTTGGGTTTGGGCGCCGCGTAGTAGCTGATGGCCTGGAAATCGATTTTGGGGTATTTGACGTTGGCCCACTCGGGCTCGGTCATGGTCAGCCAGTGGCGAAACGCCTTGAGGCGGAATTCCAGCAGCCAATCCGGCTCGTTTTTCTTGGCAGAGATCAGCCGGATGGTGTCCTCATTCAGCCCTTTGGCGGCCACGTCCGATTCGATGTCGGTGACAAAACCATGTTTGTAGGGTTGGTTGACCAGGTTGTCGAGGACGGCGCTCATGCGGTGACCTTTTTGGTGTTGAGGCTGAAGCTCTCGCCGCAGCCACAGGTGATTCCGACATTGGGGTTGTCAAACTGGAAACTCTGCTTGAGCCCCTCGGTGACAAAGTCGAGGCTCGCGCCTGCAAGACTTGCCAGATGCTCGGTGGCCACCAGCAGCGTGGCGCCATGGGCTTCGATGCGTTGCTCGCCTTCGCGCACGTCGTCGGCCAGCGCGTAGGTGTAGGCATAGCCCGAGCAACCCACGGGCTTGATGCCCACGCGCAAACCCATACCGCTGCCGTGTTTGGCAATTTGCTTGCTGATCTGCGCCGCAGCCGCTGGGGTCAAGGTGATTGAGGTCATGAAATTCTCCTTTAGGTGTATTCTAAATACACCTTATAAAAAAGTACCATGCCCTCAGAAATCCATCAACGGGAATAGGGGGAAAGGTGACCCGGCAGGGTCACAGCCAGCGTGGAAAAGCTTGTGGATGGACGCTGGGTTTAAACCCCGTCAGCGACGACGCAGCACGTGAATAAACTCTGCGCCCACGGTCTGCTGCTCCAGCAGTTCGTTGCCGGTCTGTTTGGCAAAGGCCTGAAAGTCGCGCAGTGAGCCGCCGTCGGTGGCGATCACCTTGAGCACTTGGCCACTTTCCAGTTCGGACAGTGCCTTTTTGGCTTTCAGGATGGGCAGCGGGCAGTTGAGCCCGCTGGTGTCAATTTCTTTGTCGATGTGCATGCTGGGTTCCTGGGTTTTGAAGACTGCGCGGCCTCAGGCCGGAAAGACACCGGTGGACAGATAGCGGTCGCCCCGGTCGCAGACGATGAAGACAATGGTGGCGTGTTTCTCACGCTTGGCAATCTCATTGGCCACCCAGCAGGCCCCAGCTGCTGAAATGCCGGCAAAAATACCTTCTTCGCGGGCCAGTTGGCGGCACATTTCCTCGGCATCTTCCTGGCTCACGTAGAGCAGTTCATCGACATGGGTGGGGTCGTAAATTTTGGGCAAATAGGCTTGCGGCCACTTGCGGATGCCCGGAATGCGCGAGCCGTCGGTGGGCTGCACACCAATGACCTGGATGGCCGGGTTCTTCTTTTTGAGGTACTGCGACACCCCGGTGATGGTGCCGGTGGTGCCCATGGCGCTGACAAAATGGGTGATCTTGCCCTTGGTGTCGGCCCAGATTTCGGGCCCGGTGGTCTCTACATGAATACGCGGGTTGTCGGCGTTGGAGAACTGGTCCAGCACGCGACCCTTGCCTTCGCGCGCCATCTGGTCGGCCAGGTCGCGGGAGTACTCCATGCCGCCACTTTTGGGTGTCAGGATCAGCTCGGCGCCAAACGCCTTCATGGTCTGCGCCCGCTCGATCGACAGGTCTTCGGGCATGATCAACACCATGCGGTAACCCTTGATGGCCGCCGCCATGGCCAGCGCGATGCCGGTGTTGCCCGAGGTGGCCTCGATCAGCGTGTCGCCCGGCTTGATGTCACCGCGCTCCTGGGCGCGCTGGATCATCGACATGGCGGCACGGTCCTTGACCGAGCCCGCCGGGTTGTTGCCCTCCAGCTTGCCCAGAACAACATTGCCACGCGCGGCATTGTCAGTGGCCCCAATGCGCTGCAGGCGCACCAAAGGGGTCTTGCCGATCAGATCTTCGATGGTTGAATATTTCATAACCCGCACTGTGCCATAATTCGTCCCTCAAAGCGTTGCCCGGGTGGTGAAATTGGTAGACGCAGGGGACTCAAAATCCCCCTCCGAAAGGAGTGCCGGTTCGATTCCGGCCCCGGGCA
>CAZIGL010000022.1:0-60263 GCA_964538895.1 uncultured Rhodoferax sp.
ATTTCGAGTCAGGTACATTCGGCCACTCTGCCATCTCTCCGCGAAGCCGCGAATTGTACAGTGCCGTTCAGGCTGGTTTGGCTTCCTTGGCAATTTGCAGGACCTGCAAAGCGGCGGAAATATCAGCTTCTGTGACACCTGGGCCGTTTTCCAGCGCCACCGGGCTGGTAGGCAGGGCGGCGATGCCTTCGGCCTGCAGCGCGGCAATGGTTTGGCCCGCCACTTTGGGCGACGCAAAAGCCCCGCTTTGCAGCAACAGGCGGCCGTCGTCGCTGAGCAGTTTGAAGTAAAACTGGCCGTCGCTTTCGCGGTATTGCTTGAATACCGGCAGCGCCTGCTTGACCGCTTTGGTGGTCGTGCTGGTATGGGTTGGCAGGGGGCGCAGCCCCACGGCATGGCGGAGTTGACCCATGAACGGCGTGGCAATCGCGCGGGCTTTCGCCGCCCCGGCCAGCAGGATGGCCTCAATTTTCGCCGGGTTGTCGATCAGGTCTTGGTACGCGGCCCGCATGGGTGCAATTTCCTGGTCGATGCGCTCGAACACCAGATGCTTGGCATCGGCCCATGAGATGCCGGCAGCATAGGCCTGGCGCAGGGCTTCGGTCTCGGAGGCGCTGGCAAAGGCCTGGTAGATCTGGAACAGGGTCGAGCCTTCCACCGCTTTGGGCTCGCCTGGCGCCGTGGAGTCGGTGACGATGCTGCCGATGAGTTTTTTGAGCTGCTCGCGCGGCGCAAACAGCGCGATGGTGTTGTCGTAGCTTTTGCTCATCTTGCGGCCGTCGAGGCCGGGCAGGGTGGCGACATGGTCTTCGATGGCGGCCTCGGGCGCGACAAAATGCTCGCCATAACGGTGGTTGAAGCTGTGCGCCATGTCGCGCGCCATTTCGATGTGCTGCACCTGGTCACGCCCCACCGGCACCTGGTGTGCGTTGAACATCAAAATGTCGGCGCCCATCAGCACCGGGTACATGAACAGGCCCACATTGACATCGGCGTCGGGGTCGTTGCCGGCGGCCGTGTTTTTGTCGACCGCGGCCTTGTAGGCATGGGCACGGTTGAGCACGCCTTTGCCCAGAACGCAGCTCAGGAACCAGGTGAGTTCAGGGATTTCCGGCACGTCGGACTGCCGATAAAAAACGACGCGGTCGGGATCCAGGCCGCAGGCCAGCCAGCTGGCGGCAATCTCCAAAGTGGAGCGCTGGATGCGCGCTGGATCGTCCACCTTGATCAGGGCGTGGTAGTCGGCCAGGAAGTAAAAGCTCTCGACGCCAGGGCGCAGGCTGTGGCCCACGGACGGGCGGATCGAGCCCACGTAGTTGCCCAGATGGGGCGTGCCCGAGGTGGTGATGCCGGTAAGAAAACGTTCGATGCGCATGGGAGACGAAGTCGCGGTTCGTTGAGTTCAGCCGACCAGCCAGGCCAGCGGGGTCAGCAGCAGGTTGATAAACTGGTAGGTCAGGCTCATCAGCGGGCGCAACCACAGGTTGCTGACCACACCGGCCAGCACCAGCGCCATCACGATAAAAAAGCCATAGGGCTCCACGCGTGACACCAGCATGGCCTGACGATACGGCAGCAGCCCCACCAGAATGCGGCCACCATCGAGCGGCGGCAACGGAAACAGGTTGAATACGGCCATCACCACATTGACCAGCACGCCGCCTTGCGCCATTTCAACCAGAAACGGTTCGTTGACATCGGCGCCGCGAAACACGAACAGCAGTGCTCCCCACACCAGCGCCTGAAAAAAGTTGGCACCCGGCCCGGCCAGCGCGACCCAGATCATGTCGCGCTTGGGGTTGCGCAAGTTGCCAAAGCGCACCGGCACCGGCTTGGCGTAGCCGAACAAGAACGCGCCCGAGGTGGCAAAGTACAGCATCAGCGGCATCAGGATGGTGCCCACCGGATCAATGTGCGGCAGCGGGTTGAGCGTGACACGGCCCAGGTTGTAGGCGGTGCTGTCACCGAAATGTTTGGCGGCATAGCCGTGCGCGGCTTCGTGCAGGGTGATGGCCAGCAACACCGGAATGGCGTAGAGGCTGACGGTTTGAATCAGTTGGGCGAAGTCCATATTAAAGACCCAGGGCAGCCAGGGAGCCTCGGCCTTCGCGGATGACCACCGGGTCGCCGCCGGTCAGGTCGACCACGGTGGTGGGTTCGCGCGGGCAGGCGCCGGAGTCGATGATGGCGGCAATGCTGTTTTTGTAATGGGCGCTGATCTCATCGGCATCGTTCATGGGTTCAAGCTCGCCCGGTGCAATCAGGGTGGTGGCCAGCAGCGGGGTGCTGTACAGCCCCAGCAGTTCCTGGAGCACCTTGTGGTCAGGCACGCGCAAGCCAATGGTCTTGCGCGACGGGTGGCTCAGGCGGCGCGGCACTTCTTTGGTGGCTTCCAAAATAAAGGTGTAGGCGCCTGGGGTGGCCGCCTTGATGAGCCGGTACTGCTGGTTGTCCACTTTGGCGTAGGTGGACAGCTCGGACAGGTCACGGCACAGCAACGTCAGGTGGTGCTTGTCGTCGACGCCGCGAATACGGCGTAACTTGTCGGCGGCCGCCTTGTCGTCGAGGTGGCAGACTAACGCATAACTGGAGTCGGTGGGCACGGCCAGCACCTCGCCCTTGTCAAGCAGGGCAGTGGCCTGTTTGAGCAGGCGCGGCTGCGGGTTGTCAGGGTGAATCTGAAATATTTGCGACATGGGCCTATTGTCGCAGTCCGGCGGCCTCGCGGGCTGACAGCATGGCGTTGCCCACACCGCTGGCGGCGATCACGGCAATGCCGGCCCAGGCCAGGCCGTCGGGCACATGCTCAAACACCAGCCAGCCCAGCACCGTGGCAAAGGCAATTTGCAGATAGAGGTAAGGGGTGAGCACCACGGCGTTGGCGCGATTGAAGGCGCGTATCAGCATCAGGTGGCCAAATGTCCCCAAAAAACCGACCAGCACAAACCAGTACCAATAGTGCAGCAGGGCGGCGCTGTCCCAACTGAACAGCATGATCGGTGTCATCACCACGGTACCTACCAAGCCGGTGTAAAAGTGCGTGGTGTAGGGGTTTTCGTCGCCGCTGAGGCGGCTGGTCAGTACCTGAAACCAGGCGTATGAGGTGACCAGCAGCACCGGGAACAACAGCGCCCAACCAAATACCTGGCCGCCCGGACGCACCACCAGCAGCACACCCAGCAGTCCCAGGCCCATCAGTGCCCAGCGCCGCGCGGACACATGAGTTTTGAGCGCCCATGCTGCCATGGCACTGGCCGCCATGGGCGAGAGCATGGCCATGGCCGTGAATTCGCCCACTGGCAGGTACTGAAGGCCCAAAAACGCGCAGGCGCTGGTGGTGAGCAACAGCACGCCACGCAGCGTTTGAAAGCGTGGATTGGGGGTGGCAAAGAGCTGGGTTTTTTGCACCGGGAAACGCAGCACCAAGGTCAACACAGCCTGAAAAGCATAGCGAAACCACAGCAGCATCAGCAAGGGCACCAGTTGGGTGGCGTGCTTGGTAACGGTGTCGAGCATGGCAAACGAGAGCGCAGCCAAAATGATCAACAGGATACCGCCGGCCTGTCGGCTTTTCCAAAACGACATGGCGTTCAGGCCTGTGCCAGGCTCGGGGCGCGATGAATGCGCTCACTCAGCAGCTGCCAAACAGGTGTCAGTTGCGCGGGCAGGTCGGGCAGGGCACCGAGTTCGGTGCGGCTCTCGGATGGGCTATGAAAATCACTGCCACGCGAGGCCGCCAGACCAAATTCAAGTGCGGTTGCTGTGTAGTTGGCGCTCTCGGCGCTTGAATGGCTGCCAGTGACCACTTCGACCCCTTGCCCACCATGGCCCTTGAATTCGGTGAACAGCGCCAGCTCTTCGTTGGCGCTGAATTTGTAGCGCGCCGGGTGCGCAATCACGGCCATACCGTCGGCCTGGGTGATCCAGCGCACGGCGTCTTTCAGGCTGGCCCAGCGGTGCTCGACAAAACCAGGCTTGCCTTCGGTGAGGTATTTGCGAAACACCTCATAGGTGTCTTTGCAGACGCCGGTTTCTACCAAATACCGGGCAAAGTGGGTGCGTGAGATCAGGTTGGGGTTGCCCGCGTATTTGAGTGCGCCCTCAAATGCGCCTTTGATGCCAATGCGTGCCAGGCCGTCGGCCATTTCCTGGGCACGCTGGGCCCGCCCACCCCGGGTTTGCGCCAACCCTTCGGTCAGCGCAGCGTTGTGGATGTCAATGCCCAGACCGACGATGTGCACTGTCTGATGCAAAAAGGTGACCGAGATTTCAACACCGGTGAGGTAATCCAGGCCGCAGGCGGCGGCAGCCGCTGCAGCGCGGGCCTGGCCGCCAATTTCATCGTGGTCGGTGAGGGCCCATAAGGTGACGCCTTGCGCTTTGGCGCGCTGGGCCAGTTCTTCAGGTGTGAGGGTGCCGTCGGAGACAACGGAATGGCAATGCAGGTCGGCGTTGAGGGTGTTCATACCCGAACGATTTTAGGGCCGGGCGGGTATTTCGGCCGCCTCCACCAGAAATCGCACACGGCGTTCACCGCGCCAGCTGTCCACGTCGAGCCTGAACGCCAGTTTGACCCGGTTGGGCAGCGGCTCGGTGTGGCCAAACCAGATGCCGTCAACGGGTTCACCCCGGTGCTTGAGTTTGAGCGACAGGTGTTTTTCGGCAACCAAACGCTGCGACACCACCTCCAGCTCTTCGCTAAAGGTGGGGGCGGCAAAGCCCTGGCCCCAGACTTCGTGGTGCAGTGTGTCGACCAGATCGGGGCGACGGTACTCGGGTTTGAGTGCGCCGTCGGTGTCGAGGCGGCGCGTCAGCGTGGCGGCATCCAGCCACTCCTGGGCGACCTCATTGAGGCCTTGCTCAAAGGTGTCCAGCTGGTCAACGTTCAGGGTGCAACCCGCTGCCATGGCGTGTCCGCCAAAGCGCAACAGCACGCCAGGATAGCGCTTGGTCACCAGGTCGAGCGCGTCGCGCAGGTGAAAACCGGGAATTGAGCGGCCCGATCCCTTGAGCTCGTGGCCGTGGCCGATGGCCCCGCTGCTGGCAAAAACGAAGGTGGGGCGGTGAAACTTGTCCTTGATGCGCGACGCCACAATGCCGACCACGCCCTCATGAAAGTCGGCGTCAAAAACACAAATGGCGGGCGGTGCCTCCAAGGGGTCTTCAAACAGTGATTCGGCCACAGCCAGCGCCTGTTCGCGCATGTTGCCTTCAATGTCGCGGCGCTCGCGGTTGATGGCATCGAGTGCCTTGGCCAGTTCCTGGGCGCGACCGGCGTCGTCGGTGAGCAGGCACTCAATGCCCAGCGTCATGTCGGACAAGCGCCCGGCGGCGTTGATACGCGGCCCCAGCGCAAAGCCAAAGTCAAAGGTGGTGGCGTTTTTGGCCTCACGCGAGGCGGCCACAAACAAGGCCGCCAGCCCGGCCGGCAGGGCCAGGGCGCGCACCCGTTTCAGGCCTTGGGCCACCAAGCGGCGGTTGTTGGTGTCGAGCTTGACCACGTCGGCCACCGTGCCGAGTGCCACCAGCGGCAGCAAGGCGTCCAGTTTCGGTTGATTCGTTGCGGCAAAAACACCGCGTTGGCGCAGTTCGGCGCGCAGCGCCAGCAGCACGTAGAACATGACGCCAACACCGGCGATGGATTTGCTCGCAAAGGCGCAGCCGGGCTGGTTCGGGTTGACGATCACATCGGCGTCAGGCAAGTCAATCTGACCGTTGCGCAGGGCCGGCAAATGGTGGTCGGTCACCAGCACCTGCAGGCCCAGTGCGCGTGCCCGCGTCACGCCGTCAAAACTGGCAATGCCGTTGTCCACGGTGATCAGCACATCGGCACCGCTGGCCTTGACCCGTTCGGAAATGGGCGCGGTCAGGCCATAACCGTCCTGCACCCGGTCTGGCACGATGTAGTTCACATGCCGTGCACCGAGCAGGCGCAGGCCGCGCACCCCGACGGCGCAGGCGGTGGCGCCGTCGCAGTCGTAATCGGCCACGATGCAAAGCTTCAGGTCGTCGTGAATGGCGTCGGCCAGCAGGTGGGCGGCCTCAGCCGTGCCCTGCATGCTGGCGGGCGGCAGCAGCTTAGCCAGCGCGTCATCGAGTTCCAGCGGGTCTTGAACACCACGCGCTGCGTAAAGTTGTGCCAGCAGCGGGTGAATGCCGGCTTGCTCCAGCGCCCAGATGCTTCTGGGCGGGGCGTCTCTGACCACGATTTTCATAATTTTTCGAGTGTGCCCTGAATGGGTGGGGCGCTAAAAAGTTGCCTGATTTTTTGCTTCAGGGTGGGCGGTTGAGAGACCCAGCTTTGGGCGTGGCGTTCACCGCACAGGGTAAGCTGGACCAATTCGCCACGGCTCTGGGCGACCAGCAGTTCGTTGACCTGTGTGGCGTCGAGTTCTTGCCAGGCGCTGGCCCAGCCGGCCCAGTCGTCTTGCAGTGCGCCCTGGCGCAAGCCCGAAGCCATGATGGGTTGGACAGGCGCTGCGCTGGGGCGACCCTCGGGCAAAGCGCCGCTGCCGCTGAACCAGATGGCATTGACAGGCACTGCACCGCGCCGATCACGGGCGTCGTTAACGGGATGGGTGTAGAGCAGCATCTGCATTTCGCTCACCAGCCGGATCAAGCCGCTGGCCTGGGCGACCGTGGGCATCCAGGGCGACAAATTTCGGCCCAGCACGCGGTCGGGCGAGGCGCTGGGCAGGCCGTCAAACACTGCGCCGTGCGCCAGCCAGCGCCCGCTCTCACAGGGGTAGAGCGTGATGCCGTCTTGCCCAAAAAAGGGCTGCATGGCTGCCAGCAAGCCATCAGATTCCGCCTGGCTCAGCTCGCGCATGGGCAGCTGGCGCATGGTGACCTCATGCGTGGTGGCTTGCCAGTGGCACAGTGTCACAAAGGCCCAGGCGCCTTGCCGGTGCGCCAGTTCGGGGTGTTTTTGCGCTTCCAGCGCGGCCCAGGGCAGGTGCCCGTCGGCCACGGGTAGCCCCAGGCTGCGGGCCAGGGCACGCTCGTGCGGCGGTGACCAGCTCAGCTCGTCACCCGCGTCCAGTGCTTGCGGGCTCAGGCGGCTCAGTAATTTTTGCAGGTGGGGCAGTTTGAGTGTGGCAAGCGCGGCCTGGCAGCCCGCAGAATGGCTGGCGGCATAGGGAATCAGCAGGTGCATGGGGCGTTCAGGCCTCCAGCACGTCGGCAAACAACTGCTCGGCGCTGATCGTCAAGGTGACGCTGGCCAGCGACACGGCTTCGCCCCGGGCAAAGGGGTGCAGCACCCACAGGCCGTCGGCACCTTTGCGGTAGCAGTCGGTGCTGCGGCTGTCCAGGTCGATCAGCGCGTATTCCTGCAGGCTCTCCAGGCTGCGGTAGTAGCCAAATTTGAGCCCGCGGTCATAGGCGGCGGTGCTGGGCGAGAGCACCTCCACAATCAGCTTGGGCTCGGTCTTGACCAGCGGGCTGGCGGCATCTTGCGCGCTGCAGGTGACCAGCAGGTCGGGGTAAAAATAGCTGTTGGCCGCTGCCACATGCAGCCGCATGTCGCTCATGTAGGTGCGGCACGGGCTGCCGCTGAGGTGCTGGCGCAGGGCCATGTAGATGTTGCCAGCCACCGTCACATGCCGGTCTTCGGCGCCGACCATGGCAAAGACCTCGCCATCGAGGTACTCATGGCGATCAAGTTGCGTGCTTTCCCAAACCAGGTAGTCGTCGGCGCCAAAAGCGCTACGGTGTGCGGGGAGTCCCATGGTGCTGTCCTCTTAAACGGTTGAAGACTGATTATGCGGGAGTCCGGTAACCGGCGTCGAATCGGCTTTTGCTGCAGTGCGACAATGCAATGATGCAACTCCCCTATGAACTGATCCTTGGCTGGCGCTACACGCGTGCCGGCCGCGCCACCCGGCGCAACGGCTTTATCTCGTTCATCTCGGGTGTCTCGATGCTCGGCATTGCGCTAGGCGTGGCCGCCTTGATCATTGTGCTGAGCGTGATGAACGGCTTTCAAAAAGAGGTGCGTGACCGCATGCTGGGGGTGGTGTCGCACATCGAGATATTTGCGCCCAATGGCGAGGCCTTGCCCGACGTGGCGCGCACGCTGACCCAGGTGCGCGCCAACCCGGCTGTGATTGGCGCGGCGCCGTTCATCGCCACCCAGGCTTTGCTGGCCCGGGGTGAGGACATGAAAGGTGCCTTGGTCAGGGGCATTGACCCGGCTCGCGAAGGTGAAGTGACCGACCTGGCGCGCGAGCTCAAAAACACCGGGCTCGATCAGCTGGTGCCGGGTGAATTTGGCGTGGTGCTGGGGCTGGAGCTGGCGCGCAGCCTGGGCGTGGTTCCGGGCGACAAGGTGACGCTGGTGGCACCCAGTGGCCAGGTGACACCCGCTGGCGTGGTGCCACGGCTGAAGCAAATGACCGTCGTGGGCACCTTTGATTCTGGCCATTTTGAATACGACTCGGGGCTGGTGCTGACGCACATTGACGACGCCGCGCGCATCTTCAGGTTGGAAGGCCCCAGCGGCGTGCGTGTCAAGCTGCGCGATTTGCACCAGGCGCGCGAAGTGGCCGCCGAGCTGGCCGCCACGCTGACCGACAACCTCTTGATTCGGGACTGGACGCGGCAAAACCGCACTTGGTTTGCTGCCGTGCAGCTGGAAAAACGCATGATGTTCATCATCCTCACCCTGATCGTTGCGGTGGCCGCCTTTAATTTGGTGAGCACGCTGGTGATGACCGTGACCGACAAGCGCGCCGACATTGCCATTTTGCGCACACTGGGTGCCAGCCCGGCCAGCATCATGGGCATCTTTGTGGTGCAAGGGGCCATGGTGGGGGTGATCGGCACGTTGGCGGGCCTGGCGCTGGGCCTGGGTGTGGCGTTCAACATTGACGCCATCGTGCCGGCATTGGAGCAGCTCTTTCGGGCCAGTTTTTTGCCCAAAGACATTTACCTGATCAGCCGCATGCCGAGCGATCCGCAACAGGCCGACATCTTGCCGATTGCGGTCATTTCCCTGGTACTGGCTTTTGTGGCCACGCTTTACCCAAGCTGGCGTGCCAGCCGCGTCAACCCGGCGGAGGCCCTGCGCTATGAGTGATATTGTTCTCAGCGCCCAGGGGCTGACGAAACGCTTTACCGAGGGTCGGTTGGACGTGACGGTGTTGCAAGGTGTCGACCTGGACGTGCGCGCTGGCGAAACGCTGGCCATTGTGGGTGCCTCTGGCTCCGGTAAAAGCACGCTGTTGCACTTGATGGGTGGGCTGGATGCGCCCACCAGCGGCTCGGTGCTGTTGCATGGCCAGGACCTGGCGCACTTGGGTGAGGCCGAACAGGGCCGCCTGCGCAACAAGCACCTGGGGTTTGTTTACCAGTTTCACCATCTGCTGCCCGAGTTCAGCGCGCTTGACAACGTGGCCATGCCGCTGTGGATCAGGCGCATGGCGCATGTTGACGCGGCGCAGATCGCCAGCAAGATGCTGACCAGCGTGGGGCTGGTCGAGCGCTTGCACCATCGCCCAGCCGAACTCTCGGGCGGGGAGCGCCAGCGCGTGGCCATTGCCCGCGCCCTGGTCACCCAACCCGCTTGCGTGCTGGCCGACGAGCCCACGGGCAACCTGGACCGCAGCACCGCGCGTGGCGTGTTTGACCTGATGCTGGAGCTGGCGCGCACGCAGGGTACGGCCTTTATTGTGGTCACGCACGACGAGGCGCTGGCGGCACGCTGCGCCCGCCAGCTCAGACTGGTGCAGGGGAAATTGACCGAGTCGGCTTCTGCTTAGGCGAGCCAGAGAAGATTTTTTATCTATCATTTGCACAATGCAAACATAATTTTTGAGGTACCAATATGACAGTGGAATGGCAAACAAGTTACAAAATTGGCAACGCTGACGTGGATGCCATGCAAGAGAAACTATTCGCTTTGACGAATGCGTTTCTCGCCTCCGATGACCTGACCGTATTGCGCTCGGCCATTGTGTCGCTGTGCAAGCAGGCGCGGGCCCAGTTTGAGCTCGAAGAAGCGCTGATGCGCCGCTTTGACTACCCCGAACTGGCGGCGCACGCGGCGCAGCACCAAACGTTGCTGGATCGATTGGTCGGGCGCAGCATGGATGTCGGCAAGGGCTACATGAACAAGCCCGCCATTGCCGCACTGATGCGGGACTGGTGCGAGCGCCATGTGCCCGAAGACGACGCCAGACTGGGGCAGTTTCTGGCCTCGCGCCAGGCCGCCTGAACCTCATAACCAGAGGGCGGGTGTGATGTTGATCGACACCCACTGCCACCTGGATGCGCCCGAGTTCGGCACTGACGGATTGATGGTACGCGCGCAGGCCGCGCGCCGGCAGGTGGGCCTGTGTGTGCTGCCCGCTGTCGAAGTGGCCAATTTCGACGCAGTGCGCGCGCTGGCCCATGCCGGTGGCGATGCGTACACGCTGGGTATTCACCCCCTGTATGTCAAAACCGCGCAAGACGGCGACCTGGACCGGCTCGATGCCGCGCTGCAGCAGCACCGCGACGATCCCCGTCTGGTTGCGGTGGGTGAAATCGGGTTGGACCTGTTCGTGCCTGAATTGTGCGCAGAACCCTTGCGCGCGCGCCAACAGCACTTTTATATAGCCCAGCTCAGGCTGGCGCGCACATACGGATTGCCGGTTGTATTGCATGTGCGCCGCTCGGTCGATCAGGTGCTCAAGGGACTGCGCGACGTGGCACGGGCTGACTGGCGCGGCATTGCCCATGCCTTCAACGGCAGTGCCCAGCAGGCGCAAAGCTTCATCGATCTGGGCTTCAAACTGGGTTTTGGTGGCGCGGTGACTTATGCGCGCGCCATGCAATTGCGCCGCCTGGCTGCCAGCCTGCCGCTTGAGTCCATCGTGCTGGAAACCGATGCCCCCGACATGCCGCCGCACTGGCTCTACAAAACTGCCCGGCAACGTGACGCGGGTGAAGTGCAGGGCGTCAACTCGCCCGTTGAGTTGCCGCGTATTGGTGTCGTGCTGGCCGAACTGCGTGGTCTGAGCTTGGCAGAGCTGGCCGATGCCACCACCCGCAACGCGCTGGTGGCACTGCCCGGGCTGGCGAAGTTGATGCCGCCCGGGTGACTGGCACAGTTGCCGCCAGGCTGAGCGATGAGAAAAAACGCAATGCCCAAGATCGAACGCGATCTCAAGTTGTGCAGATAATCGTGCCATCTTGAAAAAACACACCCGCGCTCTTCCCGAAGTCAATTTCTCGGATGATGGCCCGATGCGCCACCTGCATCTGGGGACCGAATGGATTCAGGGTTCGATGCTGCTGGCCGAGCCCAATGCGCTGGTGCATGAGTACATCCAGCGCATGATGGCCTGGCTGCTGTTTGTGTCGCCCGAGTCGGTGAAAGACCGCCAGGCGCTGCAACTGGGCCTGGGCGCTGGTTCGCTGACCAAGTTTTGCCACAAGGAGCTGCGCATGAAAACCACCGCCATCGAACTCAACCCGCAGGTGTTGGCGACCTGCAAGAGTTGGTTCAAGCTGCCCGCAGAAAACGCTTCGCTGCAGGTGGTGCTGGCAGACGCCGCGCAGGAAATCCAGAACCCCAAGTGGTGGGGCAGCGTGGACGCGCTGCAGGTGGATTTATACGACCACGAAGCCGCCGCACCGGTGCTTGACAGCTTGCCGTTTTACAACCACTGCCGGCGCTTGCTCACGCCTGAGGGCTGCATGACGGTGAACCTGTTCGGCAGGGCTTCCAGTTTTGTGCGCAGCGTAGAAAAAATGTCGGCGGCCTTTGGCAAGGACGCCATCTGGGCTTTCAAGCCCACGCGCGAGGGCAATACCGTGGTGCTGGCGCAGCACACGCCGAGCCGGCCCAAACGCGATGTGCTGATGGACCGCGCTGACCGCATCGAGTTCGAGTGGGGTCTGCCGGCCAGCAAATGGGTGCGGGTGTTCAAGCCCATGTTGTCATGACGCACGGCACGCCCTCCCCATTGGCCGGCCGCAAAGTTGAGGGTCCGCTGGATTGGCGCAGCCTGGTGCTGTGGCTGCAGGCGGATGGTCTCATCACAACGCACGAAGCCCAACGCATCCAGTCGCGCTGCGCCCAGGCCGAAAGCGCCCAGCACCCGTTGCTGCGCCTGGCCAGCGTCGGCGTGCACCGGGCCAGCGACGACAAGGCCATGACCATCGAGGCGCTGGTGCAATGGCTGGCGCCGCGTGCCGGGCTGGGTTACTTGCGCATTGATCCGCTCAAGGTCGATGTGGCCAAGGTGGCCGACACCATGAGCCCGGCCTATGCTGAGCGCCACAAAATTTTGCCGGTGCAGGTCACCGCCCACGAGGTGGTGGTGGCCACCGCCGAGCCGTATTTGACCGACTGGGTGGCTGAAGTGGAACGTCAGTCGCGCCGCAGTGTGCGCCGGGTGCTGGCCAACCCGCAGGATGTTGCCCGCTACACCGCCGAGTTTTTTGCGCTGGCCAAGTCGGTGCGCGCCGCCAGCAAGGCGGGCAACAATGCCGGTTCCAGCTTTGAGCAACTGGTGGAACTGGGCAAGAGCAACAAGCAACTCGACGCCAATGACCAAAGCGTGGTGCAGGTGGTGGACTGGCTCTGGCAATACGCGTTTGACCAGCGCGCCAGCGACATCCATCTGGAGCCGCGCCGTGAGCAGGGCGTGATCCGTTTTCGCATCGACGGTGTGTTGCATCCGGTGTACCAGATGCCGATGGGCGTGCTGGGTGCCATGACGGCGCGTATCAAGCTGCTCGGGCGCATGGATGTGGTCGAAAAGCGCCGCCCGCAAGACGGCCGCATCAAGACCCGCAACCCCGGCGGCGACGAGATCGAAATGCGCATTTCCACCCTGCCCACGGCCTTCGGCGAAAAGATGGTGATGCGTATTTTTGACCCCGACACCACGGTCAAGGACCTCGATGCGCTGGGCTTCTCGGCGCACGACGCGCAGCGCTGGGAGGCGCTGGTGAAGCGCCCCAACGGCATCATCCTGGTGACCGGGCCCACCGGCTCGGGCAAGACCACCACGCTGTATTCCACCCTGAAGCGGGTCGCCACCGAAGAAGTCAACGTGAGCACGGTGGAAGACCCGATCGAGATGATCGAGCCGGCGTTCAACCAGACCCAGGTGCAGCCGCAACTCGACTTTGGTTTTCCCGAGGGCTTGCGCGCCTTGATGCGCCAGGACCCCGACATCATCATGGTCGGTGAGATCCGCGACCAGGCCACTGCCGAGATGGCGGTGCAGGCAGCGCTCACCGGGCACCTGGTGTTCTCGACCCTGCACACCAACGACGCGCCCAGCGCTGTCACGCGGCTGATGGAGCTGGGCGTGCCTTCCTACCTGATCAACGCCACGCTGCTGGGTGTGCTGGCGCAGCGCCTGGTGCGCACACTGTGCCCCAATTGCAAGGTAACAGACCCGGCCGCAGCGCCCGAGATGCTGGCCGAAGTGGTGAAGCCCTGGCAGCTCAGTGGTGACTACAAGCCGTACAAGGCGGTGGGGTGTGTGGATTGCCGCATGACCGGTTTTCTGGGCCGCATGGGGCTGTATGAACTGCTGGTGGTGAGCGAAGCCTTCAGGGAAAAGGTCAACCGCGAACCCAACGCCGATGCGCTCAAGCGCCAGGCCGTGGCTGACGGCATGCGCCCTTTGCGACTGGCGGGGGCCTTGCGCGTGGCCGAGGGGTTGACCGTGATCGAAGAGGTGCTGTCATCCACGCCAGCACTCGCGTGAGAGGGCATGTTTTGATGCTGGCAGGGTCACTGTGAGCCATCAGAAAGATTTCCGTTTGCCTGCCAAGGGACTGGCCACCGGCTTGGCCCTGGCCACGCTGGGTGCCATTGCTTTCAGTGCCAAGGCCATCATCGTCAAGCTGGCCTACCGCCATGGCGTTGATGCCGTCACCCTCATCATGTACCGCATGCTGTTTGCGTTGCCCATTTTTGTGGTGATGGCCTGGTGGGCCAGCCGTGGCAAACCGCCCTTGAGTCGGCACGACTGGTGGGGTGTGCTGGGGCTGGGCTTTACCGGCTACTACCTGGCCAGTTTTCTGGATTTTGCCGGTCTGGCCTACATCAGTGCCTCGCTGGAACGGCTTATTTTGTACCTCAATCCGACGCTGGTGTTGTTGCTGGGCCTGGTGCTCTATAAACGCCACATCAGCCGGCGCCAGGCGCTGGGCATGGCCGTCAGTTACGCCGGTGTGATCCTGGTGTTTGGCCATGAGATCAATTTTGCGGGCGCCGATGCCTTTTTGGGCGCACTGCTGGTGTTTGGCAGCGCGGTCAGTTACGCCGTCTACCTCAGCTTCAGCGGGGAACTGGTGCAGCGGCTGGGTTCGCTGCGGCTGGTCGGACTGGCCACCAGCGTGGCCAGTGTTTTGTGTATCGTCCAGTTTGTCGTGTTGCGGCCGCTGAGTGCTGCGTTGGTGGCGCCAGAGGTGATCTGGCTCTCGGTTCTGAACGCCACCCTGTGCACCGCCGCGCCGGTGCTGATGGTGATGATGGCCATCGAGCGCATCGGTGCGGGCCTCGCAGCTCAGACCGGCATGGTCGGCCCCATGTCGACGATTTTGATGGGTGTGCTGTTGCTGGACGAGCCGTTCACCGCCTGGGTGGCGGCGGGCACAGTGCTGGTGGTGGCCGGTATTTTTGTGTTTACCAGTCGCTCCCGGCCACTGGCCTGATGACAGAAATTATTAAGGAGAATGAGATGGATTTGGGAATTTCCGGCAAGTGGGCTTTGGTGTGTGGTGCCAGCAAGGGCCTGGGTCTGGGCTGCGCCAAGGCACTGGTGCAGGAAGGCGTGAACGTGCTGATGGTGGCGCGCGGCGCTGAGGCTTTGGAGACCGCTGCTGCGCAGTTAACGCAGGCTTATGCCAGCAAGACCGGGGCGGGCGTGCAATGGGTCGCGGCTGACATCACCACTGAGGCCGGCCGTGCTGCGGTGCTCGCGCAGCGCGCCGACTTTGATATTTTGGTGACCAATGCCGGAGGCCCACCGGCGGGCGACTTCCGCAATTTCGAGCGCGACGATTGGATTCGCGCGCTGGATGCCAACATGCTCACGCCCATTGCGCTGATCAAGGCCACGGTGGACGGCATGGCCGCACGCGGGTTCGGGCGCATTGTCAACATCACCTCCGGCGCGGTCAAGGCGCCCATCGATGTGCTGGGCCTGTCGAACGGTGCGCGCAGCGGCCTGACTGGTTTTGTCGCCGGCCTGGCGCGCAGCGGTGTGGCCGCCAAGGGGGTGACGATCAACAACTTGTTGCCTGGCGCCTTCGACACCGAGCGCTTGCAGTCCATATTTCAGGGTGCAGCCGCCAAAACGGCGCAACCCTTGGAGGTGGTGGCCGCTGCCCGGCGCAACAGCATTCCAGCCAAACGCTTTGGATCAATCGACGAGTTTGGTGCCATTTGCGCGTTTTTGTGCAGCCAGCAGGCAGGCTACATGACGGGGCAAAACGTGCTGGCAGACGGCGGCGCCTACCAGGGCACTTTTTAGTAGCCGAGCTTATTGCCCAGGCCCCTTTGGCCGGCCTTGCTGTTCACGCTTGTCCGGGCGTGTCCATTCCCAGCTCGGTGCAAAGCTTGTGCACGGTGGTCTTGAGCTGGGCCACTTCCGCTTCAAGCTGCTCGATGCGCGCCAGGTTGCTGGGTGAGCCGTCGGCGCCACGGGCGCTGCCGGACTGGGCAAATTGGGCTTCATCCACCGGGCCACACAGCAAATGGGCCCAGCGTTGCTCGCGGGCGCCGTGGGCGCGTGCCAGCTTGAGCACCAGTGGACCGCCTTTTTCTGCTGCGCGGTCCTGCAGCTCTTCCAGAAAACCCTCAACCGAGGAGATGTCGGCAAATTTGTACCAGCGTTCGGTGTTCAGGCGCAGCTCTGCGGCGGTTTGCGGGCCGCGCAGCATCAACAGGCCCAGCAACACGGCCGACTGCTCTGGCACACCCACACCCCGCTGAAAGTTGTGCTCGTAACGCGCCACGCGACCCGACGCGTTGGTGCGCACCAGCGACAGCGTCATGAGGTTTTCCAGCGCGCTGGCCACATCGGCTTCGGTCAGGTCCATCACCGGATCGCGGCTGCTTTTCTGGTTGCAGCCCAGCATCAGGGAATTGAGCGACAGCGGGTAGCTGTCGGGCACGGTGCGGGCCTTTTCCATCAGGGTGCCGAGCACGCGGGCCTCGATGGGCGTGAGGGTCAGGGAAGCAGCAGGGGTCAAAGTCATAATTCAGCCAAGTATGAAAAACATTGTTATTTTGATCTCAGGCAGCGGCTCCAACATGGCCGCCATTGTGAACACCGCCCAGCGCGAGCGCTGGACCGATTGCTACGGTGCCCGGGTGGCCGCTGTCATCAGCAACAAGGCGCAGGCGCAAGGTTTGCAATTTGCCAGCACACACGGTATTGTCACCGAGGTGCTGGACCACCAGGCTTACCCCAGTCGCGATGCCTTTGATGCCGCGCTGGCGCAGCTGATTGACCGCTATGACAGCCCGGGTCAGCCGGCGCTGGTGCTGCTGGCCGGGTTCATGCGCATTCTGACGCCAGGATTTGTGAGCCGTTATGCCGGGCGTCTGGTCAATATCCACCCCTCGCTGTTGCCTGCTTTTGCGGGTTTGCACACGCACCGGCGCGCCATTGAGGCCGGTTGCAGGGTTGCGGGGGCCACCGTGCACTTGGTCACCGCCGAGCTTGACCACGGTCCTATCCTGGCGCAGGCCGTGGTGCCGGTGCTGCCGGGTGACACTGCAGACACGCTGGCCGCGCGGGTGTTGACGCAAGAGCATTTGATCTACCCGCAGGCGGTGGCAGGGTTGCTGCAGAAACTGACTTAGCCTGATTGGGGCGCGTTGGCAAAGCGGGCCAGGTCGGTGTCTGATGTTTCCATATGGTTCAAGAACCGGGTTCCGATGAATTCTTCCAGATTGGCCATCACCAGGTTTTCATTGGCAATTTCGAGTGAAATAGTGTTGAGCCGCGTCATGAGCGCACGGTGCTCTCGCGTGTGTTGTTCGACGTCAGGATAGCCCAGCTGCCGCATCCATTCTTCCTCGTGCGAGAGGTGGGTGCGCATGTACTGGAACAGTCGCATGGCCGAGATGACCTGTCCTTCGTGGGAGGTTGCCGCCAGCACATAGGCCGCACGTTTGAACAACTCCCGGTGTTGTTCGTCGATGGCAGGGTCGCCGATGGTGTAACTGTCTTTCCATTCGAGTCGGGTCGAGAACTGACTGATTTCGGATTCCACCCAATCCAGCGCGCTTGCATAGTTTTCGAACACCTGGCCTTGTATGCCGGCATCCAGATAACACTTCAGAATTTCGGGTGCCATCAAAACGCCACCTTCGACGTCGGGCTCGAAAACCAGTGCGACCACCGGCTTGGTCTCTGTGTTTTCGTATCTTGCCTTCAGATAAGCGGCAAAATTTTGCCGGGCTTCGGGGGGTATCAAGGCGCTGTGCTGGAAGTTGACGATTTGTCCCCAGCGGCCCTGTTGCGCCAATCTTAGAAGGAATCCGGTGATGGTGGGGGGAATGGCTTCCACCACATTGCTGAATGGTCCCCTGGCCGTGGTGTGCAGAATGCGCCCCTTTACCCGGTACTCGATCTGATCGTGCACCTTGAACGGTGTCGTTGGTATGGTGTTCGTCAGACCATTTTTTGTGCCCATGTTGCGATGCTCCTGCTTTGATTTATTCGTGCCGCAGCGCCTCGATCGGGTCCAGCCGGGCCGCCCGGCGTGCCGGGAAATAGCCAAATAATACGCCGATGCCGGCCGAAAACACAAAGGACAGCAGGTTGACGCCAGGATTGAAGACAAACGGCACGTCCATGACGCGGGACAGCCCGATCGATGCACCGGTGGCCAACACGATGCCGATGACGCCACCCAGTGCAGCCAGCACCACGGCCTCGATCAAAAATTGCAGCAGTACCTCGCGCTCCAGCGCGCCAATGGCCAGGCGCAGGCCGATCTCGCGGGTGCGTTCGGTCACACTCACCAGCATGATGTTCATGATGCCGATACCCCCTACCAGCAGGCTCACGGCGGCCACGGCACCTAGCAGCGTGGTCATGATTCTGGTGGTGCCAGACAGGGTTTCGCCGAGCTGCTTGGTGTCGAGCACATTGAAGTTGTCTTCGTCAGCTGGGCTGAGCTTGCGCCGTTCGCGCAGCAGCTCGGTGATGCCCGCCTTGACGCGCTCGGGGTCGGCACCGTCTGCCATCGACACCATCAGGGTGTTGACACGGGTGTTTCCGCTGATGCGCCGCTGCAGCGTGTGCAAGGGCATCAGCACCACGTCGTCCTGGTCGTTGCCAAAGGCGCCCTGGCCCTTGGGCGCGAGCACGCCAATCACCTCGCAGCTGATCTGCTTGACACGCATCGATGCGCCCACTGCCGCGCGGCTGCCAAACAACTCGCGGCGCACCGTCTCCCCGATCAGGCAGACACCCGCACCGGCCACTTGCTCGTCGTTGCTAAAGTCACGGCCGTCGGCCAGTTTCCAGTTGCCGGTGAACAGCCACTGGTTGGTGCTGCCGATGATGCTGCTGCTCCAGTTGCGGCCGTCGAGCACCAGCACAGCGCTGCTGCGTGCCTCGGGGGCCACGGCGGCAATGCCGCCCAGCTGGCTGGCAATGGCCTCGGCATCGGCCTCCTTGAAAGCTGGCGCGCCACTGCCACCACCGCCCATCATGCGCTGGCCCGGGCGCACTTGCAGCAGGTTGGTGCCCAGGCCCGAGATTTGATTTTGAATGGCCAGCGTGGCGCCGTTGCCCACGGTGACCATGGTGATGACCGCACTGACCCCGATCACGATGCCCAAAATGGTCAGGAACGAGCGCAGCAGGTTGCGCCGGATCGAGCGCAGGGAAAGCAGCAAGGTATTGAGCCACATGTCAGTTGGCCTGAGTCGTGCTGGGGGTGGACGGGTGCGCGGCTTGCAGATCTGAGATGCCACGGCTGGCCGCTTTGGGGTGCTGGTTGAGCGTGTCACTGTCCACCACACCATCGACAAAATGCACAATGCGGCGGGCATAGGCGGCCATGTCGGCCTCGTGGGTGACCATCAACACGGTGATGCCGTGGTCCACGTTCAAGCCCCATAACAGTTCCATGATCTCGCGGCTGCGCTGGGTGTCGAGGTTGCCGGTGGGTTCATCCGCCAGCAGCACGGCGGGCTCGGTCACGATGGCGCGTGCAATGGCCACGCGTTGCTGCTGGCCGCCCGAGAGTTCTGCGGGCGTGTGGTGCTCCCAGCCCGCCAGCCCAACCGAGGCCAAGGCTTTTTTGGCAGCGGCATGGCGTGTTTTGGCGGGCTCTCCGCGGTACAGCAGCGGCAGTTCCACGTTCTCCTGGGCGCTGGTGCGGGCCAGCAGGTTGAAACCCTGAAACACAAAGCCCAGGTAGCGCCGGCGTAACAGCGCGCGCTGGTCGCGGCTGAGGCTTTCCACATGCACGCCATTGAACACATACTCGCCGCTGGTGGGGGTGTCCAGACAGCCCAGGGTGTTCATGGCTGTGGATTTGCCCGAGCCACTGGGGCCCATGATGGCGACGAAATCACCGGCCTCGATGGTCAGGTCAACCCCCTTGAGTGCTTGCAAGGCAGTCGCACCCTGGCCGTAGGTTTTGGTGACGCCTATGAGCTCAATCAGCGGTTGGCCGCTCATGGCTTGCTGGCAGCGCCTGTGCGCTGGTCGGTGATCACGGCCATGCCCTCGGCCAGGTCGCCACCGGTGATTTCGGTCATGCGGCCGTCGCTGATGCCGGGGCTCACACTGACAGCCACCGGCGCGCCGTCACGCAGCACCCAGACCTGTTTGGCGGTGCCACCCGTGGCTGTTTTGCGGGCACCGGTGCGTGGCATGCGCGGCATCACGCTGGACATGATGCCGCCGCTGGCTTGGGGCGTGGCGCTGGTTTGCGGCGTGAAGCGCAGTGCGGCGTTGGGCACCAGCAGCACATTCTTGCGCTCAACGGCGGTGATGGTGCTGGTGGCCGTCATGCCCGGGCGCAGCGACAGGTCGTCGTTAATGACATCCAGCAGGGCCTGGTAAGTGACCACGTTGTCAGTGATGGTCGAGCCAAAGGCCACGCGGGTAATTTTTGCTGGAAAGCGTCGGCTGGGGAAGGCGCTGACGGTGAAGCTGGCCGACTGGCCGACCTGGACGCGTCCCACATCGGCTTCGTCCACATTCACCTGCAGGCGCATTTGGCGCAGGTCTTCGGCCACGGTGAACAGCGTCACCGCCTGCAGTGAAGCCGCCACGGCATTGCCGGGATCGACCGAACGCGTCAGCACGACGCCGTCGGTGGGGGAACGGATCGACGCCTTGGCGCGATTGGTCTCGTCGGTGGCCAGGGACGCGCGTGCCGAGTCCACATTGGCGCGGGCGCTGGCCTCAGCCGCCACGGCCCGTTCATGCGCGGCGCGGGCGCTGTCAAGTTCGGTTTTTGACGGCACCTTGCCGCCCGACAGCCTGGCCACTTCTTCGAGTCGGGCCAGACCGGCACTGCTTTCCTTGACGGTGGCATTGGCCTGTGCCAATTGCGCCTGGGCACTGGCCAAGGCGGCCTTGGAACGCAGCACCTGGTCATTGAGTTTGGCGGGGTCGAGTTCCACCAGCACCTGGCCGCGTTTGACCTGGTCGTTCACATCGACCAGCACACGCAGCACCGTGCCCGACAGCTCACTGCCGATATTGACCGAGCGGGTTGGTTGTAATGTGCCGTTGGCCGTGACCGTGAGCGTCAGGTCACCCTTGCTGGCGGGCTCGGTGACATAGCTGGGCGCGGCGTTGCGTTGTTGGCTTTGCTGCCAGTAATAGTAGCCGCCACCTAAGGCCAGCAGCAGCACCAACGTGGCCCAGAGTGCGCGCCGGCGCCACCAGACAGGTTTGGCGGGCTCGCGCAGCAGCGCCTGAATATCCTTGGTTTCGGGACTGCTGGCGTGCGGAGTTTTTTGTGAGGGTTCTGTCATAGGGTGCTCTTCGTCTTGGTCATTACCAGCCGCCGCCCATGGCCTTGATCAGGCGCACATGGCCGCTGCTGAGGTCGGCTTGCAGGCTGGCCACGCTGTCTTGTGCGCCCAGCAGGGTGCGCTGGGTCTGCAGCACAGTCTGGAAGTCGATCAGGCCGCTGTTGTAGCGGTTCAGCGCCAGCAGCGCGGCGTTGTCGGCGGCGCTGGCGGCCTGCTGCAGAAAGCCCAGCCGCTCGCGGTCATGGTGCAGGGCGATCAGGGCGTCCTCCACTTCCTTGAGTGCGGTCAGTAAGGTATTTTGATAATTGGCCCGGGTTTGCGCCAGCACGGCCTGCTCGGCCCGGACCTTCGCCTTGGAGGCGCCACCGTCGAGCAGCGGCACCGAGACACTGGCAAGGATTTGCGTGGCCAATGCAGACCCGTTGCTGAACCCTGCCAGCGTCAGCGCGGTCAGGCCCACGGAGCCACCCAGTTTGAATTTGGGCAGGCGAGCTGCCTCGGCAGCATCCACAGAGGCCATTGCGGCGGTGATGCGGGCCTCGGCGGCACGCACGTCGGCGCGTTGGCGCAGGCTGTCGGCAGGAATCACATCTGCCAGCTGCGTGGCAACCTGGGGGATGGACCGGGCGCTCATCAGGAGGGTGTCGAGTTCATGCGGGCGTTGGCCGGTCAGCACGGCCAGGCTGTGGTTCGTTTTGGCCATGCTGCTTTGCAGCGCCGGCAATTGGGCTGCGGTTTGGGCCACGGCGGTCTGGGATTGTTCCACTTCGAGCGAAGTCACCAGACCGGCTTGCTCGCGCCAGCGGGTGATTTGGAGGGTCTCCTGCTGGCTGCCCAGGTTGTGTTGGGCGATGTCCAGTTGGGCTTGCAAGCCGCGCAACTGGATGTAGGCCAGGGCGACCTCGGCGGTCATGCTCAGTTGCACATCGCGCAAACTGGCTCGGGCGGCGAGCAAGTCGGCCTCGCTGTTGGCCACCGCGCTTTTGTTGGCGCCAAAGACGTCCAGCTCCCAGCTGGCGTCCAGTCCCCCCCTGAAGATGACACTGGCTTCAGTACCATCGGCGGTGTTGCGCTGCACCCCGCCTGACACGGTGAGGTTGGGGCGGTTGGCAGCCAGCTTCACATCTCGCAGCGCCCGCGCCTGCTGCAGGGCAGCCTGTGCTGACAGGATGCTGGGGTTGGCCTGCATGGCACGGGTGGTCAGCTCGGTCAGCAAGGGGTCGTGAAAGTCGCTCCACCAAGTTGCCTGGGTGAGCTCTGCGCCCTGGGCCTCCGGGGTTTCATCGGGGTTCAAACTGGCGCAGCCACCCAGCAGCAAGCCCAATGACAGCGCCGCGACACACGCCAGGGGCGGCCATTGGCGCGTCGGTGTGGGCGGGGGCAGGGGGTGTTTGGGGCGCGAGAGCATCGGGACGGGTTGTACTTGGGTTGGGATGGTTGGATTGGCTTTGCCGGGCAGCAAGCTTTGGTTGCTTATATTGTGCAACTTCATTTTGACAGCCTGGCCTGTGAGCGGTGAAGTTGGGTAAAGTTCCCGTGGGACAATGGCGGCCTATGCATCCAAAAGCCCTGCTTGACGCCTGTTCCGAACTGGTTCGTCTCACCCTCAAATTTGACCACCCGGCCGATGCCATTGTGTCGCGATTCTTTCGCGAACACCGTGGTCTGGGCCCGCGTGAACGCGCTACCCTGGCCGAGACGGTCTACACCGTGCTGCGCAAAAAACTGTTGTTCGACCATTTTGCGCCCTCCGGCAGTGGCGCCAGAGAGCGCCGCCTGGCCATCCTGGGCTTTTACGGCCCTGGCGATTTCTTGCGCAGTGCCCTGAGCGAGCAGGAGATCAACTGGCTTGACCAGTGCGAGAAGATCAAACCCGAAGATTTGATGGAGCGCCACCGCCATAACCTGCCCGAGTGGCTGGTGCCGCCCCTCAAAGACCAGTTGGGCGCTGAATTTTGGCCTCTGGTGGAGAGTTTCAACAAGGGTGCCGGGCTGGACCTGCGCGTCAACGACTTCAAGGCCAAGCGCACTGACGTGCAAAAAGAGCTGGCCGTGCTGGGTATCAAGGCGGTGCCAACGCCGTATTCTCCCTGGGGCTTGCGCATTGCCGGCAAGCCGTCACTGAACAAGATGGAAGCCTTCAAGCGTGGCGACTTCGAGGTGCAGGATGAAGGCTCGCAACTGCTGGCCATGCTGCTCGATGCCAAGCGCGGCGAGATGGTGGTCGATTTTTGCGCCGGTGCTGGTGGCAAAACGCTGGCCATCGGTGCCGCCATGCGCAGCACCGGTCGGCTTTACGCGTTTGACACCTCGGCGGGTCGGCTTGATGCCTTCAAGTCGCGACTGGCGCGCAGCGGTTTGTCAAATGTGCACCCCGCAGCCATTGCGCATGAGCGTGATGACCGCGTCAAGCGCCTGAGCGGCAAGATCGACCGCGTGCTGGTCGATGCACCTTGCACCGGCATGGGGACGCTGCGGCGCAACCCAGACCTCAAATGGCGCCAAAACCAGACGGCAGTTGATGAAATGGGGGTCAAGCAAACGGCCATTCTGCAAAGCGCGGCGCGCCTGCTCAAATCGGGCGGCCGTCTGGTGTATGCCACCTGCAGCGTGCTGCCCCAAGAAAACGAGGCCATTGCGCTGGCTTTTTCCGAAGCCAACCCCGACTTTGTGCCACTCGATGTGGGCGAGCTTCTTGTGGGGCTTAAAGTGGAAAATGCTGCTGGCTTGTGCAGCGGTGGCGATAATCATCAACGCTTTTTGCGGCTCTGGCCGCATCGGCACCAAACCGACGGTTTCTTTGCTGCGGTTTGGCAGCGTCAATAAAACAATTTAAGAGATAAATCAATGGCTTCATTGTTGGAATGGGCAGCGAACGGGTTCTGGAACCTGAGCGCTTGGCAATTGGTGTTTTTCACACTGGGCATGACGCATGTCACCATGCTCAGTGTCACTATCTTCCTGCATCGTCACCAGGCCCACCGGGCGCTGGATTTGCACCCCGTTGTGTCGCACTTTTTTCGCTTCTGGTTGTGGCTCACCACCGGCCAGGTGACCAAGGAATGGGCGTCCATCCACCGCAAGCACCACGCCAAGTGCGAACAGCCCGACGACCCGCACAGCCCGCATGTTTACGGCATCAAGACAGTGCTGTTGCAAGGTTACGAGCTGTACCGCAAAGAAGCACAAAACAAGGAAACCCTGGCCCGCTTTGGCCATGGCACGCCCAATGACTGGATTGAGCGCAACCTCTACACCCGTTTTTCTTTTGCCGGTGTGGCGCTGATGCTGCTGCTTGACCTGGCGCTGTTTGGCGCCGCCGGCCTGGCCGTGTGGGCGGTGCAAATGGCCTGGACGCCGGTGATGGCGGCGGGCATTGTCAACGGCGCGGCGCATTACTGGGGGTATCGCAATTTTGAGGCGCCGGACGCCAGCACCAACATCTCGCCGTGGGGCATTTTGATTGCTGGTGAAGAGCTGCACAACAACCACCACACCTATCCCACGTCAGCCAAGCTGTCGGTCAAGCCCTACGAGTTTGACATTGGCTGGATGTACATCAGCCTGCTGCAGCGCGTGGGTTTGGCCCGGGTCAAAAAGACGCCGCCCCGCCTGGCTTTAGGTGCAGTGCGCGCCACCGCCGACGAGCACACGTTGGAAGCCCTGATTCAAAACAGGTTTGAGTTGATGGCGACTTATGCGCGCAGCATGCGCCTGGCCCTTGAGGGTGAGTTGGTTGACTTGAAAGCGCGCAGTGCAGACGCCAATGTGCTCAAAACAGCGCGCCATTGGTTGCATCGCGATACTGAAAAAGTGCCACCCGCCGCTGTCGCCCAGCTGGCGGTGGTGCGCGCTGCGTCGCCGATGCTTGACAAGATGGTGCTGATGCGCGAAGAACTGCGCCAGCTTTGGCTGAACCGCTCGCACACCCGTGAGCAATTGGCCTTGGATTTGCAAGCCTGGTGCCTGCGCGCCGAAGCCAGCGGCATAGCGGCCTTGCAAGAGTTTTCTTTGAGGTTGCGCGCGGCCCATGCCTGAGCGGCACAGTCAGTTGCCCTCAACCGGGCGGGATTGGCGCCGTTTTTTTTGTACCGCATAGCGAGTTACCTGCCGGGTTGGCCTACGAGCAATACCTCTTTGACACGGGGTGGGTGCCCACCCGGCGCGTGATGCGCTAACCCTGGTTGACGAAATGTGGCACGCCTGCAGGCCCCCGACGCCTTGTGGGACGCGCTGTTGGCCAAGGACTGGCAGCGTTTATCGCGATGCTGGCGTGTTTCGCGGGCTGAAGAAGTAACGCCGACGGGCCTTGGTTACTTGTTGACCTCTTGCGATCAGCCGCAGAGTCGGTCACTGCGGCAGAATCAAAAAAACCCGCAAGCTGCGGGTTTTTTTGATGGAGGCTGAATTACTTCAGTTTCATTTCCTTGTAGTTCACGTGCTTGCGAGCTTTGGGATCAAATTTTTTGATCAGCAATTTCTCGGGAGTGGTCTTCTTGTTCTTGTCGGTCGTGTAGAAGTGACCGGTGCCGGCTGTTGATTCCAGCTTGATTTTTTCGCGTCCGCCTTTGGTAGCCATGGTGCTCTTTCAGTAAATGGGTTTAGGCCTGACCACGTGCGCGCAAATCTGCGAGCACAGCGTCGATACCGTTTTTGTCGATCAAACGCAGACCGGCGTTGGAAATACGCAGGCGAATCCAGCGGTTTTCAGACTCCACCCAGAAACGGCGGTATTGCAGGTTCGGCAGGAACCGACGCTTGGTTTTGTTGTTGGCGTGGGAAACATTGTTCCCGACCATCGGGCCTTTGCCCGTGACTTCACATACGCGTGCCATTGAGGTCACTCCGATACTATTAAACGGCCCTGACTGACGCCAGAAGCCTCACCTCGCCAAGAGAAGGGTGGCGGTAACCCGTCTGCAGCTCAGACCCTCACGGGGAAAGCAGCAAAGCCCAGCATTATAGCCAGGCTTCAATAACTATCTGATGGCGCGTGGTGCTCAGGCTTGTTCCAGAAAGCGCTGCGCGTCCAGCGCCGCCATGCAGCCCGTGCCGGCGCTGGTGATGGCCTGGCGGTACACATGGTCCTGCACATCACCCGCCGCAAAAATGCCGGGTACGCTGGTCTGGGTGGCGAAACCCTGGTTGCCGCCTTGGGTGATCACATAGCCAGCGGCCATGTCCAGTTGGCCTTGAAAAATTTCGGTGTTGGGCGCGTGGCCAATGGCAATGAAGCAGCCCTTGAGTGTGAGGTCTTCGGTGGCCCCGGTGTTGACGTTTTTGATGCGCACACCGGTCACGCCGCTGGCATCGCCCAGCACCTCGTCCAGAGTGTTGAAGGTTTTGAGCTCGATCTTGCCGGAGGCCACCTTGTCCATCAGTTTGTCGATCATGATGGGTTCGGCGCGGAACTTGTCGCGGCGGTGAATCAGATAAACCTTGGTGGCGATGTTGGACAAATACAGTGCTTCTTCGACTGCGGTATTGCCACCGCCAACCACACAACACACTTCGTTACGATAAAAAAAACCGTCGCAGGTGGCGCAACCCGACACACCCCGGCCCATGAAGGCTTCTTCAGAGGGCAATCCCAGGTACTTGGCCGAGGCGCCGGTGGCCAGAACGAGCGAATCGCAGGTGTAGGTGCCACTGTCACCGGTCAGGGTGAACGGCCGCTTGGAAAAGTCGACCTTGTTGATGTGGTCAAACACAATGTCGGTTTTAAAGCGCTCAGCGTGCGCCAAAAAGCGCTGCATCAGCTCGGGGCCCTGCACGCCATCGACATCGGCGGGCCAGTTGTCGACCTCGGTGGTGGTCATCAGTTGCCCCCCCTGGGCGATGCCGGTGACCAGCAGGGGTTGCAAGTTGGCGCGTGCGGCGTATATGGCGGCGGTGTAGCCGGCCGGGCCGGAGCCCAGAATCATTACTTTGGCGTGTCGTGTGTCAGTCATGTTGAACCTTGGGTGAGAGGGCTTGCGCCGTGTATATTAAGCCTGAGTTTAAAGAAATTGGAATCGATGGCTTGGCTAGTGTGACTTGGTTGCAATAGATGGCCAGTTTCATGTCGCTGGTCACCGTACCGGCGGTCGTGCGTTAAAGTTTAAAGATATGACTTATTCACTCAATACATTCAATGCTTCGGCTTCAGATGGCGCTATAGCCCGCCGTGGTCTGGTCCGTTTTGCCAACGAAATCGGTTTGTTTCTGGGATTTGTGGTGCTCGCCCTTTGGATCATGGCCCTGCTCACCTACGCGCCGCAGGACGCGGCTTGGTCCACTTCCGGCTCAGGCGGCGCGACGCTTAACCTGGCGGGCCAATTGGGCGCCTGGATCGCCGATGCCAGTTATTTTCTCCTTGGCTTTTCCGTGTGGTGGTGCGTGGCTGCGGCAGTTCGGGCTTGGTTAAGTGCTTTGGCACGCTGGCTGCGCGGACGCACGGCCTGGGCGTTGGAGTTTGCATCGGATGCGACGGCCATGGAAGTGCGTGTCCGCCGTCAGGTCGTATTTTGGTGTGGCCTGGTCTTGCTGCTGGGGGGCAGTGTGATGCTGGAATGGTCCCGTTTTTACAGCCTGGAGGCCCAATTGCCGGGTCATGTGGGAGGCGTACTGGGCTTCTGGCTTGGACCATTGAGCGTGCATTGGCTGGGTTTCGTGGGCTCGGCCTTGGCGGCCATCGTGGCGGGCGTGCTGGGCGCGGCACTGGTGTTCCGGTTTTCGTGGGGGCATCTGGCCGAGCAACTGGGTGCTTGGCTGTTCTCGAAAATTGAAAATCGACGTGAACAACTTGAGTTGCAGCAAGATTTTTCAATGGGTCAGGAAGCGGCGCGGGCGCGTGAAGAGGTCTTGGTGGAGGAGCGCCTGGAGCGCCAGGAGCATCCGGTCAAAACTGTGCTGATTGAGCCGCTGCTGGTTGACCCGCCCAAGAGCGTGCGCGTGGCCAAGGAGCGCCAGAAACCCCTGTTCCATGAGCTGCAGGACACCAAATTACCCCAAGTGGACCTGCTTGATGTGGCGCTGTTGCGACAGGAAACTGTGGCGCCTGAAACCTTGGAGATGACCAGCCGCCTGATCGAGAAAAAACTCAAGGACTTCGGCGTCATGGTCACCGTGGTGTTGGCGCAACCGGGCCCGGTCATCACGCGCTACGAGATCGAACCCGCCACCGGCGTCAAGGGCTCGCAGATTGTGGGTCTGGCCAAAGATCTGGCCAGATCTCTCAGCTTGGTGTCGATCCGGGTGGTGGAAACCATTCCGGGTAAAAATTTCATGGCGCTGGAGTTGCCCAATGCCAAGCGCCAAACCATCAAGCTGTCAGAAATTCTGGGCTCCAACGTGTACCACGAGGCCCGCTCGATGCTGTCCATGGGCCTGGGCAAGGACATCATAGGCAACCCGGTGGTGGCCGACTTGGCCAAGATGCCGCATGTGCTGGTGGCCGGTACCACGGGTTCGGGCAAATCGGTGGGTATCAATGCGATGATTTTGAGCCTTTTGTACAAGGCTGAGGCGCATGATGTGCGCCTGTTGATGATCGACCCCAAGATGCTGGAGATGTCGGTGTACGAGGGCATTCCGCACCTGCTGTGCCCGGTGGTCACCGACATGCGCCAGGCCGCCAATGGTTTGACCTGGTGCGTGGCCGAGATGGAGCGGCGCTACAAACTCATGAGCAAGATGGGCGTGCGCAACCTGGCGGGCTTCAACACCAAGATGGACGATGCCAAGGCGCGCGGTGAATATATTGGCAACCCGTTCAGCCTGACGCCTGAAGAACCCGAGCCGCTTGACCGCTTGCCGCACATTGTGGTGGTGATCGACGAACTGGCTGATTTGATGATGGTGGTGGGCAAGAAAATCGAAGAGCTCATTGCCCGGCTGGCGCAAAAAGCCCGCGCGGCCGGCATTCACCTGATTCTGGCAACCCAGCGCCCCAGCGTGGATGTGATCACCGGCCTGATCAAGGCCAATATTCCGACCCGTATTGCGTTCCAGGTGTCAAGCAAGATCGACAGCCGCACCATTCTGGACCAGATGGGCGCCGAAGCGCTGCTGGGCATGGGCGACATGCTTTACATGCCCAGCGGCACCGGGCTGCCGATTCGCGTGCACGGCGCCTTTGTCAGTGATGAGGAAGTGCACCGGGTGGTGACTTACCTCAAAAGCCAGGGTGAGCCCAACTACATTGAGGGTATTCTGGAAGGTGGTACGGTCGACGGTGAAGACGAGGGAGTCGGTGAGGGTGGCAGTGGCGGCGGAGAGAAAGATCCGCTGTACGACCAAGCCGTTGAAGTGGTGCTGAAAAACCGCAAGGCCAGTATTTCGCTGGTGCAGCGCCACCTGAAGATCGGTTACAACCGCGCCGCGCGGCTGGTGGAAGACATGGAAAACGCCGGTTTGGTGAGTCCCATGAGCACCAGTGGCCAGCGTGAAATCCTGGTGCCGGCCCGCAATGAATAATGAAAGTGTGAATGAATCGATTCTTTGTTAGCTTTTTTCTACTTCTTGGCTACGCAACTGCGGCCAACGCCGGCGGTCTCAAAAGCCTGGAGAATTTTGTCAAAACGGTGAAAACCGGCCAGGCAGATTTCACCCAGGTTGTGACTTCGCCGGCGCGCGAAGGGCAGGCGCCCAAGGTCAAGACCTCCAGCGGACAGTTCGAATTTTCCCGGCCCAACCGGTTCCGCTTTGACTACGCCAAACCCTTCGTGCAGACCATCGTCGCTGACGGCCAGACATTGTGGCTGCATGATGTGGATCTGAATCAGGTCACCGCGCGCAAGCAGGCCGCTGTACTGGGTTCGACGCCTGCTGCACTGATTGCCTCGGCGGCCGACGTCCAGGCCTTGCAGGCCGACTTTGTGCTGACTGACGCGCCCGAAAAGGATGGCTTGCAGTGGGTGCTGGCCACGCCCAAGTCCAACGATGGGCAGTTGCAGTCAGTGCGGGTAGGTTTCAGGACAACAGCGGATGCTGCAGCGGCCACCAGCACGCTGGAAGTGCTGGAAATTCTGGACAGTTTTGGCCAGCGTTCGGTGTTGACGTTCCGGCAAATGAAGCTTAACCCGGCCCTGGCTGCCACCGCTTTTGCCTTCAAGCCGCCGGTGGGTGCCGATTTGATCCGGCAGTGACGTAGCTAATGAGCCCGCCCTAGACATTGCCAGTTTCACAGCAACCAGTCCGGCCGTAGCAGCAGGACGAGGCCCAATGCCAGCATGACCAGTCCGCTCAGCAGCTTGAGCCATCGGCCGGTGTCTTCGGTCAGTTTACGCCGGCCAAGGGCCAGCACGGCCAGTGTGACCATCAGGGTATCGTCGGCCAGGTAACCCAAAATGTACAGACCCAGGTAGGCGTAATGCGCCGCTGTGCCAACGCCTTGCTGGGCCAACACGGCCGTGTAGAGTGCGGGTAGCCCGGCGGTGCATAACAATTCAACAAAATTTACCACCAGCGCCAACATCGCCACCGCCAACAGTGAGCCTGGCAGCGCCCGGGCACTCAGAACAGCGCGTGTCCGGGCGTAAATCCCCGGCTTGGCCGAGTCGGGAATTGAAAACGAGAAGCCGTGGCCCCAGGCCATGAAGTCTTTGACGCTGACCGCACCCACCAGCAAGGCCAGGCCCGCCAATCCCCAGCGCACCGGGTTGGACAGGCCCACCGCCAGAAAGACATTCAGCCATGCGGCCATGAAGGCGTAATAAACCGCGCCACTGACCACCACAAAAGTGCCTGCCACCAGCGCCATGCGCCGTCGGTCTTGCAGGCGCACCAGCAGGGAGAGTAAAAACAGCAGAACCCACATGGCGCAGGGGTTGAATCCATCAAGCAGGCCAAGTGCCAGTGTGAACAGTGGCAGCCCAAGCTTTGAGGCGCTGAGCGTGCCGAACAGGTGGCTTTCAACCTGATCGGGGGGCGCTGGCGCGCTCTGGTCGATCCAGGCCAGCAGCGCCGGCCCGCTTTCAGCCGGATCGCCAAATCCGACCAGAAGTCGCCCGTCCAAGGCAAAGGTGGGCACACCTGGGGGCCAAACTCCGGCACTGCGTGACAGCGCGATCAGCTCATCGCGCGCGGCTGCGTCCTGGTCCACGGCCCGCAGCGACACCCGCAACTGCGGACGCTCCCGCGCCAGTTGGGCTAAAAACTGCTTGGCATCGGCGCAATGTGGACAGCCGTCGCGCACATACACCACAAGATCGCCATCGACCCCTTGCGCCAAGGAACCGGCACTTGCTGACGCTGACGCAGCCAGCGCAGCGCCAGCAAGGGTCCCGGCCAGTGCCAGGGCCAGCAACAAGGCCAGCAGCCGCTTGAACACGTTCACCATGGCAACACTTCTCATGGATGCCATTTTTAGGCAAAACGGCCTGATTGGCTAGTCCAAACGGCAAGTCCAGCGGGTGCGCCACAATATTGCCCATGACCGCTGTGCCATTCCAATCATCCCCGCTGGCCGAGCGCCTGCGCCCCAAGACCCTGGGCGAAGTGGTGGGGCAGCAGCATTTGCTCGGCGAGGGCATGGCGTTGCGCCTGGCGTTCGAGTCCGGCCAGCCGCACAGTTGCATTTTTTGGGGCCCGCCGGGCACCGGCAAAACCACCATAGCGCGCCTCATGGCCGATGCGTTTGATGCCCAGTTCATCACCATCAGCGCCGTGCTGGGTGGCGTCAAGGACATTCGTGAAGCGGTTGAAAAGGCGCAGCTGGCGCAGCTACAGGGGCGACGCACGCTGGTGTTTGTCGATGAGGTGCACCGCTTCAACAAGGGCCAGCAGGACGCGTTCTTGCCACACGTGGAAAGCGGCCTGTTCACCTTTATCGGGGCCACCACCGAAAACCCGTCGTTCGAGGTGAACTCGGCCCTGTTGTCGCGGGCGGCGGTGTATGTTTTGCAGCCCTTGACCGCCGACGATCTGAAGCAGATTGTGGCGTCGGCGCAGGCACTGCAGACGGTGCCGGAAATCGAAGCCAAGGCCATCGAGCGACTGGTGGCCTACGCCGATGGTGATGCGCGCCGCTTGCTCAACACGCTGGAAACGCTGGCGGTGTCTGCCACGCAGGAAAAACGCGCCGAGATCACCGACGTCTGGCTGCTCAAGGTGCTGGGTGAACGCATGCGCCGCTTTGATGCGGGCGGCGAGCAGTTTTACGACACCATCTCGGCGCTGCACAAAAGTGTGCGCGGTTCCGACCCCGATGCCGCACTGTATTGGCTGGTGCGCATGCTCGACGGCGGTGCGGACCCGCGCTACATGGCGCGGCGCCTGATTCGCATGGCCAGTGAAGACATTGGTCTGGCCGACCCGCGCGCACTGCGTCTGGCGCTCGATGCTGCCGAGGTGTATGAGCGCCTGGGCACGCCCGAGGGCGAACTGGCGTTGGCCGAGTGTGTGGTGTACCTGGCGGTGGCGCCCAAATCCAACGCGGTCTACAAGGCATTCAATGAAGCCAAGGCCTTTGTCAAGCAGGACGGCACCCGGCCGGTGCCCATGCACTTGCGCAATGCGCCGACCAAACTCATGAAAGACCTGGACTACGGCAAAGGCTACCGCTACGCGCACGATGAAGCCGAAGGCTTTGCCGCGGGTGAGCGGTACTTGCCCGAAGGCATGGCGGCACCGGGCTTTTACCGGCCGGTAGCGCGCGGGCTGGAGATCAAGATTTCCGAAAAATTGCGCATCCTCAAGGATCGCAATGCGCAGGCACGTTGAGCTGGCATCGGACTTGCATGCTATTTTTATAGCAAGGGTAAACCCGAACCAATGGTGCACTTTTTTGGCGCAAACGCATGACTACAATCCCTTCACTCAAAACGCGTCGTTGACAGTCTTGCTGCCAACACACCGGTCAGGCTCATAAGGCTGTATCAGGCGTCAACAAAAGTGTTGACACATCAACCGGCCAAAAATCGGAGAAAAAATAAGTATGGAAACCTTGATCCAACAGATCATCAACGGTCTGGTGTTGGGCAGCATGTATGCCTTGGTCGCCTTGGGCTACACCATGGTGTACGGCATCATCGGCCTGATCAACTTCGCCCACGGCGAGGTGCTGATGGTGGGCGCCCTGACCAGTTGGACCATCATTGGTTTGATGCAGGATGCCATGCCGGGTGCGCCGGGCTGGATCATTTTGCTGATTGCGCTGATCATTGCTTGCGTCGTGGCTGCCACGCTTAATTTCAGCATCGAAAAAATTGCCTACAGACCGCTGCGCAACAGCCCGCGTCTGGCGCCCCTGATCACCGCCATTGGCATGTCGATTTTTCTGCAAACGATGGCCATGATCATCTGGAAACCCAATTACAAACCCTATCCCAACCTGATTGGCGGGACCCCCTATGAAATTGGTGGCGCGGTGATTTCGGTGACCCAAGTGCTGATTCTGGGCGTCACGGCGCTTTCGCTGGCTGTCCTGATGTACCTGGTCAACTACACCAAACTGGGTCGTGCCATGCGCGCCACCGCTGAAAACCCCCGCGTGGCGGCACTCATGGGGGTCAAGCCCGACCTGGTGATTTCGGCCACCTTTGTCATTGGCGCCGTTTTGGCGGCCATTGCCGGCATCATGTGGGCAGCCAACTATGGCACGGTGCAGCACACCATGGGCTTTTTGCCTGGGCTCAAGGCCTTTACCGCCGCCGTCTTTGGCGGCATCGGCAACCTGGGCGGCGCCGTGGTCGGCGGCATTCTGCTGGGCCTGATCGAGGCGCTGGGGGCGGGCTACATTGGCAAACTCACTGGCGGTGTGCTGGGCAGCCACTACTCAGACATTTTTGCGTTTGTGGTGCTGATCATTGTGCTCACGCTGCGGCCCTCGGGCCTGCTGGGTGAGCGGGTGGCGGACCGGGCTTGAGGAGACACAGCATGAAAAAAAAGAAAGAAATCATTGTTTTCTTGCTGGCGGCACTGGGTTTGCTGGTGCTGCCGCTGGTGCTGCAGGGCTTTGGCAACGCCTGGGTGCGTATTGCCGACATGGCGCTGCTGTATGTGTTGCTGGCGCTGGGCCTGAACATTGTGGTGGGCTACGCGGGTTTGCTCGACCTGGGCTATGTGGCGTTTTTCGCCATTGGCGCCTACATGTACGCGCTGTTGGCCTCCCCACACCTTTTAGAGACCTTTCCGGCCATTGCAGCCATTTTTCCTGATGGCCTGCATTTGCCGATCTGGCTGGTGATTCCGGCGGCAGCGGGCTTGGCTGGATTGCTAGGCGTGTTGCTGGGCGCGCCCACCTTGCGGCTGCGCGGCGACTACCTGGCCATTGTGACGCTGGGTTTCGGTGAGATCATTCGCATCTTCTTGAACAACCTGGACCATCCGGTCAACATCACCAACGGTCCCAAGGGCTTGGGTCAAATTGACTCGCTGAGCTTTTTTGGTGTGAGTCTGGGCAAGAAAGTGGAGGTGGCTGGCTTTGAGGTGGCTTCTGTCTCACTTTACTATTACCTGTTTTTGGCGCTGGTGGTGATCAGCGTGATCATTTCGCACAGGCTACAACTGTCCCGCGTGGGCCGCGCCTGGATGGCCATTCGCGAAGACGAAATTGCTGCCAAAGCGATGGGCATCAACACCCGCAACCTGAAACTGCTGGCGTTTGGCATGGGCGCCACGTTTGGTGGCGTTTCGGGCGCCATGTTTGCCTCGTTTCAGGGCTTCATTTCGCCCGAGTCGTTTGCGCTGATGGAGTCCGTCATGATCGTGGCCATGGTGGTGCTGGGTGGCATCGGTCACCTGCCGGGTGTGATTCTGGGTGCGGTGGCCTTGTCCGCCTTGCCCGAAGTCTTGCGCTATGTGGCCGGGCCGCTGCAAAACATGACCGGTGGTCGGCTTGATGCCTCCATCTTGCGTCAATTGCTGATTGCGCTGGCCATGATCATCGTGATGCTGTGGCGCCCGCGTGGCTTGTGGCCATCGCCAGAACATGGTAAGTCCCTGCAAACCACCAAGCCCTGATGCGGCCCTATCAAGAAGAAATGACATGACAGACACCGTACTCAATGTTGCCGGCGTGTCCAAGCGTTTCGGCGGCCTGCAGGCCTTGAGCGATGTGGGCATCCAGATCAAGCGCGGACAGGTCTATGGTCTGATCGGCCCCAATGGCGCTGGCAAAACCACGTTTTTCAACGTGCTTACCGGCTTGTACACCCCCGACACCGGAACCTTCGAGCTGGCCGGCAAGCCCTACCAGCCCATTGCGGTGCATGAGGTGGCCAAGGCCGGCATTGCCCGCACTTTCCAGAATATTCGCCTGTTTGCCGAGATGACAGCGCTTGAAAACGTGATGGTGGGGCGCCATGTGCGCACCCACTCGGGCTTGCTAGGTGCTGTTTTTCGCACCGCCAGTTTCAAGTCGGAAGAAGCCGCCATTGCCCAGCGTTCCCACGAGTTGCTGGACTACGTGGGCATTGGCAGTCTGGCCGACTACAAGGCGCGCACCCTGAGTTATGGCGACCAGCGGCGCCTCGAAATTGCCCGCGCCCTGGCCACCGACCCGCAACTGATTGCCCTGGATGAACCGGCCGCGGGGATGAACAGCACCGAAAAAGTGATGTTGCGCGAGCTCATCGACAAGATTCGCAACGACAACCGCACCATCCTGCTCATCGAGCACGACGTGAAACTCGTCATGAACCTGTGTGACCGCGTCACCGTGCTTGACTACGGCAAGCAGATTGCCGATGGCACACCGGCCGATGTGCAGCGTAACGAAAAAGTGATTGAAGCCTACCTAGGCACCGGAGGACACTGACATGGCCGAAGTTTTATTGAAAGTCAAAGGCCTAAAAGTGGCTTACGGCGGCATTCAGGCCGTCAAAGGCGTTGATTTTGAGGTTTGCGAGGGTGAACTGGTGTCGTTGATCGGCTCCAACGGGGCGGGCAAAACCACCACCATGAAAGCCATCACCGGCTCACTTCCCATCAACGACGGTGACATCGAGTACCTTGGCAAAAGCATTCGCGGCCAGGGTCCCTGGGACCTGGTCAAGCAAGGCCTGGCCATGGTGCCCGAAGGTCGCGGTGTGTTTACCCGGATGACGATCACCGAGAACCTGCAGATGGGCGCCTTCATTCGCGTTGATAAAGCCGAAATCCTGCTGGACATCGAACGGGTGTTCACCACCTTCCCCCGCCTGAAAGAGCGCAAAAATCAGTTGGCGGGGACCATGAGCGGCGGTGAACAGCAGATGCTGGCCATGGGCCGCGCGCTGATGAGCCGGCCCAAGGTGCTGTTGCTTGACGAACCCTCCATGGGCCTGTCACCGATCATGGTCGACAAGATATTCGAGGTGGTGCGCGAGGTCTACGCGCAAGGCGTCACTATTTTGCTGGTCGAGCAAAACGCCAGCCGGGCACTCGCCATTGCCGACCGCGGTTATGTCATGGATTCGGGCCTGATCACCATGACCGGGGACGCCAAAACCATGTTGCATGATCCCAAGGTGCGAGCGGCCTACTTGGGTGAGTAAACCTAAGTTTTTTGCTATTCATTGATCTTTCTCAAGTTTTTTCAGACGCGGGCGCTGCAAAGTAGCGCTCATGTTTACCGTCAACACCATCGATCCTCTCGCCCAGCCCCAGAACATTGCCCGCGGACAGCTCTTGTTGCTGCGTGGCGGCAAGCCAGTCTGGGTCAGTTACATTGAATCCGGGCGCGTGGCGCTGGGCGTTTTGGAAGACGGTTTGATGGAGCATCAAATTGGTGTCCTCGAAGGCCCCTGTTGGCTTGATGCCAGTTCGGCGGTGCTCAATTTGCCCCACTTGGTAGACGCCCTGGCAGACACTCCGGTGCAGTTGTGCCAGGTCAGCATCGAAGACTTCAGCAAAGGCATCGCCGACCTACCTCCCGCCGCCCAAGCCGTGCTGACCGACGTGGCCATGGCGCACCGTCGGCAAACCGAGTTTGCCGTAAGCCGGCTCGCCAAGGATGCCGAGGCGCGCTGTGCAGAATGGTTGCTCAGCCACGCCCAGTCTGGCGCCCAAGGGCAGATGGCGGTCGAATTGCACCAGCGCAAGCGCAGCATTGCGGTGCAACTGGGCATTGCCCCCGAGACCTTCTCGCGCGTGCTGCGCCACCTGCGCGAGCAAAGCCTGATCAGCGGCACCGGTCGCGTGCTCAATCTGGTCAATCCCAACGCACTGCGTTCGCTGGCCGGCGTCTGACCCCAACTGAAGCTGAGACTTTGCGGGTCAGACCACTCGCGCAGCGCCGTGCTCTGACCCCAACTGATTAAGATTTAACGCCCACAGCACCCGCTCTGCCGTCGCCGGTGCATCCAGTTTCACAGCCAGTTTGTCCCCGCGTGCCTGGGCCACAGCGTCGCGCAGCGCCTCGAACACGCTGATGGCCAGCATGAACGGCGGCTCACCCACCGCCTTGGAGCCAAACACGTTGTCCTGCGGGTTGGCCTCATGCCATAAATCCACCTTGAAATGGCTGGGCACATCGCCCGCCGTGGGTATTTTGTAGGTGCTGGGCGCGTGTGTGCTCAGCAGGCCCTGCTTGTTCCATACCAGTTCTTCCGAGGTGAGCCAGCCCATGCCCTGCACGAAACCACCTTCAATCTGGCCGATGTCGATGGCCGGGTTGATGGAGCGGCCCACGTCGTGCAGGATGTCCACCCGCAGCACACGGCTCTCGCCGGTCAGGGTGTCAATGGCCACCTCGGTGCAGGCTGCACCAAAGGCAAAATAATAAAATGGACGCCCGGTCAGGGTGGTTTTGTCATAGTGGATTTTGGGCGTGCGGTAAAAGCCGTCGCTCCAGAGCTGGATGCGGTTGGCATAGGCCAGCGCCACCACCGCTTTAAAACTGCGCGTGGCGTTGGGTGTGATCACCTGGCCTGCAGCAAACTGCACGGCACCAGCGCCCACGCTGTCCAGCCCGCTCACAAATGCGGCCAGGTTGTCGCGCACATGGCGCGCGGCAAACTGGGCGGCGCGGCCATTGAGGTCGGTGCCAGCCGAGGCGGCGGTGGCCGAGGCGTTGGGAATCTTGCTGGTATCGCTGGCGCTGACCCGTACGTTCGCAAGCAGTACCCCCAGTTCATCTGCCACGATTTGTGCCACTTTGGTGTGCAGGCCTTGCCCCATTTCGGTGCCACCGTGGTTCACCGTGACGCTGCCGTCCAGGTAAACATGCACCAGCGCTCCGGCCTGGTTGAACAGCGTGGCGGTAAAACTGATGCCGAACTTGACCGGCGTCAGGGCCATGCCGCGCTTGATGACCGCGCTGCTCTGGTTCCAGCGGGCCATCGCTTCACGACGCTGTGGGTAGTTGGCGGTCTGCGCCAGTTGTGCCATCAGGGGTTGCAGGATGTTGCCTTCGACCTGCATGCCGTAGTGGGTGGTGTTGCGTTGGCCCTCAGCAACATCATCGCTGTACAGGTTGCGTAGCCGCACTGCGAGCGGGTCCAGTCCCAGGTGGCGCGCAATGTCGCCCAGAATGGCTTCTGTGACGATCATGCCCTGCGGTCCGCCAAAACCGCGAAACGCGGTATGGCTCTGGGTGTTGAGTTTGCAGCGGTACGAAGTGATTTCCACGTCCTGCAAAAAGTAGGCGTTGTCGGCATGAAAAATGGCGCGGTCCGCCACCGGACCCGACAAATCAGCGCTAAAGCCGCAGTGCGCCAGCATCTGCAATTGCAGGCCGCACAGCCTGCCACTGTCGTCAAAACCCACGTGATAGTCGTAGCTGAACGGATGGCGCTTTCCGGTAATCATGAAGTCATCATCGCGGTCGAGCCGCAGTTTCACCGGTCGTTTTGTTTTGTGCGCTGCCAGCGCCGCCCACACGGCCAAGTGACCGGCCTGCGTTTCCTTGCCGCCAAAACCGCCTCCCATGCGCCGGCATTGCACCGTGACCGCGTGGTTGTCCAGCCCGAGCGCATGGGCCACCCAGTGCTGTACCTCGCCGGGGTGTTGCGTGCTGCTGTGAATCAGCCACTGGTTTTGCTCTTGCGGTAGCGCATACGCCACCTGGCCTTCCAGGTAAAAATGCTCCTGGCCACCCACTTCGAGTGTGCCCTGCAGGGTGTGCGCCGCGCTGGCCAGCGCCTGGGGCGCATCTCCCCGGCGCACCGTCACCGGTGGCAGCACAAAACTTTTTGCCTTGAGTGCCGCCCGCACATCCAGGATGGCGGGCAGCGGTTCGATGTGGGGCACCACCAGCCGTGCCGCGCGGCGTGCCAGCATCACGCTGTCGGCCACCACCAGGCCAATCACCTGGCCCACGTGCTGCACGGTGTCCTGCGCAAATACAGGCTCGTCGCCAGCAAAGGCAGCCAGCATCTTGCTGCCCGGCACATCCGCCGCCAGCAGCACGGCGAGCACACCGGGCAGGGCCAACGCGGCCTGCGTGTCCACGCCCAGCAGCTTGCCGTGTGCCACCTTGGACAGCACGGGGGCGGCGTACAGCGTGCCGCGCACCTCCGCAATATCGTCGATGTAGGTCGCAGCACCGGCAATTTGTGCAGCGGCGCTTTCATGCGGGTAGGGTTGACCACTCGCCGTTTCGGCTGTTACCCCCGGGAATACCTCGGCGGTCATGTGTCTTCCCCCTCCAGCGTCAGGGCCTCCAGGCTGACCTCTGCCACCCCCTGGCTCTCCAACCAGAAGCGTTGCATCAGATTGCCCAGCACTTGCGCGCGGTAGGCGGCGCTGGCGCGCATGTCCGAGATCGGTTGAAATTCGCCGCGCAAACTGGCGGCTGCCCGCTCCACGGCGCCCTGCGTCCAGGCCTGCCCGATGAGCACGGTCTCGGTTGCCACGGCGCGCACCGGCGTGGCCGCCACACCGCCCGCACCGATCGCGGCCTGGACGACCTGGCCGTCCTGCACTTGCAGGTTGATCGCCAGACACACAGCTGAAATGTCGTCCTCGAAGCGTTTGGAAACTTTGTATACCCGCAGCATCTCACCGGGCTGCGGCCTTGGTACGCGGATGAATGCCAGCACTTCGTCGGCCGCCATGACGTTCTTGCGGTAGCCGGTGTAAATCGACTCCAGCGGCAGTTCACGCTGACCGTGCACGCTCATCAGCACCACGCTGGCGCGCAGCGCGATCAGCAGCGGCATGCTGTCGCCAATTGGCGAGCCGTTGGCAATATTGCCGCCCAGCGTGCCGGCGTTGCGAACCGGAGGACCGGCAAAGCGGCTGAAAAATGCGTGCAGTTGCGGCCGCTGGACTTCCAGTGCGGCAAAGGCGTCGCTCAGGCTGACGGCCGCACCGATGTTGATGTGACTGCCCCGCACTTCAATGGTTTTTAGCTCAACCACCCGCGTCACATCAATCACCTGCGCAAACGTCATGTGCAGCTTGTTGATCCACAAGCCCACGTCGGTACAGCCCGCCACCAATTGGGCCTGCGGCCGGGCGGCACGGGCGGCCAGCAGAGCGCCCAGGTGGGTCGGGGCGTCATAGGCAGACTCTTCCGGCGGATCCCGGTTTTCAGGTGCGATGGCAGCCAATAGCTGGCGCAAACGGGTCTCGTCCACATGCACCCGGGGCAGATGGGTCATTTGCTGTGCCGCGTCCAGAATGGGCCGGTAACCGGTGCAGCGGCACAGGTTGCCCGACAGCGCCTCTTGCGCCTGGGTGCGGCTGACGGACAGGTCTTTGAGCACCCTGTTCTGGTACAGGGCAAACAGGCTCATGGCAAAACCGGGGGTGCAAAAGCCGCACTGGCTGGCATGGCACTGGTGCAGCGCCTGTTGCACCGGATGCGCTGTGCCGTCTGACGCGGCCAGGTCTGCGGCGGTCCAGAGTGCCATGCCATCAACCGCGTGCGCCATTTTGATACAGCTGTTGATGGCGTGGTAGCTCAAGTGCCCGTGTTTTTGTTCGGCCAGGACCACGGTACAGGCACCGCAGTCGCCCTCGTTGCAGCCTTCCTTGGTGGCGCTGTGGCCGAGATCTTCGCGCAGCAGTTGCAGCAGTGTGCGGGCGGGCGGCACGTGCTGCAGCTTGACGATCTCGCCGCGCCAGACAAATTGCAGAATGGGTGGGTTCATAAAAACACTCACAAGCTAGGGTGGATGGTGATCCGTGGCACAACAGTCACGAGCATAGAGCAAATCGCGCACCAGATCCGCCTCAAACGGATGCGATCTGGCATTGATCTTGCAAGTTTTTTCTCTGATTGCAGCCACAGGCCGGCGCAAAACTTCCAATTTCAAGGCATTTTGCTGGTAAAAACGACACCTCACTTAATCGACAAATCTGTTCATGACAACGCCCCGTCTTCAACTGTCCGGCATCACCAAACGCTACCCCAGCGTGGTCGCCAACAGTGACGTGAATCTGACGGTCATGCCCGGTGAAACTCACGCGGTACTTGGTGAAAACGGCGCGGGCAAGTCCACCCTGATGAAAATCATCTATGGCTCGGTCAAGCCCGATGCCGGCGAGGTTCGCATCAACGGCCAGATCATGCAGATCCGCAACCCCAAGGACGCGCGGGCCAACGGCATCAGCATGGTGTTTCAGCACTTCAATTTGTTCGACACCCTGACCGTGGCAGAAAACGTCTGGCTCGGTCTGGCCCGCGATTCCCTCGATCAGGTGAGCGCCAGCATCGTGGCCAAAGCCACTGAATATGGGCTCGACATCGACCCCGAGCGCCCGGTGCACACTTTAAGCGTGGGTGAAATGCAGCGGGTTGAAATCATCCGAGCCCTGCTGACGCGCCCCGAGCTGCTGATCCTGGACGAGCCGACCTCGGTGCTGACCCCCCAAGCGGTCGAAAAACTCTTTGTGGTGCTGAAGAAGCTGGCCAGCGAGGGTTGCAGCATTTTGTACATCAGCCACAAATTGCATGAAATCCGTGAGTTGTGCAACGCCTGCACGGTGCTGCGCGGTGGCCGCGTCACCGGTGTCTGCAACCCTTCCGAAGAATCCAATGCCTCCTTGTCGCGCATGATGATTGGTGCCGAGCCACCGCAGTTGCAGCACCGCACACAGGCAACCGGCGCCGTGGTGCTCGACGTCACCGGGCTCACGCTGGCACGTGAGGACCAGTTCGGCGTAAACCTGGAAGGCATTGCCCTGCAGGTGCGTGCCGGTGAGGTGGTGGGCATTGCCGGGGTATCGGGCAATGGCCAAAAAGAACTGATGCTTGCCTTGTCAGGCGAAGATTGCCGCGCCCCCCAGGGCAGTATTCGCATGGGCGCCACAGACGTCTCGTCAATCCACCCCGGTGGGCGACGCAAGCTCGGGCTGCACTTTGTGCCCGAAGAGCGGCTTGGACGCGGCGCCGTGCCCACCCTGAGCCTGGCGCACAACCTGCTGCTGACACGCACAGAAGCCATTGCCCTGCCCAAATTCGCCGGGGGTTGGATCAAGGTGGGGGCGCTGGAGCAGCACGCCGCACGGATCATTCAGGCCTTCAACGTCAAGGCTGGTGGTCCGCGCGCCCTGGCGCGCTCGCTCTCGGGCGGCAACCTGCAGAAATTCATTGTTGGCCGCGAGATTGATGCCCGGCCCAAGCTGTTCATCGTGTCGCAACCCACCTGGGGTGTGGATGTGGGCGCGGCAGCACAAATCCGGGGCGAAATTCTGGCCCTGCGCGATGCCGGATGCGCGGTGCTGGTGGTCAGTGAGGAGCTTGACGAGTTGTTTGAGGTGAGTGACCGCCTGCACGTCATTGCCAAGGGTCAGTTGTCACCGTCGGTGCCCATCGCCGAGGCCAGCATTGAGCGCATCGGGGTATGGATGAGCGGCCTGTGGGACGAAGACCTGCAGCGCCATCTGGCCGAGCTGGAAGACACCACCGAGCCCCCTTTGACGGTTCCGTCAGGAGCGCACCATGCTCAAGCTTGAAGCGCGCCCCGAACCCTCCAAGGCCTGGACCTATGGCTCGCCCTTGCTGGCGCTGCTGTGCACGGTGCTGATCGGTGCGCTGATGTTCTCGGCGCTTGGCAAGGACCCGCTCAAGGGCCTGGAAATGTTTTTCTGGCTGCCCATTCACAACGCCTATGCCTTGGGTGAACTGCTGGTCAAGGCCACGCCGCTGCTGCTCATTGCCTTGGGTCTGGCCGTGTGTTTCAGGTCCAACGTCTGGAACATCGGCGCCGAAGGCCAGTACATCATCGGCGCCATTTTTGCTGGCGGCATCGCCCTGCTGGCCAACGCCGACAGCAGCCGTTGGATCGTGCTGCCCATTTTGCTGGCCGGGGTGCTCGGCGGCATGGTTTGGGCCAGCATCACCGCGTTGCTGCGTGACCGCTTTCATGCCAACGAAATTTTGGTCAGCCTGATGCTGGTTTATGTGGCGGTGCAGCTGCTGAGCTACCTGGTCGGTGGGCCCTTGAAAGACCCCATGGGTTTTAACTTTCCGCAAAGCAAAACGTTTGAGGCAGTCACGCGCATTCCGCGCTTGTTCGACGGCTCGCGCGTGAGCATTGGCGCGTTGCTGGCGCTGCTCAGCGTGGCCTGTTTGTGGGTATTTTTGTTTCGCACTCGCGCCGGTCTGGCCTTGCAGGTGGGCGGTCTGGCGCCAGCAGCGGCACGTTACGCGGGTTTTTCTTCGCGCAAGGCGCTCTGGACGGCGCTGCTGATGTCGGGCGGCGCGGCCGGTTTGGCCGGTGCGCTGGAAGTGGCCGGCCCGATCGGCCAGCTCACGCCCTATATACCGGCGGGTTACGGTTTTGCCGCCATCATCGTGGCCTTTGTCGGCCGCCTGCACCCGGTCGGCATGGTGTTCTCGGCCATTTTGATGAGCATGTTTTACATTGGCGGTGAGCTCGCGCAGTCGCGCCTGGGGCTCACCAAGTCGCTCACCGGGGTGTTTCAGGGCTTGCTGCTGTTCAGCCTGCTGGCCTGCGACACGCTGGTCAATTACCGTCTGAAGTGGAGCAAGTGATGGAATCCTATGCCTTGCTGCTGGCCGCCACGCTCAATGCGGGAACGGTACTGGCCATTGCCTCGTTGGGCCTGCTGATCAACGAAAAAGTAGGCATCGTCAACCTCGGCGCCGAGGGCATGATGCTGTGCGCCGCCATAGCCGGTTTTGCCACCGTGGTCACCACTGGCTCCGACATCATGGGCTTTGTTGCCGGCATGGGCGTGGGCGCGCTGCTGGCCGCCATTTTTGGTGTGCTGGTGATCTGGCTCAACACCAACCAGTACGCCACCGGTCTGGCGCTCACGCTATTTGGCACCGGGTTTTCAGCCTTTGTCGGCACCAGTTTTGTGCAGGCCAAAATCCCCGAGCGCGCCAGCTTTGCCATTCCTGGCCTGTCTGACATCCCGTGGTTTGGACCGGCCCTGTTTCGGCACCACCCGCTGGTGTATCTCACGGTGCTGCTGGCGCTGGCACTGATCTGGTTTCTGTACCGTACCCGCAAGGGCCTGGTCATGCGCAGCGTGGGCGAAAGCCCGGAGTCGGCCCACGCGCTGGGCTATCCGGTGCGCTTGATCCGGCTGCTGGCCGTGGTGACGGGCGGTGCGCTGTGTGGCCTGGCCGGGGCTTATTTGTCGGTGGTTTACACGCCCTTGTGGGTTGAGGGTATGGTGGCCGGCAAGGGCTGGATTGCGCTGGCGCTCACCACCTTTGCCACCTGGCGTCCGGCCCGCGTGTTGCTGGGTGCTTACTTGTTTGGGGGCGTCACCATGCTGCAGTTTCACCTGCAGGGCATCGGTGTGGATGTAGCCCCGCAGTTTTTAACCATGCTGCCCTATGTGGCCACCATTCTTGTGCTGGCGCTGATCTCACGCAACCCGCAGTGGATCCGCATCAACATGCCCAGCAGCCTGGGCAAGCCGTTTTACCCCGGGGCCTGAATTTTCAGGTTCATAATGCCATTTTTCTCGCTGTCCAACCTGTTCATTGATAAGGAAATTACATGACTGACCTTCAAAAACGTTCGCTGTTCAAAGCAGCTGCTCTCACCGCCGTGGCTGCCGCTGCGCTGGTGGGCTGTGGCAAAAAGGAAGAGCCCGCGCCGGCACCTGCGCCAGTAGTGGCTGCGCCGGCGCCCAAGCCCGAGCCTCTCAAAATTGCTTTTGCCTACGTTGGCCCGGTGGGTGACGGCGGCTGGACCTTTGCCCACGACAACGGCCGCAAGGCACTCGAAGCCGAGTTTGGCGACAAAATCGTCACCTCTTTTGTTGAAAACGTGCCCGAGTCTGCCGATGCCGAACGCGTGATTCGCGACATGGCCGGCCAGGGCAACCAGCTGATTTTTGGCACCACCTTTGGCTACATGGAGCCCATGCTCAAAGTAGCTGCCGACAATCCGGGTATCAAGTTCGAGCACGCCACCGGCTACAAGCAGGCCGTCAACATGCGCACCTACGACAGCCGCACCTACGAAGGTGCGTACATGGCCGGGATCATTGCCGGCGCCATGACCAAATCCAACACACTGGGCGTGGTGGCCTCGATCCCGATCCCTGAAGTGGTGCGCAACATCAACGCGTTCACGCTGGGTGCACAGTCCAGCAACCCCAAAATCAAGACCAAAGTGGTGTGGGTGAACGGCTGGTTCGACCCACCGAAAGAAACCGAAGCCGCCACCAGCCTGATCAATGGCGGCGCTGACGTGCTGTTCCAGAACACCGACTCCCCCGCCGTGCTCAAGACTGCCGAAGCCAAGGGTAAACGCGCTTTTGGCTGGGACTCCGATATGACCGCTTATGGTCCCAAGGCGCACCTGGCGTCGGCCGTCATCAACTGGGGCCCGTATTACATCAAGTCCACCAAGGAAGCGCTGGACGGCAGCTGGGCTGGTGGCACGGGCGTCTGGTGGGGCGTGAAGGAAGGCGCCATCGACATCGTTTCGATGGCTGAAGACGTGCCCGCCGAGATCAAGACCAAGGTCGAAGAGGTCAAAAAAGGCCTGGCAGACGGCAGCTTTGCCATCTGGAAGGGCCCCCTCACCGACAACACCGGCAAGGTGCAAGTGGCCAAGGACACCGTGGCCGACGACAAGTTCCTGGGCGGCCTGAACTTCTACGTCAAGGGCGTTGAAGGCAAGGTGCCGGGCGCCAAGTAAACCTCAGCCCATCTGACCCGTCCTGTCATAGGCTGACAGTTCGACGGGTGGTCAATCGGGACCAGAATTCCGATGTGGACGCCCGGTGAAACTCATCGGGCGTTTTGTATTTTGGGGCCTGAGGGATCTGATCTGGCAAGCCTCGCAAAGGGCGAACAAAGCTTTTCTGGTTTGGCACAAGTTAGAGGCTCATCGAATAGGTGGGTGATGAAAAAAGTGGTATTTACGCCTCGTAAATACAAAATCCCCACTTTTTTGATCATAAACTGAAAATTGGATTCAACTTTGCCAGCCACACATGAACGACACCATCACCCAGTTTTTGCATCAGCATCGCATCCATGAGGTCGAATGCGTCATCCCCGATATGACCGGCATTGCCCGCGGCAAGATCCTGCCGAAAGACCTGTTTTTGAGCGCAGGCGAAATGCGAATCCCCAAAAGTGTGCTGCTCAACACCGTCAACGGCCAACAACCCGAAAACGGCCCCTACGTGGGCGAGACCGACCCCGACATGCTCTGCCTGCCCGATGTGTCCACTGCGCGCGTGGTGCCCTGGGCGGCCGAACCCGTGGCGGTGGTGATTCATGACTGCCATGAGTTTGATGGCACGCCGGTGCAACTCTCTCCGCGCAGTTTATTGCGCCATGTGGTCTCGCTTTATGAAAAGCAGGGTTGGAAGCCGGTGGTGGCGCCCGAGATGGAGTTTTACCTGGTGGCACGTCAGCAAAACCCGCACGAACCCTTGCAGCCACCGCTGGGGCGCACCGGCAAGGCCGAGGCCGGGCGGCAGTCGTATTCGATCGATGCGGTGAATGACTTTGACCCGTTTTTCATGGAACTCTCCAGCTTTTGCAGCGTGCACCGGCTCGGCGTGGAGACGCTGATTCACGAGGCTGGCGCCGGACAAATGGAAATCAACTTCAGACACGGCGATCCTCTGGACCTGGCAGACCGGGTGTTTTTGTTCAAACGCACGGTGCGCGAAACCGCGCTGCGCCATGGCATTTTTGCCACCTTCATGGCCAAGCCGATGGAGATGGAGCCCGGTAGCGCCATGCACATTCATCAAAGCGTGCTTGACATGGCCACCGGGTGCAACATCTTTTCCAATGCCGACGGCACGGGCAGTGAACATTTCAGACACTACATTGGGGGTCTGCAAAAGTACGTGCCCCAGGTGATGCCAATGCTGGCGCCCTACGTGAATTCCTACAGAAGGTTGTCGCGCTTCATGTCTGCACCGATCAATGTGCAGTGGGGCCTGGACAACCGCACCTGCGGCATTCGAGTGCCCAAGTCATCACCAGACAACCGGCGGGTGGAAAACCGCGTGCCGGGTGTGGATGTCAACCCGTACCTGGCGATGGCCGCCACCCTGGCTTGCGGCTATCTGGGCATGATGGAGCGCCTTCAGCCCACCGACCCCATGGACAGCAGCGCCTGGGATCTTGACCACGAATTGCCCCGTCACCTCGAAGACGCCATCACCCGCATGCGAGGTTGTGACGCCATGGCCGATGTGTTGTGGCCAAAGTTTGTGAAGGCGTTTTGCGCGGTGAAGGAACTCGAATATGCCACTTACAGCCGGGTGATCAGTTCTTGGGAGCGGGAGCATTTATTGCTTTTGGTTTGATTTTTTATAAGCAATAAAAATGAGCTGGAGGCAATGAATGCGCAAAGATACTTCGATTGAACAAGCGCCTGCCCACCCGTCCATGGTGCAACTGGAACGGGCGCGTTTCATCACCATGCACCCCAAATCGCAAGCCTTGGCGCGACAAGCCAACGCGCATTGGCTGTTTGGCGTGCCGCTGCACTGGATGAGCGATTGGTCCACCCCGTTTGCGTTGCAAGTTGCCAGCGCACAGGGCGCGCACATCACCGATGCCGACGGCCACAGCTATGTGGATTTTTGTCTGGGTGACACCGGTGCCATGTTTGGCCATGCACCACCAGCGGTGGTACAGGCGGTGCAGCGCCAGGTGGCACAAGGCTGCACCACCATGCTCAGCGGGGATGACGCCGCCTGGGTGGGCGCAGAGCTGGCGCGCCGCTTTGGTTTGCCCCTGTGGCAAAGCGCGCTGTCCGCCAGCGATGCCAACCGGTTTTTGTTGCGCTGGGTGCGCGCTGCCACCGGGCGCAAAAAGCTGCTGGTGTTCAACGGCTGCTACCACGGCACGGTGGACGATGTTTTTGTGGACCTGGTCAATGGTCAGCCCAGGCAGCGTGACAGCCTGCTGGGCCAGGTGCACGACCTCACCCAGCACACGGTGGTGGTCGAGTTCAACGACCTGCCCGCCCTGAAGGCGGCGCTGCAAGGCGGTGACGTGGCCTGCGTGCTGGCCGAGCCGGTCATGACCAACATCGGCATGGTGCTGCCACAGCCTGGTTTTTGGGAAGCCGCGCAAACTTTGATCCGCCAGCATGGCGCGCTGCTGATCCTGGATGAAACCCACACCTTCAGCAGCGGCCCCGGCGGCTATGCCCGTGCGCATGGGTTGCAGCCCGATGCATTGGTGCTGGGCAAACCCATTGCCGGTGGCTTGCCGTGCGCGGTGTACGGCTTCAGCGCAGAACTGGGCGCGCGCGCCATGCAGGCCAAACGCAGCGCACCACCCGGCCACTCGGGTATTGGCACCACCCTGAGCGGCAACATGCTGGCCATGGCCGCCATGCGCGCCACGCTGGCCGAAGTGGCTACCGAGGCCGCATTTGCCCACATGATTGCGATGGCGGGTGAGGTAGCTGATGGCCTGCGGGCCAGCATCGCGCGCCGCCACTTGCCCTGGTGTGTCACGCAGGTGGGCGCACGCTGCGAGTTTCAGTTTGGCCCGGTGCCTCCCGGCAACGGCAGCCAGGCCGAGGCGCTGTTTGATCCGGCCCTGGAGTCCTTGCTGCACCTGGCCCTGCTCAACCGTGGCGTCATGATCACTCCGTTTCACAACATGCTGTTGTGCTGCCCTGCCACCACGCAAGTCGATGTGCAGCGTTTGCTGGTGGCGTTTGACGCGGTGCTGGCGCAGTTGGTGTCGGGTGGCGTTGAAACTGGCGAGGTCTGAGACTGATGTCTGGCGAGGCGGTACAGTTTTTGCGACCTGTCTGTTAAAAGAGCGATCGCCGCATGTTGCCAATCAAAATGGAAAAAACGTCATGAAATCACCCAAGCCTGTCTCCCCTGAGCGTCTGCCTGCGCTGCTCAGGCGCATGCCCAAGGCCGAACTGCACATGCACATCGAAGGCTCTTTGGAGCCCGAGCTGATGTTTGCCCTGGCCGAGCGCAATGGCATGACCGTGCCTTACCCAGACGTTGAATCCTTGCGCCGGGCCTATGTGTTCAACAACCTGCAGGAATTTCTGGACGTGTACCACGCCGGTACGCTGGTGTTGAGAGTCGAGCAGGACTTTTACGACATGACCTGGGCTTACCTGCAACGCGCCGCCGCCGACCAGGTGCTGCACGCCGAAATCTTTTTCGACACCCAAACCCACACCGGCCACGGCCTGGATGCCGAAGTGGTCATCAACGGCCTGCACCGGGCCTGTGTTGACGCCCAAACCAGGCTGGGCCTGAGCGCCTCGCTGATCCTGTGTTTTCTGCGCCATTTGTCTGAAGCCGAAGCCTTCGAGGCACTGGAGCAGGCGCTGCCATTGCGCGACAAACTGGTGGGTATCGGCCTGGCTTCCAGCGAACTCGGCCATCCGCCGGAAAAATTTGCCCGCGTGTTTGCCAGGGCGCGTGCGCTGGGCTTGCGGCTGGTGGCACACGCCGGCGAAGAGGGCCCGCCGGCCTACATCTGGAGCGCCCTGGATGTGCTGAAAGTGGAGCGCATCGACCATGGGGTGCAGGCCCTGCGCGACCCTGCACTGATGGCCCGGTTGGTGCGCGACCACATTCCGCTGACGGTGTGCCCGCTGTCCAATCTGAAGTTAAAGGTGTTCCCAACGCTGGCGCAGCACAACCTGGGCCTCATGTTGGACGGCGGGCTGATGGCCACCGTCAATTCTGACGACCCGGCCTATTTTGGTGGCTACATCAACGAGAACTACACGCAGACGTTTGCGGCTTTGGGGCTGAGCGCCCAGCACGCATACCAGTTGGCGCACAACAGTTTTGCGGCCAGCTTCATCGATGCGTCTGCCAAAAGGGCTTTACAGGATCGGTTGGCCGAGGTGTTCGAGACCTTTGAATGAGCCTTCAGGCTGTTTGCGGCGGCACCAGGCGCTGCAGGCGCGGCAACATCACGCGGTAAGGCGCCAGCAGCACGGCGGCCATCAGTAATTTGATGCCCAGGTCCCCTGTGGCCAGCATCAACCAGTCCATGTCGGAGCCGTAGAACGCCAAAAAGAAGAAGATGCCGGTATCGACCACCGAGGCGATGATCGAGCCGATCAACGGCGCTTTCCACCACGACATGGCGCGCAGCCTGTTGAATGCGGCGATGTCGAGCAGTTGGCCCACAATGAACGCAATGCCCGATGCCACGGCAATGCGCCAGGGTGCCAGCGCCAGCGACACCAGCACGGCGATGGCAAAACCTGCCCAGGCCACGCGGCGTGCCGCGCTGGCACCGACTGCGCGGTTGGTCAGGTCGGTCACCAGAAACGCGATCGGAAAGGTGAACGCACCCCAGGTCAGCCAGTCGTTAATGGGAAATTGCACCAGGTAATTGGACGCAACAATGACAATCAGCAAGGCCAGAATGGGCCGCCAGAGCGTCAAAAGCGGGGTTTGCAAGGTGTTTTTCATGCGTAGATTATCGCAGCAGGGCGAACAATCCCTGAAGTGATGGATTGCCGCGCCACTTCGTTCCGCGCAATGACGAATCCGGTTGTCATTGCGAGCGAAGCGCGGCAATCCATGAAGTCCATGCTCGCCAGGAAATTAAACTTGGGTAAGCTCTACACCCATGCAAGCCTACCGTGCCGCCATCCTCCGCTTCATTACTGACCGAACTCCAGGCCAGTCCGCCATCTATGAGCCCGATGGCCTGCTGGTAGTCGGCCCCAACGCGCAGGGCAGGCAGGTGGTCCAGGCGGTCGGGCCCTGGCACGCGCTGCGCGCACGTTTTCCTGATTTGGCCGTGACGCACTGGCCGGGCCGCCTCATCGCCCCGGGCTTTGTCGACCTGCACAGCCATTACCCGCAGACCAACGTGATCGGCTCTCCCGCCGACGGCCTGTTGCCCTGGCTGGAAAACTACACTTTTCCGGAAGAAAAGCGCTTTGCCTCGCCCGGCTACGCCACCGAGGCGGCTCAGTTCTTCATTGCGGAACTGCTGCGCCAGGGTGTTACCACCGCGCTCACCTTTGCCACCTCGCACCCGGCCTCGGTGCAGGCTTTTTTTGCCGAGGCGCAAAAACAGCGCATGCGCCTGATCACCGGCCTGTGCTTGATGGATCGCAACGCTCCCCCGGATGTGCTGAACCAGCCTTCGGCCCAAGGCAGGGTGGATGCCACCGAACAAAGCCTGCGTGACACCGAGGCCTTGATTCAACAATGGCACGGGGTCGATCGGCTGGGTTATGCCATCACGCCGCGCTTTGCGCCAAGCTGTACCGAGGCCCAGCTGCGCGGCGCGGGTGAATTGGCCGCGCGTTACCCGGATGTCTGGATCCAATCCCACGTGGCCGAAAACAAGGCCGAGATCGCCTGGGCGCGCGCCCTGTTTCCGGCCTCGCGCAGCTACCTGTCCAGCTATGCTGACTTTGGCCTGCTGCGCCAGCGCGCTATCTACGCCCACTGCATCCATTTTGATGACGACGACCGTGCCCTGATGCGCGACACCGGCGCCGCCGCTGCGGTATGCCCCACCAGCAACCTGTTTCTGGGCAGCGGCTTCTTTGACTATGCCGGGGCCGACCGAGTCGGGTTTCAGTACGGGCTGGCCAGCGACGTGGGTGGTGGCACCAGCTTCAGCCCGTTCCACACCATGCTGGCGGCCTACACCGTGGGCAGGGAAGGGCAGACCAAACCAGGCCTCAGCCTGAGTCCCCAGCACCTTTGGTGGCAACACACTGCCGGTGCCGCGCGGGCGCTCGGCCTGGCAGGCGTGGTGGGCAACCTGCAGCCGGGCTGCGAGGCCGACTTCGTGGTGCTGAACCCCCAAGCCACGCCACTGCTGGCCCGCAGGACGGCGCTGGCGGCCAATCTTGACGAGCTGCTGTTTGCCATGATCGTGCTTGGTGACGACCGCCTGGTTGAGCAAACCCACATCGCAGATTCACTCATCGCCCAGTAGCCCGGATGCCAATCCGGGTCGGTTCTGGCTACATGTTAGTTACCACCCACATGCAACTGGTACTTGGCACCATTCGAAAACGTGCAGGTGCCCGCGCCCTGGTAGGGCGTGCTCATCTGGTATTCGCACGACATGTAGGTGCCTCTCGGGCTGAAGGCGCTTGCCACGCCGCGCCGTTGGTCATTGGAGACACGCGTGGCCTCACCCGTCAGCACTTCGCCCATGTAGTTCACCTGAAACTGGCCCTTGCCGGTCATCATGTTGGTAACCGTGCCCGTCACCACCCCGGTGGGGGTCGCCAAATCATTGGCGGGATACAGCTTCGCACTCAGCACCTGAGGCCCCATGCCAGTGCTTGGGCCGGGCAGCGGTGAGCCTGGTGGCGGAAGCACATAGGGTTGGTACACGATGTTGCCATCCGTGCCGCGCACGGGGACCACATAGCAACCCGAAACAAGCGCGGCAGCCAGTGCCAGCGCCAGTGTGGTTTGAGCGAACTTCATGGCAACTCCTTCATAAAAATTGCTTGACGGAACCGGACGCCCATCAATGTGAAAACTCTAAGCCAGACGCGCAAACAGCATTTGATTATTCGCATCAAGATGCCAATTCGGCGCGGTCACAGTCCGTGCTCGGTCATTGAGACGGTGTATTTGCAGAGCGTTTGGCGTATGCTCATGTTGCAAGCTACGCACGACATGATGAACACCCCAACTGCCACCTCTCAACTGGTTTTCATGGCCCGTGGCCTGACCAAGGTCTACGGTGAGGGCGACACTGCGGTGCACGCCTTGCGCGGTGTGGATCTGGACATCCTGCGCGGTGAATTCGTGGTGCTGCTGGGCGCCTCGGGCAGCGGCAAGTCGACCCTGCTCAACATTCTGGGAGGGCTGGACTCAGCCACTAGCGGTTCGGCGCGCTGGACCCATGGCGGCGACATACATGAGCTTATTGGTGCTGACGACGCGGCGCTGACGCGTTACCGGCGCGAGCATGTGGGTTTTGTGTTTCAGTTCTACAACCTTATTCCCAGCCTGACGGCGCGTGAAAACGTGGCGCTGGTAACCGACTTGGCCGACAACCCCATGAGGCCCGACGACGCCTTGGCGCTGGTGGGCCTGATCGAGCGCAAAAACCACTTTATTTCGCAGCTCTCGGGTGGCGAGCAGCAGCGTGTGGCCATTGCCCGCGCCATTGCCAAACAACCCGAGGTTTTGCTGTGCGACGAGCCCACGGGTGCGTTGGATTGCGCCACTGGCGTCATGGTGCTGCAGGCCATCGAGCAGGTGAACCGCACACTCGGAACCACCACCATCGTGATCACCCACAACGCCCCCATCGCCGACATGGCCGACCGCATGCTGCGCCTGGCCGACGGCCGCATTGTGGAAACCCGCGTCAACCCGCGCAAGGTGGCGGCGTCCAGCCTGAACTGGTAGGCCGCGTAACACGCCATGAACACACGCGTCATTACGAACCCCCCGGTATCCGGCCCGCTCCTGCACGCGGACCGTGAGCAGAGACTTCGTCACTGCGAGCGAAGCGCGGCAGTCCAGGCAGCTGGAATTCATGGATTGCTTCACTTCGTTCGCAATGACGGTCATATTTGCGTCACTGCGAGCGAAGCGCGGCAGTCCATGAGCCCTCTTTCGTCATGGCGAGGCGCGTTGGCGCCGTGGCAATCCATTTCTGCAGGACTACCTGGATTGCCGCGCTGCGCTCGCAATGACGATACCGGGCTCGCAATGACGAAGCCGGGAACACAATGACAGACCTACCACCACCATGAAAGCTCTCCACATCAAGCTCTGGCGCGACCTCACGCGCTTGCGCGCGCAGGCGTTGACGATTGCGCTGGTGGTGGCGATTGGCGTGGCCGGCTTTGTGGGGATGTTCTCGGTGCACGAATCGCTCAAGGGTTCGCGTGACGCCTTCTACCGCGACAACCGGCTGGCCGACGTGTTTGCCAATGTCAAGCGCGCGCCGGTGCACTTGCGTGAGCGCTTGGCTGCGCTGGACGGGGTGGCCGAGGTCAAACTCGATGTGGTGTTCGACGCGCAGATCGACCTGCCCGAGGTGGTGGTGCCGGTGACCGGGCGCTTCATCGGGCTTGACCTGGCAAGCGTGCACGCAGGCCGTCAGGGGCTCAACGCGCTCACGCTCAAGCGCGGGCGCTGGCCGGAGCGCAACAATGAGCTGGAGGCGCTGGTCAGCGACCGTTTTGCCGCGGCGCGCAGCCTGAACCCCGGCGACAGCGTGCACGCCATCCTCAACGGCAGGCGCGAGCGCGTCTTTCTGGTGGGCACAGTGGCCTCGCCCGAGTATGTGTTTGCCTCGCAGGGCGGCGCGCCCGACGACCAGCAGTTTGGCATCTGGTGGATCGACAGTGCGCGCATGACTGATGCCTTCGATATGCAGGGCGCCTTCAACCAGTTGGCGTTGCGGCTCGACGCGGGCAGGTCCGTGGCGCCGGTGCTTGAGGGGGTTGACCGCCTTCTGGCACCCTATGGCGCCATTGGCGCGGTCGGTCGCGACAAGCATTTGTCGTCCAAGATCGTGGCCGACGAGCTGTCGCAGCTCAAGGTCATGGGCACCGTGCTGCCCAGCATTTTTCTTGCCGTGGCCATGTTCATCCTCAACGTGGTGCTGAGCCGCCAGGTGGCCACCCAGCGCAGCCAAATCGCCACACTCAAGGCACTGGGCTACGGCGACGCCGCCATCGCCTGGCACTACATCCAGCTTGCCATGCTCATTGCCGGTTTCGGCGTGCTGGCGGGGCTTCTTCTTAGCGTTTTCATCGGCCGGGCCATGCTGGGCCTGTACGACGAGGTGTTTCGCTTCAACACGCTGGCCTACGTGACTGAAGCCTGGCTGATCGGAGTGTCGGCGCTGATATCCGCCAGCGCCGCTGCCCTGGGCGCCTGGACCGCCATTCGGGCAGTGGTGCGCCTGCGGCCGGCGCAGGCCATGCTGCCGCCGTCCCCGCCCGCCTTCAAGCCGACGCTGATCGAACAACTGGGCCTGGGCCGCTTTGTCAGCACGGGCGCCTTGATGGTGATCCGCAATTTCGAGCGCCGCCCGCTGCGCGCGGCCTTCACCGTGACGGGCATTGCGCTGGCGGTAGCGCTGCAGATTTCGGGCGCGTTCTGGCTCGATGCCATTGCCCATATTGTCGATGTGCAGTTTCGCCAGGTGCAGCAGGGCGATGTGCTGGTCAATTTTCAGCGTCCGGTGCCGCTGCGCGTGGTGCAAGACCTGCAGCGCCTGCCCGGCGTGATGGCCGCCGAGCCCTACCGCACCGAGCCGGTGCGGCTGCGTTTGCGCGGCCGCAGCGTTGACACCGCGCTTATTGGCTACCGCTCTGATGCGCAATTGATGCGCGTGGTGGACGAACAGCGTGGCGCAGTCGCCATGCCAGCACATGGCGTGGTGTTGTCGGCGCTGCTGGCGAACGAGTTGGGCGCGCGCGTGGGGGACCGCCTTGCACTGGAGTTCCGCCTGTGGAACCAGCAGCATGCCGAAGCAGAGGTGGTTGACATTGTGCACACCATGTTTGGCAACCTGCTGTTCATGAACCTGGCCGCCATGAACACGATGGCCCGTGATGGCGAGGGCGCGGCTGACGCTGTGCTGCAGGTGGACCCGCAGGCCATGGACGCCTTCTGGTCGGCGGTCAAGGCGGCCCCGGTGATCAACTCGGTGTTCGACAAAGCCAGTTCGCTGGCCAACTTCAACAAGACCACCTCTCGCACCATGGGCATCTTCAGCGGCATCCTGACGCTGTTTGCCGTGGCCATGGCGGTGGGCATCACCTACAACGCGGCGCGTATTGCCCTGTCGGAGCGCGCCTGGGAACTGGCCAGCCTGCGTGTGCTGGGCATGACGCGCGCCGAGGTGTCGGTGCTGCTGCTGGCCGAGCTTGGCGCCGAACTGCTGCTGGCGTTGCCCATCGGCTTGTTTGCAGGCTGGGGTCTGGCGTCGCTGATGATGCAGCTGATGTCGTCTGACAGCATTGACTTCCCGGTCATCATCGAGCCCGCCACCTATGCGTCGGCCGCGCTCATCGTGCTGGCCGCCGGCATCGCGAGCGCGCTGCTGGTGCGCCGCAAGATTGACCGGCTCGACCTGGTGGCCGTTTTAAAGGTACGCGAATGAACAATAAAACTCCGTCAAAAAAATACCAGCGCTGGCTCGGCGCGGTGCTGCTGCTGGCTGCTGCAGCGGCGCTGGTTTGGGCTGTCTACCGGCCGCGCCCGCTGCTGGTGGAAGTGGCCACGGTCGGCATTGGCAACTTTGAGCAGAACATTGAAGAAGACGGCCGCCTGCGCCTAAAAAATCGTTTTGTGATCACCGCGCCCACGCTGGCCGAGTTGCTTCGCCCCACGCTCAAGGTGGGCGACAGCGTGCGCGCGGGTGACGTGGTCGCCACCCTGGTGCCGGTGGCGCCGCAAATGATCGATGCGCGCACGCGCGGCGTGTTGCAGCAGCGCGTGGGCAGTGCCGAGGCTGCGCGCCGTGCCGCAGCAGCTCAGGTGCAGCGGGCGCAGACCGCGTTGGCGCAAGCCACCCAGGACGCCGAGCGCGCAAGCAAACTGGCCCAGGACAACTTCATTTCCGCGGCGGCGCGTGACCAGGCCGCGCTGGCCCGCCAGGCTGCGCAGCAGGCGCTCACGGCCGCCATGGCCGAGCAGGGCATGGCGGACTTTTCTCTGGCTGAGGCGCGCGCCGCCCTGTCCCGCGCCGAACCTGCCACCGCAGGCAGCACGTCAGGCCGCTGGGAACTGAAAAGCCCGGTTGACGGCCAGGTGCTCAAGTTGCACCTCGACAGTGCGGCGCCTGTGAGCGCCGGCCAGCCCTTGCTGGACATTGGCAACACTGCTGCGATGGAGGCCGTGATCGATGTGCTGTCTGGCGAGGTGCGGCAAATCCAGCCGGGCGTCCCGGTGCAACTCTCGCTGGGCAGTGGCGCCGCGCCCATGGCGGGCCAGGTCGCCCGCATCGAGCCGGTGGCCTTCACCAAGGTGTCGGCGCTGGGCATCGAGGAGCAGCGCGTAAATGTGATTGTCGATTTGCCGCAGAGCAGCCCCGCGGCGCAGCGGCTGGGTGATGGTTTTCGCGTCGACGCCCGCATCACGCTGTTCCAGCAGCCCAACGTCTTGCTGGTGCCCACCGCCGCGCTGGTGCGCGACGCCGACCAGTGGCGTGTTTTTGTGGTTGAAGCGGGTCGTGCCCGCGCCCGACCGGTTCAGATCAACGACCGAAATTCTGATGTGGCCTGGCTTAAAGAGGGACTGCGTGACGGGGAAACTGTGCTGCTTTACCCGGGCAGCATGGTTGTCGACGGGCAGGCGGTAAGGGTGCGGCAACGGTGATTCGATATTGCTGAATTGCAAGAGATCATTCGGAGTGTTCGCTGCGCCCCAGCCACATCGGGCCATGCCGGGGACCTCATACTGTCACACGCCCAGAAATCGGTCCCCGGCATGGCCCGACATGGCCGGTGAGTGTGGTGATATACCCGCAGGAGATCAGCCTCAGTCCGAATCCTTTGGGTGTTTGGTATCCATTTGTCTGCAAATCACCGTTATGTAGCAGCAGGTCATGGCTTGGGGTGGTAGCCGATTTCTGGGCGTGTGACAGTATGAGGCTGCCGCCCCAAGCCATGACCTGCCGCGCGCCGCACAAAATTCAAGAGCCCACCTCTCCCCGCATTTGAAGGCCTCAATTAGCAGTGAACGCCTTGCTTACAATCACAGCAACCCCAGGAGTTGACCCCAATGACGATCAAAAGCGATAAATGGATCCGCCGCATGGCCGAGCAGCACGGCATGATCGAGCCCTTCGAGCCCCGCCAGGTCCGCCAAGACGCCGTCGGCAACAAGATCGTCAGCTACGGCACCAGCAGCTACGGCTACGACATCCGCTGTGCCCCCGAATTCAAGGTTTTCACCAATATCCACAGCACCGTGGTCGACCCGAAGAACTTCGACGAAAAAAGCTTTGTCGACTTCAACAGTGATGTTTGCATCATTCCGCCCAACAGCTTTGCCTTGGCCCGCACCGTCGAGTACTTCCGCATACCGCGTAACGTGCTGACCATCTGCCTGGGCAAAAGCACCTACGCGCGCTGCGGCATCATCGTCAACGTGACGCCTTTTGAGCCCGAGTGGGAGGGTTTTGTGACGCTTGAATTCTCCAATACCACCCCCTTGCCCGCCAAGATCTACGCCGGCGAAGGCTGCGCCCAGGTGCTGTTTTTCGAGAGTGATGAAGTCTGTGAAACCAGCTACAAAGACCGCGGTGGCAAGTACCAGGGCCAGCGCGGCGTGACCCTGCCCAAGGCCTGACGCTAACAAAAAATGAACAGCCCGAAAGGGTTTGACGCGATTGCACTTGAACCCGCCAGCCCGATTCAACGATAATGATGCGTTTTATTAAGAAACCCGCCCCGATTCCCGGGCACTACCAGCTATCGGATTGATAGCAATTGAACCTGAGCTTCAATGACCGAACTGACTCCTGCGAACGCAAACGAATTAACCTCTGACACCCCCATCATGGCCTTTGCCCAGTTGCAGCTGGCCGACCCTCTGGCCCGCGCTGTGGCCGAAATGGGTTACGAGACCATGACCCCCATCCAGGCCCAGGCCATCCCCGTGGTGCTGCAGGGCCGCGACGTGATGGGTGCCGCCCAAACCGGTACCGGTAAAACGGCCGCCTTTGCACTGCCGCTGATGCAGCGCATGCTCAAGCACGAAAACGCCTCCACCTCGCCGGCGCGCCACCCGGTGCGCGCCCTGGTGCTGCTGCCCACACGTGAGCTGGCGGTGCAGGTGGCCGAGCAGGTCGAGCTGTACGGCAAGTACACCAACCTGCGCAGTGCCGTGGTGTTTGGCGGCATGGACATGAAGCCGCAAACCCTTGAGCTTAAAAAAGGCGTCGAAGTGCTGGTGGCCACGCCCGGGCGCCTGCTCGACCACATTGAAGCCAAGAACTGCGTGCTTAACCAGGTTGAATATGTGGTGCTTGATGAAGCCGACCGCATGCTCGACATCGGCTTTCTGCCAGATCTGCAACGCATCCTGAGCTACCTGCCCAAACAGCGCACCACACTGCTGTTTTCGGCCACCTTCTCACCCGAAATCAAACGCCTGGCCAGCAGCTACCTGCAAGACCCGGTCACGATCGAGGTGGCACGCTCCAACGCAGCGGCTTCCACTGTTGAGCAGCATTTTTACAGCGTCGAGGGCGAGGACAAGCGCCACGCCCTGCACCAAATTTTGCGCCAGCGCGGCCTCAAGCAAGCCTTTGTTTTTGTCAACAGCAAGCTTGGTTGCGCCCGCTTGGCGCGCTCGCTGGAGCATGAAGGCCTCAAAACCACCGCGCTGCACGGCGACAAAAGCCAGGACGAACGCCTCAAGGCGCTCGAATCCTTCAAAAGCGGCGAGGTGGACTTGCTGGTCTGTACCGACGTGGCCGCGCGCGGCCTTGACATCAAGGACGTGCCTGCCGTGTTCAACTTCGACATCCCGTTCCACGCCGAAGACTACGTGCACCGCATTGGCCGCACCGGCCGTGCCGGTGCCGAAGGTCTGGCGGTGACCTTTGTCGCCAAGAGCGACCAGCGCCTGGTGACCGACATCGAGAAGCTGCTCAAGACCAAAATCGAGCTTGAAGGCATCGAGTTCGAAGAAAACCTTCCCGACATCCGCAAGCAGGGCCACATCAACGATGGCCGAAGGCTTTACCGCGAAGACGGCAGTGACCAGCGCCGCCCCGAAGACTTTGCCCGTGGCGCGCGTTCCGAGCCCCGGCGCAGTCGGCCCGTGCCGCAAGACCCGTTCTTTGAAAAGCCTTACGAGCCATCCTTGCCGTCGGAAGCAGCACCGCCATGGGAATCCGCTGCGGCCCGCCCGGGTGTGCGCACCATTTCCAGCAATATCAAAACCAAACGCAAAGTAGCCGCCCTGTTTCAGGCCGCCTGAATTAGCGCCCCAAAGCCATCGGCCCGAGGCGGGCCTCCCAGTGCGCCCGTGAAGGCGCGCATACAGCACGGTGAGAGTCCGT
>CAZIGL010000023.1:0-59204 GCA_964538895.1 uncultured Rhodoferax sp.
CAGCTCGTGTGCCGCAAGGGTTCCCGGCCAGAGTCATGGACCCACATCATTTCCGGTCTTGTCAGCGCCGGCATTCCTCAAAATAACGGCAGCGTCACACCGATCAACATTTTTGGACCTGGCACCTGGTTCGGTGAAACTTCCATCCTCAACCGCCGGGCCCTGATGTTGGAGTCCGTTTGCCTTACGCCGGTACGCATTCTCAACATGCCATTGGCGCACGCCGTGGATGCGTTTGATCACGACGCCGATTTCGCGCGGCACATTGCCCGGCTGGTGGCCTGGCGGGCCCAGCAGCAGGCCGAAATGCTCATACTCACCCGCCAGGGCGGTCCGCAACTGCGCGTGGTCATGGGGCTGGCCTTGTTTGCCGAAGCGCTGCACCACGGTAACGCCCATCTGCCCAGCAACGAACTCGGCGACAGCCTTGATATTCCGCTCAAGCAGTCTGTGCTGGCCGCCTTGTGCGGTGTTTCGCGCGGTGTCTTTTCCGAATGCGTGCAACAACTCGCGGCCGCTGGCTGGGTGAACCTCAACTACGCCACGCTGGCGCTGTTGCGCATCACGGTCTGGCGCAAGTTCTCCCGACAGTACCGTCAAAGCCGCCTCAATGCCGTCAAACCGTCCACCCAGGAAATCCTGTCGATGATGGATGAGGCTGCGGCGATTTGAGGTCCAAGAGGCAGGGACGGTCGACTGAAGTCGACCCCACAATATGCCAAAGCAATGTGTTCCTGGAAAGGAGCGCAGCGACGCGGCAAGCCACGAAGCCCGCACTCCAGGCCGCAACCGCAAATATGCCGCCCTGCACTGTTCGCAGCCGAACAATCCCGCCCGAGTTGTGACAAATTTTTACAGAAAATCTCTCTATAAAAGTTAAAAAAACTTAATGAGAGGTCGTGCAGCGCAAGCTGCACCTAAAACTATTGAGTCACGGCTGGTACCTGGTTTACACCAAACCCAAACAGGAAAACGTCGCTTTGCTGAACCTTCAGCAACAGGGCTTTCACGGCTATTTGCCGCTGTACAAAAACTTCAAAAACACCGTCGGCAGCGGCTACCTCGGCTTCGAGGCCATGTTCCCGCGCTACGTCTTTTTTCAGCCTGCCAACGCCGCCCAGTCCATTGCCAGCGCCCGCTCCACGCGCGGCGTGGTGTCGCTGGTGCGCTTTGGTTAGCCGTGGGCAACGCGCAAGAAAGAGCTGTTGTCGATCTCAATCCAGTTGATCTGACCCTTGAAGCCTGGCGGGAAGAGGGCGGTGGCCTGCCGGTAGGCTTTTGCCCATGTGTCGGTGGCTTCGTCGCGCAGCTCAAGGTGCCAAAGCCGGTTGGCAATGAAGTTTTGAATCTCCAACTGGCCAGGGAATTTGAGCAACAGCTTTTGGGCGCGCAGCAGGGACTGTTTGTGGCTGATTTGGCCTGCATCCAGGCTGTCTTGCAGCTCGTCAAGCTCTTCTTCGTCCCAATCTCTGGAAAACGTGCCGTAGTGAATAAGCTTGTCGGTCTCGCCGTCCGTGTCTTCACGTGCAGAAAAACTAAGCTGGGTCGTCATGGGAGGTTTCCTTGGTTGACTGTGTGGATGTGAACACCCGGCCTTGGGATGCAATATACCGGCGAATGTCAGGCGCCATGTGTTCTGGCACCAGCATCACGGCCAACTCCATGGCATCGGCAATGCGCTCGATGGACGATAAGCGCAGATCGCGCTTGCTGCTTTCGATTTCAGACAGGTGCTGCACCGACATGCCGAGAATCAGTGCTGAGGACTGAGTGCTGAGGGGAAGCCAGAACTTCTGCGCGCTCAAGCATGTTTCAAAGTCTTGTTTGGGCAAAATTACCAAACAACCGCTTTGATGATCACATTTTGATATACATTTATTGAATGTATATTTAACCGGAGTTCATCATGCAAGTTTCAAAATGGGGTAATTCATTGGCGGTGCGTTTCCCGGCGGTTTTAGTGCAAGCGCTTGACTTGAAAGAAGGTGAAGAAATTGACCTGCATCTGGTTGGCAGCCGGTCTTTTGAAGTTGCCAAAAAGCCCACAGTGACCGCACTGCTTGAACGCCTGCACCAGTATCGTGGGCGCCTGCCTGCAGATTTTCATTTTGACCGGTTGCAGGCCAACGAAAGAGGCGACGCTCTGTGAGCAAGCCTTTTATCGACAGCAACATTGTTTTATACCTTTTGTCTGGCGACACGGTCAAGGCCGACCGGGCGCAAACCCTGATGGCAGCAGGTGCCATCATCAGCGTCCAAGTTTTGAATGAAGTGACCTCGGTATGCCTGCGTAAGCTCAAAATGCCGTGGCCTGAGATTGACGATCTGCTGATGGCCGTCAAGGCCGCCTGCAAAGTGATCCCTTTGACTGTTGCATCGCACGAAAAAGCCGTAGCGCTGGCCAAGCGCTATCAGTTTTCTTTTTATGATGCCTACATCGTGGCTTGTGCGCTTGGGTCTGGTGCCTCCATGCTGCTGACTGAGGATATGCAGCACGGCTTGCAGATCGATGGCTTGGTGGTTAAAAACCCTTTCAAAAGTGTTCCGTCATGAAATTTGCCTAGAGTAGCCGCGGCGTATTTGGCTATAGATGTGGCAGCGTGAAAGCCAGATGCATGGATTGCCACGGCGCTGACGCGCCTCGCAATGACGATGGCTTTCGGTAACTTGTGGGAGGGTCGCCCCGGCCTGATGGCTGTTGGAAGTCAATCGCGGCGAGGGCGCCGCTCCCACAAAATTCAGATGGCTCTGCCGTTGACTTTGTAGGAGGGTCGCCCCGGCCCGATGGCTGTTTGGCTCGTCATTGCGAGCGAAGCGCGGCAATCCAGGCAGTTGGAATTCATGGATTGCTTCACTTCGTTCGCAATGACGACTTCTGCTAGCGCGCCTCGCAATGACGGTGGCTTTCGGTAACTTGTGGGAGGGTCGCCCCGGCCCGATGGCTGTTGGAAGTCAATCGCGGCGAGGGCGCCGCTCCCACAAAAAGGGGATTTCAGCGTTTTATTTGCGCATGGAAATTTTCGTGTGGCCCCACACCCAGCAAGACCACTTCATCAGGCGTCAGTTTGTTGGGGCTCAGCTCGTATGCCAGCAAAGTTTCTTGCTTGCTGAGTTTGAATTTGCAAACAAAAACACCCGACAAGTCCCCTCGCTTTTCTTCGCCGAGCGTTGGGTTGGCTGCAATGTCGTTCACAGCCTGATCGAGCGCCTTTTTGTCTTTGGCATGGAGCTTTTTTGCAGTGCGGGTGCGTTTGCGGGTCTACAGAAGTTCAAATTGACCGCCGGATAACTGCCATTGGTTTCAGGAGCCAGTACGAGACTTTATGCACGTGCGCTGGCATATTCTCGAGCTGTGGGAAGTCCGCATGGCACGGATGGCTGATTTGGCGCGCGATTACGCGACGATGCGCCCCATGTTCATGACGGAGCCACCGTGCTTTGACGTGTTGCTGCGAGAACTACAGAACGCTGAAAACGCCATCAATGCGTAGTTTTCAGCGATAGCCACAAGCCATGACAGGCTTGTTTCGATTTTGTAGTTGTCTCCGTCCATTTAATGTCTGTGGACTTGCAGCCCATCACTTGTCACGGGGTGGTGGGCATTTTTACGTTTGTGACGACAGGTTCAGACAGACTCTCGGCCATGATCAATTGGCCTTTGCGGTCTATACGCAACATGCGTGCTCTACCTCCAGCTCGCGGGCTCGCTTGACAAAGGTCAGCGGCACGCCATCCTCGGCGCTGGCCAGCATGGCATCGGTGAGTTATTCCAGCTTGCTGGCCACGTCACCAGGTCCATCGGGTTGGCCTTGAGGTGCTCGCGGCTGTACTTCTTTCCGTCGCTGGCCGTCACCACCGTGATGCAGGCATTTACAATCTGGGTCAGTTGGGCCTGAGCTTGGATCGGCTCTGCCCTCGAAAGCCGGTCGAGGCCTTCCACCACCAGCACGGATCCCGTGGGTATCCGGCCCTGTTCGATAGCGACCAGGAAGACGCCGAGTGCCCCGGACTTGATTTGCCGCTGGTGGTAGGCCGATAAGCCCTCATCCCGCAGCGAGAGCGTTTCGTCCAGGAGGAGGCCGTGTTCAGCGGCCCACTGGGCGGCGTAAGCCATCTGGCGCTCGCTGCTGTGGCCCGAAGCCTGGCGCGGATCGCTGAACCGCATATAGCTGTATACAAGACCTGTCAAACTACACCCCATGAACGAAATAAAAGAAAAAATCCCGCGTATAGGTATGGTATCGCTAGGATGTCCCAAGGCCCTGACCGACTCCGAACTGATCCTGACGCAACTCAGCGCCGAAGGCTATCAAACTTCCAAAACCTTTGAGGGGGCGGATCTGGTCATCGTCAATACCTGCGGCTTCATTGACGATGCGGTTCGGGAAAGCCTGGACACCATCGGTGAGGCGTTGGCAGAAAACGGCAAGGTCATCGTGACCGGTTGCCTGGGCGCCAAGCAAGGTGAGGGCGGCGGTAACCTGGTGCGCCAAATGCACCCCAGTGTGCTGGCTGTCACCGGCCCGCATGCGACGCAGGAGGTGATGGACGCGGTGCATGCCAACCTGCCCAAGCCGCATGATCCTTTTGTTGATCTGGTCCCCAACGCTTTTGGCATTGCCGGGATCAAACTCACGCCAAGGCATTACGCCTACCTCAAGATCAGCGAAGGTTGCAATCACCGCTGCACCTTTTGCATCATTCCGTCCATGCGCGGCGACTTGGTGTCGCGCCCGATTGGCGACGTGCTCAAGGAAGCGCAAGCCTTGTTTGACGGTGGCGTGAAAGAGCTGTTGGTGATCAGCCAGGACACCTCGGCCTATGGCGTAGATGTGAAGTACCGCACCGGTTTTTGGAATGGCAAACCCATCAAGACCCGCTTGTTCGAGTTGGCGCAGGCCTTGGGCGAAATGGCGCAAGCGCATGGCGCCTGGGTTCGGCTGCATTACGTGTACCCCTATCCAAGTGTGGACGACATCCTGCCGCTGATGGCGTCCGGACTCATCCTGCCGTACCTCGATGTGCCGTTCCAACACAGTCACCCCGACGTGCTCAAGCGCATGAAGCGCCCGGCCAGTGGTGAGAAAAATATGGAGCGCTTGTTGCGCTGGCGCGAGGCTTGCCCTGACATCGTGGTGCGCAGCACCTTCATAGCCGGTTTTCCGGGTGAAACCGAAGCCGAGTTTGACCACCTGCTGGATTTTGTGCGCGAGGCGCAGATTGATCGGGCTGGGTGTTTTGCCTACAGTCCGGTGGCGGGTGCCGTGGCCAACGACATTGGTGGCATGTTGCCGCAAGAGGTGCGCGAAGAGCGTCGCGCCCGTTTCATGGCGGTGGCCGAAGAGGTTTCTGCGTCCAAGCTACGAAATCGTGTCGGTGCCACCATGCAAATATTGGTGGACTCTGCACCAAGTCTGGGTAAAAAGGGGGGTGTTGGCCGGTCTTATGCCGATGCGCCCGAAATTGATGGTTTGGTGAAATTACTGCCGCCCGAAAAAATCAGCAAGACGCTGCGCGTGGGTGAATTTACCAAGGCGCGTGTTGTTGCTGCGCAGGGGCATGACCTGGTGGCGCAGCCATTTTGACCGCTCGGCTTAGAATGGTCCGAGCCAACAAAAAAGCCGCTGCAAAGTTTAAAACTGTTGCAGCGGCTTATTATTCAAAGCATCCGGTTTCTTTCATAAAAATGAACCGGAATTCATTTATATTGGTGCCCAGGAAGGGACTCGAACCCCCACGAAGTTACTCGCTAGTACCTGAAACTAGTGCGTCTACCAATTCCGCCACCTGGGCATTTCAGGAAAGAAAGGCATTGTATCAAAAATATTAAGCAGACCAGCGCCTTGCTGGAAGAAGTTGAAGGAATAGTTCAAGGGCACCGTGATGGGCACGGCTTTGTCACTCGGGATGACGGCGAGTCCGATATTTACCTCCCACCCAATGAGATGCGCGCTGTCTTGCACAAGGACCGTGTCAAGGTGCGCATTGTGCGCAGCGACCGCAAGGGGCGCCCTGAAGGCCGGGTGGTTGAGATCATGGAGCGCAGCACCCAGGTGATCATCGGGCGCTTGTTGTGCGAGAGCGGCATCTGGATCGTCGCGCCTGAAGACAAGCGTTATGGCCAGGATGTGATGATCCCCAAAGCCGCCACCGGTCTGGCCAAAGTGGGCCAGGTGGTGGTGGTCGAACTGACCGAGCCACCGGCGCTGTTTGGGCAACCCGTCGGGCGCATCAAGGAAGTGCTGGGCGAAATGGATGACCCCGGCATGGAGATTGAAATTGCGGTGCGCAAGTACGACGTGCCGCATGAGTTCTCTGACGCCTGTATTGCGCAGGCCCGCGCCTTGCCGGATATGGTTCGCCTCCAGGATAAAAACCACCGTGTCGACCTGACCGACGTGCCGCTGGTCACCATTGACGGCGAAGACGCGCGGGACTTTGATGACGCGGTGTATTGCGAGCCCGTCAAGATTGGCCGGGGCAAAGCGGCCGTGTCGGGCTGGCGTTTGCTGGTGGCCATTGCCGATGTCAGTCATTACGTGGAGAACGGCTCGGCCATTGACATTGATGCCTATGACCGCGCCACCAGTGTTTATTTCCCGCGCCGCGTCATTCCGATGCTGCCCGAAAAATTGTCCAACGGCCTGTGTTCGCTCAACCCCGAGGTCGAGCGCCTGTGCATGGTCTGCGACATGATGGTGAGCCCGGATGGCGATGTGACGGCCTACCAGTTTTACCCGGCGGTGATGTGGAGCCACGCGCGTTTTACCTACACCGAGGTGGCAGCCATTCTGGCCAACACGCGTGGCCCGGAAGCGTCCAAACGCAAGGAGCGCATCCCTGATTTGATGAACCTGCACGACGTGTACCGCGCGCTGCTCAAGTCGCGCGCGCGCCGAGGCGCCGTTGATTTTGAGACAGTGGAAACCCAGATCGTTTGCGACGATGCGGGTCACATTGAGAAAATTATGCCGCGCACCCGTAACGATGCGCACAAGCTCATCGAAGAAGCCATGCTGGCCGCCAATGTGTGCAGTGCCGATTTCATAGCGCAAGGCAAACACGTGGGCTTGTACCGCGTGCATGAAGGCCCCACACCCGAGAAAATAGAAATCCTGCGCAATTTCCTGAAAATCGCCGGCATTGGCATGAACATCAGTGACGACCCGGCGCCAGGTGAGTTCCAGGCCATTGCCAACGCCACCAAGGACCGCCCGGACGCACAGCAAATTCACACCATGCTGCTGCGCTCCATGCAGCAGGCCATCTACACGCCCGACAACAACGGCCATTTTGGCTTGGCGTTTGATGCCTACACCCACTTCACCAGCCCGATCCGGCGTTATCCGGATTTGCTGGTGCACCGGGTCATCAAGGCGATTTTGCTCAAGCGCAAATACCAGCTGCCCAATTTGCCGACACCGGGTGAAGCGCACGCCAAGTTGTCCAAGCGCCTTGAGAAAAATCTGGCAGCCAAGGTCAAGGAGCCTGGTCAGAAACCACGCAAGCTCACCGTCGACATGCAGGCCTGGCAGGCGGCGGGCCTGCATTGCAGTGCCAACGAACGCCGCGCCGATGAAGCCAGCCGTGACGTCGAGGCCTGGCTCAAATGCAAGTACATGCGCGAGCATCTGGGTGAGGAATTCAGCGGTGTGGTCAGTGCGGTCACCAGCTTCGGCATTTTCGTCACACTGGACGCCATGTTTGTCGAGGGGCTGGTGCACATCACCGAACTCGGTGGCGAGTACTACCGCTTTGATGAAGCGCGGCAAGAGTTGCGCGGTGAGCGCACCGGCATGCGTTACGCGCTGGGCACCCGGGTGCGGGTGCAGGTGAGCCGGGTCGACCTGGACGGGCGGCGCATTGATTTTCGGCTGCTCACCGACGGGGATGGCCTGCTGCCCCGTTTGTCCAAGGACCGTGACTTGGGAAGTGATGGTGCCGACCGAAAAGTGTTTGACGAAGACGCCAGCGGGGACAAGGGCGGTCGGCGCAGTCGCAACATCGCCGAGCCATTGCCGCGTGCAACCAAACGATCAGGTGGTGCCAAAGTGCCCGCACCGGCCAAAGCCAAAGAAAAGGCGCGTAAACCGCGTCGCCGCAGTTGATCAACTTCAATGAGATAAAAAATGACAGAGACAAACAAGGTTGCGCTGGTCACCGGGGCAGGTTCGGGTATTGGCAAAGCGGCCTCGCTGGCCTTGCTGGCTGGCGGCTGGCACGTGGTGCTGGCGGGGCGGCGCGTGCAGCCCTTGCAGGATGTGGCGACGCTGTCTGGCAGGCCTGAGCGTGCCTTGGCGCTGGCTGCCGATGTCTCGCAAGAAACTTCGGTGGTGACACTGTTTGATGCTGCCGTGCAGCAGTTTGGCCGTGTTGACATGCTGTTCAACAACGCGGGCACCAGCGCGCCGCCCGGTGTGCTGCTGGAAGACCTGGCCTTGGCTGACTGGCAAAAGGTGGTCGATGTCAACCTGACCGGCATGTTCTTGTGCCTGCGCCAGGCCTTTCGGGTGATGAAGGCACAAAGCCCCATGGGCGGGCGCATCATCAACAACGGTTCCATTTCGGCCACCACACCGCGCCCCAACTCTGTGGCTTACACCGCCACCAAGCACGGCGTGTCGGGCCTGACCAAGACTGCCTCGCTCGACGGGCGCAAGTACAACATTGCCGTGGGCCAGATCGACATTGGCAACGCGGCCACCGACATGACACAAGCCATGCAGACTGGTATTTTGCAAGCCAATGGCACCCGGGCCATCGAGCCGGTGATGGATGTGGCAATTGTGGGGCAGTCGGTGCTTTACATGGCCAATTTGCCTTTGCAGGCCAACGTCATGTTTCACACCGTGATGGCCACCAACATGCCCTTCGCCGGAAGAGGTTAGGCCAGCGCTTTTGCCAGTTGCGACGCCGTCAGCGTCTGGTCTTGCGGCCAAAGGTCTGCCACCTGGCCATGCTGGTAAACAGCGTGGCAGGCGGCTTCAAAGCCATTTAAACCCTGCGCCAAGCGCGCTCCGATCAAACCCGCCAGTACATCACCGGTGCCGCCCGTTGCCAATTTGGCATTGCCGGTTGGGTTGATGACAGGCGACTTGTCAGCTTGTGCAATGACCGTTCCGGAGCCCTTGAGCACAATCGTGCAGGCAAAGCGCTGGGCCAATTGCTGCGCACAGGTGAGCCTGTCGGCCTGAACCTCGGCCGTACTGCGCGCCAGCAGTCTGGCTGCTTCCAGCGGGTGCGGGGTCAGAATGGTGGTGCGTTGCTGCTGACCACGTGCGCCAAGCAGGGCTTGCAGCGCGCCGGATTGGGCGATGGCGTTGAGCGCATCGGCATCCAGCACCAGCTTTGCCGGTGAGTTCAAAAGCCGGGGCAAATGGTCGGCGATATTGGTACCACCCCCGCAGCCACACACCACGATCATGCCGTCCAGGGCCAAGGTTTCCAAAGCCCGGAACATCAACTCTGGCTGACTTGGGTCGAGCGGCATGGCCTGGTCATCGAGCAGGCTGACAAACACCCGGCCCGCACCGCCCTGCAAGGCTGCCGAGCCTGCCAGCAGCGCGGCACCCGTCATGCCTTTGGCGCCACCGACCACCACCACATCGCCATAACTGCCCTTGTGGCTGGCGTGCGCCCGGCGTGCTGCAATCGGCACGCCACCCAGCCAGGCGCTGGCTGCTACTGCGCCGTGTTGTTGGTGCTGCAAATCGTCCAGCCAGACGCTGCCTGCCAGGTCGCGTCCGTGGGCAGTGAAGAGGCCGGGCTTGAGCGTCAACAGGCTCAGCGTGTGGCTGGCTTTGACGCGGTTCGCACAGGCCGCTCCGGTGTCGGACTGCAAGCCAGTGGGCACATCAACGGCCAGCACGGGTGCGCCTCGGCTGTTGATGTGCGCAATCGAGTCGGCCATGCGTCCTGCGGGCTCGCGCACTTGCGAGCCAATGCCCAGCAGCGCATCGATGCACAGGTCATAACTTTCAGGCGGGGCTTCGCCAAATGGCACGCCAGCGCCCATCGCGTTCAGGTAGGAAGTCTTTGCGTCTTCAGTGGCACTTTCGGCACTGCCCAGCCAGGTCACCACAGGCTGTTTGCCCCAGCGCTGCAAATGCATGGCAGCTTCAAGTCCGTCGCCACCGTTGTTGCCGGGGCCAGCGGCTACCCAGATGCGCTGGGCGTGGGGGGCAATGGCCAGCGCCAGTTTGGCCACAGCCAGACCGGCGCGTGACATCAAGGTATGAGGCGGCAGGGCCTGCTGCGCCTGTAGTTCAAGTTGCCTGGTTGATGCAACGTCATACAGGGCTTGCCGCGTGAGATAACAGACCCGTTGCACGGTACATCCTAAAAATCAAAATTCGAAGCAGTCACCTTCGCGGGCCAGGCGATAGACCGGGTCCCCGGCGTTGCGCGGGTGCTCTGCCAAGGCCTCGGCAAATGCTGCCTCCAGGGCGTCGTCGCTGCGTGAGGGTTCATGGTGGGTGCAGAACAAGTTTTTGGCCCCGGCCTTTTTGGCATACGCGATGCTGGACTGGTAAGTACCGTGCCCCCAGCCTTTTTTGGCCGGGTACTCGGCCGCTGTGTAGGAGGAGTCGGTGATCAACACATCGACCCCCTGCATGGCGCCAATCAAATAGTCATTGCGGTCTTCAAGATCGCGCTGGCACTGCTCAAAACCGGCCTCATCCGGCTCATAAATGTTGTACGGTGGCTCATGGTCGCCGGTAAAAAAGATGGACTTGCCGTTGGCTTCAATACGGTAGCCAAAGTCAACCACCGGGTGACTCATCATATAGGGCGTGACGGTGGCGCTGCCGATCTGTATGCTTTGCTCGGGTGCCAGCGTGATGTATTCGATGCGCGCTTTCATCTCTTCTTCGCGCACCGGAAAATAGCTGTACTGAAGCTGGACCGCCATGACCTGCTCAACCCCTTTGCCCGAAACCAAATCATAGGCGCCATGCAGCCGCAAAGTGTTGCCCGCAATAAAGTTGGGCACAAAAAACGGCAAACCCTGAATATGGTCCCAATGTGAATGGGTGATCAGCACGTTTGCCGTGATCGGCAATTCTTTGAGCAAAGTCTGCGACAACGGAAAAATGCCGGTCCCGGCGTCGATGATGATGAGTTCGTTGTTGTCTGTACGGATTTCAATACAGGTGGTGTTGCCGCCATAACGCACGGTCTTGGGGCCTGGCGAGGCAATGGAACCGCGGACTCCCCAAAATTTGACTTTCATGCCATACCTTTAAATTTTTCGAGTGATTGACCCGTGTGGAAGCTTAGTGGCAAGGGTGTGATTCGGATATCGACTGGCTGAGGTGTATGGGGCTTAATCGTACTGCAAAAGGTATTTGTTCAAGCCAATTTACGGCAGTTTACATTTGTCTTTGTTAAAAATGGCAATTCACAAATACCCCACTAAAATTCCGCCTGTTGGTGCTCGCGGTGTGGTTCACACGTCGCAGTTCAACGGGAAGCAGGAGGGCGAACCAAATTGGCAAGCTTAACCTGCGCTGCCCCCGCAACGGTAAGTGGACGAATTGCAAAATTCCGCTTCCATCACTGCCACTGAGCGTTTTGAACACGCGCTTGGGAAGGCGATGGAGGTTGATTCCACCAGCCCGGATACCGGCCAACACGGTGGCTGCGCGCTTTTTTCTTAAAAAGCACGCAACCGTGACGCTCAAGCACTGTCGGGGACGACGGTGAGGGCTTTTTGATGGTTCTTATCTCAATTATGAAAACTTGTATTTCTTCTATGCGCGGTCGCGCTCCCGTGCGCTTGTGCGCGTCTGTTGTGGCCGTTATGGCTGCGTTTCCGGTGTTGGCGCAGGGCCAGGCTGAGGCAGTGCTGAACGAGGTGGTGGTGACCGCCACGCGCAATGAACAGTTGCTTGGTTCGGCTTTGCCACACACCAGCGTGATCAGCCGCCAGGATATTGAACGCTCCCAAGCCAGTGATCTGGTCACCTTGTTACAACGTGAAGCCGGTTTGCAGCGCACACAAAATGGGGGAATGGGCTCGGTTTCGAGCGTATTCGTGCGCGGGGCCCCTTCGCTTCAAACCTTGGTGTTGATTGATGGCGTGCCGCAAAACAAACAAGATGCCTCTGGCGCAGTCAGTCTGGAGCATTTAATGCTTGACAACATTGAGCGCGTCGAAATTGTGCGTGGCAATGTGTCGGCCATTTACGGATCGGGTGCGATTGGTGGCGTCATCCAGATATTCACCAGAACTGGCAGTCGCGAGCCTTCGGCCAATGTTTCGGTCGAAGTGGGGCCGCGCGCAACCCGAAAAATCTCTGGCAGTGTCAGCACCAGTGTTGGCAGCACGGCCATCAGTGCTGGTGTGGCCCGCGTATCCACTGATGGATTTTCCAGCATCGATACTGCACAGTTGACAAGCGCCAACCCCGATGCTGATGCTTATAGCAACACCAGCAGCAATTTAGCGCTGGTGCACAAACTTTCCAGCGCCCATAGTTTTGGTTTGCGATTTACGCAATCTGAGGCTGATACCGACTATGACAACGCTTCTGGCGTGCCTACGGATATTCAAACATTGAACACCCGATTGAGTCAGACCACGCTGTTTACCGATAACACCTGGGGCAATTGGCGCAGCCGTTTGTCGATCAGTGAACAGTCTGACAAAAGTACTGCTCACGATGATGGAACATACGGGTCTAACGATGGATTCATCACGCGTGCCACGGTTTTAAATTGGGTGAATGCCGTTAGTTTGGACGATAGTTGGTTGGCAACGGTTGGGTTGGAACTACAGCGCCAGCGTGTGGATACCAGTAGCGATGTGTATGCCACCTACAGCGAGGAGCGTGACACCACTGCCGCTTTTGCCGGACTGGAGGGCAAGCTAGGCCGCGGCAGTATTCAATTCAATTTGCGTCATGACAGGGTTGGCGATTTGAGTCAGAGCACCGGTTTTCTGGGTTATGGGTATCCTGTGACAGATCAGGTCAAGGTGACAGCTAGCACCTCAAGCGCTTTTAATGCACCCCCACTGGGCTACTTGTTTGCGCCGTTTTTCGGAAATCCTTTGCTCAAACCAGAGCGTGCCCGCAGTCAAGAATTGGGTGTCCAGTACGAGCAAGGTCGCCAGTTGCTGCGCGCCACTTATTTTTCTACACGCGTTCAGGATCAGCTGAACTACGATAACAGCACCTATAAGTTTGAAAATATTGGTCGCACCAAAAATTCAGGCCTCGAGTTGTCGTATTCGGGGCACTTGGGGGCCAGTGACGTTCGCGCCAGCCTGACGGTTCAAGACCCTGTCAATGAGCTCACCAATCAGCGCTTGTCTCGGCGCGCTGAAACCTTGTTTTCAATCGGGATTTCACACCCGCTGGGTCCATGGCGTTTGGGTGCTGACCTGCAATACAGTGGCGATCGACCTGATGCCTACTATGACGCAGCAACATACAGCACCGTCAACACCACGCTGGATGCCTACTCGGTGCTGGATTTGTCGCTTTCTTACAAAGTATCACCTGCAGTACTGCTCAAGGCCAGGTTGGACAACGCCACAGATGAAAAGTACCAAACGGTTTATGGCTACAACCAGCAACCACGCAGCCTGTATGCGGGCGTGACCTGGACGCCAAAACTTTGATTTTCTTTTTAAACATTAAGCGATGAATCTAAAGAGCGCACAGCCCGAAGGCCCCCAGCGCATCGTCTGCCTGACCGAGGAAACCACCGAGTGGCTCTACCTGCTGGGGCAGGAAAGCCGCATTGTGGGCATCTCGGGCTACACGGTGCGGCCGCGCCGGGCGCGGGAGGAAAAGCCGCGGGTGAGTGCTTTCACCAGCGCCAAGATCGACAAGATTTTGGCGTTACAGCCCGATTGCGTGCTGGGCTTTTCAGACATGCAGGCCGACATTGCAAGCAGCCTGATTCGGGCTGGCGTGCAGGTCACGGTGTTCAACCAGCGCAGTGTGGCCGAGATTTTTTCGGTGCTGTACCAGGTGGCGGCGATGGTGGGGCAGGGCGAGCAGGGTTTGGCCCGTATTGCCGACATGCAGCAGCACCTGGCGGCCATCGCCAAGGCCGCAGCCGCCTTGCCGCGCCGACCCAAAATCTATTTTGAAGAGTGGGATGTGCCGCACATCAGCGCGATCCGCTGGGTGTCGGAGCTGATGGGGATTGCGGGGGGTGACGACTGTTTTCCTGAGTTGGCTGCGCAATCGCTGGGCAAGAATCGCATCATTGCCGACAGCGCCGAGATCATCCGGCGTGACCCCGACATCATTATTGGTTCCTGGTGTGGCAAGAAGTTTCGACCGGAAAACGTGGCGGCTCGGCCTGGCTGGGGCGGGATTCGGGCGGTTAAAACCGGGCAATTGTTCGAGATCAAGTCGGTGGACATTTTGCAGCCCGGCCCGGCAGCGCTCACCGACGGTGTGGCCGCCTTGCACCGCATTGTGATGACCTGGAGTCAAGCTCATGCGTGATTTGGAACCACTGCATGTGGCACGCAGCGAGCTGATCCTGGGGGGCCAGAAAAGTGGCAAATCGCGCCGCGCCGAGGCGCTGGCGCAGGCCTGGCTGAGCCAGTCTGGCGCGCATCGGGTGGTGCTGATCGCCACTGCGCAGGCGGGTGACGACGAGATGCGCCAGCGTATTGCACGCCACCAAGCCGACCGGGCGCAGCGCTTGCCGGGTATCACCACACTCGAAGTACCCTTGGCGCTGGCCGAAGCCGTCCATGGGCACAGCCGTGCCGACACGTTGATCATCGTGGACTGTCTCACCTTGTGGCTGACCAACGCACTGATGCCGTTGCAGGCGGCACCAGCGGCGGCACAAATTCCGGCAGTTGATCAAGCCGCATGGACCGCGCAGCTGATGCAAGCCATCACCAGCGCCGCCGGCCCGCTGGTGCTGGTGGGCAATGAGATTGGTCTGGGTGTGATTCCGCTGGGTCGCGAGGTGCGCGCTTTTGTCGACGCCTTGGGCCTGCTGAATCAAGCGGCTGCGCGGCATTGCCAGCGCGTCACGCTGATGGCGGCAGGCTTGCCACTTAGCTTGAAGGATGCCTCATGAAGAAGTCAATGTACCGTCATTGCGAGCGAAGCGCGGCAATCCAGGCGTCATGGATCGCCACGGCCTGCGGCCTCGCGATGACGATTTTTTATCGCGTCCTGGGGCTTATCTTTTTAATGGTCATGAGCACCGCCCATGCCTACCATGTCACCGACGACCGGGGTGTGCAGGTCAGCTTCGACAAACCGCCCCAGCGCATCGTCAGCCTGCTGCCATCCCTGACCGAGACCGTCTGCGCGCTTGGCCACTGTGATCGGCTGGTCGGGGTCGACCGTTATTCCAATTTTCCGGATCGCGTCAGGCAATTGCCCGGGGTGGGCGGCGGGCTGGACCCCAACATCGAGGCCATCTTGGCGCTCAGGCCCGACCTGGTGTTGATGGCCACCTCAACCCAGGCCGGGGCGCGTCTGCAGGCGCTTGGCCTCAAGGTGATGTCGCTGGAGCCCAAAACCCATGCCGATGTCAAGCGTGTGCTGGCAAGCATGGGCCAGGTGCTGGGTGTGAGTAACGCCTGGCAGGTCTGGCAGGACATTGAAACCGCCATGCGGGCAGCTGAAAAAACTCTGCCCGCGCGTCTCAAAACCACGCGGGTGTACTTTGAGGTGAACAGCGCACCCTATGCGGCAAGTGAGGCTTCTTTCATTGGTGAAACCCTGGCCTGGCTCGGTGTCAAAAACATCATTCCCGCCAACATGGGGCCGTTTCCGCTGATCAATCCGGAATTTGTGGTGCGCGCGAATCCGGATGTGATCATGGTGGGCGATGTCAATTTTGTTGGCTTGGCAGGTCGTCCGGGATGGGCCAGTTTGCATGCCATCGCGAACCAGCGGGTGTGCGTCTTCACGCCAGCGCAGTCCGACATGCTGGTGCGTCCCGGCCCACGCATGGCCGATGGAGCCAGGTTGATGGCAGAGTGCCTGCTCAAGGTGTTGCCGTGACCGATATTGGTCGTCAACAGCGTCGTGCCTCCCGTTTGGTCGGCGGCCTGTTGCTGCTGGGGCTGGTCCTGGTGCTGGTGGGTGCCAGCGTTGGCAGTACCGGCTTTGACAGCGTGTTGAATGCCTGGCATGACCCGCTGGCCTGGCAAATTATCTGGGACATCCGCTTGCCGCGCACGCTCGGTGCCTGGGCTGCGGGGGCGCTGTTGGGGCTGGCCGGCGCCGTGGCGCAGGGGCTGTTTCGCAATCCGCTGGCCGACCCGTTTTTGCTGGGCAGTGCCTCAGGTGCGTCGCTGGGTGTGGCGCTGGCGCTGGTGCTGTTTGGGGTGTCGCCGTTTGCGGCAGACTGGCTGGTGCGTGTGGGTTTGACCGGAGCCGCCTTTGTTGGCGCGGTGCTGGCGGTGCTGCTGACACTGGTGCTGGCGCGCGGCGTGCAGCACACCCTGCGGCTGTTGTTGGCCGGGGTGATTGTGGGCGTGGTGCTGGGGGCCTTGACTTCTCTGGTGATGCTGATGCAACCCGAGGTGATGCAGTCCATGCAGGCGTTCATGCTGGGCAGCACCGGGTTTGTCGGCTGGAACTCCTGGCTGTTGATGGTCGCGGGCTGGGTGGTGTGCAGCGTCGTGGCCTGGGTGCTGAGCCCGGTGCTGGACGGCTTGAGCCTTGGCGAGGCCACCGCCGCCAGCCTGGGTTTGCCGCTGGCACAGATGCGGGTGGCGCTGGTGGCGGTGCTGGCCCTTGCCACCGGCACAGCGGTGGCACAAACCGGGCTGATTGCGTTTGTCGGTTTGGCAGCACCGCACCTGGTGCGCTCGGTGACCAAGACCACGCACCAGCGCCTGATTCTCTTGTCGAGTCTGATGGGCGGTGTGCTGCTGATGGGGGCCGATGTGCTGGCCCGCGGCCTGATGGCGCCGCAGGAACTGCCGGTGGGCGTGCTCACCGCTGTGCTTGGCGGTGGCTATCTGTTGTGGCTGATGCACCGCAGCACCCGTTCCACGGCGGGGACCAGTTTGTGAGCCAGGCAATGCCGCCCAGCGCGCTTCAGGCCAGTGGCATCAACGCCAGCCTGGGGGAGGCCCACATCCTGAAAGACATCGACCTGGTACTTTCTGCCGGGCGCTGGACCAGCATTGTTGGCCCCAACGGCGCCGGCAAATCGACGTTGCTCAAGGCGTTGGCCAATTTGTTGCCCCACACCGGCAGCGTCAGCCTGCTGGGCCAGCCCTTGGCCAGCTTGCCCGCCAGGTCGCGGGCACAGCAACTGGCCTGGCTGGGTCAAAACGAGGTCACGGGCGACGACCTGACGGTATGGGATGTGGCCATGCTGGGGCGTTTGCCGCACCAAACCTGGCTGGCTGCGCCCAGCGCGGCCGACCATGCTGCCGTTGAGCAAGCCCTGCGCGCCACCCAGGCCTGGGACTGGCGCGCCCGCACGCTGGGGCAACTGTCGGGCGGCGAGCGCCAGCGTGTGCTGCTGGCCCGTGCGCTGGCCGTGCAGGCGCAGGTGCTGTTGATGGACGAGCCGCTGGCCAACCTGGACCCACCCCATCAGGCCGATTGGCTGCACATGGTGCGCAGCCTGATTGCCCAAGGCAAAACCGTGGTCAGCGTGCTGCATGAGATCTCGATGGCGCTGCACGCCGACGACATGCTGATCATGGCGGGGGGGCGCATCACGCACCAGGGGGCGTGCAGGGATGTGTCCACGCACCGGGCGCTGGAGTCGGTGTTTGACAATCGCATTTCGATCCATGCGCTGGGGCCGCAATGGGTGGCCCTGCCACACTGACAGCTCGGGGCGCTGCCGCTTCTTTCAGAACTTGTGTGTCAAATTGACGTACAATTTTGCGCATTCAAGGAGTTCACCATGCCATCTCTGTCAAGCCGTAGCCCAGTGACCGAATCCGCGCGCATCAACTTGCGCACCAGCCCCGAAGCCAAGGCGCTGATCGAGCGTGCCGCTGCGCTGATGGGAACCACGGTGTCGGGGTTCATGTTGCAAAGCGCCTACGAATCGGCGAGCCAGGTGGTGGCCGAGCAAGAGACGCTAACGCTGTCTGACCGTGACCGGGATGCTTTCTTGGCGGTGCTGGCCAACCCACCCAAACCGACGCAGGCGTTGATCGAGTTAATGAAACTCACGGCATGAACTTGCTCGTCACCGAGCTGGCAGCTCGGCATGACCGTGCGGACTTTGATTGTGGCGAGCCTGCATTGAACCAGTTTTTGCAACGCCTTGCGCGTCAGCAGTCGACCCGTGATTTCAGCAAGACTTACGTCGCTTGCCAGCCTGATTTGCCAATGATTTTTGGCTTTTACGCCATCAGTTCGGGCTCGATAGATTTTGCCCATTGGTCGCCGGAATTGCGTTTGCCACGTTACCCGATACCTGTGGCGCGTTTGGGGCGTCTGGCGGTAGACACGCGCGCTCAAGGTCAGGGCATTGGGCGGGTGTTGTTAAGTCACGCGGTCAATCTGGCGCTCATGCTCTCGGCTCATATCGGGCTGTACGCTTTGGTCGTTGATGCCAAGGATGAAGAGGCAGCCGCGTTTTACCTCCGCCATGGGTTTGCCTGCTTTCCCGACCGGCCGCTTAAGCTGTTTTTGAGCCTGGATATCGCACGCCAGGCACACCCGGCTATAGCCGCCACTCCAGGAGCCGCTCATTAAGCTCGATTACCCCACCGTAGACGCCATGCGCCGCCAGCACCCGGCCTGGCGCTTGCTGGTGGCCGACCACGCGCCGCTGATCGCCAGTTTTTTGCAGCGCAGCTTTGTCGAGCCCAACGTGCGTGTCATGGCGCAGTCGGCGCTGGTCGAGGCCCTTGAAGACACCTTGTTCGGCCTGCGTGAGCAGCTGGGTGAACAGGCCTTTCCCAAAGGCGCCAATGAGTATTTGAACGACTGGGCCGCGCTGGAGCGTGGCTGGTTGCGCAAGTTTTATCCGCCCGGCAGTGATGAGGTTCACTTTGACCTGACCCCGGCCACCGAGCGGGCGTTGAGCTGGTTGGCCAGCCTGACCGACCGCGCGTTTGTGGGCACCGAGTCGCGCTTGCTGACGCTGTTTGACCTGTTGCAGCAAATGCGCCAGGGCAGCGAGACCGACCCGCAGGCCCGTGTGCGCGAGCTGCACAAACGCCGCGACGCCATCGACGAAGACATTGCCCGGGTGCTGGCGGGCAACATGCCGCTGCTCGACGACACCGCGCTGCGTGAGCGCTTCATGCACTTCACCGCGCTGGCGCGTGAGCTGCTGACCGATTTTCGCGAGGTCGAGCACAACTTTCGTGCCCTCGACCGCAGCGTGCGCGAGCGCATTGCGCTGTGGCAAGGGGCCAAGGGCGCGCTGCTGCAAGCCATTTTGGGCGAGCGTGATGCCATTGCCGAGTCGGACCAGGGCAAGAGTTTTCGGGCGTTTTGGGACTTCTTGATGTCGCAGTCGCGCCAGGAAGAATTGACCAAGCTGCTCGAAGACGTGATGGCGCTGCCGCCGGTGGCGGGTCTGCAGCCCGACCCGCGCTTAAGGCGCGTGCACTACGACTGGTTGGATGCCGGCGAGCATGCGCAGTCCACCGTGGCCCTGCTGTCGCAGCAGTTGCGCCGTTTTCTGGACGACCAGGCCTGGCTGGAGAACCGCCGCATCATGGACATTGTGCGCAGCATCGAGGCACGCGCACTGAGCGTGCGTGATGCCGTGCCAGTGGGCGATTTCATGGCCATTGACGAGCAGGCCGCCAGCGTCACGTTGCCCATGGAGCGCCCACTCTACACCCCGCCCGCCAAACTGGTGCTGGACAACCTGATGCTGTTGGCCGGCGAGGGCGACCTCGACACCTCGGCGCTGTTTGACCAGGTGCGTATTGACAAGGCGCTGCTGGCCGGCCAGGTGCGCCAAATGCTGCAGCAACGCGCGCAAGTGACCTTGCGCGAGGTGTTACAAGAGCACCCGCTGCAGCAAGGCCTGGGTGAGCTGGTGGCCTATTTGCAACTGGCCAGCGAATCCAGGCAAGCGGTGGTGGACGAGTCGGTGCTGGAATTGGTGCAGTGGCCGACCGAGACCGGCACCCGCCAGGCCCGCCTGCCCAGAGTGATCTTTGTCAGATGATGAGGCAAAGCACAAACCTAGGCCGGATGAGGCGGAACCAAAAAACCATTCGCGTCGAGGGCACCACCCCGACGAATGCCGTTGGCTTTTGTCTTTGTGGGAGCGGCGCCCTCGCCGCGAATGACTTGTGAGAAACCCATGACGGATGCGATGACAGAGATAACCCCGAGTTCGGGTATGAACGCAGACATGTTTGGCGACCCTGTGCCGCCCTTGCCGCCAAGATCCAAACTGTCCAAACCGGTGCCCGAGACTGATGCCCGTAGCCCGGCTGAAGCAACGCGCAATCCAGGCCCCTCGAACCCTGAAGAATCCAAACCCGCCTACGATCTCACCGCCCTGGTGGTCCCGCTGCTCAAAAGTGTGCTCTACCGCGACGACGACCCAGCGCTCTGGGCAGCCCTGCTGGAACTGCAGGCCCGGGTGCGCGACCACGTGGCCGTGCTGGCACTCGACCTGGTGTTGGACGAATCCGAGGGTTATGCCTTTCTGAAAGCTCGCCCTGACCCCGAAGATGAGGCCGCCCCCAAGCCACCGCGGCTGGTGGCGCGGCGCCCCTTGAGCTTTCAGCTCAGCCTGCTGCTGGCCTTGTTGCGAAAAAAGCTGGTCGAGTTCGATGCCAGCGGCGGCGACACGCGGCTGGTGTTGTCTTTGGAGGCCGTGGTTGAGCTGGTGCGGGTGTTTTCGCCGGTCAGCAGCAACGAAGCGCGCCTGATGGACCAGGTGCAAACCCAGCTCAACAAGCTCATCGAGCTGGGTTTTGTGCGCAAGCTCAAAGCCGCCAGCACCCGCGCGGCCAGCCCCGACTACGAGGTGCAACGCATTTTGAAAGCCTTTGTCGATGCCCAATGGTTGTCAGATTTTGACGCCCGGTTGGCCAGCTACCAGGCGCACCTGGCGAATTCGGCACCGGACGGAGGCCAGGATGACTGACGAACTGATGCCCGGCGAACTCGACTTTGCCAGCCCTGACACCCTGGCCGGCTTTCGCTTGATGCACCTGGAGGTGTTCAACTGGGGCACCTTTGACAAGCGCGTCTGGGTGTTTCGCCCGAATGGCAAAAACGCCTTGCTGACCGGCGATATTGGCTCTGGCAAGTCCACGCTGGTGGACGCCGTGACCACGCTGCTGGTGCCCGCGCAACGCATTGCCTACAACAAGGCGGCCGGGGCCGATGCCAAGGAGCGCACGCTGCGCTCCTATGTGCTGGGTTATTACAAGTCCGAGCGCAATGAGGCCAGCGGCAGTGCCAAGCCGGTGGCGCTGCGCGACACGCGCAGTTATTCGGTGATTCTGGGTGTGTTTCATAACGCGGGCTTCGATAAAACCGTCACGCTGGCGCAAGTGTTCTGGTGCCGCGAGGCCACGGGTCAGCCTGAGCGTTTTTATGCCGTGGCCGAGTCGGCACTGAGCATTGCCGACGACTTTGGCCTCTTTGGCAGCAGCATTGAGCCGCTCAAGAAGCGTTTGCGCAAAACCGGCGTGGCGCTGTTTGACAGCTTTCCGCCCTACAGCGCGCTCTCAAGGCGCCTGCTGGGTGGTTTGAGCGAGCAGGCGTTGGAGCTGTTTTTGCAAACCGTGTCGATGAAGTCGGTGGGCAACCTGACCGACTTTGTGCGCCAGCACATGCTGGAACCCTTTGACGTGGCACCCCGGGTGGCGGCGCTGATTGCGCACTTTGACGACCTGAATCGCGCCCATGGCGCCGTGCTCAAGGCCAAGCAGCAGCTCGATTTGCTTAACCCGTTGGTGGCCGACTGCGACCGCCATGCCGCTGTGCTGGCCGCCGCCGATGAACTGCGCGCCTGCCGTGACGGGCTGCGCGACTACTTCAGCCGCCTGAAACTGGGGCTGATCGACCTGCGCCTGAATAACCTGAACGAAGAGCTGCGCCGCGAAAGTGCCAAAGTGGATCAGCTTGAGGACCAACATGCGCAGCAGCGCCTGCAGGAGCGCGAACTGCGCCAGGCCCTGGCCACCAGTGGTGGCGACCGGCTGGCAGCACTCGGGCGCGACATTGCCCAGTGCCAGCAAGAGGTTGCGCGCCGCCGCGCAACCGCCGCCCGCTATGACGAACTGCGCCAGGTGCTGGATTTGCCGCCGGTGACCAGCACCGACGACCTGCTGGCGCGCCAGCAAACCTGCACTGAGCGCACCGCCACCGAGACCGCACTGCTTGATGCGGCGCAAAACCAGGTCACCGAGCGCAGCGTGGCGTTGACCCAGGGCCGGCAAACGCATGGGCTGCTGGTGGACGAGATCACCAGCCTGAAGGCCCGGCGCAGCAACATCGACGCCCAGTCCATTCGCATGCGCGCCGAGCTGTGTGCCGCCCTGGGGCTGGATGTGGACAGCATGCCGTTTGCCGGTGAGCTGATCGAGGTGCGTGAGGACCAGCGCGACTGGGAAGGTGCGGCAGAGCGCCTGCTGCACAACTTTGGCCTGTCGCTGCTGGTGCCCGACACCGTGTATGCGCAAGTGGCGCAGTGGGTGGATCAGACCCACCTGAAAGGCCGGTTGGTGTATTTCAGGGTGCGCGCTGAGGTGCGGGCGCAGGCGGTCAATCTGCACCCGGATTCGCTGGTGCGCAAACTGGTGGTTAAACCCGACTCGGTCTTTTATGCCTGGCTGGACCGCGAGTTGTGCCAGCGCTTTGATGTGGCCTGCTGCGCCACGCAAGAGCAGTTCCGCCGCGAGGTGCGCGCCATCACCCGCGCCGGGCAGATCAAGTCGGGCGGCGAGCGCCACGAAAAAGACGACCGACATCGCCTGGACGACCGCAGCCGGTACGTTCTGGGCTGGAGTAACGCCGCCAAGCTGGCCGCACTGGATGCCAAACGCCGGGTGCTGGAAGCCGAGTTGGCGCAGTTGGGCAGCCAGATTGCACAGGCTCAAGCGCAGTTGGCCCAGTGCCAAAACCGGCTGGCGACGCTGGCCAAATTGGTGGAATACCGGGATTACAGCGCGCTGGATTGGGCCACGCCGGCCGCCCAAGCCGCCGTGCTGGAAGAAGAACGCCGCCAACTGGAGTCGGCCTCGGACGTGTTGCAGACCCTGACCCACCAGCTCAAGGCGCTCGACGGCGCACAACTGCTAACCGAGCGTTCAAGCCGTGAGCTGCGGGAAAAGCGCGCCAAAACCGAACAAAAAATCACCGACGTCACCCAGTTGCAAGCCGACACCCAAGCGCTGCTGACGGCCACTGAGCCCTCGGCAGCAGGGCAGGGCGCAACGCCGGTGGCGGGTAGCCAACGCCTGGACCAATTACGCAACCAGGTTCTGGGTGCCCAGGCGCTCACGCTGGAGTCCTGTGACAACCGCCAGCAAGACATGCGCGAGGCCCTGCAAGCCTTGATCGATGCAGAAGAGCGCAAAGCACGTGGCCTGGTTGAAAAAATCGTCGATGCCATGCGCAACTTCCGGCACCGTTTCCCCTTGGCCACCCAGGACACCGACGCCTCGGTGGCTGCAGCGGGCGAGTTTCGCGCGCTGCTCAAGCAGCTTGCGGTGGACGACCTGCCGCGTTTCGAGGCCAAGTTCAAAGACCTGCTGAACCAGAACACCATCAACCAGGTGGCGCAGTTCAGCGCGCAGTTGAACAAGGAGCGCGAAACCATCAAGGAACGCCTGGCGCTGATCAACCAGTCGCTGACACAAATTGACTACAACCCGGGGCGCTTCATCGAACTGCAGGCCCAGGTCACACCTGACCCGGAAGTGCGCGACTTTCAGACTGACTTGCGGCACTGCCTGGACGGCGCCATCTCGGGCAGCGCCGCCAGCGACGACGGCCAGTACTCCGAGGCCAAGTTTTTGCAGGTCAAGGCCATCATCGAGCGCCTGCGTGGCCGTGAAGGCCAGTCCGAGCAAGACCGCCGCTGGGCTGCCCGGGTGACCGACGTGCGCAACTGGTTTGTTTTTGCCGCCAGCGAGCGCTGGCGTGAAGGCGGGCTGGAACACGAGCATTACTCCGACTCGGGCGGCAAATCGGGCGGCCAAAAGGAAAAACTGGCCTACACCATTCTGGCCGCCAGCCTGGCCTACCAGTTTGGCCTGGTCCGCGGCGAGGTGCGCTCGCGGGCGTTCCGGTTTGTCGTGATCGACGAGGCCTTTGGGCGCGGCTCGGACGAGTCGGCGCAGTTTGGCCTGAAATTGTTTGCCGAGCTCAATCTGCAACTGCTGATCGTCACACCGCTGCAAAAAATCCACATCATCGAGCCCTTTGTGGCAAGCGTTGGTTTTGTGCATAACGACGAGGGGCGCGACTCGAAATTGCGCAATTTGACGATTGAGGAATACCGGACGCAAAAAATTGCCTTGCAGTCGGCAGTTACAGCTGCCGTGTTGGAAGACCCTGCTGCATGAATTGGACCCGCCCCGCCGACCTGCGTGCCCAAACGCTCAAGCTGTGGGACAAAGGCGATTTGCTGCGCGGGCTGATCGACCCCACCAGCTGGAACCCCAAGCGCCTGCGGCTGGTGGTGCCTGCTTCCAACGAGCTGGGTGAGCAACTTGACGCGGTGCGTGCCTGGCTGCCTGAGTTACAGGGTGTGCCGCATGTGCGCCTGGTCTGGCGTGAGTTCACGCACCGGCTGCTGGGCGTCAGCAGCCTGCCTGCCGAGTGCTGGCTTGACACCTTGCACGATGCTTTTGGCCTGATTGGCAAGACCCGCGAGGCACGCCGGTTTGAGGCGCTGTTGCAGACCACCCGTGCCCTTGACGCCACCCTGTTCGATTGCCTGTTGCCCTGGTTGCACAAGCGTCCGCTCATCGCGCTGGCTTTGATGGAGGACTGGCCGCGCTTGCTGTCGGTGCTGCGCTGGCTGCAGAGCCACCCGCGCCCGGGCATTTACCTGCGCCAAGTGGATTTGCCTGGTGTCGACAGCAAATTCATCGAGTCGCAGCGTGGCGTCTTGAGCGAATTGCTGGACCTGTGCTTGCCGCCTCAGGCCATCGATGCCAGCGCCACGGGCAGCACGCAGTTTTGCCGCCGATATGGCTTCAAGGACAAGCCGCTGCGCGTTCGCCTGCGTGTGTTGGATGCGACGCTGGCGTTGCCGGCTTTGGGGTCGGACCAGGACATCACACTCACCCAGACCGACTTTGCCCAGTTGGCGTTGCCGGTGCAGCGGGTCTTCATCACCGAAAACGAGGTCAACTTTCTGGCCTTTCCCCCGGTGGTGGGCAGCGTGGTGATTTTTGGTGCCGGTTATGGCTTTGAAGTGCTGTCGGGCGCTGCGTGGCTGCAGCACTGCAACGTGCACTACTGGGGTGACCTGGACAGCCACGGCTTCGCCATTTTGAACCAGCTGCGCGCCCACTTGCCGCATGCGCAGTCGCTGCTGATGGATGAGGCCACGCTGCATGCCCACCGCGCCCAATGGGTGACTGAAGCAGCGCCCGCGTTGCGCCAGCTGACCCGGCTGACCGGGCCCGAGGCCGTGCTATGCCAGTCGCTCATCACGGGTGACGTTGCTTCGCTGGCCACCGAGTTGCAGACACACTGGCCGCTGGGGCAGGCGATCCGGCTGGAGCAAGAGCGCCTGGCATTCGGCTGGGTACAGCGGGCGCTGACGGCGCTTTGAAACTTTTTCTTCCACTCGCGTATGAACACACCACTGCCCACACTCCAAGACATTCGCTCTGTAGCTCTGACCCTGGCGCTGCAGCACAAAATCGACCACAAGACCAAGCCGCGCGGCTCGCTCGGCCGGCTTGAAACGCTGGCCCTGCAATTGGGCGAAATTCTGGGTACCGAAAGCCCCGTGCTGCAAGACCCGCAACTGGTGGTGTTTGCCGGCGACCACGGGTTGGTGCGCCGTGGTGTTTCGGCTTACCCCAGCGACGTGAGTTGGCAGATGGTGGAAAACTTTCTGGCCGGTGGCGCGGCAGTGAGTGTGTTTGCACGCGCCAACCAGATTGCGTTGACGGTGGTGGACTGCGGTGTCAAACATGATTTTTTGGCAGGATTGCCCATTGGCGTCACGCGACCGGGCCTGCGGGTGTGCAAGGTGCCCGGGGCCGAACTGGGCACGGCTGATTCCAGCGGGCAGTCGGCCATGACAGCCTTGCAATGCCAGCAAGCCCTGCAAAACGGTGTCGAGCTGGTCAAAACCCTGCCGGGCAATGCGCTCTTGCTCGGTGAAATGGGCATTGGCAACACCTCGGCCGCGTCGCTGCTGCTGGCGCGCCTGGCCGGGCTGGACATTGAGCTGTGCACCGGTGCTGGTACTGGTCTGGACGCTGTTGCTGTGCAGCGCAAAACCTCGATCCTGCGCGAGGTGCTGGCGCGCCACCCTCAGGCCACCGCGCCGCTGGATGCACTGGCCGCCTTCGGTGGCTTCGAGATTGCCACCATGGTGGGTGCTGTGCTGCAAGCGGCCCTTGAGAGGCGGGTGATTGTGGTGGATGGCTTCATTGCCAGCAGCGCGGTGCTGGTGGCGCATGCGCTGCAGCCGCTGGTGCTGCAACGCTGCGTGTTTGCGCATCGCTCGGGCGAGCGGGGCCACGAGTTCATGCTGCAGCATTTGGGCGTGCAGGCTTTGCTGGATTTGGGCTTGCGGCTGGGCGAAGGCTCGGGTGCAGCCTTGGCCTGGCCGTTGTTGCAGGCCGCCTGCGCCATGTTGCATGAGATGGCCAGCTTCGAGTCTGCCGGTGTGTCGGAAAAAACGGCAACTGAGCCGTTGATGTCGGCATGACGCCTTCTCCCGCTGGGGGAAGGCCGGGATGGGGGCTGCCTCAGGGCTGCTTGATCTCCAGCATGATCTCGTTGCGCCGGAACATGGGCAGGGTCCAGGGCGGGTTGTAGCGTGCCAGTTGCGGGCTGCCGATGGGCTTGATTTTTTGGGCTGCCAGCCAGGCGACCAACGCATCGGTTTTTGCCTGAATCTTGGACTCGGTGTTGAAACCAGAATAACTCAGCACGGCCCAGGTTTTGGCTGGCACCTGGCGCAGGCGCACCGCCGGGTTGTTGGGTTTGGGCAGGCTGGCCAGGGTGTACTGGCTGGGCATTACAAAATGCATGCGCCATTGTGTGGCGCCTTGCATCGCGGGCATGTTGCTGCCGTCGTCCGCCTTGGCGGTCAGCGGCTCCATCGTTACTGGCGCCGTCATGGCAATTTTCTGCGACGCCGGGGCCAGCGGTTCCATCGTCACCGGCGCGGTCATGGCGATTTTTTCAGACGCGGCGTCCGGGCCTGGCGCGCCCGACTGGTTGTTGCCAAAAATATAGTCGGCGATGGCTCTGAAACCCTTGCCGGAGGCTGCGTCCATGTCACCCTCGACCGTGGTTTCAGCGACCACGAACGCCGGATAGCGGCGCAGTTCGATATTGTCGTGTTGCGACAAAACTTCAAATTTGGGTTCTTCTGTGGCCATGGCGCTAGCTCCAGGCAGCGCCAGGGCCACCAAAAAAATGAGTCGGTGTATTGTTTTCAATCGGTGTCGGCGGCTGGCGCCCCTTGAGCGAGTTGGGTGCTTGCGGCATCGGGTTCACCGCTTTCAGGGGTCGGGTGGCACATTTGTTCGCCGTCCCATTGCTGGCCGCACCAGCAGCGCCCTTGGGCATCGATCAGGCAGGTGCCAGTGCCGCAGCAGCGGGCGTCGTCGGTCATGTTGGAGTCCCCTGTAAGTTACTGAATGCCGAAAATGCTAACAGCATGCGCCCATTGCAGCGCGGCCGTCCGTCTGGCAGGCCTTGACGCGTAAGGCTATTGGCGCCTCAAAAGCTGATAGCCTTGGCATCTTTTTGACGCCAACTGGTGTCCCTCTTTTGGCCAAATGCATGCCTTTATTTTTGCTTCAATTCATTCGTCACTATTTGCTGAGCCTGCAGTTTTTTACCCGCATTCCGGTCACCGGGCGGCTGGCGGATTGGGTCGGTTTCAGCCCGGCCATGTTGCGGGCCAGCGCGGGTCATTTTCCTGGGGTAGGTGTTCTGGTCGGTGGCTTGCTGGCCCTTTTTACTGCGGGTTTGTTGGCCTGGTTGCCGCCCACCGGCTCGGCCCCGCTGGTGGCTGCGGCGCTGGGCACGGCCCTGGGGGTGTTGCTGACCGGCGCTTTTCACGAAGACGGGCTGGCGGATGTGGCCGATGGCTTGGGCGGCAGTGCCGAGCGGGACCGGGCTTTGGTCATCATGAAAGACTCGCGCGTGGGCGCTTTTGGCGCCATTGCCGTGGTGCTGGTGTTGCTGTGCAAAGTGGCTTTGCTGGCGTTGTTGGGCGACATCAGCGCGCCACTGCTGGTGGCGGCGCTGTTTGTGGCCCATGTGGTGTCGCGCACCTGGCCGCTGTTGACCATCCGTTTGCTGCCGCATGTGGGTGATGCGGCGGGTTCCAAGTCGAAACCTTTGGCGGATCAGATCAGTGTGTTGGCCTTGTGTGCCGGCTTGCTCTGGTGTGGCCTGGCGTTGGCTTTGGTGGTCTATGTGCAGGCGGACACCAACTACATTGCCATTGATGTCACCGACGAGGGTTTGCTGCAGGCCCTGGTCAATGCGCTTGTCGCCTCCGGCTTGGCTTGGGCGGTGATGACGCGCTGGTTCTGGCGGCGCTTGGGCGGTTTCACTGGCGACTGCCTGGGGGCCACGCAGCAGGTCTGCGAAGTTGCTTTTTACCTCGGACTGGGGTTGAGCCTGTGATCTGGCTGGTACGCCACGCCCAGCCGCTGATTGCGCCCGGCGTTTGTTACGGCGCGCTGGATGTGCCTGCCGATGGGGCTGCCACGCAGCAAGCTGCCAATGGTTTGGCGCAGCGTTTGCCACCCGGGGCGCGGGTGCAGGTGTCGCCGCTGTTGCGTTGCCAGCAACTGGCGCAGGCACTGCAGGCTTTGAGGGTGGATTTGTCGTTTCAGGCTGAGGGGCGGTTGGCTGAGATGAACTTTGGCACCTGGGAGGGTCAGCGCTGGGATGCGTTGCCGCCTGAGGCCTTTGAGGCCTGGACCACTGACTTTTGGTTCCACCGCGTGGGGGGTGGTGAATGCGTGGCCGACTTCATGGGCCGGGTCGCTGAGGTGTGGGATGCGGCGGTTGCGTCGCCTGTGTCAGGGGTTTCGCACGTGTGGCTGACCCATGCCGGAGTGATCCGGGCCGCGCGCCTGATTGCGTCGGGTCAGCGTGAGGTGCGTACGGCGGCGGATTGGCCAGCGGCTGCGCCCGGTTACGGGCAGTGCTGGCGATATCAAATGCCGTCGGCGTGGCTGGAAGACGCCCTTTGATGCCAGGAGCCTGGGTGGCAGAGCGTGCTGCGCAGGTAAAAGGAGGAGCCCGCAGGGCGGGGGACACGCAGCAGGACGCTCTGCCGCCCAGGCTCCCAGGGTAGGCGCCTCAAGCTCAGGCCGCAGCGCGCATTGGGTTACTGAGCAGTTGAGGACAGAGCTGAAGGTCTGTCCCGCAAGTTTCAAGATCGCTCATGTCCCCCGGCTCGGGCTGGCGCCCGAACCTCCTCCTTGACTTCGCTTCGCCAGACACCCAACGCACGCTGCTCGGGTTGTCGGGGTTAGGTAATCAGCTTTTCGGCTGCGGCGTTTTGTTCTTGAAATCGCAATACGGCGCCACGGCGCAGTGCCAGCATTGCGGCGTGCGCGCCTGGCAAACGTAGCGGCCCAGCAAGATCAGCCAGTGGTGGGCGTGCACGCGGTAGGGCTGTGGAATGCGTTTGAGCAATTTAAGCTCGACGGCCAGCGGCGTCTTGCCCGGCGCCAGGCCGGTGCGGTTGCTGACCCGGAAAATGTGCGTGTCGACTGCCATGGTCGGCTCGCCAAAGGCCACGTTCAGCACCACGTTGGCCGTTTTGCGGCCCACGCCGGGCAGCGCCTCCAAGGCCTCACGGGTGCGTGGCACCTCGCCTTGATGTTGCTCCACCAGGATCTGGCAGGTTTGCAGCAGATGCTTGGCTTTGCTGTGGTACAGGCCAATGGTCTTGATATAAGCCTCCAACCCCTCCAAGCCCAGCGTCAGCATTTTTTGCGGCGTGTTGGCCACCAGAAACAGGTGTTGCGTGGCTTTGTTGACGCTGACGTCGGTGGCCTGGGCTGACAACAGCACGGCGGTCAACAGTTCAAACACGCTGCTGAATTTGAGCTCGGTTTGCGGCAGTGGGTTGGCTGCGGCCAGGGTCGCAAAAAAGTGTTCAATGGCGGTGGTTTTCATGGGTTTGATTGAGCGGGTCGGGGCTGGCGGGCAAGCTTGCATCATCGGTCACAATTTGGCCTTCATCCATCCGAGCTTATCTTATGCAATTCGCCACCCGACTCGACGCCATTGAAACCTCTGCCATCCGTGAGCTGTTCAAGTTACTGGGCAAACCCGGCATCATCAGTTTTGCCGGCGGTTTTCCCGACCCCGCGCTGTTTGATGCCGAGGGCATCGCCCAGTCCAGCGCCGCGGTGCTGGCCAGCAACCCGGGCCCGGTGCTGCAATACGGCGCCACCGAAGGGTTTCAGCCGCTGCGCGAAGGCATTTGCAACTTCATGGCCGGCAAGGGCAGCACGGTCAGGCCGGAGGGCTTGATCGTGACCACTGGCAGCCAGCAGGCGCTGGATTTGATTGGCAAAACCATGATCTCGCCCGGCGACAAGGTCATTGTGGAGGCTCCCACTTTCCTTGCCACCATCCAGTGTTTTCGGCTTTACGGCGCCAACATCATCGGCGCGCCGATTGATGCCGATGGCGTGGATGTGGACAAGCTCGAAGCCCTGATTGAGGAACACCAACCCAAACTGGTGTACCTGATCCCCACCTTTGGCAACCCGAGCGGCGCCACCTTGAGCCTGGCGCGGCGCAAGCGTATCCTGGAAATCGCCGCACGCACGAAGACGCTGATTGTCGAAGACGACCCCTACGGCGAGCTCTACTTTGATACGCCACCACCGCCCAGCTTGCTCGCTTTGAGCGACGGCGTTCCCGGCAGTCGCGAGTGGTTGGCGCATTGCGGCAGTTTCAGCAAAATCCTGAGCCCCGGCCTGCGCGTGGGCTGGCTGATTGCGCCACCCGAACTGCTGGCCCGGGCCACCATGTGCAAGCAGTTCAGCGACGCCCACACCAGCAACCTGACCCAGGCCATCTGCGCCCACTACCTGACGCTGAACCGCCTGAGTCCGACTCTGGCCGTGGTGCGCAAAACCTACGCCAATCGCGCGCGCGTCATGGCCGAGTCCTTGCGCCGTGAATTGGGTGATGCCATCACCTTCAACCAGCCCCAGGGCGGCATGTTTTTCTGGGCGCAGTTGACCGCAGCGCAGGGCAAGCCAGCCAACGCCGCTGAATTTGCCAAGCGTGCCATCGACCAGTTGGTGGCCTTTGTGCCCGGCGCGCCGTTTTATGCCCACGACCCCGATCCGGCCACCTTGCGCCTGAGTTTTGCCACCGCTGATGAGGCGAAGATTGTGGAGGGTATTGCGCGGATGGGTCGGACCTTGGAGTCCATGTGAACTGGCCCGTTTGGCTCCCTCAAGCTTGGGTATGAGCCGCGAGAGTGGCCAGCAGGCGGGTGGCCTTTTCAACATGCTCCACCGCCCGGCGCAGCGCCCGGGCGGCGCGCAGCTGGGCGTCCATACTTGTGACGGGCACCTGGCCCACGGCGCCGGCCACCAGCAATTGATTCTTGAGGGTGTCATAGCAGCCGAGAAATTCGGCGACTGCGTCGTTCAGTGCGGCCAGGTCCGGCGGCGCCTCCTGGCTGCACTGGTGCAACAGCGCCAGCGCACTTTGCCGAAAGGCCGCCTGCTCTTTTGACAGGGGCTCGTCGGGTGCACCCGCTTCCAGCCAGGCCTGCGCGCCTTCCCGGGCCAACTCGGCGGCGCTGTCGTGGTCGCGCGCCAGACGTAAAACAGCGGTCAGTCGCTCGGCGCTGGCAGGTGACATGACCGCACGGTTGAGTTGCACGATGAAATCGGCAATGGTCTGGTTCAGGCGCGTCACGCCAGACGACTGGCTGGCCAGCAGCGGGCTGTCGGGCAAGGTGAATGCCGTTTGCACCACCGCCAAAGCCATTTGCCCCATGCGCTGCACTTCGCGCTGCAGCGCATCCAGGGCCAGCGCGGGTACGGCCAGCACGGTTTTGTCGAGGTACAGCGGGCGCGCGGCATCTTCATCGGCAGCCTTGAAGCGGGTTTCCAGAAACGCCGTCATGCGCGAGGCCAGCGGCCAGATCAGCGCCACGCCAAGCAAATTGAACACGGTATGAAACAGCGCCAGCTTGGCGGCCGGGGCCGACTCCAGGCCCAGCCATTCACGCAGCACGGCCAAAAAGCCAATCAACCACGGCAGCAGAATCAGTGCCACCACGCCGGTCAGCAGGTTGAACAAGATGTGCGCGGCCGCCGCCCGTTTGGCGTTGGGCGTGGCGCCAATGGACGCGATCAATGCGGTCACGGTGGTGCCGATGTTGGCGCCAATCACCACCGCTGCCGCACCCTGCGCCGTGAGCAGGCCACCCTGGGCGGCGGTGAGTGCAATGGTCAGGGCGGCGCTGGAGCTTTGCATCAGCACCGTCAGGCCGATGCCGATGCCAACCTGCATCAGGGTGTCGAGCCCGCCCTGGCCTTCGGGCAGGTGAAAGTCGGTGGACAGCGCTGAAAATGTCACCTTGAGCATGTCGATGCCCAGAAACAGCACGCCAAAGCCTGCCAGCGCCATGCCAATGGCGCCGCGGCGCTGGCCTTCGCCGCTCAGGCGCAGCACCATGCCGATGCCAATCAGCGGCAAGGCCAGCGCATCGATCTCAAATTTGAGCCCGACCAGGGCCACCAGCCAGCCGGTCATGGTGGTGCCCACATTGGCGCCGAACAGCACCCACACCGCTTGCGACAGGTTGAGCAGGCCGGCGTTGACAAAACCGATGGTGGCCACCGTGACAGCGCTTGAAGACTGCACCACTGCGGTGACCGCGATGCCCGAGGCCAGGCCGCGTAGCCGGGTCTGGGTGGCGTTGATCAGGATGCGCTCCAGGGCCGGGCCGGCCGCCAGTTTCAGGCCGTCGGTCATCAAGCCCATGCCGAGCAGGAACAAACCGACACCGCCGGCCAAGCCACCGAGCAGACTCAGGCTATTCATGTGCGCGGTTCTCCTTTGAACAGTTGCACGTTTTCCGGCTCAACCCCTTCGGATGCAGCTGATGACGCGTCACCAAAGATGTTGTTGCTGTTTTTCACTTCCCATGCCTGCAATAGTTGATCTGGCTATATCGAATCGCGCTTATTATCTGTGCCAATTTATTAAAAGGTGCTCGGCAGTCGTCGCTGCCGATACATTCCGATCATGAACGAAAACGAACTTATTTACAGTTTTGCTCGGGAACATGTCATTCTGGCCTCGGGTTTGGTCGCACTGATGGTGCCCCAGACAATGGGTGCCGGTGTCGGAGCCAAGGGTCTGGATGGCTGCTACCACCTGGTCAATGACGTCATGCAACAGTGGTGTGGCAAGCAGGTGGCACAGGTCACTGGCCTCACCGATGCCGACTTGTTTCCGCCAGAGGTCGCCCTGCAACTTCAGCAGTCGGACCAAAAAATTTGGGCTGGCGCAACCACATCCAGCGAGAGCCTGGATTTTGTGATGAACGGGGAGCGGCTGCAGTGCATGGTGTTCAAGTTTCCGGTGCATGGCCCCGATGCGCAGGTGCTGTTCATCGGCATGGCCATGCTCGATACCGCGCGCCTGGAAAACATTGAAAAAATGCAGAAATCGCTCGAAAGCCTGCAAAGCACCAACCAGGAGCTACAGAAAAATCTGGTCGAACTCTCCCGCCTGGCGAGCACGGACAAGCTCACCGGGGCCTGGAACCGGCGCCGCCTTGAAGAAGCCCTGCTCAGCGAAATGGAACGGCTCAAGCGTTACGACCACCCTTTGAGTATGACGATTCTCGACATTGATTTTTTCAAAAAAATTAATGATGTGCATGGTCACAACGCCGGTGACCAGGTGCTGATTGAAATGGCCCAGGTATTGCTGTCAAGCCTGCGCGGTACGGATTCACTGACGCGCTGGGGCGGTGAAGAATTCGTGGTGTTGTGCCCCAACACCACCTTGTTGACCATGTCCATGCTGGCCGAGCGGCTGCGTGAGCGCATTGCCGAGACTGTTTTTCCGGAGGTGGGCAGGGTCACGGCGAGTTTGGGGGTGGCCGAGTGCATGGTCTCAGAAACCTGGGAAGACTGGTTCAAACGCGCCGACACAGCGCTGTACCGGGCCAAGACAGCTGGTCGCAACCAGGTGCAAATTGCACCCGAAACACCTCAGCGCGGCGATGTTGGGGAGAACGTGGCGGCTAATTTTGTGCGCTTGTCCTGGCATGCTGCCTACGAATCTGGCAACCAGCTGATTGATGACGGGCACCGCGGCCTGTTTGCAGATGCCAACGACTTGCTTTCGGCGGTGCTGTCGGCGCGCCCCAAAGACGAGGTGGCCGCCCTGGTAGACAAGCTGGTCACCGATGTGCTTGCGCATTTCAAGCAAGAAGAAGCCATCATCAGCGCAGCGGGCTACCCTGGTGCGGCCGAACACGCTGCGACGCATCAAACGCTGATCGACAAAGCCGTGGTGTTGGTCAAGCGTTTTCATGCCGGTACGCTGGGCATTGGTGAGTTGTTTCAATTTTTGGCTCACGACGTGGTGGCCCGGCACATGCTGGGTGCCGATCGTCAATTTTTTGCGCACCTGCAAGCCAGGTCTAAACCCGAGGCGGTTGCGCTGGGGGCCTGAGCGAGGGCGTCATCCACGCGGGTCCACATGCACCTGCAGCCACCATTCCAGCAGGGCCAGGTGCCACAGCTTGCTGCCGTTGATGCGGGTGAAGTGATCGGGCGCTTCCGGGTTGGCCAGCAGTTTGTCGACGTAATCGCGCTGGTACAGGCCACGCCTGAGGCAGGCCTCCGACATCAAGATGGCACGCATCATCTCCAGAAACGGGCCGCGCACATATTTCAGCGCAGGCACCGGGAAATAGCCCTTGGGCCGGTCGATGACCGCGTCCGGAATCAGCCCGCGTGAGATCGCCTTGAGCGGGAACTTGCCGCCTTCTTTCAATTTGAGTCCGGGCGGCATGTGCGCGGCCAGTTGCACCAGTTCGTGGTCCAGAAACGGCGTGCGCACCTCCAGGCCCCAGGCCATCGGCATGTTGTCGACGCGTTTGACCGGGTCGTCGACGATCAGCGTGGTGGCATCCAGGCGCCAGACCTGGTCCAGGAATTCATCGGCATTGGGTTGCTCAAGTGCGTCTGCAATCAGCGCCGAGGTGACATCGCCCACCTGAAACGCCGGGGTGATCATCTGTTGGTATTCACTATGGTCGCGGTCGAAGTAATGCTGGCTGAAACGCGCCAGCGGTGTGCCGCTGGCCGCATTCATGTTGGGGTACCAGAAGTAGCCGCCAAACACCTCGTCGGCACCCTGGCCCGACATCACCACCTTGACGTCTTTGGACACCCGCTCGGCCAGCAGGTAAAAGGCGATCACGTCATGGCTGACCATGGGCTCGGTCATTTGCGCAACCGCCTCCGGCAGGCGGGCCAAGACCTCGCTGTTGGGGATGCTGTACTTGTGGTGGCGCGTATTGAAGTGGGCGGCGATCTGGTCGGAGAACTCAAATTCATCGGCTTTCTCGGCGCCGGCGCCCAGGTCCTCGAAGCCAATGGAAAAAGTGCGCAAATCCGGCACCTGATCTGCCAGCAAGCCCACCAGCAGGCTCGAATCCAGCCCGCCTGACAGCAGCACACCTACCGGCACGTCAGCGGCCAGCAGGCGCCGTTTGACGCTCTGGTTCAGTTGTTCACGGGTGGCGGCCAGCCAATCGGCCTCGGACAGCGGTGTTTCTGGCCGCGTGGCATCCAGCGTCCAGTACACCTGCTCTGTCACTGTGCCGTCCGGGTCCAGGCGCATGGTGGAGGCGGGTGGCAGCTTGCGCACGCCCTTGAGCACGGTGCGCGGTGCCGGCACCACGGTGTGCAGGGTGAAGTGGTGGTGCAGCGCCACGGCATCCAGCGTGGTGTCGACACCGCCACCGGCCAGGAGCGCGGGCAGGCTGGACGCAAAACGCAGACGCTGGCTGGTCTGGTTCAAATACAGCGGCTTGATGCCAAAACGGTCGCGTGCCAGAAACAACTGGCCGCTGCGCTGGTCCCAGATGGCAAAGGCAAACATGCCCATGAAGCGGGTCACACACTGGTCGCCCCAGGCGTGGTAGCTTTTCAGGATGACCTCGGTGTCGCTTTCCGAGAAAAATTGGTAGCCCTTGACCTGCAGCTCGGCACGTAATTCGCGGTAGTTGTAGATGGTGCCGTTGAAGACCAGCGCGAGCTGCAGCGCCGCATCGACCATGGGCTGGTGCCCGTGGCTCGAGAGGTCAATGATCGACAGGCGGCGATGGCCGAAGGCCAGCGGACCGTCCTGGTAGGTGCCTGCGTGGTCCGGACCCCGGCGCGCCAGTTGGTCGGACATGCGGCCAATGGCCGCGATGTCGGGCACTGCGCCGTCAAAGCGCAACTCGCCACAAATGCCGCACATCAGTGCACCCCTGCGGAAATCTTGTCGGTGGGCACCACGATCACCGGCGCAAAACCGCCGCCCTGAGTGCGGAAATTGGTGGTTTGGCCAGCGTACATGCGCGCGGCCAACAGTTGCACCTGGCCGGCGTAGCTGTAGGCGCGGATGTCGAACTTGAGGTCGGTCTGCACGCCATCGACCAGGGTCATGCGCCCGCTTGGCGGCACCAGCGCCTGTGCCACGAAGTCGCCTTGCAGAATCTCGGCCCAGACGCGGCGTGTCAGTTTGTCGCCGCGGTAAGCGCCTTTGGCACCGTAACCTGCGACCGGTTTGAAGAACAGCTGGCGCCGCTGTGCCCACAACTCATCCGCGCGCTCGGGCGTGACCAGGCGCGTGGCCGGCACGCTGGTTGACAGCAGCTTGCGGTCGGGGGCAGCGGCACCCCAGGCCAGCAGCAACTCGTTCTGGCTCAGGGCGATCAGGTTGCGCTTGTCGGCCAGCAGGGCGTGGGCGCGCGGGTTAGGTGTCAGCACCACGGCGCCGGCCTCGTGCGCCTGGCGCAGAGCCAGGTGAGCCGGTTCGGTCAGGTAAAAGTCGGTCAGGCGGTTGTAGACCATGTCGACCGGCTGGCCCTGGTGCATCAGGCGGCCGGTTTGCCAGGTTAATTCTGATGGGTCGGCAATGGCCGCCTGCACGCCATGTTGGCTGAACAATTGGCGAAACAGCTCAAATTCTGGCGCCAGGTATTGGTCTTGCGGGGCCTCGTCAACAATCACCACCGAGCGCCAGGGGACGGCATCGCGTTGCAGTTGCCACTCGGCGGCAAACATGTCGAAGATGTTTTTTTTCAGGGTGTCGCGCCGGGTGCTGGAGGTAAACGCCCAGTCCAACTCGTCGCAACAGGCTTCCTGCGCGCGCGCCAGGGCCACATTGAGCAGCAGGCCGCCGGCATTGGTGTTGATCTCGATGAGTTGCGGGCCATTCGCGCTCAAGTGAAAGTCATAGCCCATGCAGACGCCTGGCGGACCAAAGTCGTGCTGCGCCGATGCGTTGGCCCTGGAAAGCGCCTGGACCTGGTAGCCGGGCAGGGCGGCAACACGCTCAATGGCTGCAATGGTGGCCGTGATTTGCTGCTGTACCTCTTGCGAGACGAACACGACCGTCGACGAAAACAAGTTGGGTCGGGTCTGTGTGATCGTGGCCATCACGCCTTTCAGGCTGGGCTCGCTCTCCAATTGTTCGCGTAAGCGATCCATGTTCAAGGTGCGGCAAAAACAGTCGCGGTTCAGTGCCTCGGCAGAAGACTGGGCGCCGGTGGTGGCAGGTGTTGGGTTCATACAGGGCAGGATTCTGCCTCACTCGGCGCGCGCTTGCCGGGCACGGACAAGCGGCTGGGGGCAAAAGGCGTAATTCCCGGCTTTTGCCCCGTGTTCTCTACGCCGAAATCTGCGGTGCTTCAGCGGGACGCGCCCGATTCACCAGCCATACCAGCGACAACATCACAGGCACCTCCACCAGCACGCCCACCACGGTGGCCAGGGCCGCGCCTGAATTGAGGCCAAACAGGGATATCGCCACGGCCACCGCCAGTTCGAAAAAGTTGGAAGTGCCGATCAAACAGGCGGGGCCGGCTATGTTGTGTGGCAGCTTGAGCAACTTGGCGCCCCACCAGCTGATGAAGAAAATGCCGTAAGTTTGCAGAATGAGCGGGATGGCGATCAGGCCGATGATGAGCGGCTTGGCCACAATGGTTTCTGCCTGAAAGCCGAACAGCAGCACCACCGTGGCGATCAGGCCCACCACCGACCACGGTTTGAGACGCGCCACCAACCCTTGCACCGCGTGGTCAGAGCGCCGCGCCAACACGTGGCGCGTGGCCATACCCGCAATCAGCGGCAACACCACATACAAAACAGTTGACAGCAGCAAGGTCTCCCACGGCACGATGACGTTGGTCACGCCCAGCAAAAAAGCGGCAATCGGCGCAAAGGCAAAAACCATGATGATGTCGTTGACCGACACCTGCACCAGCGTGTAGTTGGCATCGCCTTTGACCAGCTGGCTCCAGACAAACACCATGGCGGTACAGGGCGCCACGCCCAGCAGAATCATGCCGGCAATGTATTCGCTGGCCGACTGCGGGTCGACCCAGGGCGCAAAGAGGTACTGGAAAAACAGCACGCCCAGGGCGGCCATGGTGAAGGGTTTGATAAGCCAGTTGACCACCAGGGTCAGGGCCAGGCCGCGCGGCTTTTTGCCGACGTCTTTGACCGCCGACCAGTCGATCTGGATCATCATTGGGTAGATCATGACCCAGATCAGCACCGCCACCACCAGGTTGACGTGGGCAACTTCTATGGCGGCAATCGCCTGAAAGCTGCCAGGTGTCAGCAGCCCAAGACCCACGCCTGCGGCGATGCCCAGCGCCACCCAAAGGGTCAAAAACCGTTCAAACAAGCCCATGTCATTGCCCCAGGGCCATCTCGCGAGCAGTGTTTTGCAGCATGGTCTTTTCAAGTTTGGCGTCAGGCAGGCTTACCAGCAGTTCCAGCCGGCGCTTGATGGCCAGCATGGTCTGGCGGAAGGCTTCAAGCTTGTGGCCATCATCAGCATCGCCTGCAGACGGGGCTGCATAAGCCCAGTGGGCGGTGGCAGGCTGGCCAGGCCAGTAGGGGCAGACCTCGCCGGCGGCGTTGTCGCATACGGTGATGACCAGGTCCATTTTTGGCGCATCCATGGTGCCGAATTCGTCCCAGGATTTTCTGTACAGGCCATCCACCGAAATACCGGCGTACTGCAGCACCTGCAGCCCCAGCGGGTTGGGTTGCTGGTTGGCGCTCGGGCTGCTGCCGGCCGAATAGGCCTTGAAGCGGCCGTGCCCGATGTGGTTCAGGATGGCTTCGGCCAAGATGCTGCGGGCCGAGTTGTGGGTGCATAGAAACAGCACGTTAAAAGTTTTTTCAGTCATGGTGATGGTCTTTCGTGGGGTGTGGGTGTGGGTGGTCAAGGGGTGTTTTCAGCCGGTCTGGTCACAAGCTGCAAGAGGCGTCTTGCGCCAACTGGCTCGTCGGTGAGCAGCGGCACCAGCGCCAGGCGCGGGGCGTGCTGCTGGCCGACCCGGTCAATCTCGCGCCATTCGTTGGCGGCGCGCTGGCGCAGCAGTGGGGAACTGAGCGGCGCGTTCAGGCCAGCCGCAGCCACGCTGTTGTTGATGACCCAGGCCCAGGGTGTGATACCGGCGCGCTGCAGGTCGGCTTGCAGGTTGGCGGCTTCCAGCACCGGGGTGGTTTCAGCCAGCGTGACGATCAGCACTTTGGTTTTTTGGGGGTCTTGCAGCTGCATCATGGGCGTGCTGAAGTGCATGGTGCTGCCCGCCATCTGGCGAGCGATGTCGCGGTGGTAGGCGCCGGTGGCATCGAGCAGCAGCAGGGTGTGGCCGGTGGGCGCGGTATCCATCACGACAAATTTTTTGCCGGCTTCGCGGATCACCCGTGAAAACGCCTGGAACACCGCAATTTCTTCGGTGCAGGGCGAGCGCAGGTCTTCTTCCAGCACGGCGCGGCCGGCAGCATCGAGCGCCGCGCCTTTGCTGGCGAGCACCTGTGTGCGGTAGGCTTGGGTGACCTCGTGCGGGTCAATGCGGCTCAGCGTGAGGTGGGGCAGCGTGCCTTGCAAGGTCTCAGTCAGGTGCGCGGCAGGGTCAGAGGTGCTCAGGTGCACCTCATGGCCGCGCGTGGCCAGCGCCACCGCCACGGCAGCGGCCAGTGTGGTTTTGCCCACGCCGCCTTTGCCCATCAGCATGACCAGGCCGTGGCCTGCGCCAGCGATGTCATCGACCAGTGACGAGAGGCTGTGGGCCGCAAGCTTTGAGCTCAGGGCAGTTGACGTCATGGCGAGCGCAGCGCGGCCATCCGAGACTTCCTGGATCGCCACGTCGCTGCGCTCCTCGCGATGACGAGCGTTTGCTGCGGTCGGCGTGTCAAGCAATTGTTTCAGGGCCGCCAATCCGAATAAATTGAATGCCTTGAGTTCGATCTGATCTGTGGGCAGGTTGCGCAACACGTCGGGCAATCTGGCCAGCACGGCCTGCTCGCGCGCAAAAATCGCCTGTGCCAGCGGGTCCTGGGCGATCTCGGAGGCCGGAAACACACCATTGATCACCAGATGCTGTTGCGTGAGCCCGATGCCGGCCAACTCGCCATGGGTGCGCGCGGCCTCAGTCAGGGTGGCGCCCTGGGCCCGGGCGACCAACACCATGCGGGTTTTGTGCGAATCTGCCAGGGCATCGACGGCGGCCTTGTATTGGGCACGCTGCTTTTCCAGTCCGGCGAGCGGCCCCAGGCATGAGGCGTCGCCCTTGCCATCTTCCAGAAACCCGCTCCAGGCACCAGGCAACTGCAACATGCGGATGGTGTGACCCGTGGGCGCGGTGTCGAACACGATGTGGTCAAAGTCTTGCGTCAAGGCGCCATCGGTCAGCAGCGCGGTGAACTCGTCAAACGCGGCAATTTCGGTGGTGCAGGCGCCCGAGAGTTGTTCCTCGATGCTTTTGACAATGGCCTCTGGCAGCACACCGCGCACCGGGCCGACGATGCGGTCACGGTAGGCCTGGGCAGCAGCTTGCGGGTCGATCTCCAGCGCATGCAAGCCGGGCACATCGGGCACGTCGGTGATCTGATTGCCGATCGTGATGCCAAACACCTGGCCCACGTTGGACGCCGGGTCGGTGCTGACCAGCAGCACGCGCATACCGTCCTCGGTCAATCGAATGGCCGTGGCGCAGGCCAGCGATGTTTTGCCCACGCCGCCCTTGCCGGTAAAGAACAAAAAGCGCGGTGCCTGGTGCAGAAATTTCATGGGTTTAAGGTGCTTGAGTGGCTTAACAGCAGGCGCTGCCCGGGCAGCAGGCGCCAGTTTTAGCTGCGGCGGGGCTGGCTTCGGTGCCGGGCGCAGCCGCGTTTGGTGCGTCAAGCCAGCGTGCCAGGTCGGCGCGTGCCGGGTAGCGCCCGGCAAAGGCGACCTCGCCATCCACCAGGGTAATGGGCAAGGCGGATTCGCCCGAGCGCGCCAGCAAGCCCTTGACCGCTGCGTTCTCGGCAAAGGCCATGGGCTGCTGGGCCAGGTTGAAGCGCTCCACCGTCAAACCGTTTTGCCGGGCCCAGTCGAGGTCGGCAGAGAAGCTGACCAATGCCTGGTCTACGTCAGTGCCACAAACGCCGCTGCTGCAGCACAGGGCAGGGTCAAAAACCTGTATGTTCTTCATGTTGATGTCCTTGGTTTAAAAAGTTGACTCAGGAGCAAATGGGCTCAATGCAGGTCTCGGCGCACAGTTCGGGGTGGCCGGCGCAGCATTCGGCGGTCAGGTAAGCAATCAGGTCTTGCATCAGGGTCAGGTTGGCCCGGTAACGCTGGTAGCGCCCCTCTTGTACGGCGGACACCAGCTGTGCGTGGGTCAGGGCCTTGAGGTGAAACGACAAGTTTGTGGGCGGCACGTCGAGTGCCGTGCCAATTTCGCCCGCCACCAGCCCTTGCGGTCCGGCCTTGACCAGCAGCCGGTAGATGTCCAGGCGCACGCCTGAAGCGAGCGATTCAAAAATTCCAATAGCAAGTGATTTGTCCATGATTCAATCATACAAGGATTATTGAACCATTGAACTATTAAAGTGCGCATTGCACTTTAAATTTTTTATACGGCTCAGCCAGGGCTGCTCAGCCGGAATTGGGCAGCCGGGACTCAGGGCAACGGAACGCCCAGCAACCGACTGGTCAACTTGCGCGCAATCGGCGCCAGAAAAAAGATCACCGGCACCGCCACCACATAGGCAATAACAAAGGATTTAAGCCATGCGGCAAAAAAATAATCAACCCAGCCGAGGTTGATCAGGGTGATCAGGAAGGTCATTAAAAACACCATCATGGCCCCCATGATGAGGGAAAAAAACAGGTGAAATTTCTTTTGCGGGTTCATGGCTTTCCTTTTAAAAACTGCGTGAAGCGGGTGGGGCAAAGCTTATTCGCGCTCCATCTCCAGGTAGGTCTGGTTGGCCAGTTGCGGCAACCACACGTCGGCATGTTTCAGGTGGGCAAACGGCTTGCCGTTGAAAGTTTTTACGGCGGCACTGATGTCAACCCCGTCGTCCACTGCCTGTTTCATGTGCGTGCGCAGCGCCAGCAGCAGGTCGCGGGTGTGCGCTTGCGCTGTGGCCAGGTCGGTTACTTTGCCGTGGCCGGGCACAATGGTTTGCGGTTTGAGCTGGTCAATCACGGCAAAGCTGTCGAGCCAGGTCTTGGTGCGGCTCACCGGATGCAGGCCCAGCACGCGGTCCACATAGACCACATCACCGCTGAACAATACGTTTTTTTGCGGCAGCCAGACCAGCATGTCGCCCGGCGTGTGGCCACCCTGGCGGTGCTTGAGCTCAATCAGCACGCCGCCCATGTCGATGGTGCTGTCTGGTGCCTTGACAAAGCGCGCGGGCAGGGTGGGGCGGGTGCCGTCCAGGCGTTCCTTCAAGACTTGCAAACCCGCCATGTGCTCGCCAGCGCGGGCCTGCATGTCGGCTTGCGCATCAGCATGGGCCAGCGTCTCGATGCCTTTTTCGGTGAAGTAGCCATTGCCAAGCCAGCGGTGGTCCTGGTCGCCGGAGTTGATCACCAACTTGAGCGGCTGGGTGGTGACTTTTTTGACTGCTTCATGGATTTTGGCGGCCACTTTGTAACTTGAGCCGCTGTCAATCAGCACCGCGCCAGCCGGCGTCACCAGCAGGCCAATGTTGGCGTTCAGGCCTTCGTTGTCGTAGGTGCGGCCTTCAATGTCGCCAATGTAGGCATAAACGCCGTCAGCCACCGGCTTGAATGCAACCTCCACTGCCCAGGCGGGCAGGGCAAGCAGGCTGGCTGCCAGCATTTTGGAAAAGGTGGCTGCAAGTTTTTCAATAGGGGTTGTCATGGCGTCTGTTGCTGGTGTGTGCTGCGGCCAAATTTAGCACGCCCGTGAAGGCGGTCACTTGATTAATAAGACGCAGGACAATTAAAAAGTAGAAAAGTTTTTCTTGAAGCAGCGCAACGCTGCGGACAATTGAATTTTTTGAAGGCTCATAAAGATGAAGATCGGTCTGATGTTGTTTATCTTGGCGTTCGGTGGGCCTGTCTTCGCCAGCGGTTTTCAGAACATCCTGCTCGTGTCGATTGATGCCCTGCACCCGGCTGCATTGAGCCAAAAAACCTCCCCCACGCTTGACCGACTCATGCATTCGGGCCGCTACACCCTGGACGGCCAAAGTGTCACGCCGCCGCAGACGCTGATTGCGCACACCGCCATGATGACCGGACTGACGCCGACGCAAAGCGGCAAGCAGGACAACGACTGGAAGCCGGGTTTGCCGCAGGTGACACGCGAAACGGTGTTTGACCTGGCCAAGCAGCGCGGTTTTCAGACTGCCTATTTTTATGCCAAACCCAAATTGGGCTACCTCATCAATGCCGCGGTGGACGAGCATGCCCTGGCCAGGGATGACGGCATGGACCGGGCCAAGGCATTTTTGGGCCAACCCGGCAAGCGCTTTGTCTTTCTTCACATCAGCGGGCTCGAAGACGAAGGCGCTGATGCCGGTTGGTTATCAGAAGATTATCTGGACGAGCTGACCTATATCGACATGATGCTGGCACCGCTGCTTGACGATGTGGCCAAACGCGGTAGCTACCTGGTGGTGGTCACCAGCGACCACGCCGGGCATGGGCGCCTGCATGGCACCCTGCACCCGGAAGACTTCAAGCTGCCGCTGATCATGGCCGCCAGCCACCCGCTGCCGCCATTGGCACCTGGGGTGTTCAACATCACCGAGCTCAAGCGGCTTTTGCGCGATACCCTTGTTGCGGCTGAAAAATAGCGCATGGAAGTGTCAAATAGTTTGCAAATTGATCTCCAGCCGTTTCATTTTTCCCAATAACGTCTTGCTCTAAATTCCTGGCGCATCGGTGGTTTCGCCAGTCCACTGAATTTTTCAATGCCCAAAACTTTGCCGTGCCATCCCGTTGGTGCAGCATTAAACGCAAATCATGGATTGGCTTAATTGTCATATCGTTTGATTTGAATCAAGTCAGATGTTCCTTGGAAAAGTAAAGTCGCCGCCATCAACAAAATGCTGATACTGATTTTTACCGCGTGCTGGCCGAATTGACCGAAGAAATAGTTGTGAAGCGGTTAGCATAGGGCCGCAAAACTTAAGGCTGTGCGCGTTGGCCCTCCTCATAAACAGATCTACAAAGAATAACCAAGATGACTACCACTTCTGACTCACCGATAAAAAAACGAAGCCATATTCACAACGTGGCCTTGTTCCTGGCTTCGCCCTTTATCGGTTTGTACTACGCTGTTGTTTTGCCAGGCAAGCTGTTGCAGTTGGCAATGGCAGAGCGCAAGCAAGCCAACGCGCCTGCAGAAGCCTCCAAATAGACCAGCGCTGTGATGTGCGTCAACTCCCATCGATCCGGTCCTTACTTATTTTTTGACATGAAATCCATTTTGACCCGCGAAGGCTTAGCTCGACTTGGCCAACGAACTGTACTTGGACTAGCTGCCGTATTGACCATGCTGGCAGTGCTTCTGGGACAGCCTGCGTTTGCAGAGGAGGCCGAACTCGCCGAAGAAGACGAAGCCTGCCAGCAGTGTCACGGTGACGTTGGCATCAAACCCAAAATAACCGAGGCGGGTGAGTCCTTGTCGCTGTACGTCTCGACAGAAGCATTTTTAGCGTCAAGGCACAACGACACCAGTTGTACCGACTGCCATGAAGATGCTGACGACAAAAACCACGGCAAAGTCAGTACCCCCATGGAAAGCAAACGCGACTACCGCTTGTCGTACCAGGACTCTTGCACGACCTGCCATAAAAAGAGTGTGGCGGACTTCAAAGACAGCATCCATGCTCACTTGGTCAAGGCCGGAGACGAGAAAGCACCCACCTGCTCAGACTGCCATAACTCACATACCTTGGTTGACATCAAGATCGTCCTGCCCATTGCCAACGTCCCCTGTGCCGAATGCCACAAAGAGATATTCACGGCTTATTCGGCCGATGTCCACGGCCTGGAGCGCGTTCTCAAGGGCAAATCTGCTCCTTTGTGCGCTGACTGCCATGGCTCTCACAAAGTAGAAGCGGCCTCGCTCGGTGATGGCATCACGGACAACTGCATTTCTTGCCACAAAGACTCACTGGCCCAACACGAAGTCTGGCTGCCCAACTCCGGACGGCACTTTGAAGCCATTTCATGCGTGGTTTGCCATGCACCTGATGCACAACGCAGGGTCAACTTGCGCCTGGTCGACAGCAAGGACAAGCTTCAAATCAGAGAAGTCCACGGTGTACCTCAGTTTGGACGACTCACAATGGCCGCGAATACCTCTGGTGGCAGCCTCAATGAGAATGAGTTGAGCCGATTCCTCAAGGAATTCAATGTAGAGCAAACTTCCGGCAAGGCTCTCCTGAACGGGCGACTTGAGGTGCGCTCCGGCGTTCAGGCCCACCAGTTGAGCGAAAAAGAAAAAGCCATCAAGGACTGCGCTTTCTGCCACGAAGCCGGCGCCACACCGTTTCAAAGCGTGGTGTTGACCATGGCTGGCCCTGATGGCCGACCCCTGCGTCACGGTGTTGAGAAAGAAGTGCTCAATTCACTTACCGCAATCGGCGCATTGCGCGGCTTCTATGCCATAGGCAGCAACCGCATCCAACTCCTGGACTATTTGTTGGTACTGGTGCTGCTGGGTGTGTTGTGTGTGCCGATAGCGCACTACTCGGTGCACCGGATGTTCAAGTCCAAGCGTGACCAGCGCAATGCCGAGCGTGCGCGCGGCGCTGCAAGTTCAGCCAAAAACAACAACAAGGTTTGACCATGGAAAAAATCTACATTCACCCGCTGCCAGTGCGGATCTGGCACTGGATCAATGCACTGGGATTCTTGGTGCTGATCGTCACCGGTATCCAGATTCGTTACCTTGATCTGTTTGCGCTGATGTCTTTCAAAACGGCCGTGGAGGTACACAACTACAGCGGCCTCGTGCTGATCGCCAACTTCTTTCTGTGGTTCGGCTTTTATCTGTTCACTGACAAAATCAGTGTCTATGTGCCTGAGACAAATTCGAAAAAGTATTTTGAGGATGCCTGGCGGCAGATCAAGTTTTATGGCTACGGCATCTTTGTAGGAGAAGAGAACCCGCACCACCCCACCATTTACCATAAGTTCAACCCGCTTCAGATCATGATGTACCAGATCATCATGTTGCTGGCTGTGCCGATCATGTTTGGCTCAGGGTTGCTGCTGTGGGACATTACATTGTTTTCTGACGTGATTGATTTCTTTGGCGGCGTGCGGGTTGTCGCCAACGTGCATGTCGTGATGTTCATCGTGTTCTGCGGCTTTTTATTGATGCACCTGTATCTGATCACCCTGGGTCCGTCCCGCTTTGCACACATCAAGGCGATGTGGACTGGGTTCGAGGAAAAACACGACACCCATAAATAGGGGCTTGGGCCCTTATCGGTTTGTAGATGCATAATTTTTGCTACCAGAACACCTTTTTTGTTGTAACCACTTTTTATAGGAGATCTTCATGAAAACCAAATCTTTGTCCATTTTGAGCGCTACCGTCTTGTTAGCCTTGAGTGCCATGTCACCCGCGCAGGCCGCTGTCGACGTTGAGGCAGCCAAGTTGCTGGCCAAGGTCAACGATTGTCTGAAGTGCCATGCCGCGTCCAAAGACAAGAAAGGCCCTTCGATGAAAAAAATCGCAGACAAATACAAAGGCAAGGCTGGCGCTCAAGAGTCGGTGATCAAAGGCTTTACTGTAGAACACACGGTCAAGCTCACCGACGGCACCGAGGAAAAGCACAAGATCATTGACACCAAAGACCCCAAAGAACTCAAAAACATGGCCGATTGGTACCTGTCGCATTGAGATTGAGTCAATGTTGTCACGGAGTGACTGACCAGCATTTTTCCAGAACTTGACCAAATTTTTTTCCAACTTGGTCATGGAAATATTCGGCAACGCAGGACACTCCGGGTTGGATAAGACGCCCTCACACGGGCGTCTTGTTCCTTGAGTCTGCCGCACAAATCGCAGCCGCCCGTTTTTGCAGGGCTCAGACCCCTTGAGGCCAAGGCGATCTGCGCCGTGCAGCAAGCTGGTTTTTGCAAGCGCTAGTCTTTTTGGCACCCCATACCGGGACGCAAACCGCAAATTTGCGCATAGGCCGGGGTTTCGAGCTGCAGCGTGATATGACGGATTTCAAAGTGTTCGTGTAACTCTTCCTCCGCTTGGCACAGTAGCGCACTGGTGTCTGTGGTGTCGGTGACCAGGTGGGCGGTGAGCGCAATCTGGCTGGTGCCCATGGCCCACACATGCAGGTCGTGCACCTCGGCCACGCCGGGCAGGTCTTTCAGCAGGTTTCGCACGGCATCCGGATCAATACTGTCGGGTACGCCGTCAAACAACAGGTGCAAGGACTGTTTGAACAAGCCCCAGGTGCCCCACAAAATCACTGCGGCAATCAGCAAGCTGACCACCGGGTCGAGCCAGACCCAGCCTACCCACAGTGTCAAGGCGCCCGCCACTACCACCCCAGCCGATACCAGCGCGTCAGCCGCCATGTGCAAAAAGGCGCCGCGGATGTTGAGGTCGTCACCGCCACGCATGAACAGCAGCGCGGTGGCGGTATTGATGACGATGCCGATGCCTGCCACCACCATGATGGTCACGCCCTGTTCCTGCAGCGAGACATCGCCCGACATGAGCCGCCCGATGGCCTCCCAGACCAAGCCGCCCATGACCACCAGCAGCAGCAAGGCATTGGCAAAGGCCGCCAGAATGGTGGCTCGCCTCCAGCCATAGGTGTGGCGCGCGTTGGGGCGCAGCTTGACGGCCAATGCGCCGCCCCAGGCCAGCACCAGGCCGGCCACGTCGCTCAGGTTGTGCGCGGCGTCAGCCAGCAGCGCCAGCGAGTTGATGCGCCAGCCGTAAAACGCTTCGATGGCGACAAAAATGATGTTGAGGGTGATGCCGATGGCAAACGCCCGGTTGAAATTGGCCGGACCGTGGCTGTGACCCTGGCTGCCGTGACTGTGCTCATGTGCTTGACTCATATTTTTCCTTGGTGCGGTTTACACCGTCAGCCCCTGTGTCACCCACCACAGGTCTGCCAGCAGCATAACAGCGGCGAACGCACCCCACCCAGCACGATGGCGGCCACAGCCGCCAACCGAGCCGTTCAGCAGCGTGCAGGGCCCAGGCCGTGGTGACGCATTTCATAGGTGAGGTAAAGCGGTGACCGCTGCGTCCTGAAAATCAGAATCCAGATAAAAAATGACGACGAGCGCGGTTTGATCAATACCAGGCACCTTTTCGACACACAAAATGATTGGGTACATCTGGAATGAGTGTTCTGCATGGAATTCGCTCTGAAATTGCTCAACGGCGGCGCCGGTAGCTTGGCGGCCTATCTGGCGGCGCACGTGCTGCTGTGCCTGTTGCCCGCATTTTTCATTGCCGGTGCCATGGCGGCACTGATCCCTAAGGCCAGCATCACGCGCTGGCTCGGGCGCAACACCCCGGCTTATGTTTCTTACCCGGCTGCTGCGGCAGCGGGTTCGTTGATTGCGGTTTGCTCGTGCACCATCGTGCCCTTGTTTGCCGGCATCTATCGCAAGGGCGCAGGCATCGGCCCGGCCATCACCTTTTTATTTTTTGCACCGGCGGGCAACATCATGGCGCTGGCTTACACCGGCAGCATTCTGGGGCCTGAATTTGCCATCGCGCGGTTGCTGCTGTGTCTGTTGTTTGGTATTGGCATCGGCATGTTGATGGCCTTGATTTTCTGGCGTGACGACGCCAGTCATGATGCAGCCACCGACACCCTGTTTGCCGCGCAAGCCAGCATGGCGCCTGCGGCGCTGGGGCTGTTGTTGTCGCTGCTGGGTCTGTTGCTTGCCGGCACCCTGAAGCTCTGGCCGCTGACGGCCACGGTGCTTGCCCTGGAGTTGCCCTTGTCGTGGGCGCTGGCCTGGCAGGAAACCTTGTTTTCATGGGTGCCGTTCGACGCGGCCAAAGGCGAGGAGGGCGTGAGTTTTCAGGGCTCGGTGCTGATTGCCCTGTTGCTGTTGAATGCCGCTACCGCGCGCAAGGGCCTGGAAAATATTGTCGAGGGGGCCAACGCCTGGACCTGGCTGGCGCTGGGGCTCGCGGCCTCCACCCTGCTTGTGGCTGCGATGCGCCTGACGCCGGGCCCGGGCACGCTCGAGGTGGCATTGACCGGGCGTGTTTTGGCCGTGGCACTGGCGCTTTGGGCGGTATGGCATTTCGCGCATCGGCTTGAGGGTGACGACTGGCGCGCCTGGCTGTGGGAAGCCTGGCGTTTTGTGAAGCAAATTTTTGTGCTGCTGGTGGTGGGTGTTTTTATTGTTGGCATGGTGCGTCAGGTCATTCGCCCGGAATGGATCGAAAGCCTGGCGGGTAGCAACACGGTGGCGGCCAACGCCGTGGCTGTCGGCTTTGGTGTTTTCATGTACTTCCCCACGCTGGTCGAGGTGCCGGTGGCACGCATGTTCCTCGACCTGGGCATGCACCCCGGCCCGTTGTTGGCCTACCTGATGGCCGACCCCGAGCTCAGCCTGCAAAGCATGCTGATGGTGGCCGCCGTGATCGCCTGGACCAAAACCCTTGTGTATGTGGGACTGGTGGCGGTGTTCAGCGTCTGCGCAGGTTTGCTTTACGGGGCCTGGGTGGATGGGCTGGGCTGGCTACCGCTGCTCACGGCTTTGGGCGGTTTTTTGGCTGTGCTGGCGGGCACGATGGGGTGGCTTGGACGCCGCCAGGCAACGCACGCGCCAGTCTGATGCATTTTTATTTTCAAGGAGAAACACATGGTCAACATCAAAATTCTTGGGCCTGGGTGCGCCAACTGCAGAAAGCTCGAAGCCGTTGCCCGGGAGGCCGCAGCAGTCGCCAATGTGCCGGCCAAATTCGAAAAGGTGTCCGACATGAAGCAGATCATGCATTACGACCTGCTGTCCACACCGGGTCTGGTCGTCAATGACAAGCTGGTCAGCAGCGGCCGCATTCCCACAGCGGCTGAAGTGCAGAAGTGGCTCGCTGCAGCTTGACCCTGGCCCGGAATAGGGCACACTTGAGGCTGAGCACACAGGAACTACTTCATGGATTCACCCGCCAGCTTTGAATTTTCGGAATTCGCCAACGCACTCATTCACTCGCGCCAGCACGTGGCACCGCGCCGTCTGGTTGACCCCGGTCCGGCGGAGCCTCAACTGCAGGAGATTCTTGGCACGGCGGCGGCGGCGCCCGATCACGGTCAATTGCTGCCCTGGCGTTTTGTGCTGGTGCCTGCGGACAAGCGCCAACTGCTGGCCGAAGTGTTCGGCCAGGCGCTGCAAGACCGCGACCCCGCAGCCACGCCCGAACAGATCGACAACGCGCGCGACAAGGCCCATCGTGCGCCTTTTTTGATGCTGGCCATTGCCCGGCTGGTCGGCAGCACACCGGAGCGCGATGCGCAGCGGCAGGATTCAGGTGAGTTGGCCATCAGTGATGCCGAGCGCTTGGTGTCGCTGGGCTGCGCCATTCAAAACGTGCTGTTGGCGGCGCATGCCATGGGTTTTGGTTCGGGGCTCACCAGTGGCCAGGCGCTGGCATCGCCCCGGCTGCGGGCGCTGTTTGGCATGCACGCGCATGAGCAGGCCGTGTGTTGCATCAATATCGGCACCGTGGCCAAGGGCAAGCCGGCACGTTTGCGCCCGAACGTGGCGGCGTATGTCAGCAGTTTGTGATGTGGTGATGGTCATCAACCCGAAAAAATAGACGCCATGCAAATCACCACTCCCACTGTTCCTGCTCCCCCGGTGCTGCACTGCTTGCCACCCGACGACCCGCAGCGTACGGCCCTGCACAACGAGGTGCACGCCCGACCTTCTGCGCGCATCCGCTTGCCGGCGCTGATCGTCTATGTGGCGGTACTCAACGAGGGCGTGAGCCGGGAGGCCGAATGCGCCCACCTGAACCGCTTGCCCGGCCAGGCTGAACTGGCGCCAGAACGTTTGCAAGACCATTTTTTGCGCCTGCGGCTGGACGGCTTCAGCGTCAAGTGGGAGCGCCACAGCGAATTTACCCGTTACTCCATCGTGCAGCCCCTGCCGGCCGAGGCCTTTTTGGGCGCTTGTGAGCCTGATTTGTTGCCCCATCTGGTGGTGCCGCCGCAGTGGCTGGCACAGATTCCGGGCCGAACCGTGGCTGCGGTGCAATTGGCCATGCTCCATGCGCCGCTCGATGACGCCACCGCCTTGATGGCGCAAGCGGTGAACTGGCTGGGCGGGCGCACCGTGGTGGTGGCCTCCTTGCTGGGCAGCAATGCCGCCAGCTTGGGCGGGCTGGGCGCCGAGTCCGCCAACCGCCACGGCTACGAGCACCCGATGGGGCATTCGTGGGCGCTGACGCAGTTTCGCCTGCAGCCCGACGGCTTCGAGCGCATGCTGGTGATCGCCCCCGAGGGCACCAGCCAGACCCGCGCCGGCCGAATTGCCGCACGCCTGCTTGAGCTTGAAACCTACCGCCTGATGGCGCTGCGTGGCCTGCCGGTGGTCAAGGCACTCGGGCCGATGCTGGCCCAGGCCGAAAGCGAACTGGTGCGTATCACGGCCCAGCTGGAAAACAAGTCGGCCTCAGACCAGGAATTGCTCGACACCCTGGTGTCACTGGCTGCAGGCGTCGAGCGCGCCACTGCTGCCAACAGTTACCGCTTTGCCGCCACCCAGGCCTACTACGCGCTGGTCAATCAGCGCATCCGGGAGCTGCGCGAAAAAGCCATTCCCGGTACCCAGACCCTGGGTGAATTCATGCAGCGGCGCCTGTCGCCGGCCATCGCCACGGTGGCGGCCACGGAGCAACGGCTGGCATCGCTGTCAGAGCGGGTGGCGCGCGCCAGTGACTTGCTGCGCACCCGCGTCGACATCGCCACCGAGGTGCAAAACCAGCAGCTGCTGGAAAAGCTCACCCGTGGCCAAGAGTTGCAATTGCGCTTGCAAAGCACGGTCGAAGGCCTGTCGATTGCCGCCATCTCGTATTACGTGATCAGCCTGTTGCTGTACGGCGGCAAGGCGCTCAAGGCCGCGGGTCTGCCGATCAACCCCGAAATGGCCGCCGGTGCCTTGGTGCCGGTGGTGTTGTGGGCGGTCTGGCGCACCACGCGGCGCATTCACGCCAAGCTGCATTCGAGTCATTAAGCGCCTCAAAATTGATATAAGTCAGCAGCTTTCGCTTGTTGATGGGGCGTAATGGCGTATTGCAAGCAATCACTGATTTACTGACCAGGAGACCTCCGTGAAAGCCTTCCAAGACTACTACCCCGAGAACCTGTCGCATTGTTATGGCTGTGGTGCCAAAAATGACCATGGTCACCGCATCAAGACCTTCTGGGACGGAGACGAGACCGTCACGCACTTCACCCCCGAGCCTTATCACACTGCAGTGCCCGGCTTTACTTACGGCGGTCTGCTGGCCTCGTTGATCGACTGCCATAGCACCGGCACGGCCGCTGCAGCCATGTACCGGCAGGCTGGCCGCGCCATGGACACGTTACCGGCGTTTCGCTTTGTCACCGGCTCGCTGCATGTGGATTACCTGAAGCCGACACCGATCAACGAAACGCTGGAGATTCGTGGCCGGGTAAAAGAAATCAAGGGCCGCAAGGTGGTGATCGAGTCCACGGTGTACGCCGCTGGCGTGGCCACTGCGCGCGGCGAGGTGGTGGCGATCCAGATGCCCGAGAATTTTGGTTTGGTCGCCGCTTGAGGTGGCAGCTTTTGATTGTTTTTTACTGAACGGGAGTTTTTATGGCAAGTGATCAAGAAATGCAAGTGGGTGGGCGCAAAGCCCAGGATCCACGTTTTGTCAGCCAACTGACGCGCAACACGTTCGCCCTGATTCTGGCGGGCGGGCGCGGCAGCCGACTGCACGAGCTGACCGACTTTCGCGCCAAACCAGCGGTGCCCTTTGGCGGCAAGTTCCGCATCATTGATTTCACGCTGTCCAACTGCGTCAATTCGGGCGTGCGCCGGGTTGGGGTGGCCACGCAGTACAAGTCGCAAAGCCTGATCCGGCATTTGCAACTGGGCTGGAGTTTTCTGGATGGTCGACTCAATGAGTTCATCGAAATCATGCCAGCGCAGCAACAGTCTGACGAAGAACACTGGTACCAGGGCACGGCCGATGCGGTGTTCCAGAACCTGCGTGAAATCCGCCATGCCAACCCCGAATACGTGCTGATTTTGTCGGGCGACCACATCTACCGCATGGACTACGGCCGGGTGCTGGCCGCCCACGTGGCGCGCAAGGCCGACCTGACCGTGGCCTGCATTGAGGTGCCGCTGGACGAGGCCAGTGCGTTTGGCGTGATGTCGGTGGACGAAGAAGGCCGGGTGCTTGAGTTTGCAGAAAAACCCGCCCAGCCCCAGCACATGCCCGGCGACCCGGCGCATGCGCTGGCCAGCATGGGTATTTATGTGTTCAACACCGACTTTTTGATCGAACAACTGCTGCGCGACGCAGACGATCCCAAGTCGAGCCATGATTTTGGCAAGGACGTGATTCCGCACTGCGTCAAGCGCTACCGCACCTTTGCCCAGAATTTTGCCGAGAGCTGTGTCACCGAGCCCGGTAAATCGGCTTATTGGCGCGATGTGGGCACACTGGACGCCTATTGGTCGGCCAACATGGACCTGGTGCAGGTCACGCCCGACCTGAATCTGTATGCTGAAAACTGGCCCATCTGGACCTGGCAACCGCAAATGCCACCCGCCAAATTTGTCTTTGACGACGATACCCGGCGCGGCCAGGCGATGGACTCGATGGTCTCTGGCGGCTGTATCGTCAGCGGGGCCACAGTGCGCCGATCGATGCTGTTCTCCGGGGTGTATGTGCACAGTTACGCCACCATTGAAGACTCAATGATCTTGCCCAACGTTCAGGTTGGTCGCAATTGTGTTTTGAAAAAATGCATCATCGACAAAAATTGCGTGCTGCCCGACGACACGGTCATCGGCATGGACCCGGAGCAAGACAAAAAACGTTTTCGTGTCACAGACTCGGGCATCACTTTGGTGACCAAGGAAATGCTGGGCCAGGTTGAGCGCGGGCTTCGCTGAAGCCAGCCAAGTTAAAAACCCCTGCGCCATCTGATACTTAAGTTGCTACGGATATTATTCGGAGCTTCACAACCATTGACAGGAAAATGCCCGATGAAAACTGCCCACGACCTCGTTGCTGCCGCCAAAACCCGCGTACAGGAAGTTCAGGTAGCTGATGCCGAGCAAGCCATCCGCGACGCCGACGTGCTGGTCGATGTGCGCGAAGCCGATGAATTTGCCGCCGGCCACCTGGCCGGTGCCGTGCACATTTCGCGCGGGATGCTTGAATTTAAATTCAGCGCCAACCCGGCCTTGCAGGCGCGCGACCTCAACATTCTGCTGTATTGCAAAACCAGCGGTCGTGCTGCGCTGTCAGCCGCCGCCCTGCACGACATGGGTTTTCTGAATGTGAAGTCGATTGCTGGCGGTTTCGATGCCTGGGCGGCAGCGGGCAAACCCGTGGCCAAGCCCGAAACACTGTCGTTTGAGTAATACGCGCCACTAATCCAGCGAGCGACCTTCTCCCGCTTCTTCAACCGTTTGCCCGTCCCTGATGTGGTAAATGCGCTTGAAGGTGGGGATGATTTTTTCGTCGTGGGTCACCACAATGATGGCGGTATGGGCCTGAATAGCCATCTGGTTCAGGATGCGCATCACGCCCAGGGCGCGCTCGCTGTCCAGCGGGGCGGTGGGTTCGTCCGCCAGTATGACCGGCGGTCGATTCGCCAGTGCCCGGGCAATCGACACCCGCTGTTGTTCTCCGCCAGAAAGCTGCGAGGGCTCGGCACGGGCGCGGTGCTGCACATCCAATGCCGTTAAAAGCTCGAGCGCGCGGGCGCGGGCTTGCGGGTTGGCTTGACCCGCCAGCATCGGCAGCAGCGCCACGTTGTCAGTCACATCCAGAAACGGGATCAGGTAGGGCGCCTGAAAAATGAAGCCAATGCGGTCACGGCGCAAGGCGCGCAGGTCAGGCACTTTCCAGCCGTTGTCATAAATCACATCGGTGCCCAGTGTCATTCGGCCAGAGGTCGGCTCAATGATGGCACCCAGGCATTTGAGCAAGGTGCTCTTGCCCGAGCCCGATGGCCCCACCAGGCCCACCACCTCGCCCGGTGCCACCACCAGATTGACATTTTTCAGCGCTTCGACGGCGCTGTCGCCCTTGCCATAGACCTTGCGCAGGCCCTCAATGCGGATGCCGCCCGTGGTTGTTTGTTGCGGGTTCATGGTGCTCATCCAATCGCCTCGGCCGGATCCACCTTGAGCGCTGCACGAATCGCCAGCGTGCTGGCCAGGGCACAAATCAGCAGTGTGGCGACCAGGCCCATAACGGCGTCGCGCGGCATCAGCAGCACGTATTTGGGAAAGATCGGCGCCCAGGCTGTGGCCACGATTTTGCCCACCATGAAGCCGATCAGCCCCAAGCCCATGGCCTGCTGCAGGATCATGCCGGCAATGGTGGTGTTGCGCGTGCCGATCAGCTTCAACACCGCAATTTCACGGATTTTGCCGAGCGTCATGGTGTAGATGATGAAGGCCACAATGGCCGCGCTGACCACCGCCAGAATGGCCAGGAACATGCCGATTTGTTTGGCCGAGGTGGCGATCAGCTTGGCCACCAGAATGTCTTCCATGCCGGCGCGGGTGTACACCTGCACATGCTTCCAGCGCGTCAGCGACCCGGCCACTTCATCGGCCTGCCAGCCGGGAGCGAGTTGCACCAGCACGGCGTTGACGTTGTGACTGCTGGCCTGCAGGGCTTGCACGGCATCGAGCAAGCCCGGCACGCCGGGGCGGTTGAACGCCGGGTTGGCCGCAGTGCGGGTGCGGTCATTGACGATGGTGTCGTTGTCTTTCAAGAACTGCGCTTCCTGCGCGTCTTTCAAAGGCACAAACAGCATCGGATCGCCGCCCGAGGACACCATGCGTTGCGTCAGTCCCACCACCAAAAAGTTGTGGCGGCGCACACGCACCGTATCGCCCAGTTTCAGGCCGGTTTTGACATCAGCCACCGCTTCATAGTGGTCGCGGGTGAGTTGACGACCGGCCACCAGGTAGCCGGGCGCGCCGGGCTGTCCGGGCTCGACGCCGACGACCATGGTGCGCGCTTCTTCGCCGTTGGGGCGTTGCACCTGCATGGTGAGGTAGGTCACGTTGGCGGCTTGCGCCACGCCGGGCATGCCGCGCACACTGCGCACCACATCGTCCTTGATGCTTGAGGCCTCGGCATACGGTCCCTGGGTGTCTTTTTGCACCACCCACAGGTCAGCCTGGCTGTTGGATATGAGTGCCTGGGCGTCGTCCACCATGCCACGGTAAATGCCAGCCATCGACAGTGTCACGCCAATGAGCAGTCCAAGCCCGAGCCCGGTCAGGGCAAATTTGCCCCAGCCGTGCAGGATGTCGCGTCCGGCCAGGCTGATCATGGCGTGGACTCGGGCTTGACCAGCGAATCGACCACCGAAATGCGCGCGCCGCTGCTCAAGGCCTTCTGGCTGTAAACCACCACCTTGTCGGCTTTTTCCAGGCCCTTGAGCACCTGCACTTGGCCGTCCAGGCTTTGGATTCCGAGCTGCACCGGCGCAAATTCAGGTTTGCCGTCTTGCATGCGCCAGACCCCGCTTTGGCCTTTTTGATACTGGATGGCGGCGTTGGGCAGCAGCAGCGCCGGTGCGGTGGCGGGCAGCTGTAGCGTGACTTCGGCCATTTCACCGACCGAGACGTGGGCAGGCGGGACATCAAAAGCAACCTGGGCCAAGCGTTCTTCGGTGACGCTGTCGGCCAGCAGTTCCAGCCGCGCCACCTGGCCGCTCAAGGGGGTCTTGGGGTTGGAGCGCAGCACAATGCTGGCCTTGAGTCCGGGCGCCAGCCCGGCTGAGCGGCCCTGATCGACGCGCATTTTGATCCACAAGCTGTTTGGGTCCATCAGGCGCAGCACCGGCTGGCCCGCCACCACGGTGCTGCCGGCCTCGGCATCACGCGTGGTCACCACCGCGTCGGCCGGGGCAAACAGGCGCACGTTGTCGCGCTGTTGCGCCAGCGCCGCGCGCTCGGCTTTCAGGCGTGTCTGGTCCTGGCCAGCGCCCGCCAGATTGGCCTGGGCCGCCTGCACGGCGGCATTGGCCGAGGCCTGGCCCTGCAGAACCGCATCGAGCGCGCCTGGGCTGATGAAGTTTTGCCGTGCCAGGTCCTGGTTGCGCTGCGTGGTGGCGGCAGCCAGCGCACTGCGCGCCTTGGCGTCCAGCAACTGGGCCTGCGCGGCGGCTTGGCCGCTGCCGGCGCGGGCCAGCGAGGCGTCCAGCGCAGCCAGGCGCTGGCTGAAATCCACCGGGTCCATTTCGGCCAACAGTTGACCGGTCTTGACGCTGTCACCCACGTCGACCTTGACACTCAGCACGCGCCCGGCCACCGTTGGTCCGACCATCCAGCTGCGGCGTGCCTCGACCGTGCCGATGCCAAATATGGCGGGATTCAAAGTGCCCTCGGTCGGTTGAGCCACCGTCACCTTGATGGGGGCCAACGGCCCGGTGCGCAGCGACACATACGCCATGCCGCCGATGAGCGCCAGGGCAACGGCACCCATGATGAGGCGGCGTTTGAGCAAAGCGGATGAATTCATGGGGCTCCTTGGAAATCATTGGACTGACATTGCAGCCCCTGTTGCAGAAGGGCAAAAACGCCCGGGGCCTGGGCGGCAATGGCGTGTATGTCGTCGGCCAGTAAAGCTTGCATGACCAGGCCCTGCACCGATCCGACAAACAGCACCGCAGCGGCCTGCAGATCAAGATCGGGGCGCAGCGCCTGTTGTGTTTTGGCGTGTTGCATCACCGCTATTAACAACTGGCGGTAGCGCTGCATCAGGGCGCGCACCTGGCTTTTGAGGGCGGTGTCGCCCGGGCGCTGCAGTTCCTGAAAGACCAACCGCGGCACACCCGGGTAAGTCGTGACAAAGTCCACATGGGCTAAAAAGACCGCGCGAAGGGCGGGCAGGGCGGCTCGGTCGGCACCTGCGGCGGCGGTGTGCAGGCGGGTCATCAAAGCGTCTGTAGCCCAATCGAGCACCGCCAGCCAAATGGCTTCCTTGCTGGCAAAGTGCTTGAACACTGCGCCTTGAGAAATGCCCACCGCGTGCGCCAGGTCGGCCGTGGTGATGTCAGCCGGGCTGCGTTGTGCGGCCAGCAGCAGGGCGGCTTCCACCAGACTGGCCTGACGCATTTCGGTACGCTGTTTGGGTGCTTTGTGCTGAACTTCCATGGATTTAAAGTAATTCATCAATTACTTATTTTAAGGCGTGTGTTTTGTCTTGGAGGTGAAGGGAGGGTAAAGTTGTTCTGTGCGCCGCAGTCAAGGAGGTAAATTTGCTCTGCATTGCGCGTTGTAACCGGTTGGGGCGGGTCGTTCTGTGCTGCGCGCGGTAACCGGTAGGGGCGG
>CAZIGL010000024.1:0-55889 GCA_964538895.1 uncultured Rhodoferax sp.
GCGCGACAAGGTGGAAGGGCTGTACCTGTTCATGCTGCGCGAGCTGCGCCGACAAAGCTGAGCAATCACCACAGACAAGGCTTGCACTCATGTTGAACTCTGCCATTGACCATGCCATTTCGGCCCACATCAGCTGGCTGGCACGCTTTGAAACTGCGCGCCTGGGCCTTGACCGGGAGCGCTTTGACCCACAACAAATTGGCGACCCCATGCTGTGTACGTTTGGACAATGGCTGTCGACCCATCCTGACTTCAGCTCAAACCCCGAACAGGTGGAACGCGTCAAGACACTGCATCAGCGCTTTCACGAAAATGCAGCGGTGATTGCAAAACTTCTTGGTTCGCATGCCAGACACCAGCTGATTGAAGCGCACTGTAGAGATCTCAGCGAGCTATCGAGTCAACTCGTTGATCTCCTTTACGAGATCAAGGAACAGCAGCACCAGTGATCGCAGCGCTGATCGCCCACATCGACCCGGCGCGCTGCACCGGCTGCGGCGACTGCGCAGCAAGGTGCCCGGTCGACGCCATCCGCCTGGCTGACGCTTACCAGGGCAGGCGTTCGCCGTCGTAGGCCACAAACGAACCCGTGTCGGCGGCGCTCAAGCCGTCCAGCACCGCCAGCATGTCGTGCGCGGCAACCATGGCCGGGCGGCCAATCTGCTCCCCCTTGAAAGGCTTGGACAAACCGGTGTTGACGGTACCGGGGTGCAGGCTGACCAACACCGCCTTGGGCTTGCTGCGCCTGAGCTCGATGGCGGCGGTTTTCAACAGCATGTTGAGCGCCGCCTTGGACGCCCGGTAGCTGTACCAGCCGCCAAGGCGGTTGTCTTCGATGCTGCCGACTTTGGCCGAGATGACGGCCAGCACGCCGCGCTCGCCGTCAAGCAGCGGGCTGAAGTGGCGTAGCACCAGCGCCGGGCCAAAGGTGTTGATGCGAAAGGTGGCTTCAAGCTGCGCATAGCTCAGGTCAGCCAGCTTTTTCTCGGGCATGAAATTGGCGCTGTGCAGCAGGCCCGCGGCGTTGATGATGAGGTGAAATTTGCCGCCAGCCGCCAGCGCCTGCGCCGCATCGGCTACGCTGGACTCGTCGTCAAAGTCAATGCGCGGCTTGGTGTGGCGGCCCAGGGCCACAACGCAGGCGCAGCGCGGGTTGGCTTGCAGCGCTTGCACAAAGGCCTGGCCAATACCGCCGCTGGCGCCGATGATCAGGGCGCGGAAACCTTCAGGGAATGAATTCATGGGCGTGAGTTTGTCACAGATCACAGCCACTTATCATGCGGCATGAACATCACAACTTCCAAATTCACCCGGCGCGCACTGTGGCTGACCCTGGCGCTTGTTTTGGTCTTGGTCGGCTGGTGGCTTGTTGCCACCCCGCGCCAGGCACCCGGGCCGTCCAACACGGCGGCCCTGCCAGCGGGCAGCGAAGTGGCGCTGTTTGCCGGTGGCTGCTTCTGGTGCACCGAGGCCGACTTTGACAAGCTGCCGGGGGTGCTGGCCACCACCTCGGGCTACACCGGCGGCAAGACCGCCAACCCGACCTATGCCGAGGTCTCCAGCCACACCACCGGCCATGCCGAGGCGGTCCAGATAATTTTTGATCCCAGCCAGGTGAGCTACCGGCAATTGGTGGACCACTTCTGGCGCACCATCGACCCGACCGTGAAAGACCGTCAGTTCTGCGACATTGGCACGCCCTACCGCACGGCGATTTTTGCCACCAGTGCCGAACAGCTGCAAACAGCCCAGGCTTCGTTGGCGGATCTGGAAAAAACCAAGCCTTTCCCCGAGCCCATCGTCACCCAGCTGCTGATGGCCGATGACTTCTACCCGGCCGAAGCCGAGCACCAGAATTACCACCAGGTCAATCCGAAGCGCTACGACTTTTACCGCTCGGGTTGCGGCCGCGACGCCCGCCTGGTGCAACTGTGGGGCGAGCCGGTCAAGCCCTGACCCCACTCCCTTGCCGCTTCAGGTTTCCTTGGAAATCTTGATGCTGGGGAACTTGCTGGAAAAGTCCTTGTTCTTGGCCGCAATGGCCAATGCAACTTTGCGCGCCACGGCTTTGTAAAGGCCGGCCACCTCGCTGTCCGGGTCCGACACGACGGTCGGTTTGCCACTGTCGGCCTGCAGGCGAATCTGCATGTCGAGCGGCAAGGCACCCAGGTAGTCCATGCCGTATTCTGTGGCCATTTTCTTGCCGCCGTCGGCACCAAAAATATGCTCAACATGGCCGCAGTTGCTGCACACATGCACTGCCATGTTTTCCACGATGCCCAGAATCGGCACACCCACCTTCTCGAACATCTTGATGCCTTTCTTGGCATCGAGCAGGGCGATGTCCTGCGGCGTGGTGACGATCACGGCGCCGGTCATGGGCACGCGCTGGCTCAGGGTGAGCTGGATGTCGCCAGTGCCTGGCGGCATGTCAACAATCAGGTAGTCCAGGTCTTTCCAGTTGGTCTGGCGCAGCAACTGCTCCAAGGCTTGCGTGGCCATGGGGCCGCGCCAGATCATGGCTTCGTCCTGCGCCACCAGAAAGCCGATCGACATCACCTGCACGCCGTAGTTTTCCATGGGTTCCATGGTTTGGCCGTCTTCGCTCTCGGGCCGGCCCTCGATGCCCATCATCATCGGCACACTGGGGCCGTAAATGTCGGCGTCCAGAATACCCACGTTGGCGCCCTCGGCCGCCAGCGCCAGCGCCAGGTTGACAGCGGTGGTGCTCTTGCCCACGCCGCCCTTGCCAGAGGCCACGGCCACAATGTTCTTCACCTTGGGCAACAAGGCCACACCGCGCTGCACCGCGTGGGCGGTGATGTTGGTGATGATGTTGACCGACACATTGGCCACACCCGCCACGCTTTTGGCGGCGGCGATCAGCTCTTTGCGAAAGCCCGGAATCTGACTCTTGGCGGGGTAGCCCAGCATCACATCAAAGGCCACGTCGCCGTCGGTCACGGTCAAATTCTTGACGGCTTTACTCGACACAAAATCACGCCCGGTATTGGGGTCAATCACGCCCTTGAGGGCGTCTAACACGGTCTGCTCAACTACTGCCATTTGGTTCTCCTAAGGGGCTGTAGTCTAGCCAAGATCAGCTTGACCCTGTTGAGCTCGGCAAATCGGGGTTTACCCACCCCGGGTTCACCCTAGACCGAAGTTTGCCCGCGGGCCCTGACCCCTGCGGATAATCAGCCCATGCCGCATGACCCCTTTGCGCCGTCTGATTTCACGCCAGACGCCTCACCCACCACCGCCCTGATGCTCACCGGCGGCGGTGCCCGCGCGGCCTACCAAGTGGGCGTGCTCGAAGCCATCGCCGACCTGCGACGTGACTGCGGCGCGCTTGACAGGGGCAACCCTTTCCCCATCATCGGCGGCACCTCGTCGGGTGCGCTCAATGCGTCGGCCCTGGCCTGCGGCTGTGATGATTTTGACGGTACCGTGCGCAAGCTCGTGGCCATCTGGCGCGATTTTCATGCCCAGGATGTGTACCGCGCAGACTCGGTCAGCATGCTGCGCAGCGGCGCCAGCTGGATGACGCTGCTGTCCGTGGGCTGGCTGATTGCCAAGTGGCGCCGGCTCAAGCCCAAGTCGCTGCTCGACAACACGCCGCTGGCCGAGTTGCTCAAGCAATGGGTGCCGCTGGAGCGCCTGCCCTGGCTCATTCGCAAAGGCCACCTGCGGGCGCTGGCGGTGACCGCCTCGAGCTACAGCTCGGGCGAGCACATCACGTTTTTCCAGGGTGACCGGCAGCTAAACGCCTGGGCGCGCTCGCACCGCCGCGGCCTGCGCGACAAGATCACCCACCAGCACCTGCTGGCGTCGAGCGCGATCCCGTTCATCTTTCCCGCGATGGCGCTCCCCTTTGAGGGGCAAACGGCTTATTTTGGTGATGGCTCCATGCGCCAGACCGCGCCGGTGGCGCCCGCCATCCACCTTGGCGCCGAGCGCATTTGTGTGATTGGCGCCGGGCTGATGCACGAACCCCGAACGCAGCCTGCCTTGGTGGCCGAAGCCCTGTACCCGACGCTGGCGCAAATTGCCGGTCACGCACTGTCCAACATCTTTCTCGATGCCCTGGCCGTCGATGTCGAGCGCATTCGCCGCATCAACCAGACCCTGAGCCTGGTGCCGCCCGAATTACGCAGCGCCAGCACCCTGCGGCCGGTCAAGCTGCTGCTGATTTCGCCGTCACAGCGGCTCGACCACATTGCGGCACGCCACATCGATGAACTGCCAGGGGCGGTGCGCAGCCTGCTCGGCGGCGTGGGGGTGTCGTCCCAGGCCGCCGACATCAAGGGCGCGGCACTGGCCAGCTACCTGCTGTTCGAGCCCGGCTACACCCGGGAACTGATGGCCCTGGGGTATGCCGATGCCATGCGCCAACGTGCTGAAATTTGCCAATTTTTCAACTGGACGGACCCCGGTGCCATGTCCCTGGCGGGCCTGGCTGCGCTGCCAACGGAACCGGATCGGCGCTGCGACCCGCTGCGGCTGCCCTGAGTAAAATCAGCCTCTTGTCCTGAAAGCCCACTCAATGCCCCGCCAACTCTTCGTCACCACCGCCCTGCCCTACGCCAATGGCAACTTCCACATTGGCCACATCATGGAGTACATCCAGGCCGACATTTGGGTGCGGCACCAGCGCATGCTGGGCAATGCGGTCGATTTTGTCTGTGCCGACGACACCCACGGCGCGCCGATCATGATTGCGGCCGAAAAAGCGGGCAAAACGCCGCAGCAGTTTGTGGCCGACATTGCCGCCGGGCGCCAACCCTACCTGGACGGTTTTCACATCGGCTTTGACAACTGGCACAGCACCGATGCCCCGGAAAACCACGAACTGGCGCGCCAGATTTACCGCGACCTGCGTGACAACCCTGACGGCACGCTGATCGAGTCGCGCACCATCGCGCAGTTTTACGACCCCGACAAGGGCATGTTCCTGCCCGACCGCTTCATCAAGGGCGAGTGCCCCAAGTGCCACGCCAAAGACCAATACGGCGACAACTGCGAGCAGTGCGGCGCGGTGTACGCACCCACCGACTTGATCAAACCCTATTCGGCGCTGTCGGGGGCCAAGCCAGAGCTGCGCAACTCGGTGCACTTTTTCTTCAAGCTGTCCGACCCGCGCTGCGTTGAATTCCTGCAGCGCTGGACCCAAGACGGCAAGCTGCAACCCGAGGTGGCCAACAAAATCAAGGAATGGTTCAGCGTGCGCACCAACCCTGACGGCAGCACCAGCGAAGGCCTGGGCGACTGGGACATCAGCCGCGATGCGCCCTACTTCGGCATCGAGATCCCGGACGCACCGGGCAAGTATTTCTACGTCTGGCTGGACGCCCCCATCGGCTACCTGGCGTCCCTCAAGAACCTGCTCGGCCAGCGCGGCCAGGACTATGACGCCTACATGGCCAACCCCGAGCTCGAGCAGTACCACTTCATCGGCAAGGACATCGTCACCTTTCACACGCTGTTCTGGCCCGCCACGCTGCACTTCAGCGGCCGCAAGACGCCCGACAACATTTTTGTGCACGGTTTCCTGACCGTGAACAACGGCGAAAAAATGAGCAAGAGCCGCGGCACCGGGCTGGACCCGCTCAAGTACCTGAGCCTGGGCATGAACCCCGAATGGCTGCGCTACTACCTGGCGGCCAAGCTGAGCGCCCGCAACGAAGACATCGACTTCAACGCCGACGACTTCATGGCCCGCGTCAACAGCGACCTGGTCGGCAAGTACATCAACATTGCCTCGCGTGCTGCCGGCTTCATCACCAAGCGTTTTGAAGGCAGACTGGGCGAGGTGTCTGAGGACGGTGCCGCGCTGTTGCACCTGCTGCGCGGCGAAATGACCACCATCGAACAGTTCTATGAGGCCCGCGAATACGCCAAGGCACTGCGCGAAACCATGCAGCTGGCCGACAAGGTCAACGCCTATGTGGACGCCAACAAACCCTGGGACCTGGCCAAAAAACCCGACCAGGAAGCCCGCCTGCAGGACGTGTGCACCGTGTGCATCAAAGCTTTTCGCATCCTGACCTGTTACCTCAAACCGGTATTGCCCGCGCTGGCGGAGCAGGTCGAGGCGTTCCTGAACATCGAACCGCTCAACTACGCCAACATCGTCGAGCCCATGAAAACCGGCCATGTGATTGGCACCTATCAGCACCTGATGCAGCGCGTTGACATCAAACAGCTTGACGCCTTGTTCGAGGCACCCGAACCAGTGGCTGCGCCCGAAACCACGCATCCGGGTGGCGAGGCCATGGCGCCTACCATCGGCATTGACGACTTTGCCAAAATCGATTTGCGCATCGCCAAAATCGTCGACTGCCAGGCCGTGGCGGGCTCGACCAAGCTGCTGCAGCTGACGCTGGACGCGGGTGAACTGGACGAGGCCGGCCAGCCCCGGCTGCGCAACGTCTTTTCAGGCATTGCCAGCAGCTACCAACCCGAACAGCTGGTCGGTAAACTCACCGTGCTGGTGGCCAACCTGGCGCCGCGCAAGATGAAGTTCGGCGTGAGTGAAGGCATGGTGCTGGCTGCCAGCCACGCCGACGAAAAAGCGCAACCCGGCATCTACGTGCTGGAGCCCGTAGCCGGTGCCCAGCCCGGTATGCGGGTGCATTGAGTCCAAACGCCTCATGATTTCCCAGTTGCGCGGCTGGACGGCGGTGCAGCGCACCCCCCAGAGCAACCTGCACCTGGGGGTCACGCTGTGTTTCGTGGCGGGTGCCACCAATGCCGGTGGTTTTTTGGCAGTGGGGCAATACACCTCGCACATGACGGGCGTGCTGTCTTCTGTGGCAGACCACCTGGTCACCGGTCAGACCTACCTGGCGCTGGCTGCGCTCATGTCGCTGCTGGCCTTTCTTGGCGGCGCCATGACCAGCGCCTGGATGGTCAACTGGGGGCTGCGCCGCAATCTGCAAAGCGCCTACGGACGACCCCTGTTGCTGGAAGCCGCTCTGCTGCTGCTGTTTGGTTTGTTCGGCGCCGGCATCAGCTTTTTTGCGTTGCTTTTTGTGCCCCTGACCGTGCTGGTGCTGTGCTTCATCATGGGCCTGCAAAACGCCGTCATCACCAAAATATCCCACGCCGAGATCCGCACCACCCACGTCACCGGACTGGTCACCGACTTGGGCATCGAGTTGGGCAAATTGCTCTACATCAACCGCCTGACCCGCGAGACCCTGGTGCGCGCCAACCGCCAAAAATTGAGCCTGCTGGCCAAGCTGATCAGCAGCTTTTTCATCGGTGGCCTGGTCGGCGCCATTGGCTTCAAGCAAATCGGCTACGTCACCACCGTGCCCCTGGCCGTGCTGTTGCTGCTGCTGGTGTGGCATCCGGTGCTGAACGACGCCAAAAACTGGATCGGACCGCCCCGGGATTGAGCTTGAGTGCCAGCTGCAGCGATAAATGTCGCAAGAGAAGCAAGGCGTTCGCGGTGATGGTCGCTTGTAGACACGATCCGGTCTTTCAGGCGATGCGGCCGGAAGGCAAGTACGCAGTGCAAAGCGGCCATTGGGCTGAACTAAGCACGCTGCGGCAAGACTCCCTGAATGGTGGCAATCAGGATGTCAATATCCGCACTAGGATTGGCCGCTACATTGCGGAACCACTTGCCACCCGCAATTGAGGTCGTAGACGTGGAACCAACAGGCAACTGGCGCAGTACCTGGTCAAACAAGTTCTCGTCTTTAGGACGCCAGACCACAACGCCGGTTTGGGGTTCCGCATACAGCACAAGGCGCTCGTCAGTAGCCACAAAATCTCTCAAGCAGCGTGCCAGGTCCATGCAGTGCTCAATGCGCTGGGCAACTCCTTCCCGCCCCCATGCCAGCAGCGTTGCCAGAAGGGCCGTGGCAGTTGCACCATGGGAACCAAGAACGCCAACATTGGGCGTGACAAGGTACGCTCCACCAAAGCTAACGGCTGCGTGGGCTTTCTCGGTGTCTTTGAACAAGACGAGCGCAGACTCTTTAGGTTGGAAAAGCCACTTATGCGCAGATACTGCGACAGAGTCTGCCGACTCGATGCCGGCAAGTAAGTGGGCGTACTTACTCAACCGTAAAGGACCGGCCCAGGCAGCATCTACATGGGTCCAAGCTGCCCCACCGGCCAACACAAACGGGTCTAAGGCACCTGTACTGGTTGCACCGGCGGTGAGGACCAAAGCGGACTTGCTCAAGTCGGTCGGCAATTGCGCCGCGTCCATTGAACCGTTTGCGTCTATGGGCACGCTCAGGTATTTCAGACCCAAGATATGAGCCGCTTTCGCAATGGAGAGATGCGCTCCGTCTGATGCAATCACCTGCGTAACGCCTGCGCACTCTCGCGCGGACCACAAAGCGGTCAAATTGGCCAGTGACGACCCCGGTGTCATGTGGCCGCCGTTCATGCCGAAAAATGGTGCGAGCCATGCCACGACCCGTTGTTCCATTTGGCGAGCGACAGGTGCTGTTGCAGGGTGAAGTAGGTTCTGATTGAGCGATGCGTTCCAAAGCGTAATTGCCCAAGTTATCCATGGGGTGGGCGGGTCCATGTGGGCAAATGATGTAGCCTCGCCCAAACGCGCTGCGCCGCCCAGAATGTTCGGTGCCAGTGAGTTCAGCGCAACCGTTGAACCAATCCCAATCTGCGGCAGTTCTATCGGCAGGTCAAGACCTTCCGCGTTACTGAAATCACGACTCATCAACTCGACGGCCTGATATAACCCGTCCGAGTCGACAGAGAATTCCTTGTCCATGCTACTTGCCTCAGTTGCTATCTGAAACTCAGTTTAGCCGCTCACAAATAGGCTCGGGCGTGCACTGGTTCAACGACTGCAATCAGCCCCTCCGGGGTCACTCCCGGCTGAAATTCCAATGGCTCCTGACGCTGCTATAGGGCCTTACAGCCAGGCAAAGCAGGCACCCTTGGTTAAAAGACTGATGCCGAGTTTCAGGGGACACATTCTTGGCCACTGCGTTGCGCGCTCAATCTCCCGTTGTCACGCGCCGCCGCACGGCCTTCAGAATGCCGCGCAAAATGTCCAGCGGCGCGGGCGGGCAGCCGGTGATGACCTCATCGACCGGGATCACGTTGGACACGCGGCCGCAGGTGGCGTAGCTCTCGCCAAAGAGGCCGCCGTCACAGGCGCAGTCGCCCACCGCCACCACCAATTTGGGTTCGGGGGTGGCGTCATAGGTGCGCTTCAGGGCGGTTTCCATGTTGCGCGACACCGGGCCGGTCACCAGCAGCATGTCGGCGTGGCGCGGGCTGGCGACAAACTTTAGCCCCAAGCCCTGCAGGTTGTAGTAGGGGTTGCCCAGCGCGTTGATTTCGAGTTCACAGCCGTTGCACGAGCCGGCATCGACCTCGCGAATGGTCAGGGCCTGCCCCAGAATGTCGAGCAGTTCCTGCTGGATACGTGCGGCCTGCGCGGCCTCGTCGGCACCAATGTCGGGCGCGGCTTCGGTGCAAATACCGGTTTTGGCGATCTGCCTGACCACTTTCCAGATCATAGGTCTTGCCCCGAGTAACTCAAGTTGAACGACTTGTTGATGAGCGGGAAGTCGGGCACGATGTTGCCCATGATGGCGTGCTCCAGCACCGGCCAGTTTTGCCATGAGGGGTCGTGCAAATGGCAGCGCAGGATGCGGTGCTGTTGCTCGGCACCCCCCAGTTCCAGCGCCACGAACAATTCGCCCCGCCAGCCTTCCACCCAGCCCGCACCGCGCGCGGGCTGCTGGGGCAGCAGGACCGGGCAGCGCAGGTCGCCAATGGGCATCTCGATCAACAAACGCCGGATCAGGCGCATGGATTCAAAAATCTCGTCAAAGCGCACCGCCACCCGCGCGGCCACATCGCCGTTGTGCTGGGTGGCCATGACGACAGCCAAGTCACTGTAGGGCACCCAGGGCTGGTCACAGCGCAGGTCCCAGCTCTGGCTGCTGGCGCGCCCGGCCATGCCCGTCAGGCCCAGACGGGCGGCCAGCTCGGGCGCCACGCACCCGGTGGTCATGAAACGGTCTTGCAGACCGGCGTGGGCCTCGTAAATGGTGAACAGGGTGCGCACCTCTTTCTCCACCGCGTCGCACTGCTGCAACATCAACTCGCGCTGGCCCAAGTCAATGTCGCCGCGCACGCCGCCGGGCACGACGCAGTCCATCATCAAGCGGTGACCAAAAACAGTTTTGGCTACGCGCAGCCAGTCTTCACGCAGGCGCGAGAACTGGGCCAGACCAAAAGAAAAAGCGGCGTCGTTGCCCAGCGCACCCAGATCGCCCAGGTGGTTGGCAACACGCTCGCGCTCCAGCAGCAGCGCACGCAACCAGGCGGCACGCAAGGGTGGCGTGGTTTGCGTGGCCGATTCGAGCGCCATGCAATAGGCCCAGGCATAGGCCACGGTGCTGTCGCCCGAGACGCGTCCCGCCAGCCGATGGGCGTCCAGTGGCGCGAGTTGCGTCATGCGGTGCTCTGTGCCCTTGTGGGTGTAGCCCAGGCGCTGCTCCAGGCGCAGCACTTTTTCACCCACCACAGAAAAGCGGAAATGGCCGGGTTCGATGATGCCGGCATGCACCGGGCCCACGGCAATCTCATGCACGCCGTCGCCGTCCACATGCACAAACGGGTAGTCGACAAGTTCGCCTGCCGCCAGCAGCGGCAACTTGTCCGGGTCCTGCTGCAAGGGAAAATGGTCTGGCGGCCAGGCGCCGTGGTTGAGCCAGGCGCGTGTGTCCGGGGCACCCAGTGCGACCACACCCGACAGGTCGGCTGCAGCCCGCTGCATGCGCGCGGCGGCAGGAAACACGGTGGCCAGGTCGGGGTAGACCCAGCGCCCGTCCTGCTGCGTCAACGGCAGCGACAGCCACAACGCGCCGTCGAGCGTGACGTAAGCCGCACACATGCAGGGCGCTGCCGCAGCGGCACTGGCGCCACCACGCGGCCCCATCGGACCAGCCCACAGCGCCAGCAAGCGCCCACCCGCGTCGCGCACGGCGGTGGCAGCCAATTGCCACTGCGCAAAGTCCACCTGCGCATGCCACACCGGCACCGGTGCGGGCAAGGCGGCAAATTCAAGCGCGAGTCCGGGGATCTGCATGCGCCTAGCCTCCCAGCATGCTGGCCGCTTGCACGTACCAGCCGTTCAAATAAGGGGGGATGTACAGGCCCAGTACCAGCGCCAGCGCCAGGTGCACAAAGACCGGGAGCAGCGCAGGCGGATGCGCCAGCGGCTTCAGCGTGGAGTCACCAAACACCATCGGCAACACCCGAGCCAGCATGGAGGCAAAGGCCACGCCGAGCGCCAGAAACAAGAATGGCGCAGCCCAGGGTTGCTCCCGCATGGCCGTGGTCAGAATCAAAAATTCGCTGGCGAAGACGCCAAACGGCGGCATGCCCAGAATGGCCATGACACCCAGCATCAGGCCCCAGCCCAAAGCGGGGTTGACCTTGATCAGGCCGCGGATCTCGCTCATCACCTGGGTGCCGGCCTTTTGCGTGGCATGGCCGACCGTGAAGAAGATGGCCGACTTGACCAGCGAGTGCACCGTCATGTGCAGCAGCCCGGCAAAGTTGGCCACCGGCCCGCCCATGCCAAAGGCAAAGGTGATCAGGCCCATGTGCTCGATGCTGGAATATGAAAACATGCGCTTGACGTCCTTTTGCCGGGACAGGAAAAACGCCGCCACCACCACCGACAACAAGCCAAAACCCATCATCAGCTGGCCGGCCATGTTGCTGTCGAGCGCGCCATCGGTGAGCACCTTGGTGCGCAGCACCGCGTACATGGCCACATTGAGCAGCAGCCCGGAGAGCACCGCCGACACCGGCGTCGGGCCTTCGGCATGGGCATCGGGCAGCCAGCTGTGCAGCGGCACCAGGCCAATCTTGGTGCCGTAGCCGATCAGCAAAAACACAAAGGCCAGCGTCACGATGGTGGGGTCAAGCTGGCCCTTGATCTCGTTCAGCCCGGTCCAGAGCAGCGTGGCGTGCTCGGGGCCGAGCACTTTTTCGGCCGCCATGTACATCAGGATGGTGCCGAAGAGCGCCTGCGCAATGCCCACGCCGCACAAAATGAAATACTTCCAGGCCGCCTCCAGGCTGGCTGAGGTGCGGTACACGCTGACCAGCAGCACGGTGGTCAGCGTGGCGGCTTCCATGGCGACCCAGATGATGCCTAAGTTGTTGGTGGTGAAGCCCAGCAACATGGTGAAGCTGAACAGCTGGTACATGCTGTGGTACAGGCGCATGCGCGGCGGGGTCATCTTGCCGTGGTCTTGCTCGATGCGCATGTAGGGGCGCGAAAAAATGGCGGTGGTCAGGCCGACAAAAGCCGTGAGTGTGACCAGGAACACATTGAGCGGGTCGATGTAGAACTGCTGCTGCCAAAGCAGTTGGGGACCGTGGTCCATCACCTGCGCCGTGAGCACGCAGGCGGCCAGAAAAGTCAACAGGCTGAAAACCACATTGAGGTCGCGCGCATAGGCCCGGTGGCCCACCAGCGCCAGCGCCAGCCCACCCAACAGCGGCACGCCCAAAAGAAAAAACAAGGGTGTCATGCTGAATCGTCCTTGAGGGTTTCAAGGTGGTGGATGTCCAGCGTGTCGAATTTCTCGCGGATCTGAAAGATGAAGACACCCAGAATCAGCACGCCCACCAGCACATCAAGCGCAATGCCGAACTCCACGATCATCGGCATGCCGTTGGTGACCGCGGTGGCGGCAAAAATCAGGCCGTTTTCCATCGCCAGAAACCCGATCACCTGCGGCACCGCTTTGGAACGGGTGATCAGCATCAAAAACGACAGCATCACGCATGACAGCGCAATGCCAAGCGAGCCGCCAGCCAGCGAACTGGACAAGCGCGACACCGGCAGCGCCAGGCTGAAGGAAAAAATCACCAGCGCAATGCCCACCAGCATGGTGGTGGGCACATTGAGCAGGGTCTCGACGTCCCAGCGCACATTGAGCTTGCGCACCATGCGGTGCAGCATCCACGGAATCAAAATCACCTTGAGCACCAGCGTGAGCGCACCCGACACATAAAGGTCGGGCTGCTTGGTGGCGTAGCCCAGCAAAAACGAGGTGATGACCAGGGCCACGCCCTGCATCATGAACAGGTTGATCAGCGAGACAATGCGCCGCTGCGAGATCATGGCAAACGACAGCAACAGGATCAGGGTGGCAAACAGGTTGATCAGTTGAGGCGCAAATTTGATCATGCCACCCCCAGCAACACGTTGACCAGCAAACCGATCACGGCGATCAGAAAGGCCGTACCCAAAAACTCGGGCACACGGAAGATGCGCATCTTGGCGCTCAGGGTTTCGATCAGGGCCAGCACCATGCCGCCAATCGCCAGCTTGACCACCAGCACCGGCAAGGCCAGCAACAAGGCCAGCGGTTCATTGGCCTCAGCCACGCCCCAGGGGAAAAACAGCGCCAGCCCGATGCAGGAGTACGCAAACAGTTTCAGGCTGGCAGCCCACTCCAGCAGCGCCAGGTGCCGCGCCGAATACTCCAGAATCAGCGCCTCATGAATCATGGTGAGTTCGAGGTGGGTGTCGGGGTTGTCCACCGGCACCCGGGCGTTTTCGGCCAACGACACCATGGCAAATGCCACGCCGGCGAGCAGCAGGCTGGGGTAGATGGCCAGTTCCCGGTGCGCCAGCGTTTCGACCATGGTGGTGAGCGAGGTGGAGCGCGTGATCATGGAGGCACAAAACAGCACCATCAGCAGCGCCGGTTCGGCCAGAAAGCCCACCAGCATTTCACGCCGAGCACCCAGGGACCCAAAAGCGGTGCCGACATCCATGGCTGCCAATGAAAGAAAGACGCGCGCCAGCGCAAACAGGCCCACCAGGGCAATCGCGTCGGCCGCCGGCGACAACGGCAGATCGGTCGACAAGGTGGGCACGATGGCGCAGGCCAGCAGCATGCAGCTGAAAATAAGGTAGGGCGCGGTGCGGTACAGCGGCGAGGCGTGCTCGGCCATGACCGATTCCTTGTTGAACAGCTTGTGCAGCATGCGGTAGGGCTGCAGCAAACCCGGCGCCGACTTGTTTTGCAGCCACGCGCGGCACTGGTTGACCCAGCCCGTGAGCAGCGGCGCCAGCAACAGCGCCGTCAAGAGCGCAAGCAATTGTGAAAAAACGCCGAGCCAGCTCATCGCTTCACCACCAGCAAGACCACGATCAGCGTGACAAAGCTGTACATCAGGTAGACAGAAATGCGGCCCTGTTGCAACAGGCCAACCATTTTGGAAACCCGCTCAACCAGCCTGGCAATGGGCAAGTAAAGCCAGTACCACAGCGGGTCCTCCAGCGTGACCTTGTAGCTCGGTTGCGCATCGAAGGCGGTGGGCAGTTGCCGCTTCATGCGAAAAAAGGGCTCAAAAATCTGCCGGATCGGTTGCCCAAAACCTTCGGCGGTGTCCTGCATGCGGGGGGTTTGCCAGGGGTAACCGCAGTCCCAGGGCGGCACCCGGCGCAGGCGCCCATGGTAGAACTTGCGCACCAGCCAGAATGCCAGGCCAAAACTGGCCAGCACACCCAGCAAAAAGATGGCTGGCGCGTAGCTGGCGCGCTCGATGCTCACCGGCACCAGCAGCCAGCCGTTGTCCGCCACCGTGTGCGCCAGGCCTGTACCCACCAGCAATTGGGTGGTGGGTTCAAGCAAGGCGATGATCTGGATCGGAAACAAACCCAGCACCACACAACCCGCCACCAGCCAGAGCATGCCCAGGCGCTCCCAGGGGCCGGCATCATGGGCTTTGCACAGGCTTTCTTCACGCGGCTGACCCAGGAAAATCACACCAAAATATTTGACCATGGTGTAGCCTGAGAGCGCTGCGATCAACGCGATCAGCGCGGCCATCACCGGCACCAGCATGTCGAGAAAAGAACTGGGCAAACCGGTGGTGAAAAGGAAACTTTGCAGCAGCAGCCATTCGGCCACAAAGCCGCCGAACGGTGGCAAACCGGCACAGGCCAGCGCACCCACCAGCGTGGGCCAGGCCACCCAGGGCATGTAGCGCATCAGGCCGCCGAGTTTGCCCAGGCTGCGCTCACCGGTGGCATGCATCACCGCGCCAGTGCTGCAAAACAGCAGGCTTTTGAAGAAGGCATGGGCCAGCATCTGGTACAGCGCTGCGGTCAGGGCCAGCGCCGACAGCGCCTTCATGTCATAGGCCAGAAACAACAGCGACAAGCCCAGGCCGGCACACATCAGCCCGATGTTTTCAATGCTGGAGTAGGCCAGCAGGCGCTTCATCTCGACCTGCACGGTCGAAAACACCACACCAAACACCGCCGTGACCAGGCCCAGACCCATCAGCAACACACCCCACCACCAGATTTGCTCCTGCAACAAGTCAAAGGCCACGCGAAGAATGCCGTACAGGGCAATTTTGAGCATGACACCGCTCATCAAGGCTGAAAACGGCGACGGCGCGGCCGGATGCGCTTCGGGCAGCCAGACATGCAGCGGCAACAGACCCGCCTTGGCACCAAAACCAAACAGGGCCAGACAGAAGGCAACCGAACCCCAAAATGGCGTCAGGTGCTGTTGGCGCATATTGGCAAAGGTGTAGTCACCGGTGTCGGCCTGCAGCAAACCGAAACACAGCAGGATGCCCAGGGCACCGATGTGCGCAATCAGCATGTAAAGGTACCCGGCGTTGCGGATTTCAGGAATGCGGTGGTTGGCCAACACCAGAAAGAAGGACGAAAACGCCATGGTCTCCCAAGCCACCATGAACACATAGGCATCGTCCGCCAGCACCACCATGACAATGCTGGCCAGAAAGACGTGGTATTCCAGACAGATCAGGCCCGGTGGCGTGCCCTCGCCCTGGCGAAAATAGCCCGCTGCAAAGGCAGACACACCGGCCGAGACACCACCAATCAGAATCAAAAAGAAAGCCGACAAACTGTCCAGGCGCAAGTGGAACGGCAGTTGTGGCAGGCCCAGCGGCAGCACCGCGGTTTCAGGATCGCTGAAGACCGCACTCAAGGCCACGCCCATCAGCAGCAGCGAAAAAATCGCGCCCATGGGAAACAGCACAATGGCCACCAGCCGGAAGCGCCGCAGCGCCACAATGCCAAGCAAGCCGATCAGCAGCCAGGCCACCACCACAAGCATGACCCAGTCCAGATGGACCCAGCTTGCAGGATGAAGTGATGAGGTCATGGGCCAGGTCGGATGTCGGTGTCGATTTGGGGTTGGATATTACACCCGTCTTAAATTGTTTAAGCCGACAGCACCAGCGGGCACCGTTAGAATGCGCCAAAGAGGTTATTGCCATGCACATTTTTTACCGCCCCCTGTATAAATCCGATGTCACCCAGTTCATCGACCAGCTCGTTGCCAAAGACCCCGGCATCGAGGCGCGACAGCGCGAAGGCCGTGAACTGCTTTGGGACAAGCCGGTGAATCGCGAGGCTTGGGTAGAGTACCGGGCCGCGCAGGTTGCACAACAACCCTACGTTTATCTGAACGAAGGCAAGAAATAATCTCTGCCCACAGCCCTGGCAACAAGGGCAAGCCAACGCTCACCTAGCATCTCAATGCGTCCATGGTCGACACTGCCACCTTGAACGCTGGCGAACGCCAGACCCTGGCCTACATGCCCGTGGTGGTGGATCAGGTCGCCGTGGCGCGGCTCTACGGCGAACCGCTGTTTGCCATGCCACAGGACCTGTACATCCCGCCGGATGCACTGGAGGTTTTTCTGGAAGCCTTTGAGGGCCCGCTGGATTTGCTGCTGTACCTGATTCGCAAGCAAAACTTCAATATTCTTGACATCCCCATGGCCGGCCTGACGCGTCAGTACCTGAGCTATGTCGACGAAATCCGGCATCGCAACCTGGAACTGGCGGCCGAGTACCTGCTGATGGCCGCCATGCTGATCGAGATCAAGTCGCGCATGTTGCTGCCGCCCCGGCATGTAGCCAACGGCCAGGAGGCCGAAGACCCGCGCGCCGAACTGGTGCGCCGCCTGCTGGAATACGAGCAGATGAAACTGGCGGCAGCCCGGCTTCACGCCCTGCCCCAGCTGGGTCGCGACTTTTTGCGCGCGCAGGTGTATATCGAGCAATCCCTGGTGCCGCGTTTTCCCGACGTGACCCTGAGCGATCTGCAAGAAGCCTGGCAAGGTATTTTGAAACGCGCCACGCTGGTGCAGCACCACCGCATCACGCGTGACGCGCTGTCGGTGCGCGAGCACATGAGCATGGTGCTGAGAAAATTGCAGGGTCAGCGCTTTGTCGAGTTTGAGTCTTTGTTTGACCCCAAAAAAGGCGCTGCCGTGCTGGTGGTCACCTTCATTGCCCTGCTCGAACTGGCCAAAGAAACCCTGATCGACATCACCCAGGCCGAAGCCTTTGCACCCATCTATGTGCGGCTGGCCTACACCCCCTCTTAAACCCCATCGGGATTCTTCATGTCTTCTCGCGAAACCATTCCTGTGCCTGACACACTCCACTTTGATGTCCTGATCGTGGGCAGCGGTCTGGCAGGCCTGAGTTCGGCCTTGTTGCTGGCGCCCAGCAAGCGCGTGGCCGTGATCACCAAACGCGCCGTTGCTGAAGGCTCCACGGGCTGGGCCCAGGGTGGCATTGCGGCGGTGTGGAGCAAGGACGACAGTTTTGACGCCCACATCGCCGACACCCTGGTGGCCGGCGCCGGTCTGTGCGACCTGGAAGCCACCCGGCGCGTGGTGGAAAACGCGCCCAAAGCCATTGCCTGGCTGCAAACCCTGGGCGTGCCGTTTTCTCAAGAAGATGGCCAGCTGCACCTGACCCGCGAAGGCGGCCACAGCGCCCGGCGCATCGTGCATGTGACCGACGCCACCGGGGCGGCAGTGCAGCGCACGCTGATCGAGCAGGTGCAAAAAACCCCCAACATCACGCTGTTCGAGCAACATACGCTGGTGGACCTGATCACTACCGACAAGCTGGGTTTGCCCGGCAAGCATTGCCTGGGGCTGTATGCGCTGGACGAGGGCACAGACAAGGTGCTCACCTTCGAAGCGCCCCAAACCATTCTGGCCACAGGCGGCGCTGGCAAAGTCTACCTGTTCACCACCAACCCCGACACCGCCACGGGCGACGGCATTGCGGCGGCCTGGCGTGCCGGCTGCCGGGTGCAGAACATGGAGTTCATCCAGTTCCACCCCACCTGCCTGTACCACCCGCACGCCAAGTCGTTTTTGATCAGCGAAGCGGTGCGCGGCGAGGGCGGGCGCCTGCTGCTGCCCGACGGCACCCGCTTCATGCCCGCCCACGACGCACGCCTGGAACTGGCCCCGCGCGACGTGGTGGCACGGGCGATTGACTTCGAGATGAAAAAAGGCGGTTTTGACTGCGTTTACCTCGACATCTCGCACCAGCCCTTAAGCTTCCTGCAAGAGCATTTCCCCAACATTTACGCGCGCTGCCTGGAACTCGGCATCGACATCTCCAAGCAACCGATTCCAGTGGTGCCGGCGGCCCACTACACCTGCGGTGGCGTGCTGGCCGACCTGGAGGGCCGCACCGACATCGAAGGCCTGTACGCCATTGGCGAAACTGCCTGCAGCGGCCTGCATGGCGCCAACCGGCTGGCCAGCAACTCGCTGGTGGAGTGCATGGTGTTTGCCCTGGCGGCGGCGCAGGACATCGAACGCAGCACGCGCCAGCCCACGGCCAGCCTGCCGGTCTGGGACGAGAGCCGGGTCAGTGACCCTGACGAAATGGTCGTGATCTCGCACAACTGGGACGAGTTGCGCCGCTTCATGTGGGACTACGTGGGCATTGTGCGCACCAACAAAAGGCTGGACCGTGCCGCTCACCGCATCGACCTGCTGCAGTCCGAGATTCATGAGTTTTATTCCAACTTTCACGTCACCCGCGACCTGCTGGAACTGCGCAATCTGGTGCAGGTGGCCGATTTGATTGTGCGCAGCGCCCAGGCCCGCCACGAGAGCCGTGGTCTGCACTTCAGCCGCGACTACCCCCAGTTGCTGGCGCAGGCCCTGCCCACCACCCTGCGCCCGCAAGTGTGATCTTGAACCAGGCGGGTCTGCGTTAGACTCGCGCCAATTTTTTTGGGAGCTCCCCCGATGAACCAGCCTGCAACACAAAGTGCTTCGCCCTACGGCACCCTGCCGCCCGCCAGCAACCCAGCCCTGCGCAAGCCGGTCAGCCTGCCGCGCCTGCTGGAAATGCACGCGCGCGGTGAAAAAATCACCATGCTCACCGCCTATGACGCCACCTTTGCGGCAGTGGCCGACGCCGCCGGTGTCGAATGCATTTTGGTTGGTGACTCGCTCGGCATGGTGTGCCAGGGCCTGAGCAGCACCGTGGGCGTGTCGCTGGAAACCATGCGCTACCACGTGGAAAGCGTCACGCGCGGGGTGCGCCGGGTGCAGGGCACCGCCTGGATCATTGGCGACCTGCCCTTTGGCACTTACCACGAGTCGAAAGAGCAGGCATTGCGCAACGCCACCGTGCTGATGCAGGCCGGCGCCCACATGGTCAAACTGGAGGGCGGCGGCTGGACGGCAGACACCGTGCGTTTTCTGGTGGAGCGCGGCATTCCGGTGTGCGCCCACCTGGGCCTGACGCCGCAAACCGTGCACGCTCTGGGCGGCTACCGGGTGCAGGGCAAAACGGTCGAATCAGCTGCCATACTGAAGCGCCATGCCCACGAACTGCAAGACGCCGGCGCCTCCCTGCTGGTGCTTGAAATGGTGCCGGCGGCGCTGTCCAGCGAACTCACCACGGATTTGTCCCACTGCGCCACCATTGGTATTGGCGCCGGTGGCGGCACCTCGGGGCAGGTGCTGGTGCTGCATGACATGCTGGGCCTGAACCTGGGCAAAATGCCCAAATTTGTGCGCAATTTCATGGCCGACCTGCCTGGCGTGCAAGGCCAGCACGGCATCAAGGAAGCCATGGAGGCTTATGTTGCTGCAGTGAAAAACGGCAGTTTCCCGGTCAACGCCCAGCACGCCTGGTAGCCCAATTAACATGAGAAAACATCGTCATTGCGAACGAAGTGAAGCAATCCATGACCCAAAACTGCATGGATTGCCACGTCGCTGCGCGCCTCGCAATGACGTCTGTCTTTCATCATTTAGGCTGATTGCGTTGCCATCACAGTTTCAAGTTTTATGAAAATCATCCGAACCATCGCCGAACTTCGCACCCACCTGGCCAGCTTCAAACATCCCGCTTTTGTGCCCACCATGGGCAACTTGCACGACGGCCATCTGGCGCTGGTGCGCCAGGCCAAACCGCTGGGCGACGTGGTGGTGGTGAGTATTTTTGTCAACCGCCTGCAGTTTTTGCCGCACGAAGACTTTGACACCTATCCGCGCACCTGGGAGGCCGACTGCGCGGCATTGGAGGCCGCCGGTTGTGATGTGGTGTTTGCCCCCAGCGAAAAAGAGCTGTACCCCGAGCCGCAGGGCTTCACCATCCAGCCACCCTCCGAAATTGCCAACATCCTTGAAGGGCATTTCAGGCCCGGTTTTTTTGTGGGTGTTTGCACCGTGGTGATGAAGCTGTTTGCCTGCGTGCAGCCGCGTTTTGCGCTGTTCGGCAAAAAAGACTACCAGCAACTCATGGTGATCAAACGCATGGTGCGTCAGTTTGCCTTGCCGATCGAGATCATTGGCGGCACCACCCTGCGCGCCACCGACGGGCTGGCCCTGTCTTCACGCAACAACTACCTCAAGCCAGCGGACCGTCTGGAAGCGGTGCAACTGTCAAAAACACTGAACGCCATGGCGCAGGCGCTGCGGGCTGGCCACACCGACCTCATGGCCCTGGAGCAAGAAGCCATGACGGCTTTGTCGGCACGCGGCTGGCAGCCCGACTATCTGGCGGTGCGTCGGACGTTCGATTTGCAGGTGCCCGGTGATGCTGAGATAGCCGCATTGGCGCAGAACCACGGTTTGGTGATTCTGGGCGCAGCCCGCATCGGCAGCACCCGGCTGATCGACAACCTGGATGTCTAACCTGAGACCTTGCGGGTCAGACCACTCGCAGCGACGTGCTCTGACCCCAACTGATTAGAGGTGTTAGCGCACCGCGTCAAACAGCAGCTTGGCCCCGGTCAGAAACATCCCCACGTACAAAAACCGGTAAAACAGCAGCTGGCTGATGCGCCGGGCCAGTTTCACCCCCACCCAGACGCCAATCGGCGCCAGCGGCAGCAACACCACCGAGGTCGCAAAGTTGCGCCAGTCCAGCAGGCCCAACCAGGCGTAGGGAATCCACTTGGCCAGGTTGATGACAAAAAAGAAAAACGCCATGGTCGCGGTGAAGCGGATCGGCGACAGGCGCATGGGAATCATGTAGGCATTCACCGGCGGACCACCGGCGTGCGCAATGAAGCTGGTGAAGCCAGACGTGGCCGTCAAAATGGCCCCCAGCCAGCGCGGTGGTGGCGGGCTGTCGGCCTTGGGCGGAAACAGCAGGCGCTGCGCCAGAAACAGCAGCGTGAAGGCGCCGACGATGCCGGCCACCAGGCGGGCATCGAGCAGCTTGAACAACAAGGCGCCCACCACAATACCGACCAGACCCCAGGGAATCAAAAACTTGAGCAGCTTGAGGTCAAAGTCCTTGCGAAACGCGGCCATGCCCAGCACGTCCATCAGCAGCAGCACCGGCATCAGAATGGCGGCCGCCTGCGGCACGCTGACGGCCAGCGCCATCATCGGCACGGCCAGCGAGCCAAAGCCCGCGCCAAAGCCGCTTTTGCTCACGCCCAACAGCAGCACGGCGGGAACGGTGACTGCGTAAAAAAACGGGTCGGTGATGAACGGAAAAGTTTCAGGCAGAAACATGGTGGGACAATTCGGGGATGAACAGCGCCAACATCAACAACATTCAACAGTGGGGTGAAACCCTGCGGCTTCTGGTCGAACTGGCGGGCACGGCGGCGTTTGCATTGTCGGGGGTTTTGGAGGCCGCCAAAAAACGCCTGGACGCCGTGGGGGTGTGCGTGGTGGGTTTTTTGGCTGCCTTTGGCGGCGGCACGCTGCGCGACCTGCTGCTCGATGTGCGGCCGTTTTTCTGGGTGCGCCATGTCGAGATGCTGTGGGGCGTGCTGGCCCTGTGTGCCCTGGCCATGCTGTTCATGCGCCGTCACCATTTTGAGCTCACCCGCAAGGCCATCGAGTGGCCCGACGCATTGGGGTTGGGGCTGTTTGCCGCCACCGGCGTGCACCAGGCCCTGATGCTTGGCCTGCCCGCTCTGGTGGCCGTGTTGATGGGCTTGATCACCGGGGTCTTTGGCGGTGTGCTGCGCGACATTGTGTGCAACGAGATTCCAACCGCTTTCAGCGACCACCGCCCCTACGCGGTCTGTGCATTTGCCGGCGGCTGGGTTTATGTGGGCTTGTGGACTCTGGGCACAGCCGGTTGGCTGGCCTTGGTCGCCTGTGTCGCAGTCACGGCCGGCCTGCGCGGTTTGGCCGTGTGGCGCAACTGGCAATTGCCCGCCTGGCAGGTGGATTGAGCGGCGCAAGCGACAATTCGTTCACTATGTTCAACCCATCCAAAGCCGACGTTCGTCAATTTTTTTGCGCTGTCCATGCCAAGGCCCAGACGGGTCAGGCCATGGAGGCGATCGAGACCATCGCCAGCCTGTGGATTGACGAGCACCCCGAGTACCACGCCGAGCTGGCCAGCGTCGAGCTGGCAATGGCCGCGCTGGAGCAATCTGATGACAAACAAAGCGATTGCTTTTTGCACCTGTCAATGCACTTGTCCATCACCGAACAGTGCAGCATTGACCAGCCGCGCGGCATCCGGCAAGCCGTAGAATTGTTGACGCACCGGCGCGACTCACTGCACGATGCGCACCATGCTGCCATGGAGTGTCTGGGGCAAATGATTTGGGACAGCCAGCGCAACGGGCAGGCGCCCGATGGCAACGCCTATGTGGCTTGTGTGCAGCGCCACGCCACCCGGGACTAAGCTTGGGCCATGGTGTAAACCACTTGCCTTGCCCTGGAACGCCGAAAAATTGGCGGTCATCGAAATTATTCAGTCACCTACACCCACGTAAACACCATGAAATTCCAGGGCACCCAAAGCTACATTGCCACCGACGACCTGATGCTCTCGGTGAACGCCGCCATCACGCTGCAGCGCCCGCTGCTGGTCAAGGGCGAGCCTGGCACCGGCAAGACCATGCTGGCTGAAGAAGTGGCCACGGCGCTCAATTTGCCGCTGCTGCAGTGGCATATCAAGTCGACCACCAAGGCGCAGCAAGGTTTGTACGAGTACGACGCGGTCAGCCGCCTGCGCGACTCGCAACTGGCCGATGTGGACGGCGGCGAGCGCGTCAAAAACATCCGCAACTACATTGTCAAAGGTGTGCTGTGGCAGGCCTTTACGGCGGATGAGCCGGTGGCGCTGCTGATTGACGAGATCGACAAGGCCGACATCGAGTTCCCCAACGACTTGCTGCGTGAAATCGACCGCATGGAGTTCTATTGTTATGAAACCCGGGAGCTGGTCCGCGCCAAACACCGGCCGCTGGTCTTCATCACCTCCAACAACGAAAAGGAACTGCCCGACGCCTTTTTGCGGCGCTGCTTTTTCCACTACATCAAGTTCCCCGACGCCACCACCATGAAGCAGATCGTGGACGTGCACTTTCCCGGCCTCAAGGCCGAGTTGCTGAGTGCCGCCATGAAGACTTTTTTTGATGTGCGCAACCTGCCGGGACTCAAGAAAAAGCCTTCCACCAGCGAATTGCTCGACTGGCTCAAACTGCTGCTGGCGCAGGATATTCCGCTGTCAGCGTTGCAAACCCAGGATGACAAGGTGGCAGTGCCGCCACTGGTGGGGGCACTGCTGAAGAACGAGCAGGACGTGAGCCTGTTTGAAAAACTGGTGTTCATGCAGAGCCGCAACCGCTGACTCTGCAGCGAGGTTGTTTGAGGCACAAGGCTGGCTTAAGCGGGATGTCCAGCGGGGTGGGACCTCTGGGTGACTGATGATTTCTGGTACCCCAGTATGAAGAAGTTGCCCAGAGGGCCCGCCCCGCGGGTTTTGTTCATCGCAGCATGTGGATTTTCGGTGTGTGAATTTTGGAGAAACTGATGGCCTTTGTCGAACCAGTCACCCTTGAGAAAAACGGCATCACGCTGACCCCTTTGACGCTGGCGCACGAAGACGGGCTGCGCCGGGCTGCTGCGGATGGGGAACTCTGGAAGATTCGCGTCACCTCGGTGCCAGAACCCGAGAACACCCGCAAGTACATCGAAGACGCGCTGGCCATGCGCGAAGCGGGCAACCGTTTTGCCTTTGCCGTGCTCGATGCTGCCAGCGGCAAAGTGTTGGGTAGCAGCAGTTTTCATGACATTCTGCCGGCAGTCAAGCGGGTGGAAATTGGCTACACCTGGTATGCCAAAAGCGTGCAGCGCAGCCATGTCAACAGCACTTGCAAGCTGCTCATGATGACGCACGCCTTTGAAGTGCTGGGCTGCCACATGGTGGGCTGGCGCACCGACAACTTCAACTTTGCGTCGCAAACTGCCATCGAGCGCCTGGGCGCAAAAAAAGACGGTGTGATTCGCGGCCACGCACTGCGCCGCGACGGCACCATTCGCGACACCGTGATGTACAGCCTGGCGCAAGGCGAGTGGCCTGAAGCGAAAGCGCAGTTGCTGTACCTGCTGAACAAGCCCCGTTGACCAGCGGCAGCGCTGCCGAGCACGAAAATACATCACCATATACAATTTGTATATTGCAATTCCAGGAGCGCACCATGACCACCACCGCTGCCGTTTTCATGTCAGGCAACAGCCAGGCTGTGCGCTTGCCCAAGGGATTTCAACTCAAATGCAAGCGCGTCACCATTGAACGCCGAGGAGACGAAATTGTGTTGCGTGAAGCACCACAAACCATGAAAGAGTTTTTGGACAAGCTGCCCATCGTGGAAGACTGGCCTGACATCAACGACGAAGGCCCGGCAGAGCCAGTCGAAGCGTGGTGACTCCCATGACAAACACCACCGACCGCTACCTTCTGGACACCAACATCTGGAGCGCGCTGATTCGACGCTCCAGTGCAGGGCTGATCAAGCGCTTTGAAGCATTGGAACGGGGTCGCATTGCCCTGTCACCCATCGTGCTGGGTGAATTGCAGTTGGGCTATTACAAAGGCGACCGCACGCCCAAGCGACTGGCCGTCATTGACACCATCCGCCTGCATTCGGAAGTGCTCACTATCACCAACCGCGTCTCTGACACCTATGGTCAGCTTCGCGCGCAACTCGAAGCCGCTGGAACCCCGATTGGCCCCAACGACACCTGGATTGCCACCGAAGCCTTGCACCACAAACTGGTACTGGTGACCGACAACGTGCGCGAGTTCTCGCGCGTGCCAGGGCTGCAGGTCGAAAACTGGCTCTGAGCCCCTTGCCTTGACGTCATGCTGATCGACTTTTTTTACACTCTGCGCGCCGCCAAACTGCCGGTGTCGGTCAAGGAGTTCCTGACCTTGCTGGAAGCTTTGAAGCTTGGCGTGGTGGGACCCAAAACGGCGCAGGCCGACGACGATTCGGCGGCGCCCGGCGGCTACAAAATTGACGACTTTTATTTCCTGAGCCGCGCCACGCTGGTCAAGGACGAAAAGCATTACGACAAGTTTGATCGCGCCTTTGCCGCCTACTTCAAGGGCATTGAACTGGTGACCGACTTCACCAAAGACGTGCCGCTGGACTGGTTGCGCCAGACCCTGGAGCGTCACCTGAGTCCGGAAGAAAAGGCCGCGATCGAGAAGATGGGCTGGGACGAGCTCATGGAAACCTTGAGGAAACGCCTGGAAGAACAAAAGGAACGCCACGAAGGCGGCAGCAGGTGGATCGGCACCGGCGGCACCAGCCCGTTTGGCCACGGTGGCTACAACCCGCAGGGCATCCGCATTGGCGGCGCCGGTAAAAACAAAAGTGCCGTCAAGGTGTGGGAACAACGCGCCTACAAGGATTACGACGACACCCAGGAACTGGGTACGCGCAACATCAAGGTGGCGCTGCGCCGCCTGCGCAAGTTTGCCCGCGAGGGCCACGTTGAAGAACTCGACCTGGGGGGCACCATTCGCGCCACGGCGGCCAACGCCGGTTACCTCGACATCAAAATGGTGCCCGAGCGCCACAACAACGTCAAGGTGTTGCTGCTGATGGACGTGGGCGGCACCATGGACGAGCACATTGCGCGGGTCGAGGAAATGTTCTCAGCGGCCAAGTCCGAGTTCAAGCACCTCGAGTTTTATTATTTTCACAACTGCGTTTACGACTTCATGTGGAAAAACAACCGGCGCCGTTACGCCGAGAAATTTGCCACCTGGGACATCATCCGCAAGTACAACAAGGACTACAAGCTGATCTTCATTGGCGACGCCACCATGAGCCCGTATGAGATTTTGCAGCCCGGCGGCAGTGTCGAGTACAACAACGAAGAGCCCGGTGTCGAATGGCTGGGGCGCTTGACCAGCGCCTTCCCGCGCTTTGCCTGGATCAACCCGGAACCGCAGGGCGTGTGGCAATACCGCCAGAGCATCAGCATCGTGCAGCAACTCATGAGTCAACGCATGTTCCCGCTCACCCTCAAGGGGCTGGAAGACACCATGCGACTGCTGAGCAAATGAAAAACTTTTGTTTGGCGGCGCTGCTGCTGTTGGCACCCTGGGCCATGGCCCAAGAGGCGACATCGACGTTGGCACCCGCCGCCGTGCCGGTCGAGACGGCAGCGCCGGGGGCTGCGTTTGTGCTCAACATCGTGGCGCCAGATGACATCAAGGACCTGCTGACGCGCCACCTGGAGCTGCAGCGCTACCGCGAACTCACCGACCTCAGCGACGACGAACTGGCGCGCCTGCTGCGCCTGGCCCAGGAGGACGCGCGCCAGCTGGTGGGCACGCTGGGCTATTTTTCGCCAGTGATTGCCATGACGCACCAGCCCGAGCCGGGCAGCACGCCGCAGGTGACCCTCACGGTCACGCCGGGCGAACCCACCCGCATCAGGCAGGTCACGATCCAATTCAGCGGTGCCATGGCCGACGACGCCCAGGCGGTGGCCCAGCGCGAACAAATCCAGTCCAGCTGGTCGCTGCCCGCCGGTAACCGCTTTACCCAAAACGCCTGGGATGCCGCCAAGCAGCAAGCCCTGCGCCAACTCACCACGCAGCGCTTTCCCACCGGGCGCATCAGCGACTCGCTGGCCGACATTGACCCCGACACCGGGCAGGCGCACTTGCAGCTCACGCTGGACTCGGGGCCGGCCTACCGCCTGGGCGATCTGAAGATTGAAGGCTTGCAGCGCTACGACGCCGATCTGGTGCAACGCCTGGCGCGGCTGACGCCGGGCAGCGCTTACAGCCAGACCGAACTGGTGGCCGCGCAGCAGCGCTTGTCTGACAGCGGCTACTTTGCCTCGGCCTTTGTCACGATCGACACCCAAGGGGACGCAGGGGCGGCTGCGGTGCTGGTGAAACTGCGCGAGGTTCGGCTGCAAAAACTGGTGCTCGGCATTGGTGCCAGCACCGACAGCGGGTCGCGCTTGTCGGCCGAGCACACCCACCACAAGGTGCCCGGCATCGGCTGGCGCGCAGTGAGCAAATTGCAACTGGAGCGCGAAAACAGTGCCCTGGGCAGCGAACTGACCTCCCCGCCAGACAGGGCCAACTGGGCTTGGGCGGTGTCGGGCTTGTTGCAAAACCAGCAACTGGGCACGCTCAATGTCAGCAGCCAGCGCCTGCGCGGTGGCCGCAAGCAAAGCCATGAGCGCATCGACCGCAACCTGTATGTGCAATACGACCGCGCCGAATCGGTCGACACCGACACCACCCTGCCGGTCATTGCCCAGACCCTCAGCGCCAATTACGCTTTTGCCGTGCGGCATTACGACAGCCTGCCGTTCCCCTCTGCCGGCTGGGGCTGGGGGGCGGAACTTGGTGGCGGCACCACGCTGGGCGGTGAACGCCAGGTCTACACCCGGCTGCTGACGCGCTGGCAGGGCTTTTGGCAGCTGGGCCAGCAGGGCAGCCCACGGGCCGGCGCCGGCCGTATCGCCATGCGTGCTTCCGCGGGTGCCGTGATTGCCAAGGACAGCGCCACCCTGCCCAGCACCCAGCTGTTTTTGGCGGGTGGCGACAACAGCGTGCGCGGCTACGGCTTGAACGACATCGGCATCACGCTGGCCGACGGCAGCATCACCGCCGGGCGCTACCTGAGCACCGGCAGCCTTGAGTGGCAGCGTCCGATCCGTCGCAACGGCCGCTTGAGCGATTGGGAGAGCACGGTGTTTCTGGACGCCGGTGCCGTGGCCAACAAACCCTCCGAGCTCAGCGCCAAGCTGGGCGTGGGTGTGGGTGCGCGCTGGAACAGCCCGGTGGGGCCGCTGCAAATTGATCTGGCTTACGGCCTGGATGCGAAGCGCTTGCGTTTGCACATGAACCTGGGGTTTACTTTTTAATGCGCGCCATGCGACCAAGCCTGAAACTGCTGACTGCCACCCTGCTGGCGCTGCTGGCACTGACCGCCGCGCTGTGGCTGTGGAGCGGCAGCAACAGCTCGCTGGCGACGCTGCTGGCGCGGCTGCAGCCTTTGTTGCCAGCCGGACAAACCCTGGAGGCCAAAGGGGTGCAGGGCACGCTGCGCACCGGCGGCCACATTGACTGGTTGCACTGGCAACACGGCGAGCTCAGTATCGAAGCACACGACATCCACATCGCCTGGACGCTGGCGCCGCTGTTCAACAAGCAGCTGCGCCTGAGCCAGCTCAGGCTTGCCTCACTGCACATTGACGACCAGCGCAGCAGCGCTGATACCACGCCGATGACGCCCCCCACCGACCTGCGCCTGCCGATCACGCTGGACCTGCCTTTTGTGCTGGACAAGCTCAGCCTGACCGGTGCCACCACACTCCAAGCCAGCGAACTCAGTGGGCATTACCGCTACGACGGACAAAGCCACACGCTGGAGCAGGGCCGTGGCTTGGTCGCCTCCGGCAGCTACCAGCTCAGCGGCCAGTTGCAGGCCAATGCCCCCATGGCGCTGGCGTTGCAGGCGCGGGGTGAGGTGCAGACCCGCTTGCCGTCCAGCCCGCAGGCGATAACGGTGGCGGCCCGGGCCGAGCTCAGCGGTGCGCTGGCCGGGCCGGATGCCATGCTGCAGATGCAGGCCAGCTTGCAGCCGGTGGCTGACCCGGCCGCCCGATCCGCAGCAGGCTCGGCCATGCAAGCCCAGTTGTCGGCGCACATTGCCCCCTGGCAAGCCCAGCCTGTGACCCAAGCCCTGGCGCAATGGCAGGCCCTGAACCTGGCCGCGCTGTGGCCCCAGGCGCCGCAGACCGAGCTCAGTGGCGAGGCCAGTGTGACGCCCAGTGGTGCAGCCTGGCTGGGCCAGCTCAAGCTGAGCAACGCCCGGCCCGGCCCCTGGGACCAGCAGCGCCTGCCGCTGGACAGTTTGCAGGCCGACGTGCGCTACGACCTGGCGCAGTGGGCGCTGCAAGCGATGCGCGCCAGTGGCGCTGGCGGCAGCATCACCGGCAGCGGCCAGTTTGACGCTGGCATCTGGCAAGGTCAGGCGCAATTGCATGAACTGAATCCGGCCGCCATCGACACCCGCCTGGCACCGGGCGCCATGAGCGGCACACTGCAAGCCAGCCAGAGTACCCAGGGCATCCGGTTTGAGGCGCAACTGGCAACCCAGACCAGCCAGACTGCAGCCCCCGCGCCTCGGCCGGGTCCGACCAGCCTGCACACACTGCAGCTGCAAAGCCTGCGCGCGCAAGGCCTGTGGGCCGCGCCCCAGCTGACTTTAAGCGCGCTGCAAATTGACGCGCTGGACGCGCACCTGGAAGGCAGCCTGGCTTACCACCTGAATTCACAAGCCGCACAAGGCAAACTGGCTTTGCGCCTGCCCGGCCTGCAAGCCACCCTGGACGGCAACATGGCAAGCCAAAGCGGCCAGGGCAAACTGGCCATTGGGCTGAGCGATGCCAGCCTCGCCAGCCAGTGGCTCACCCGCTGGCCGCTGGTGGCCGACGCCTTGCAAGGCACGCTATGGCGCGGCACTGCCCAGCTGGACGCAAGCTGGCAAGGCGGTTGGCAGCAACAGGGCCGCAGCCTGCAAGTGGATGCCCGCCTGCGTGCACCCGAGCTGGCCTGGCGCACGCCCACCGCAGACCAGGCCAGCCCGACCCGCGCCGGCCGCCTGCAGCAACTCCAGGCCGATCTGGCCGGCACCCTGAACGCCCTGACCCTGCGCACTCAGGGACAAGCCGAACTTGGCAGCCGACAAGTCAGCTGGAAGGCGCAAGCCGATGCTGGCCAACAAAACACCACGGCATGGCTGGCGCAGGTGAACCAGCTCAGCCTCAGCCTGCAAGACAGCGCACGGCCCGGCCCTTGGTCGCTGCAAACCAGGGCTGACAGCGGTCAGCCGTTCACGCTGCAATGGCAGTCTGGCGCTGGCGCCAATACCTTGCGCGTGGCCGCAGGCAGCGCCCGCATCACCGGCCCGCAACCGGGCCAGGCCACGCTGAGCTGGCAAGACATGCGCTGGTCGCAGCCCTTGCCGACAGCTCTTGCACCCACCACGCGTAAACCCACAGCCACAGCAAAAGCCCAGACCACAACGCCGACCAAAGCCCTGGCGCAGTGGCACAGCCAGGGTCAGATCAGCCAACTGCCGCTGGCCTGGCTTGAGGCCCTGAGCGGCACCCAACTGGCCGACCTGGGTTTGCGCAGCGACCTGATCCTGGCGGGCCACTGGGACGCCAAACAAACCGATGCCCTGCACCTGAGCGCCACACTGGAACGCAGTTCGGGCGACCTGCGCCTGCGCACCGATGACGCAGGTCAAACGGGCTTGCCCGCCGGCATGCGCGAAGCCCGGCTGGCGCTCAACCTCAACGCCGCCGATCTGTCGGCCAGCCTGCGCTGGGACAGCGATCGTGCCGGCCGGGCACTGATGGCCTTCAGCACCCGGCTCGCGCAGCAAGATGGCAACTGGTCGCTGGACCAAAGCATGCCCATCGGCGGCAGCCTGCAAATCCAGCTGCCCCAGGTAGACGCCTGGTCGGTACTGGCACCACCAGGCTGGCGGATGCGCGGCACCATGGAGGCCGACATCATCCTCACCGGCACGCTGGCGGCACCCCAGTGGGACGGCAACTTGCGGGCGCGCGACCTGGCCGTGCGCTCGGTGGCAGACGGCATCGATTTCGGCCAGGGCAGCTTCAAGGCCCGCCTGCATGGGCAGCAAATTGACATTGAAGAGTTCAGCCTGCAGGGGGCAGCCACTGCGGCGGGCAGCGGCGGCCAGCTGAACGTAAGCGGCTCGGTGTTCTGGCTGGCCACCGACTCGGAAGCCGAATTTTTGTCGCGCCTGTCGATGGCGCTTGAGGTGCAGGCCCAAGCCCTGCGCCTGAGCAGCCGGGCTGACCGGCGCGTGATCGTTTCAGGCAAACTGAGCGCACAGCTCAAACAAGCCCGCTTGAGCCTGCGCGGCGACCTGGCCGTCGACCAGGCCCTGATCACACTGCCCGACGACAGCGCCCCCCGGCTGGGCGATGACGTGGTGGTGCGTCGGACCCCCACCGCAGCAGCCGCCACCGCAGCACCCAAAGCCGGTACTGCCAGCGGCACCAAGTCAGCGCCACTGGTCACCGACCTGTTGGTCGGGCTCGACCTGGGTCGCAATTTTCAGGTTCGCGGCCGGGGCCTGGAGACCCATCTGGCGGGCAAGCTGACGCTGCGCGCCATAGACGACGAACGCCCAAACCTGACCGGCACGGTGCGCACGGTGCGCGGCACCTACCGCGCCTATGGCCAGCGGCTGGACATCGAGCAAGGCATCTTGCGCTTTGTCGGTGCTGCCGACAACCCGATGCTCGACATTCTGGCGATTCGACCCAAACTGAGCCAGCGTGTGGGGGTACAGGTGAAGGGCAGCGCGCTGTCGCCAGTGGTGCGGCTTTATTCGGAGCCCGAGCTGCCCGAGGCCGAAAAACTGGCCTGGCTGGTGCTGGGCCGCTCTGCCAGCGGCAGTGGTGGCGAGGCCGCTTTGCTGCAGCAAGCCGCGCTGGCCCTGCTTGGCGGCAGCGGCCAAGGCCCGAGCACAAGCCTGACCCAGGCGCTGGGGCTGGATGAACTGAGCTTTGCCGGCAGCAACGGCGACGACACCACCACGGGTGCCACCATCACCCTTGGCAAACGCCTGAGCAAAGATTTTTACGTGGCCTACGAGAGCAGCCTGGCCGGCAGCATGGGCGTGTTCACCATTTTTTACGACCTGTCCCGTCACCTGACCCTGCGCGCCCAGACCGGAGAAAAAAGCGCCGTGGATTTGATCTGGACCCTGCGTTACGACTGAGCGCGTGCCGTCTTGACCGGCTAAGCCCGCAGCAACCAGATCAGCAGCGCCAGCACAAGCAAAGCCACCAGCAGGTAAGGCGCGCGCGAGGGCTTGTCGGCATAGGGATCGACCAGGGAGCGTTGTGCGTTCACCGGCAATTGCGCCAACTGGGTCAGCGAGGTGCCAAACGGAATGTTGATGCGGGCACGCGCATTGATGGCCCAACCATTGGCGTCAAGGATGGGGCCCAGATTGCGGCTGCGCAATTTAAACCAGGCCATCACCACGGCCGGGCCCGAGATCAACAGCATCACGCCCAGAAACACCAGCGGAATTTGCCACCAGCTCAGGCTGAACAAGCCGCCCAGCAGGGCCGCCAGGGCAGTCCCTATGGCACCCAGGGCGAGGCCAATGGCGGCAAAAATACCGGCAAATTTGGCCACATCGAAAGCGTCTGGCGCCCCCGCCTTGGCATCGGGCGCACTGCCCTTTTTGGCAGCGTCAGTGGCCAGCGCCGCCAGTTTGTCATCAGACGCCTTGGCCTTGCTGGCTGCCATTTTTTGCAACTGCGAACTCACCAGCCGTGCCAATTGCTTGTAGGGTGACCAAAAGGCCTGGCGCAGGCTGATCGGGTGGTCGATGATTTTGACAATGGTGGCGTCCCAGTCCCGGCCCTGACGGTCATAAAACACGCCGTTGCGCCCGGCCATCAGCTGGTCAGAGTCGCCCGCAGTAAACGCTGCTGCCACGCTCATTTTCTCAGTGCCGCGCACACAGTCGCAGTAAACCAGGCAAATGCGCGCCAACGGGGCCAGTGCCGCATGTTTGGCAGCGTCATTGACAGCCACGCACAGGTCGCAGGAGCGGCCGTCCAGGTACAAGGTACCCACCTGGAAAGTGGCCTTGCCCTGGGCGGTGTAAAAGTCTTTGAAGGCGACAAAATTATTGGCCAGGGTCTGCAGATCGCGCACATAGCGCGACAGCTGTTCGAGGTCGCGCACGCCGTCGCTCACCGCGTTGGGGTCGGGCTTGGCTGCCTGCCAGGCGGCATAGGGCGCCAAACGGGCCTTGATACTTTGCCAATCAGCCGGGCTCAACACCTCTTGCGCTCCGAGCAGCGGCAGCACCACCTGCTCACGCAGCGCCGCCACCTGTGCGCTCCAGGCCGGATTCAAACCACCCGACAAGCACAAGCTGGGCGTGGCCGTGACATGCGCCAGCGGCAAATCACTGATGGCCTGTGCGCTGGCCTGCAAGGCTGTGGGAGCCATGGCTTTCAGGGCGTCTTCAGACACATTGAGGGCAGCGCTGGCACGTGCGTCAAACGCGGCCAACTGGCAGCGCACAAAGTAATCCTCAATTTTTTGGTCGAGCGCGGTCACCAGCGCCAGGGCTGCAGCCGTGGCCTCGCCCAACACCAGCAGGGCGTCACCCTCGGCTTGCCAGGCGCTCAAAGCGCGGGCGGCATGGCCATTGCGCGCTGCGCTGGTTTCCTCGACCGTCAGCAGGTCGGTGTCAAGCTTGCCACAGTCTTGCGCCAATGCCAGTGCGGCCAAGTGAATCTGCTCGCCCACCGCATCATCGCGTCGAATGGCGGCAATCGGCAGGCCGGCAAATTTCTGGGTCAGTACCGCGTTGTCAAGCAACCGCTCGTTGGCCCAGGCAATGGCTTGCAGCAACTCCGGGGGGCGCACATGGCCGTCGCTGTCGGTGTCGATCAGCGCCAGCGTGCGAGCATCGAACTCAATGCCCTTGACCGGGCAAGACAAAGCCAGCCACAGCTTTTGATTGAGCTGGGTCAGGGCCAGCAAATCGTCGGCCGTCTCAATACGAACCTGGTCAAATCCCCCGGCCCTGAAAAAACGCCAGGCATATGGTGTTGTACTCATGAAGCTTCCCAGAAGTTATTTCGGTCACACTTTACCAAAACAAAAGGCGCCAACGGCGCCCCTTGTTTACCCGCTTATGCTGCGGTCATTTGGGCACGCCATACATTTGCTCGGGCAGCCAAAGAATGATTTGCGGCCATTGGAAGCAGATCGCCACCATCATCATCTGCAAGGCCACAAACGGCAGCACACCAATGTAGATGTCGCGAATAGTCACGCCCTTGGGCACCACGCCCTTGAGGTAAAACAGCGAAAAACCCACCGGCGGCGTCAGGAACGAGGTTTGCAGCATCAGCGCCACCAGAATCAAAAACCAGGTCATGTCGAGCCCGGCGAGCTTGATGACTGGCGCCAGCAAGGGCAAAATAATCAGCACGATCTCGAACCAGTCCAGGAAGAAGCCGGCCACAAACACCACCGCCAGCACCAGTATGACCAGACCTTGTGGCCCCAGGCCGGTGCCCTTGAAAAGCTCGGTGATGAGCTCGTCGCCACCAATCATGCGCAGCACATAGGCAAACACGGTCGCGCCAATAAAGATGGCAAAAATGAAACAGGTGGTGATGGTGGTGTCGATGCCCACCTGGCGTATGACTTTCCAGTTCAGCTTGCCGTTTGCTGCCGCCAGCACCATGGCACCGAAAGCCCCCAGACCCGAGGCTTCAGTGGGCGTTGCCACGCCAAAAAAGATCGAGCCCAGCACCACCAGAATCAGACCAAAAGTCGGGATGGTGGAAAGAAAAGCAATGCCGATTTGACGCACCGTGAGTTTCTCTTCATCAGCCGGGCGCGGTGGCAACATGTCGGGACGGAAAATACCCACCAGCATCACAAAAATCATGTAAAGCACACCCAGCAACAGGCCTGGGATCAGCGCCCCCATGAACAGGTCACCCACCGAAACCGACACCTGATCCGCCATCAGCACCAGCATGATGGACGGCGGGATCAAAATACCCAGCGTGCCCGACGCCGCCACAATGCCGCAGGCCAGCGGCTTGGAGTAATGGTGCTGCAGCATGATGGGCATGGACAGCATGGCCAACAACACCACCGACGCACCCACAATGCCGGTGGAGGCCGCCAGCAAAATGCCGATCACGATCACGGTCAGGCCCAGCCCGCCGCGAATGCCACCGAACACCTTGACAAAGTTGCGCATCATGACGTCGGCCACACCTGAGCGGTCCAGCATCAGACCCATGTAGACAAACATGGGCAGTGACACCAGCACCCAATTCGACATGATGGCGTCAAACCGGTCAACAATGCCGGAGAACTTGACCCAACTGGTCAACAAAAAGGTATCGATGCCGAACTGCGTCGTCAAGACAATGGCGATGGCGGCAAACAGCATCGAAATGCCCGACAGCAGCCAGGCCACCGGGTAACCCGTGAACAGGGCCAGAATGAAGGTACCCATCAGTGCGATGGACAGAATTTCGTAAAAAGGCATGACGTGTCTCGATAAATTGTTATGTTTGAAAGCTAGGCATTGGTTCGCTCACTCAATGCGAACCAAACAGCGCTTTCCAGACACGTGTCAGCCGGCTCATCGCGATCAGCGCCAACAGGACGAACGCGGTCACCATGAAGGACTTGATGGCCCAGCGATAAGGCAGACCACCTGGCGCTGCAGAAACCTCAGCGAGCTCCCAGGAGCTGACCACAAAGGGCACGGCATACCAGATCACCAGCAGGGAAAAGCTCAGTAAAAAACAACTGATACCCAAAAACTCGATCCAAAGGCGGGACGTACTGGTAAAGCCAGCCGCCAGCACGTCGATGCGCACGTGACGCTCTTGCAGTTCGGTAAACGACAAACCGATCAGGAAACCAACGGCATACAGGTGCCACTGGGCTTCTTCGAGCATGATGGAACCAATGCCAAAAGCATAGCGCAACACGACCTGAAGCACGATCGTCATCACCAGAACGGTCCATAAGGCGGAAGCAAACTCCCCAGCCCATCTGATCACCCGGTCAATGGCGCGGGAAAATCCGGTGGTAGGCAGCGCGAGGCCAGACAAACCCACAACCGAATCATCAGCGTCTTGTGTATTTATTTTCATTGAAATTTTCCTTGGAAAAAATAAGCCGTTCCAGTAGGCGACTGCTTTCTGGAACGGCTTGGCACGCGCAGGTGTGGCGCGTGTGGTTCAGCAATTACTTGAAGTCACGTGGCAGGTAGCCAAGGTTGTGCCATTTTTCGTTCTTGTCCTGGAACGCAGTCATGCTGTCGTACACCTTTTTGACCAACGGGTCTTTGGCAGATTCCTCAGCCATCACCTCGCGCGAAGCCTTGGCAAAGGCGTCGAGCATGACCTTGTTGAACTGGCGCGCCTTGACGCCGTCTTTTTCAAACTTGGTCAGGGTCTCACCCTGCAGCGCTTCCGCCTTGGCAATGGCCATGGTGACACCGGCGGTGCAAGTGGTCTCGATCTGTGCCTGGGTTTGTGGCTTGAGCTTGCTCCAGGCCGCGATGTTCACATACAGGAACTGGTTGGTGGAAGGCTGGTGCCAGCCTGGCAGGTAGTAGTTTTTGGCAACCTTGGAGAAACCCAACTGGTCATCGACCGTGGGCAGAGAAAATTCGGTGCCATCAAGCACGCCTTTTTCGAGTGCCTGGAACAGTTCGCCACCTGGCAGCATGGTCACGGAGGCGCCCAGCTTCTGGTAGACCTTGCCGCCGTAGCCGGCAGCGCGGAACTTGAGGCCCTTGAGGTCATCGGGCTTGTTGATTTCCTTGCGGAACCAGCCGGCAGCTTCCGGGCTGATGGATCCGCAAAAAATGGGATACACATTGTGTGGCTTGAACGATTCCTTGAGCAGGGCATCACCGCCACCAAAGTACATCCAGGCGGCAAACATGGGCGTTTCCATGCCGAACGGTACCGCACCAAACAAGGCAGAAACCGGCACCTTGCCAATCTCGTAACCCATCCAGCTGTAGCCAGCTTCTACCTTGCCAGTGGAAACACTGTCAAAAATAGCCAACGCAGGCACCAGCTTGCCCGGCTCGAACACCTGCAGGTTGATCGTGCCGCCAGAAACTTTTTTGAGCTGCTCCGAGACCCAGGGCATGGTGTCACCCAGGGCCACCAGGTTGGAGCCAAAGGACATGGGAATGCCCCAACGCACGGTTTCCTGCGCCATGGCGGGTGCCGAAAATGCGGCACCGATAGCAAGTGCGAGAAGGGATGTATGACGAACTAATTTCATGAATATGTCTCCTGTCCAAGTTATTGAAAAATTGCCAGAATGTGTCCAAAAGCACATTCCGGCTGCTGCACACCGCGGCCACTTGAATGTGACCGTTTGCAAACTGAGGACGAGTCTAAGTGATGCGCTTTTTGCACCTTCTTAGTAGAAACCCTGTAAAGGCGTTGAAATTAACAATCGGGTTACAGAAAAAAATTCACGCGCCCGAATCAGGCAAGTTGGTGTCGTGTTGCGGGGGCTGCGGCCATCACCTGACCCTGATGGCGGAGGGCATGTGTTCGTGCCATCAACTTCAGCAAGCGCAAGCACCAGGCAAGCTGGATTCAGCGCCTAAAATCACGCCTTCTCGCCATAGCACAACGGATAGTGCGCATGCCTCCTAAGCGTGAAATACAGGTTCGATTCCTGTTGGCGAGACCACATTTGACTGCGCGTCGGTCAGGCGCTGTAAACCCCAAACTGCGAAAGATGAAGCCCCTGGGCCGACGTGAGTTCCTGGAAATATCCGGGCTGCGTCGCATCCAGGTCAAGGGCACCGGCAGCTCCTGCAAAACTGCCATCCACGTCGCCGCTCAGGTAAGCCACCAGGCCGATATGGACCTGGCCAGAGCCCAGCTCTGCATTGATGGTGTTGGCGGGCACACCCGGGTTCAGGCCGGTCTTGCTCGGCACGCCCGGATCGACTTCATTCAGAAAATGCCAGATCGGGTCAGGTGCGTTCAGCCCCACCACGTGCTTGAGTACCCCAATGGCATCCGTCAGGCCCACTGCACCATTGCCGTCAAAGTCGGCAGCCAGAGTTTGGTAGGGCGACAGCGGTTTGCCTGTGCCGTTGACGTCCAGGCCCACGATCATCTTGAGGATGGCGATGGCGTCTTGCAGGTTGACCGCGCTGTCGGTGGCGGCCACTTCTGCGGCGGGTACTGGGCGTGCAACTGTGAGCGTCAGGTTGGACTCGGTCACGCCAGTAAAGCTCAGCGCCCCGCTGGCATTGGTTGCGCCGCTGTAGGCACCGCCACTGATGGCAACCCCTTCGAGCAGGGTGTGCGCTTTCCAACTGTAGGCCAGCAGGTCGATGCTTGCGCTTGGTGTCAACTCGGTCGAGGTCACATACAGACTGCCCGCCATGGCTGGTGCAGGTCCGGGCACCAGGTTGTCGGCATTGCTGGTGAAGGCGATCGACCGCCCGTCGGGTGTCAGGGCGCCATTCAAGACAATATCGTTAGCCAAAACGGTCGTGCTGGCAGACGAGGCCACGCGCCAGTCTGCGCTTTGCGTGTCGACCACCAGCACCTGCTGGAGCTGCTCGGGGCCAGCCACTTCTTCGGAAGACGTGAGCAAACCCAGCACGCGGCCGTCGCTACTGGCCGACAGCAAGCTGGCCCCGCTTGAGAGCTCACTTACCCCGGACAGGGCCACACGCTCTACCAGGCCCGCCTTACTCAAGCTGAACACGTCCATCGCATCGTTTTTGTCGTTGGCCACCAGTTCAGCCGATGTGCTGCTGAAGTAAACGCTGCTGGCCGTGGCCAGCACATCTACGTCGCCGCCCACAAAGCCTGCAGCAGTGCCGTCCGCACGGGCGGATACCAGTTGGAAAGTGGGTGCACCCGTCAGGCCTGCTGCATCAAAAGAGCTGCGCCACACATAGGCATCGGTCTGGGCCTCGGTGCTCAGTGCCGTGCCATTTTTATCGGCAGTCACAAAAGCGGCTGCGCTGCTGAACGCGACCTGCACCTGTGCGCCGTCACTGTAGACGTTACCCAGCTGGACTGGCGCATAGACCTCGGCATTTTCAACAAAACTTACCCGCTGGGTCTGGTGCGTGACAAGGTCAAGCAGGTAGATGTCGCTGACACTATTGCCATCTGGCGCTGCATCCGTAGCCAACAAATGACTGTCGGTTTGCAAGGCCAAAAAACGGCCGTCCTGACTCAGGCTGTAGCGCTCTATGCGTGGCGCAATGTCTGGCCCGAGCACGCTGATCAACGCATTGGTGTCAGTGACCGCATCTGCCGACAACATGGACAGGATTGACCCACCGACTGCGCCACGGACGCTACTTTCAATCACAACAATCTGCTGCTCGCCCGAGCCCACGATGAGGGCGGAATTGACTTCTGTGTCGGCGGGGTTTCCGCCCTCAGGCGTTACCAGTGCGTTCAAACTGGCTGTGTATTGCCGCAGCACCAGGTCATAAGTCCACATGGCATAGTGCAGCTTGCCACCACCATCGGCATCGTCAGTAAACGTGGCGCGCACCAGCAAGGTGGCACCATCCTGAGAAAAACCCAGTCCTTCAAGCAGTTGGAGTGTGGCCCCGCCATAGGCCACCGCAGTCAGGTCTGGTGCCGCTATTTGTAGTAAAGACATTGACAACCCTGACTTAGACGGCAATGTAGATGTCGTTAGCGGTCAGATTGTTGGCACTCACCCCAAAGATTTGCACCAGATCAATCGGAGCCTGCAAACCACTGCCATCCGAGTCAAAGCTCAACATGGCGCGCGCCGTGTCAAACATGAAATGATCGTCTGGGTCCAGCGCCCGCACACCAGCGCCTTTCACGAACGAGGTGTTGCTCACGGTGCCTGATGACAACAGCCCCAGTTGTGCCACGTCAATGCCCAGCGCAGCCAAGTCCACCACCAACAAGTCGGTACCCGGCAAGAAGTCTGTAATTTGGTCAACCGCCACACCCGCGCCATTGAAGCCCACCATGAACTGATCGCTGCCCGCACCACCGGTCAAGGTGTCGGTGCCCAGCAATCCATCCAAAATGTTGTCGCCCATATTGCCCACCAGCCGGTTGTTGGCCGCGTTACCGATGGCGTTGGGGTCACCAATGCCCACCAGTTCGGCGTTTTCAATGTCGGCCTGAAGCGTCACATCCAGCGTGCTGCGAATGGTGTCATTGCCACCGGTGTCAATGATGGTGTCAAGGCTGTCGTTGACCACATAAATGTCGTCACCCAGTCCGCCTTCAAGGGTATCGCGCCCCAGACCACCCGCCAAAATATTGTTACCCGCGTTACCCACCAGGTGGTTGTCAAGCGAATTACCTCCACCGGTAAAGTCGCCCGTTCCCTGCAGCACCAGGTTTTCAATGTTGGAGCCCAATGTGAAGCTGGCATTGGCGTAGACGGTATCCACGCCTTCGCCGGCCAGTTCAATCACCACATCGGACCGCGAATCGACAAAGTAAACATCATTGCCCGCACCGCCGGCCATACGGTCTACCCCGCTGCCGCCATCCAGGGTGTCGTTGCCCTGGCCACCCAACAGGGTGTCACGACCTTCGAGCCCGCTGAGCAGGTTGTCGGATTCGTTGCCTAGCAGGATGTTGTCAAGCCCATTACCGATCAAACTGGCGACCGCAACACCTGCAGCCGCTTGCAGATTTTCAACATTGGTTGGCGCCGTCATGCTGACGCTGGTGATGATCAGGTCTTTGCCGCCTGCGCCGCCAGAGATGACTTCCAGCACCACATCAGTGCTGGCATCGACGATGTAGGTGTCTGCACCTGGCCCGCCGCTCATGGTGTCGCTGCCAGTTCCGCCGTCCAGATAATCATTGCCACTGGAGCCGTCCAGGTAATCATTACCGCTGCCGCCAAACAGCGCGTCATTGCCCAAACCACCCAGCAGGCGGTCATGCCCCGCATTGCCCACCAGCGTGTCGTCACCAGCCATGCCGTACAAGGTGTCGTTGCCAATGCTGCCGTAGAGCGCGTCGGCGCCCGCCCCGCCTGTGCTGTAGGCCGCATCGCCCTGCACTTCCAGCACCAGGCTCCAATTGGTGGCAGCGCCTTGTGGGTCAACCGCCTGCACAGTCACCGCTCCAATCGGGCCGTTCACGTTTTCGCTCAGGGTAAAGCTGAGTTGCTGCAGTTGCGCCAGCGACAGCACCTGATTCAGGGCCAGCGCACTACCATTCAAAGACACACTGCCCAAGGCGGGCAGTTCAATCACGCGCACCACGCTAAGCACCGACTCCGGGTCGCTGGGGGCTAGCAAGTCAAGGGCCACCGTGGCTTGCGCCGGGTACTGTATGACTAACTTGCCAGAGGTAGTGGCAAAGCGCGGTGCATCATTGACCGGATCCACAAACAGATGCACTGACGACTCGGACGTCACGCCGTCCTCGTCCATGGCCTGGTAGCGCAGGTAGCCCGCATTGCCAAACGCGTCAGGGGCAGTCTGATAGTGCAACTCGGTCAAGGCATCGGGGGTCATGACGGCGCCCACTGCCAACACATTACCGGCCTTGTCAAGCACGGTGCCCTGACTCGGGATGTCCAGCAGCTTGACGCTGACTGCCTTGCCCTCTGGGTCAATCGGTGCGCTGATACCCAGCGCCACCAAGCCAGCATCTTCAGCCAGGACTTTTTCAGTGGGGACTTGCAGGATGGGGGCCTGGTTGTCGCCAAATTGCAGCGTCAAGGTGTCGGAGCTGGTCTCGCCAAACTCGTCCACGGCCGTTACTTTCAGCTTGAGCTGGCCTTGGTGGTCTTGCGGCGGTACCCCTGTGAGTTTGCGAGTGACGGGGTCGAAACTCAACCAGTCTGGGAGTTCACCGCCGGCGGCCTCGGCAATCAAAATGTCCGTGGGCACGCCCTTGGGTTGATCCGCATCGGTGAAGGCATTTTCAGGCAGGGCAAAGTCAATGCCCATGCCCTTGCCAATGACCACCGGTGTGTCAAACACAGTGCGGTTGGCCACGGGTGCCTGGTTGCCAACCAGAGTACCCAGGTTCAGCTCGCCATCGGCAAACACAATGCGCTCAATACCTATCAGGGTGTCGGTGCCCTCATTACCATTGCTGGGCTTGTTGTCCACTACCGTCACAGCCCGGGTATCCGGGTTCCACGACGTCGAAAACTCTGCCATGGCCCCGGCATAGTAGGCGGTGTCGGTGCCAGCGCCACCCAGCAGCGTGTCGTTGCCAAGCCCCCCCATCATGGTGTCGTTGCCTTCCATGCCATTGAGCAGGTTGTTGGCATCATTGCCATCCAGGCGGTCGTTGCCAGACCCGGTAATGGCGTTTTCAATCACCGTCCAGTCAGCAATTTTGTAGGTCACGCCTTGCGAGGCTATCAAGGCCGCTGCACCCAGGTTTACATACACGTCGTGTGCCATGGGCGACGCGTTGATGGTGTCGGTGCCCGATTCATCCGCCAGCACGCGCGTGGTCTGACCCAGGAAACCTTCTTGGGTAAACACATAGGTGTCATTGCCATCGTCGCGGTCGCCATACACGCGCAAAGACAGACTGTTGAGCGTGCCGGTTTCTTCAGCGCGCACGTCCCTGATGCTGACGGTCCATTGCCCGGAGGCTTCTTCGCCCCAGAATTGCACACTGGAGAAGTCCCACAGCAAGTGCGTTGGCACCCCGCTGTCGGTGCCGCTCAAGCCAAATGGCTGCTCGGCATTGACCGTTGGGCGGTTCATCAGCGTCGACACCGTGCCGTTGGGCGACGTCAGCTCAATCACCAAATCGCCCAGGCGGGTGTGACGCAGGTCCACACCGAGTTCGACATGCTCAACAGTCATTCCGCTGTCGATGGTGAAGCTGCGGCTGTAAGTGGCACCGGTGCCGTCGGGAATGGCTTGCGTCAAACCAAAGGCCCGGGCCGAGGCGCTCACCTCGTTGATGGCAGTACTTACATCAGTCCAGGTTTGCGCCAGGCGAACCGCACTGTAGGCGTCCACCAGACCAAAACCAGCCTTGTCATTGAACTGCAGGCCACCCAGGTTGAAGTTACTGGCACCGTTGGTTTTCCAGTCCTGGTTGTCCGGATGCGTGGCCGCGTAGACCAAAATCTCCTGGACATCGCGGTAACCCAGATTGGGGTTGGCTTCCAGCATCAATGCGGTAATGCCGGAGATCATGGGCGCAGCGGCCGATGTGCCGGTGAAATTGGTCACGTAATTACTGGCGCCATCAACTCCCCAGCCCGACTCGTGCCGGTCGGTGGTGATCATGTTCACGCCGCTGGAGCTCACCAACACATTGGCACCCGGTGTTGAGAAGCCAGCCATGCTGCCATCGGCGGCGGCGGCACCCACCGAGATCACTTCGCGTGCGTTCTGGAAGTTATGGTAGTTGGTGTTGTCGCCGCTGCTGGCGCTGTTGCCTGCCGAGAACACAAATACGGTGCCCAGACCATCACGCCCATCCTCTACCCCCGTGCGCAAGGCCTGCCAGGCAAAGGTCAGGTTGGTGCTGTTGAAGTTGTCACCAAACGGATTGATGGCACCCCAACTATTGTTGCTGACATCAAACTGCCATTGCAGCCCCAGGGCTTCGGTGATCTGGTCCCAGGTCCATTTCACACGGGTGGAAACCAGCTCGGCATCAGGCGCCACGCCCACAATACCGGTTTCGTTATTGGCCTCGGCGGCAATGATGCCGGCCACCAGCGTGCCATGGTTGTCAGGCGGCCCAACCAACACCGGGTATTTGGGCGCGCCGTTCTGGGTATTGAACTGGGTGTCGTAGGCCAGCTCAGAGTTGAGCTGGTTTTTCAGGTCCGGGTGGGAGGTGTCGATACCGTCGTCAACCACACCCACCGTGACCCCTGCGCCGGTGATCTGCCCGTTCAGTCGATCAATGCCCGCCGCAGACAGGTACCACTGGGCGGACTGCAAGGGGTCAGCCACGCCGCTGTAGAGCTCGCGCACACGCACGGTGTAAGTGCCCGTTTCGGCACCATTGCTACCCACATCCAGGTAGTACTCACCACCATTGCTGGGCGTGAACTGCAGGCGTGCATCCAGGGCAGCGCCGCTGTTGTCGTCAAAAGCGACTTCCGTGCCTTGTGCATCGAGCAAACGCAGGTTGGCGTCCTTGAGCGTGCCGCCCGCGCCGCTGCCATCCGCCAACACGTCCAGCACGTAGACCTTACCGGCTTCTAGCGTGGTCCGGATCCAGTCATGGTCGCCCGCAAAATTTATCTCGCCTGTTGCAGGCTGGCCTGGTAACGCAAATACACCCGACCGTGTGTCAGCACTGATGTCGTCAACCGATTCATTACTGCCGCGCAGTCGCGTGTCCAGCGAATAGGTACCGGTATTGCCCGGCAGGTCTGCTGCAGACACCGACAGGTAATAACGACCATCTTCAAACACAGACACAGCCAGCCCGGTGCGCCCCGCCACACTGTCAAAGCTGCCCGCAGTGACCAGTTGCCCGGTCGAATCAAGCAAGCGCAATTCGCCCTGGGCCAGGGTGCCCAAACCGTCTACAAAACTCTTGATCGAAAAGTCGTAAATGTTGCCGGCAGTCAGGTTGATGGCGAACAAGTCAACGTCGTCGGCGCTGTCAACACGACCTTGTGCGTTTTCATTAATGGCCAACACGGCATAGTCGCCCACCGTGTCGGGTCGGTCGTCGGTCTGGGCCACGCCCAAGTCAATCACCCGCAGTTTGTACTGCCCGGTCTGGGTGGATTCAAGCGGCGACACATTGATCTGCATCGTGCCTGAGCTTGACGCCTCGAACACCGTGCTATCAAAAAACGAAGGTGCAGCTACTTCACCAAGCACGTCAATGGGCAGGGGTGCACTGGCGCCTTGCGCCAACCATGACAGGTCGAGATTCGCCGAAGGCAGCGGCGCATGAACACCATCACGCACCGCCAGCGTTTCAAAGCGGTAGCTATGACCCTCTTGCAGCGCAACGGTGAAACTGTCGGTATCGCCCGACAGGCCGATACGCGCAGATGTGACTGCCTGCACGATCGAACCCTGGTTGACAAAGTCCAGCGCCACCGGGCCCTGTGCATCTTCGTCTGAAGCGTCACCAGCCACCAAGCTGATCTTGTAGCCGCCAGTGGCTCCGGCGCCATCAATCACTCGGGCAAAGTAGCTACCTGCCGCAGGCGCCTTGAAGGCTGCCGCGGCCAGACCGTTGTTGGTCTCCAGGCCATCACCCACGGCCATGCTGCGGCCCAAACTGTCCACCACCTCGACCATTGGGCGACTCAGCGCCGAACCCGGCGCAATCTGTACATTGACCGACAGCACCTGGTCGGCAGTGGCCGTGAACTTGAACCAGTCCTCGTCGATGTCGGTGGCAAGCCCCACTGAATCGTAGGCACGCACACCAAAGGCGCCGTCGGACCATTGAATGGCGCCATCCAACGTTTGATTCAGCGCAATCGTTGTAGCACCCGGCATGGTATTGGAATAATCGTCGGGCGCACGGGTGACCAGCGTGTAGGTGCCAGTGTCAGTTTGCCCGTCGGCCGCCTTGACCACCAGGTAATAGGTGCCATCTGCAACCGGCGTGAATGACGTGGCGGGCTCGTTGCTGATAAGCATGTTGTCAATGCTCTTGACCAGCGTGCCATCAGCAGCGCGGACCTCCAGCACGGGGTCGGTCAGAGAGCCGTTGCCACTGTGCGAAGCCTGCGCCCTGAAAACATAGTCTTTGCCACCGGTCAGCTTAATACCAAACCAATCCTGATCATGATGGGTGAGCAGGTTGCCTGCAAAGCTGTCGCCGGGCGTCAGGAACACCTGGGTGCTCAGGTTATTGGGCACGTCATCGGCCGGCATGTTGCGCTGCACCACGCTCACGCTGTAACTGCCCATGCCACGGTCATTGTTGCTGGATGCCTCAATGTAATAAGTACCCGTGCTGGTGGGCGCAAAGTACATCTGAGCGTCGTTACCCACGCCACCGTTGTTGTCAAAGTCGATCAGATGACCAGTGCTGTCAAACACCCGCAAGTACGGGTCAGTCAGTGTGCCAGCATGGCCAGCCAGCCCGATTACACCAAGCTGGTACACCTTGCCGGCTTCCAGGTTGACCTGAAAGACATCGTGGTCCCCCGGAATGCCGATGTTGCCGGCCTGAGCAGTGCCCAACGTCAGGGTGGCTGCACTGCTGTTCATGGCTGCAGAGAAATCATCCGGCGGCGCCTGCGCCACCGTGAGTTGGTAAGCGCCAATGTCGTACTTGAAGGCACTCTTGGCCTCCAGGTAATAAAGTCCATCCGTCGTGGGCGTGAAGTAGGCACGCGAATTGAGCGTGCCGCCAAAGTCATCAAAGCGGGCAATGAAGTTGCCGTTGGAATCGCGAACCGTCAGCAGCGGGTCGGTCAACGGGTCAAGCTGCGCCGTGTCACTGATGTCACCCGCCAGGTCGATCACATAAGTAACGCCCTTGGACAGGCCAACCTTCACCCAGTCACTATCGCCAATATAAGACGTCAGCCCGTGTAACGGAGTGCCGTTGGTCTGTACCACGCCGGTGGTGAGTACGTCGTTGCTGAAATCATCAGCCAGCGTCGCGCCTTTCAGAATATAAGTTCCCTTGCTGGCATTGCCCGCGGCACCAGCGTCCAGGTAATACCAACCCGAATCTGGCGCCGAGTAAAACAGCTTGGCGTCGGTACCACCGCCACTGTTGTCGTCTTGCGCCAACAAAATACCAGTGACGGAGCGCAGCGACAGTTGCGGGTCGGCCAGTGTGCCGCCATTGGAAGAACCCAAGGCACTGAAGTTGTAGGTGATGCCCTTGTCCAGCCAGACCTTGAACCAGTCGTGGTCAGACAGTACGTTGATTTCACTATTGACCGTGAAGGTCTGCGCCCCAGACCATTCAATGCGCTCCGTGGTCGACGTGTTGCCGGCAATGGTGTCGAGGCTCTGCTGCGTCAGCGTCCAGGAACCGGTGTTGAGCTTGGCCACATCGGTTACCGACAGGTAGTAGCTGCCGGATTCAGTGGGGCGGAACACCAGGGAATCGTCATTGCCCACGGCGTTGACGCTAAGGTCGATACCCGATTCGATCAGACGGCCAGCCGCATCGAGCAACTGCAATTTGGGGTCAACCAGAGTGCCGCCGTTGGACGACACACCGGTCAGATTAAATTCGTACTTGGTGCCGGCAATCAAGTTGGTACGGATCCAGTCGGCATCAGCCACGTCGCCGATGTAACCCTTGATGACGCCAGTCTGGGCGTTCATCTGGCCCAAGGTGTCGATGCTGCCCGCGTAGTCGTCGAGGTAGTTGAGGGTGAAGGCGTAGTCAGTAAGCCCGTCATTGACGTTTGCATCGGTCTGCACGTTCATTGAAAAAACCACCGCGCCACCCTGGTAAGCCCTAAAGCCATCCGCAGTGTTGAACCCTGGTAACCACTTTTGCTCGCTTGTCATATTGCTGGAGTACTCGCTACTCATCCAGCCATAAGTTAGCGATTTGAACTGCAGGGCCTGACTGGTGGCAACATCAAAAAATTGCATCGCCCAATAGTTCCCGTTAAGGGTTGAGCCCGTAATAGCCAACGGTGAATTCGGTGCCAGCGTGGCAGAAAAAACATCTGTATCACTAGCGTAATCCTTCTTGCCCGACATGGCCTTGCCGTAGTCGGCATGTGCAAGACTGCTCCAGTTGGCGCTATTGACGTAACTCCAGGCGTTGTCGGGTGCATCGTCGATCTTGAGCGTGGTGTCGGCAAACCGGAGATTCATCACACCAGTCACGCTGTCCTTGCCGTCTGTCATCGCACCGCGCGCCTGCTGAACGCTAAGCGTGTTGCCACTGCGAGTGAAGTCGTAATCGGCGTAGTTGCCGGTGAACACTGCGGTGTTCACATTGCTGACAGCGTCGTCCCCCTTGCCGCCCTGAAAGCTGCCGGTGCCATCGCCGTTGTAGCTGTCATTGCCAGCAGTACCCACAATGGTGCTGCCCACCTTGGTGTACTTGGCACCGCTACCGTCAAAGCTCCAGTTGGCAAACTGCGCCTCCGTTACCACCAAGGTGGAGGCCCCGTGTCTGATCGATTCAACGTTGGTCAGCGTGGATTGGGTCAGGTCAACAAAACCGCTGTTGGTCAAATCCAGGGTATCGGTGCCAGCACCACCGTCGATGGTGGCGGCCAGGTTACCGTTGCCATAGACGTTCACTTTGATGGTGTCGTCACCGGCGCCAGCGTTAACCGTGAAGCTGGTGTCTGAATTCACCTGCAGCAAGTCATTGCCGCCGCTGAGCAGGATACTGTCAAAGTTGCTGACTGAAATGCTGTGGTAACTGAGTGCCGTGTTGTAGTCGATATTGGCCGTTTGCCCCAGAGTGATGTTACTGGCGTCAATACTGTAAAAAGCACCTTGCAAGGTAAGCCTACCGATGTTGCTTCCAGCATCAACTGCATTGAAATTGATGTTGTTGTTTGCACCTGTTACGGTTAAATTTGGCGCGAAATATGGCTCAGCATTCCAGCTACGCGATGTAAAAGATGTCAATGCATTCCATTGATCAGCGCTCAAAGATATGGTGGAGTGATGGGCGTAATTGGCAACGATGCGTTCTATATTGCTAACTGCTCCTGGATTAATTTGATAGGTTTGCCAGTACTGACTGGGTGCACCGGTGTTGAAATTCAATTCCAGCGTGTCATTTCCTGAGCCTCCGTCAGCAATGTCGCTGTAGGTGGTTGCCCAACTGGTTGCCAACTCTCCGACCTCAACCCTGAACACATCATCCCCAGCGCCACCGATCAAGGTATCGGTGCCACTGCCACCAATCAGCGTGTCATTGCCTGCCGAACCATCGATCACATCAGCACCACGGCCACCGTAGATGATGTTGCCCGCAGCGCTGCCGGTGATGATGTCATCGCCCTTAGAGCCGACGATGCCTGCTGTGGCCACTACGGTGGTATCGGCCTGCGGAAGCAAAATGCGCGCACCATTGGTCAATTGACTGCTGGCATTGAGCGCAAAGCTGGTCGAATCGCCATTGAGCTGAACACTCACGCCGCTGATTTCACTGAACGCGGCGAGTTGGTTCGCAGTCATGGTGACCGTGCCCGTACCTTTGAGCACCTCCAGGCCAGAGAGCGTGGCAGCGGTGAAGTCTTGCCCGTCCGACACTTGCAGCGTATCGACGCCAGCATCACCACTGAGCACGTCACGCACCGTGGTCTTGCCAGTGACCACCAGCGTGTCGTTGCCGTCACCACCGGCGAGCGAGTCCACACCCGCACCGGTGACCAAACGGTCGTTGCCAGCATTGCCGGTCAGCGCGTCGTTACCAGTACCGCCTACCAGAATGTTGTCTATGGCATTGCCAATCAACTGGTCGTCACCCGAAGAACCGGTTAGACCCACATAAGGGGAATCTGCTGCCAGCGTGGTCGTACCCGAGTTGGTAATCGACAAGATGTAGCCGGTGCTTGCACCCGAAACCCGAGTAACCTGGCCGCCCAGTGCATCCCACTGGGCCTGCGTCATCGACAGTGACTGCGACGAGACCTTGATGGCTTCAATGCCCGTCAGCGTGGCACCGGAGAGGTCCACGTCAGTGCCGCGGATGGTCAACGTGTCGGTGCCAGCGCCGCCATCGAGCACATCGGTCACCAGCGGCTTGCTGTCAATCACAAATTCGTCGTTGCCATCACCCAGATGGGCGGTGATCTGCCCCGCGCCAACGGTTAAGGTGTCGCCAGTGGCTGTGCCGGTGACCGTGTAGGTGGCAGCGTCGCCCAGGCGCCATGTGGTGATGCCCAAGGCTGCAAGGTGCGCCAGGTCAACCGCGCCACCGCCCATTATGGAAACTGCCGGGAGGCCACTGGTTGAATTCAGTGCAGAGACTTGTGCGGCACTGAGGACAACCTCACGCGGATACTCAGTACCCTGGAGGTTGCCAATAATCGTCAGGGTTTCGATGCTGCTAAGGTTAAGCCCAGACAGGTCCAACATCCAAGGGGTAGACCCCAGATAATTTCCAGTCGCAGTGCGTGTGTAATAAATGTCGTTTAGGTTGATTTCTAAGCGATCAGATCCTGTGCCGCCGTCAATTGATCCGAGAAGTTTGTAGATTGACTGCCCGTTATCCACAGCAGAAAAGAAATCAGACCAACTACGCCAACTTTGGGTTTGCAGCACAATTTTGTCATCACCCGCGCCTGCCTGTACGGTATCGAGACCTAAGCCGCTGCCACCAGAACTGTCCGAACTCAAATAAATCGTGTTGTTGCCCGCGTTACCAATCAAGGTATCGCTTTGATTGGTACCGCGTATGCTGAAGTTGCCAGACAAGCCACTGGCATCCAGCGTGCCGCCGGTGCTCAAATTGGGGTCAAGGCGGAAGGTGATGTTTTGCGCGGTGGTAAAGCCCTTGGCCAGCACATCGGCCACGCTCAAAGCGGTGTAGCCACCGCTGCCGTCCAAGACCTCAACATTGCTCACGCTCAGGCCCGCCCAGCTGGTGCCGCTGGCAATTTTGAGGGTGTCCACGCCCGCGCCACCGTCAACGCTGGCAGTGGGTGCCGTGCTGACCACCACGGCGTCGCCCGAGACATCAATCAGGTCATCACCCTCACCACCCCGCAGCACGTTGGTGCCCGTGCTGTCGCGCAAGGTGTCGTTGCCCAAGCCACCGTCAAGCGTGTCGTCGCCCGCGCCACCGATGATTTCTTCATTGATGCTGCTGCCCGTAACCACGTCGTTGCCGGCGCGTGCATCAATGTAGCCCGACAGACCGTCACCCACCAAGGTGTCAGCGCCGGTGCTGCCATACAGCACCCGGTCGACCTTGATGGTGTAGCCTGCCAAAGTGCCCAGGGGTACACCGGCGCTGCTGTACGCGTAGCCCTCCACCTTGACATCCGCCCACTGCACCATAGTCTGGAATTCGGAATTGCTGCCCCAGTACTGGGGGCTGACGATCCAGCTTTGCTGTCCACCCCCAGAGCTATACCAATATTGAAATTGATTGATGGTGCCGCTGGTGTCCAGCCGATTAAAGGTCAGTACGTCACTGGCATCTTGTGCCAGAAAGCTAAATCCAACATATCCGTTGTAGTAAGTGCTGTTATTTGCAGGGGCAACGACGCTAACGCGCAAGGCAGAGCTGGTGGAAATGTCAGAACCAAATTTCAGTCGGAAGTAATCTTGATCCAGCCGATTTCCATCGATGCCAACAGGCATGGACCCCACCAGGTTTTGACCCAGCAAGGAGATGGTCTGGGTGGGGGTGTTGGATTCGGCGTCGAGCACTATGTCGCCATCGGCAAAGCGCAAAATCTGCACGCCGCTGAGGTTGTCAATGCCGTCGCGCCCCGCCACCTGATCGGCCACGCGCAGGCTTAAATTGCCGCCCAGCCAGGTGGCTGTGTAGTCGGCCTTGTTGCCACTGAACACCGCCACGTTGGCCGTACCCGCGCCACCGGCAATGTCGTCATTGCCTTTGCCGCCAATCAAGGTGTCGTTTCCGTCACCACCGCTCAGGTAATCAGAGCGGTCTGAGCCGGTCAGGGTGTCGTTGCCCAGGCCGCCGACCAGGTATTCGTAGTTGCTGCCAGCCACCAGGTTGTCAGCGCCGTCGGTGCCATCAAGCTCGCGTCGCAGGATGAAGCTATAGCCCTTGGAGGCGCCAGGGGAGGTGGAGGATGTCTCATAAGAGGAAAAATAAAAGTCTTGGACTCCAGTAGTCGACCAAGTTATTGACTGCGGGTTATTTTGTCCTACGTAGATACCATTGGTCTGACTTGTTAGCGCTCCCGAAGACGTCCCCTGAGCTCCTGACAGCACTACCAATTGGCCCGCCACGGTGGCCAGCTTGAACCAGTCGGTGTCGCCGTAGTAATTGGCGCGGCCATTGACCCAGGTGCCGTACTGAATTTGATAATTACCGGCATCGGCTGCGTTGCTGTAGTCGTCCACCTGGAAGGTCGAGGTGACCGTACCGTCGGCATTGACAAACTCCAGTAACTGGATATTGCTTAAAGTGTCCACGCCCTGGTCGCTGCCGTCATTGACAGCCACGCCATCGGTGATGGTGTCGGTCAAGACCAACTGGCTGTTGGCATTGAATGACCAGTAAAACGCGTCGATCGTGCCGTACACGCGCAAGGTGTTGTAGCCGCTACCACCATCCAGGGTGTCGTTGCCGGCACCTCCCACCAGCGTATCGTTGCCCGCCAAACCCAGTATCGAATCTTCCCCCGAAGTACCCAACAATGTGTCGTCGCCCGTACCGCCCGTAAGTGTCGCCATGATTTGCCCTTTAGTTTGCGTTGTAAGTGACTGTAACCGGGCTCAATGCGCGCGACTATCCCCCAAATGGGGGGGCAAGGCACAATTTCACACGGTTCGTTGACTCACCGCAAACGGCGAAAGCGATCTATATTTGGCTGTAAATGCCAAACTGCGCCAGGTTCAGTGCACTGTTATCGGCTACCAGGGTCTCGAAGTAAGCTGTCTCCAGCACGCTCGCCCCGCTGGCCCCGGCATAGCTCCCATCCACATCCCCGGTCAAATAACCCACCAGCCCCAGATGCACCGGGCCAGTCGCACCGCTCAGGTCAACGCCTGGTGCGGACGCGGCGCTTGGGTTGGCCTCGGTTTCGTTGACAAATTTCCAAGCCGGGTCTGGTGCATCCAGCCCAACCACATGTTTGAGCACGCCAATGGCATCGGTCAGGCCGACCGCACCGTTGCCGTCAAAGTCGGCGGCCAGGGTTTGGTAGGGTGACGGCGGTTTGCCTGCGCCGTTGACTTCCAGGCCCACAATCATCTTGAGGATGGCAATGGCGTCCTGCAGGTTCACAGCGCCGTTTGTGGCCGCCACTTCAGCGTCGGGTACCGAGCGTGCAGCCGTCAGCGCCAGGCTGGCCTCGGTCACGCCAACCAAGCTGAGCGCGCCGCTTGCATTGGTGGCGCCGCTGTACGCGCCGCCACTGATGGCAACACCTTCGAGCAGAGTGTGCGCTTTCCAGGAATAGGCCAGCAAGTCGACCGTTGCACCCTGGCTGACATTGACTACCGTTTGTGCCGCACTGATGAAGCTGGTCGTGCCGCCATAGGCATCTGTGCTGACAGCGCTCAGTCGCACCTGGCTGTCAACGTAGCTCTGGTCGCCCGGAATGATCAGGCTGGAAGCCGTCGCGCCGCTGATGTCGCTCCAGCTGCCTCCGGTGTTAATCTGCCACTGGTAAGCCATGCTGGCAATACCGCCATCGACATCGCTCAGGTCACGGGTGTTGGCACTGATCGTTGCGCCATCTGTTGCCGTGCCAAAGATGGCGAGCGTGCCACTGGCCGCATCGTCAATGTTGGCGACAGCAGTGGTTGGCAAACTTGAGACGCTCTCGGACTTCTGGTAGCCATCGGTGTAACTGGCGGTGACCTTGATCACCTTGTCGACCTCAAACTGGGTGAGTGTGTAGGAAGCGCCTGTGCCCAAGACGGTGGTACCGGCCAGCCAGGTGTAGGTGATGGTGCCCAGCCCATCGGCGTCTGCCACGCTGTTGGCAGCGGTCAGAGTCTGGCCCTGGGTGGCTGTACCGGTGATCGTGACGCTGCCGGTTGGGCTGTCGTTGACGTTGTTTACGGCAGCCGTGGCGATGCTAGTGGCGCTTTCAGCGTGTTCGAAGCTATCGGTGTAGCTTGCTACCACCGTGATGACCTTACCTACCTGCGCTTGCGTCAATGAAAAAGTGCTGGATGTCGCACCACTAATGTTTTCTCCACCAGCCTGCCATTGGTAACTGATCGTGCCCAATCCATCCAGATCCGCCAGACTATTGGACGCTGTCAGCGTCTCGCCCTGTGCCGCCGTGCCGCTGATCGTCACGCTGCCTGTGGGCAGATCGTTCACGTTGGTCACCGTCTGTGCTGCACTGGTAAAGCTGGTGGTGCCACCCAATTGGTCGGTAGTACTCACCACCACACGCAGATATTGACCTACCTGTGACTGGTCAGCAGCAATAACGTAGCTGGCATTGGTAGCACCACTGAGATCGGTCCAACTCGTTTTACCGTCACTGGAGATTTGCCATTGGTACGAAGTGCCAGTGATGCTGCCGTCCAGATCACTCACTCCGGTCAGGCTGGCCGACAGTGTCCCGCCTTCTTGGGCTGACCCACTCACGCTGAGCGTGCCGCTGGCCACATCGTCAATATTGGCTACTGCAGCCGTTGCCGTACTTGTGACGTTTTCAGCCTGACCAAAGTTGTCGGTGTAGCTCGCCACCACCGTAATAGCTTTGCCAACTTCAGCCTGCGTCAGGGTCAAGCTATTGGTCATGGCACCGCTAATATTTTCTCCACCAGCCTGCCATTGGTAGCTGATCGAGCCCAATCCATCCAGATCGGACAGCGTGTTGGTCGCCGTGAGCACTTGGCCCTGCGCCGCCGTCCCGCTGATCGTCACGCTGCCCGTTGGGCTATCGTTTACGTTACCCACTGTGCTGGTCGCCGCGCTTGCCACACTTTCGCCTTGTCCGAAGCCATCGGTGTAGCTCGCTACCACCGTAATGGCTTTGCCAACTTCGGCCTGTGTCAATAAGTAGGTGCTTTCGGTCGCCCCGCTGATGGTCACGCCATCCCACTGCCACTGGTAGCCAATTGTTCCCAGTCCATCCAGATCCGCCAAAGTGTTAGACGCTGTCAACGTTTCACCTTGCATGGCCGTGCCGCTGATCTTCACCTCTCCCGTGGGCGCATCGTTAACGTTGGCCACCGTCTGTGCGGCACTGGTGAAGTTGGTCGCACCACCGTAGGCATCTGTACTGACAGCGTTCAGTCGAACCTGGCTGTCAACGTAGCTCTGGTCGCCCGGAATGATCAGGCTGGAAGCCGTCGCGCCGCTGATGTCGCTCCAGCTGCCTCCGGTGTTAATCTGCCACTGGTAAGCCATGCTGGCAATACCGCCATCGACATCGCTCAGGTCACGGGTGTTGGCACTGATCGTTGCGCCATCTGTTGCCGTGCCAAAGATGGCGAGCGTGCCACTGGCCGCATCGTCAATGTTGGCGACAGCAGTGGTTGGCAAACTTGAGACGCTCTCGGACTTCTGGTAGCCATCGGTGTAACTGGCGGTGACCTTGATCACCTTGTCGACCTCAAACTGGGTGAGTGTGTAGGAAGCGCCTGTGCCCAAGACGGTGGTACCGGCCAGCCAGGTGTAGGTGATGGTGCCCAGCCCATCGGCGTCTGCCACGCTGTTGGCAGCGGTCAGAGTCTGGCCCTGGGTGGCTGTACCGGTGATCGTGACGCTGCCGGTTGGGCTGTCGTTGACGTTGTTTACGGCAGCCGTGGCGCTGCTAGTGGCGCTTTCAGCGTGTTCGAAGCTATCGGTGTAGCTGGCCACTACCGTGATAGCCTGACCAACTTCGGCCTGTGTCAGAGTCAAGCTGTCAGCTGTGGCTCCGCTGATGTTTTGTCCGCCAGCCTGCCATTGGTAGCTGATCGTGCCAAGCCCATCCAGATCCACCAGACTATTGGCCGCTGTCAGCGTCTCGCCCTGTGCCGCCGTGCCGCTGATCGTCACGCTACCTGTGGGCAGATCGTTCACGTTGGTCACCGTCTGTGCTGCACTGGTAAAGCTGGTGGTGCCACCCAATTGGTCGGTAGTACTCACCACCACACGCAGATATTGACCTACCTGTGACTGGTCAGCAGCAATAA
>CAZIGL010000025.1:0-54116 GCA_964538895.1 uncultured Rhodoferax sp.
TGTGCAGGGCGGCATGAGCGAGTGGGTGCGCCGGGGCTGGCCAGTGGTCAGGCCCCGATGACCGGTGTCACCACCGGCAAATCCACCATCACCGGCTGGCCGGGCGTGGTGCAGCCGGCGTCGCAGCATTTGCCGGGCTGGCGGTTTTGCGTGATGGCGCGGGTTGGGTCATGCGGCGCGGCGGCGGGTGAACCGTCGGCGCCAATGCCGCGCTCGAGCAGGCGCTCGACCAGCTCGACCTTGGAGCCGATGGGGTAATTGCGGTAGATCTCCTGCTTCATGGCTGCGGGTGAGCCGCCGCCGTGCAGGCTGATCACGCTGTACCAGCCGCCCTGGTAGCCCGCCGTCAGGTCCTCGATGAAGCGGGCGGTCTCGATGCGCTGCTCGTAAGGCACGTCGGGGTTGGCGCGCAGCACTTCAGACAGTTTGGCGGCGGTTTCGGGGTTGTGGTCTTCGTCGGGGCCGGGCAGGGTCACGATCAGGCCGCCGCTCACATAGTGGGCAATGCGGTGCATGTCGTAAATTTTGGTCGCCAGCAGCAGCTTGCCGATGTTGGCAAACACCGGGTCGGGCATGAAGGTCTTGCTGTGTTCGTCGGCCTTGCCATACACGCTGGCGGCCACGCCGCAGGCAAAAAAGCTCTCGGTGATGGTGATGAGTTCCACCATCTGCTCGCGCAAATGGGACTCATTGCCGGGATCAAAACCATTGGCCTCGCACATCAGCGCGCCAGCACCAATCAGCAGGTCGCCAAAACCGGCGCGCGCGCCGATGCAGGTGTGGCGGTGGTGCGTGGCGTAGCTGTAGGTGAGGTGGCCCGAGTGCTCCCATTCGCCGGCATAAAACACGCTGTCCCAGGGCACAAACACTTGGTCGAACAGCACCACGCCGGTGCTCTGGCCGTATTTGCGGCTGAACAGCGGCGCGCCATGCTCCACCTGCTCGCCGGGGCGCCCGGCCGGGCGCGCCACGATGGTGATGCCGGGGGCGTCCACCGGCACGGCGCAACACACGGCAAAGTCGGCGTCCTCAACGCCCATGTTGCGGCACGGCATGACCAGCAGCTCGTGCATGTAGGGCGCGCCGGTCACGATGGCCTTGGTGCCGCTGATAACAATGCCTTTGGCGTTGCGCGCCACGATGTGCAGGTAGCTGTCAGCGTTGGGCTGCGCGTGCGGGCGCAGGCTGCGGTCGCCCTTGGCGTCGGTCATGGCAATGCCCAGCGTCAGGTCGTGGTCTTGCACGCGGTGCAGGTAGTTCAGAAAACGCGCCGTGTTCTCGGAGGTGCCGCGGGCGTCGTCGATGCGCGCTGAAACCTGGCCTATGGCGTTGAGCGCATCGTGCGTGAGGTAGCGCTGGGCGCAGCCGGTTTCCTGGCACACCAGGCGCACGGCTTCGAGCTTGTTGAGCAGGTCGCCGCTGCTGGTGTTGATGTGGGTCAGCCGGTTCACCCGCTTGCCGCTGCTTTGCTGCAGCGCGGTCATGACGGGTGCGTACTGGGGTTTGAGCGCGTAGTCGTAGGTCAGCGCTATGGCGTTGATGCCCGGGCCAAAACCGCGCTCGTCGGCCACGCTGGCCACCAACTGGCCGTCCAGAAACACGCGCGGCTTGTAACGCCGCAACGACTCGCGGTAGTCGTCGCCGGACATCAGGGTGGTGGCGGGTGCGTTCATGCGGCGGTCTCCGGTGTTTGTTAATTATTCAGCGCTTATGCGTTATTTAAACACTTTCATCAGGCCTGATTTAACGCGCCGGGTGGCTTGGGAGACAATAGCCCGGCCCATGGCAGCCAGTCCCCACCTCATGAAAAACCCCAGGGCCAACCCCTCCGAACACAGCATCGTGCTGCACACCCCGCTGCTGCGCGGCGCGCGGCGCCTGCGCATCGCGCTGGTCGGTTTGCCGGGCGCCGGCAAGACCACGCTGTTTCAGGCGGTTGCCAGCACCGCACCGCAGGTTGGCGAGCTCACCGACACGCACCGTATTTACCGCGCCTGCACGGTGCAGATCGGCCTGGACGAGGCCAGTGTGGTGGACCTGCCCAGCCTGAGCGCGCTGCACCATCTTGAGGACGAAGACCTGGGCACACTCAAGTACCTGCTGTGGGGCAATGAGCGCCCACCGGTCACGGCGCACGAGCCCGGTGCCGCGCCGGCGCCGTTTGAGCCACCCGACCTCATCGTGCAGGTGGTGGACGCCACCAATTTGCAGAGCCAGCTTGAACTCACCTTGGAGCTGAGCCAGCTGGGTCGCCCGGTGGTGCTGGCGCTGAACCACATGGACGAGGTGCGCCGCAAGGGCAAGCACATCAATCTGCAGGCCTTGTCCAGCCAGCTGGGCATGCCCGTGGTGCCGATCTCGGCGCTGATGGGGCAAGGCATTGCCGAGCTCTTTAGAACCGCGGTGGCCACGGCGCGCCAGGCCACCTGCCCGCTGCCGCAGGCGCCCAGCCAGCATATTGCCAGCAGCCTGCAGGCGCTGGGCAGCGCCCTGCAGCAACCCGGCATTGACGCCGCTTTTCGGATGCCGCACCAGTTGCTGTTGATGCTGTTTGCTTCCGGGCATGGCTACATTGAACGTGAATTACAGGAGCACTTTGGCCCTTTGAATCCGAGCTTGCTGGCCTTGCGCGCGGCGGCCGGCCTGGGCTTGCCGCGCCCGCTGGCCGAAGAGATTCATGCCGACCGGCACCACCGCGCTGCCACCATTTTTGAGGCGGCGCTGCGCCCGGGGCCGGCGCAGCCTGAGCGCAACTGGCGATATTGGCTTGACGCCTTCATGCTGCACCGGCAGTGGGGCCTGCTGGCCAGCCTGGCGGTGTTTGCCGGGGTGCTGTTTGTGGTGTTCGAGGTCAGCGGTTGGATCGACAGCCAAACCACGCAGCGCCTGATCGAGGCCGCCAGCGGCTGGCAGCCGCAGTCCACACCCGGGGTGGTGGCGCGCGCCGTGTTTGATGGCTTCATCGGTTTGATCGGCATTGTGGTGCCCTACATGCTGCCACTGTTGTTGTTGCTGATTGCGCTCGAAGAGGTGGGCCTGATGCACCGCATTGCTTTTGTGGTCGACCGGGGTTTTCACAAGATCGGGCTGCACGGGGGTGTGGCCGTGCCGTTTTTGCTGGGCCTGGGTTGCAACGTGCCGGCCATTGCTGCCGTGGCACGCAACACCACCGGGCGCGAACGCCTGATTGCCTCGGTGCTGATCACCTTCGTGCCCTGTTCGGCACGCTCGGCCATCATTCTGGCGGTGGCGGGCAAATACCTTGGCGTGGTGGGCGTGATCGGCATTTACGCGCTGACGCTGCTGCTGATTGCCGTGATGGGCTGGCTGCTGTCGCACCGGCAAAGCGAGGTCGGCCCGGGCCAGGTACAAGAAATCCCGGCCTACTCCCTGCCCAACTGGCGCGCCATGCTGCGGGAAACCTGGGCCCGCTCCAGCGACGTGCTCACCATCGTCACGCCACTGCTGGTGGGCGGCAGCGTGGTGCTGGCCCTGCTGGGCCACTTTGGTTTTGACGGGGCCATCAACACCCTGCTGACGCCGCTGACCAGCTGGTGGCTTGGCCTGCCGCTGGTGTTGGGCCTGCCGCTGCTGTTTGGTGTGCTGCGCAAGGAGCTTTCCCTGCTGATGATCTTTCAGGCGCTGGGCACGCAGGACATCAACACCGTGCTGGGCACCGTGCAAATCATCACGCTGCTGGTGTTCGTCACCTTTTATGTGCCGTGCATCTCGACTTTTGCCATCATGCACCGGACGCTTGGGCGCCAGCAAGCCTGGTTCTCGGTGGCGCTGTCGGTGGGGGTGGCGCTGCTGCTGAGTGGGCTGGTGCGGGTGGTGGTGGGAGTGGCGCAGCAGTTTACGCTTTGACGGCGCTACTTCGTCTAGACCATAAGGCTCCTACCGCAACTCAAACAACCGCGCCAGCGCCTCGCGGTACAGCGGCTGGCCGACTGCGTTGGTGTTGTGATGCGAGCCGCCCGGCACCAGCACAAAGGCCTTGGGGCCGGTGGCGGCTTCAAACAGCTTGCGCCCCAGCTCGGGCTTGATCAGGCGGTCGTTCTCGCCGTGCACCACCAGCAGCGGCGAGCCGATGGCGGCCACTTTCTTGACCGAGTCGAAACGCTGGGTGATGAGCCCGGTCACCGGCAGCCAGCCCCAGGCCATGGTCTCGAAAACGTCGGGGATGGAGGTAAACGTGCCTTCCACAATGGTGCCTGCCTCATCGCCGACCCGGCTGGCCAGCTCGATGGCGATGGCACCGCCCAGCGAATGACCAAAAATGTAACGCGGCTGGTCGGGGTGTTGCACCGCCAGCCAGTCCCAGGCGGCGCGGGCGTCTTCATAGGCCTGTGTTTCCGAGGGCAGCGACGCATCGCTTTTGCCAAAGCCGCGGTAGTCCACTGCCAACACGGAAAAACCCAGCGCCTGCATGCGCCGCACGCGCTGGGCCGAGCCCACCACGTTCCAGCGCGCGCCGTGCAGGTACAGCATCACCGGGGTGTTGGACTTGCGCTGGGCTGAGGCGCCGTCAGCGGCGTGCCACAGGCCGTGCAATCTGGCCGGCTGGCCTGACAGCTTGGAGTCAAATTCAATCCAGACGTCCTGCATGCCTTCTGCCGCCGCCACGCCACCGCGCCAGCTGCGGTCGCTCGGCTGAAAAATCCATTCGCCCTGCTTTTCTTCCAGCGTGCTGCAACCCGCCAGCACGGCCAGCACCAGACCCGTCAGCAGCGACAGGATGAGAGTTTTGCGTTTCATGGGGCGTGAAGATAACAAATCAGGCAAAACCCCTGCCTGCTGCGCGGGGTGTCAAGCACCCAGGTTGTCGGCCACCAGTGCCAGCAGGCTTTGGGCCCGTTTGTCCTGCTGTGCATTCTTGGTGCCCATCCAGACAGCACAAATTTGAGTTTGCAGGCATGATGGCCACGCCATTTGTAGCCATTTTTATGAAAGAAATCACATGAATGAAGATCCAACAACCCTTCTGGAGAAGCGCAATATCTGGCTACGTGGCCTGTTGATGATTCTGATGGGCCTGGCTTATCAACTCGCCAGCACGGTGCTGTTTTTCACGGCCATCATCCAGTTTGTCATCGCGCTGTTCAGCGACGAGCCCAACCCACGCCTGGCAGCGTTTGGCCGAAGCGTGGGCCGTTTCCTGAGCCAGATCGCCAACTTCGTGAGTTTTTCCAGCGAAGACGTGCCCTTTCCGTTTACCGACTGGCCTACCGGTAACTGACAAGCTCAACCAGGCGCCAGACCGGTTGTACGCGTTTGCGCGCCGGGAACCCAAGCCAGTAAAGCAGTTTCCAGGGTAAATACTTGTCGCGCCCTTCACTTTGCCGAGACGATGCGCTGGCGCTGAATCCGGCTCAGGCAAGCAGCGGTTGGAACGGCATATCAGCCGCTGGCGAGCGCCAGGCGGACCAACCAACTGACTCGAAACCTAAGCAGAAAACGATGCAAAAGAAGGTGGCAATGACGTGGTTGACTGCGGCCGGCTGGGTGACTTTCGCGGGTTGCGCAGGCATGCAACCGGGCCCAAGGAAAGGCGCAGTGATCGCGCACCACGTCGCCGACCTGCACCCGGCCAGCAGCAACCTGACGAAACAGACGGCATTGACCAAAAAGGGGACGGTCGTGAACGACCGCACCGAGCCGCCCAGCAAACACGACATGCTGCCCGGCGCATGGCCCGACGGCAACGAAGACCAGCAGCATGGGTTCGCCATGCTTCACCAAAATTACTGCCCACACTTTCGGCAGTTGTGACAGGTGTCGCCTTGCGTGCCCCGGGGTTGCCGGTAGCGTTGCCACAGAAAGCGGCAGGCCCACGCGAACACAGCAAGGACGACCATCAAATCAAGCAGCGTGCTGAGTTGTGCGTTCATCATGACGCCACCCGGTAAGTGATCCAGGAAGCGCCGTAGGCGAGTGAGAACAGGAAAGCGGCCATGCCGGCGGGCATGGCCCAGCCGCCGACCTCCTTGCGCACCACAGCCAGCGTGGCCAGGCACTGCGGCGCAAAAACGAACCAGACCAGCAAGGACAATCCGGTGGCCAGGGACCAGTTGGCGGCAATCAAAGGCGCCAGCGCCGTACCCACATCATCACCCACCTGCGACAAGGCGTATACCGTTCCCAATGCGCTGACCACGACTTCGCGCGCCGCCAGACTCGGGATCAGCGCCACGGCGATTTGCCAGTTGAATCCGATCGGCTCGAACACCACCGCAAGCGCCTGACCAATACGCCCGGCGACGCTGTACTCGATCGCTGTGCCGCTGAAGCCGGCAGGGGCTTGCGGAAAGGTCGACATGAACCACAGGATCACGGTCAGCGCCAGGATGATGCCGCCGACATTGCGCAGAAAGATGGCACCGCGTTGCCACAGGCCGATCAGGATGTCCTTGGCGCGTGGCCAATGGTAATCCGGCAGTTCCAACATCAGCTGCGCCGTGGCCTGCGAACTGCCCCACAGCTTGACCACCCAGGCCACCAGCACGGCTGACACAATGCCGAACAGGTACAGGCCAAACAACACCAGCCCCTGCAGGCCCATGCCCCAGACCGGATGATTGGGAATGAAAGCACCGATCAGCAGGGCGTAAACGGGAAGCCGGGCCGAGCAGGTCATCAACGGTGCAATCAGGATCGTGACCCAGCGGGCCCGGCGATCGGCAATGGTGCGCGTGGCCATGATGCCGGGAATAGCGCAGGCGAAGCTGGAAAGCAGCGGAATGAACGAGCGCCCCGACAAGCCCAGGCTGCCCATCAAGCGGTCCAGCAGCAGGGCCGCACGGGGTAGGTAACCGGACTCTTCCAGCAACAGGATGAAGAAAAATAGGATCAGGATTTGCGGCAGGAAGACCAGCACACCACCCACACCGGCAATCACCCCATTGACGAGCAGGCCCTTGAGCAGACCGTCCGGAAGCAGCGCGTTGACCCCCTGAGCCAGCAGCGCGGTGGCCTCCTCGATCAGCCACATCGGCCACTCGGCCCAGGCAAACACCGCCTGAAAGATCAGAAAAAGCAAGGTCAACAGAACCATCGTGCCAACGACCGGGTGCAGCAGCCAACGGTCAAGCTGGCGCGACCAGTGGTGCTCGGCCAACGGCGCCTCCATGCCGGCTTGGGCCAGCCAGGCCTGCGCCTGCTGGTCATCGGTCAGCGCGACGGCCTGGCTGCTTTCTTGAGCGAGGTTTTCACGCGCTGTCTGTTGCCAGATTTCCGGCCGGTCCAGCAGGGCCCTGAGCGCGTCAGTTCCCTGCGCATGAATCCCCGTGGCTTCAACCACCGGCACGCCCAGCGCCTGCTCAAGAGACCTGACATTCAGCTCCCTGCCCTGGCCGCGCACCCGGTCCATCATGTTGAGCACGACAACCATGGGCACCTGCTCACGTTGCAGTGCCGCGACCAGCCGCAGCCCACGGCGCAGCCGGGTGGCATCCAGAATCACGGCCGTGAGATTCGGCGCGCTGGCCTGCAAACTGTGCCCCAGCACCACCGCACAGGCCACGGCCTCATCCTCGCTGCCGGCATTAAGGCTATAGGTGCCCGGCAGATCCACCACGGTGACCGAACGACCGACCTTCGTTTTCATCAAGCCGCGCTTCATGTCGACGGTCACACCGGCATAGTTCGCCACTTTTTGCTGGCTGCCGGTCAAACGGTTGAACAGGACCGTCTTGCCGCAGTTGGGATTGCCGAGCAAGGCCAGCGTCTTTTGTGCCATTCCCGCGATGTTGATGTGGGTGATGGTGCTCATGCTGTGGGCTCCAGGCTCACCATCTCGGCCTCAGCCGGGCGCAGCGCAAAGACCGCGTCACCCACCTGAACCACCAGCGCGCCGCTCCTGAACCAGCTGCGCCGCAGCACCTTGACTTTTTCCATCGGCAGAAAGCCCAATTCCTCCAGGCGCTGGTGAGGGGCAGACTCTGCCTGGATGCGGTGCCATTCGCCGATGGCGGCCTCTTTCAAATTCAGTGTGCGCACGATTGCTTCCTTTTAAATGAGAATGATTCTCATTCTACAAGGTTTCGAGGCGCGTTCTCAGAAGGCCTGCAGCATGACACGCCCACCACGCGCAAGGCACGCGGGGTGGTAAATGGCCAGCTGTGGGGCTGATCGCTGCCGATAGCGACTCGCATTGCGTCGCCGCCAATGATATTTATCAAGTGCCCCACCCTCCTTCGCGCTAGGCTGCATGCCTGTGCTGATTGATTTTTTGGAGGTGTGATGCAGACAGACCGCAAGCCAAATGCCGCCCGACCCGGCCATTGCTGTGCCCAATGGGTGCTGCAATACTGGCTGCTTGCGCTGGCGTTTTGCTGGTCTGCCTTTGCCGCCCAGGCGGCGACGGTGCCGGTGCTCACGGTGAGTGATGCCATCGGCCCGGCCAGCGCCGACTACATCATTCGCGGCCTGGAGCGCGCCCAGCAGCAGGGCGCACCGCTGGTGGTGATTGAGCTCGACACCCCTGGCGGCCTGGACAGCTCGATGCGCCAGATCATCCGCGCCATTCTGGCCTCTTCCGTGCCGGTGGCGACCTTCGTGAGTCCGTCTGGGTCGCGGGCGGCCAGTGCCGGCACCTACATTCTGTATGCCAGCCACATCGCCGCCATGGCGCCCGCCACCACGCTGGGCGCGGCCACGCCGGTGGCCATTGGCTTGCCTGGCTTGCCGCAAACGCCCAAGCCTGACCCCACCAAGGGCGAGCCGTCAAAGCCGGCATCGGCGCCTGCTGACCCACCACCCACGGCACCCGCAAGCCCGATGGCCGCCAAGCAGGTCAACGACGCCGCCGCCTTCATCCGCGGCCTGGCCGACGAGCGCGGTCGCAACGCCGTTTGGGCCGAACGCGCCGTGCGCGAAGCCGTGAGCCTGACCGCAGCCGAGGCGCTGCAACAGAACGTGATCGACCTGGTGGCCACCGACATTGCCGACTTGCTGAAGCAAATCAACGGTCGCAAGGTGCGCGTGGCGGGTGGCGAACTGCAGCTGCAAACCCAAGGCCTGCGTACCGACGCGCAACCGCCCGACTGGCGCCACCGCTTGCTGAGCGTGATCGCCAACCCGAGCTTTGCGCTGATCCTGTTGATGATCGGGGTCTATGGCCTGATGTTCGAATTTTCATCGCCCGGCTTTGGCGTGCCCGGCACGGTGGGCGCCATCTGCCTGCTGCTGGCGCTGTTTGCGCTGCAGTTGCTGCCGGTCAATTACGCGGCGCTGGCGCTGATTCTGCTCGGCTTTGCGCTGTTGGCCGCCGAGCTGCTGACGCCGGCCTTTGGTGTGCTGGGGGTTGGCGGTGTGGTGGCCTTTATAGCGGGCGGTCTGCTGTTGTTCGACCGCGATGTGCCAGGGCTGGGCGTGCCACTGCCGCTCATTTTTGGCATTGCACTCACGGCCGCCGCTGCGGTGTTGCTGGGGGGTGGCATGGCCCTGCGGGCGCGCCGCGCGCCGGTGGTCAGCGGCGCCGAGCAGCTGATCGGCGCGCGCGGCGAGGTCATTCAAGTGGCAGACGGCCAGACCTGGGCGCTGGTTCGCGGTGAACACTGGCAGGTGCGCGCCACAGCGCCGCTGCAGCCGGGCCAGCGCGTGCGCGTGGTCGGCCTGACCGACCTGATTTTGCAAGTCGAACCCGAAGGAGAACGGCATGATGGTTGATTTCAATCTTGGACTGGGCACGGTGCTGCTGCCCCTGGCGCTGGGGCTGCTGGCGGCTTCGGTGCGCATCCTGCGCGAATACCAGCGCGGTGTGGTGTTCCAGCTGGGCCGCTTCTGGAAGGTCAAGGGCCCCGGCCTGGTGATCGTGATCCCCGGCCTGCAGCAAATGGTGCGGGTCGATTTGCGCGTGGTCACAATGGACGTCGAGCCGCAGGACGTGATCTCGCGCGACAACGTCTCGGTCAAGGTCAACGCGGTGATTTTCTTTCGTGTGGTGGCGCCCGAGAAGGCGATCATCCAGGTGGAAGACTACCTCATGGCGACCAGCCAGCTGGCACAAACCACGCTGCGGGTGGTGCTGGGCAAACACGAGCTTGACGAGATGCTGGCCGAGCGCGAGCGGCTCAACCTCGATGTGCAGCAAATCCTGGACGCCCAGACCGATGCCTGGGGCATCAAGGTGACCAACGTCGAGATCAAGCACATCGACCTCAACGAGTCGATGGTGCGTGCCATTGCGCGCCAGGCCGAGGCCGAGCGCGAGCGCCGTGCCAAGGTGATCCATGCCGAAGGCGAAAAGCAGGCGGCGGTGGCCTTGCTGGAGGCCGCGCAGATGCTGGCGCAGCAGCCCGAAGCGATGCAACTGCGCTACCTGCAGACCATGACGCAGGTGGCGGGCGACCGCGCCTCGACCATCGTGTTCCCGCTGCCCATGGACCTGCTGGGGCGCCTGCTGGACAAGCCCCGCGGGCCGGTCGCGTCGCCATGAAACGACTGCAGCCGTTTCACCGGACAAGGCCTCAGGTCACTGCGGCGCGCTGGTGAAATTGCGGCTGGTCCCAAAACCGGGTTGTCAAAATCTCCTGCAGCACCGCCACCGCATCCCACACGTCGACAAAGCGGGTGTACAGCGGCGTAAAGCCAAAGCGCATGATGCGTGGCTCGCGGTAGTCGGGGATCACACGGCGCGCAATCAAGGCCTGCACCACGGCGAAGGCCTGCGGGTGTTCATAACTCACCTGACTGCCGCGTCGCGCCGGGTCGGTGGGGGTGATGAGCGTCAACGGGTGGTCGCCGCAGGCCTGCTGCACCAGCGCAATAAAAAGTGTCGTCAAAGCCACCGATTTGTCGCGCAAGGCCGCCATGCTGGTCTGCGCAAAAATGTCCAGGCCGCAGGCCACCATGGCCAGCGAAGTGATGGGCTGGGTGCCGCACAGGTAGCGTGAAATGCCTTGCTGCGGCCGATAATCGGACTCCATCGCAAACGGGCGCGCATGGCCCCACCAGCCCGACAGCGGCTGCCAAAAAGCATCCTGATGTTTGGCATGCACCCACAGAAATGCCGGTGCGCCGGGCCCACCATTGAGGTATTTGTAGGTGCAACCCACAGCGAAGTCGGCTTGTGCCGCATTCAAGGCCACCGGCACCGCACCCGCCGAGTGCGCCAGGTCCCACACTGTGAGCGCGCCCGCCTGGTGCGCCAGTGCCGTGGCGGCGGCCATGTCAAACATATAGCCGCTCTGGTAGTTGACGTGGGTGAGCATCAGCACGGCGACATCGTCGCCCAGCGCAGCCGGGAGTTCTTCGGGCGCGTCAATCAGACGCAATGCATAGGCCGGCGCACCGTGGGCCTGCAGTTGCGCCATCAGGCCCTGGGCGATGTACAGGTCGGTGGGAAAGTTGCGGCGCTCCGACACAATCACACGCCGCTCAGGCGCCACCGCCTGTTGCTGGCGCAGTGCCGCCGCCAGCACCTTGAACAGGTTGATGGAGGTGGTGTCGGTCACCACGACCTCGCCGGCCTGTGCACCCACCAGCGGCGCCAGCTGGTCGCCCAGGCGTTGCGGCAGCTCGAACCAGCCGGCGGTGTTCCAGCTGCGGATCAAGCCCACGCCCCACTCCTGTTCGATGACTTGCCGGGCGCGCGCCAGTGCCGCCCTGGGCTGCGCGCCCAGCGAATTACCGTCGAGGTAGATCACGCCCTCGGGCAGAAAAAATTGCTCGCGCAAGGGGGCCAGCGCGTCGTGTTGATCGCGTGTTTCGCAGTCGCTGCGGGTGATGGTCATACGGGTCTCCGGGCTCACAACTGCATCGCCTGCCCCAGAACCCTGTGGCCGTTGTCGATCAGGGCCGCAGCGGCGCCCATGCGGTCACGGTCCTCTTTGTTCTGGCTCAGTTTGAATTTACCAACCAGGCGGGTGATGTCTATCTCGAGTCCCACAATGGCTTGCAGCATGGTGTCGATGTAGTCTGGCGGCGCGTCACCCATTTTCCAGGGTCTGACTTGGCTGGCCTCGTGCCGGCGGGTCAGCCTGGCCACCAGGCCGCGCACATATTTTTCGTCGTCGTGCACCGTGATGCGTCCATGGGCGTGCACCACGCGGTAGTTCCAGCTTGGGACTTGTTTGTGGAATTCATGTTTGCTGGGGTACCAGTTGGGCGAAACGTAGGCGTCTTCCGACCTGAACACCACCAGCACCTCGGCGCCCGGCGCAAGCGTTTGCCAGACCGGGTTGTTGCGCGCCACATGGGCGCGCAGCCGCCCGGCCCCACCGGCCTGGCTGTCAAGCTCGAAAGGCAGGGGGTTGGCGTCCAGGCCATTGTGGTCATGGGTCACAAGAAGGCCCAGCGGGTTTTGGACGATGAAATCCTGCAACACGGGCAGGCGCGATTCTTCAAAGTGGCTTGGGATGTACATGCTGGCTCCAGAGAAATTTTTCCATCGTCTGCCCTACTTGGCGGTGCGCTGGGCGACCAGCGTGCAGGGTCTGACGTCACTGCTATTTGCGAATCATAGGCTTTAGATCAAACAAATGCGGAAACGGACTGTCTAGAATTGCCGCTCTGTTTGCATGGCCTGTCGCCATCACTCTCAATTCCTGATCATCCTATGGCCATCGAATGGCAAGACAGTCACTGCTTGGGCGACGCCGAAATGGACGCCCAGCACCAAACGCTGTTCGCCTTGGTAAATACGCTCCTCGCTGCTACCGAAAAGTCGCATCTTTTGGAGGCTCTGGCCAATTTGACCAAGCACACACGAGACCATTTTGCGCACGAGGAAGCAGTCATGCGCAGCATGAATTACCCGGGCTTGCAAGCCCATGTTGAACAGCACAACAACCTGCTGACCAAACTGGGCCACGCATCGGAACTCATCACCAACTACACCTTGACCATGGCGAATCTGGAGTCTTTTTTTGCGGCCTGGCTGCAAAATCACATGGAAGCCCTGGATGCGCCGCTGGCCACATACATCCAACAGCGGTAGCAAGCCGGCCGCCTGTCTGTGCACCAAATTGGCGTTTGTGCAGCCGCACGCGGGTTGCCGCACAAGCGCGGCTGTGGCATGATTTGTCGGCCCGGGCCGTTTACAAGGAGTACCAATGTTCCCTGAATACCGCGACCAGATCGCACAGTTGAGGATTTCCGATCTCAATTTTGTGCTCCTGTTCGAAAAGCACAATGCACTGGACCAAAAAATCAGGCACATGGAGGCACACATCGAGCCCAGCACGCATGAGGAAATTGAGAAGCTCAAAAAAGAAAAGCTCATGGCCAAGGATGCGCTCTACGGCATCCTGAAAAAGGCCGAGACCGGCAAACGTTTCAGCGGCGGGTGATCAAGGCCGTTGGCCTGATGGCTGTTTGCAATTTGTGGGAGGCCCGCCCTCGGGCCGATGGCTGTTGGGGGGCCATCGCGGCGAGGGCGCCGCTCCTGCAAGGGTGCAGATCTCACAGGACCCAGCGACAAGGGTGCGAAATAGGACTGCGCCCGAAGCCCAGCGTGGCGTTCACGCGCAACCGCCCCTTGGGTGCGGCAATGGCACTGCCGATGATGTGCTCCATGTCGTCGATTTCTACCAGGATCCGTCGCGCGTGCTCAAGGTACAGTTCACCCTCGGCTTAATGGTGTCACTTTAATTCGACAGACAAACCTTGGCAATGGCCAAATTAGCCTGTGTCAACCAACGTTCAGGAGACTTCATGAAGACGTACAAGATTGCTTGCATCGCCGGTGACGGCATTGGCAAAGAGGTCATGCCCGAGGGCTTGCGGGCCTTGCAGGCTGCCAACCAGCGCTTTGGGCTGGGGCTCGAATTTACCCATTTTGATTGGGCCCACTGCGACTACTACCTGGCGCACGGCAAGATGATGCCCGATGACTGGAAGCAGCTGCTGTCGGGTTTTGACGCGATTTATTTCGGTGCGGTGGGCTGGCCGGCCACGGTGCCCGACCACATCTCGCTGTGGGGTTCCCTGCTGAAGTTCCGCCGCGAATTTGACCAATACATCAACCTGCGCCCGGTGCGTCTGTTTGAAGGCGTGCCCTGCCCGCTGGCCGGGCGCAAAGCCGGCGACATCGAGTACTTTGTAGTGCGCGAAAACACCGAAGGCGAGTACACCTCGCTGGGCGGCATAATGTACCAGGGCACCGATCGCGAAGTGGTGATTCAGGAGTCGGTGTATTCGCGCCACGGCGCAGACCGGCTGCTGAAATACGCCTTTGAGCTGGCCCAAAGTCGCCCGCGCAAGCACCTGACGCTGGCCACCAAGTCCAACGGCATCGCCATCAGCATGCCCTGGTGGGACAGCCGTGCCGACGCGGTGGGCAGTGCCTACCCCGAGGTGACGCTGGACAAGCAACACATCGACATCCTGAGCGCACGCTTCGTGCTGCAGCCCGGCCGCTTTGACGTGGTGGCGGCCACCAACCTGTTTGGCGACATCCTGTCAGACCTCGGGCCGGCCACCACTGGCACCATCGGCCTGGCGCCTTCGGCCAATCTGAACCCGGAGCGCGTCTTTCCGTCGCTGTTCGAACCCGTGCATGGCTCGGCACCCGACATTTACGGCAAGAACATCGCCAACCCGGTGGCCATGGTCTGGTCAGGCGCGCTGATGCTGGACTTTCTGGGCGACGGGCAAGGCGTGATGCGCCAGGCGCACGATGCCATCGTCACGGCCATCGAGACCGTTTTGAAACAAGGCCCGCGCACCCCGGACCTGGGTGGCGATGCCTCGACAACGACCATGGGGGAAGCCCTGGCAGCGCAAATCACCCTTTGACTCAAGCGCCGCCGACGCGGCGTTTCAGCAGGCGGCCAGATGCCCCGTTTTCACCAGGATCAGGCAGCCATCGACACTGAAGGGTTGGTGCTGGCTGAGGTGGGGGCTGCGGATCCAGCTGCCTTGCGGGTGGCTGCCCGGGCCGTAGTGGCCGGCATCATCGCTCAGCGTTCCGGCCAACACAAAATCTCTTCGCCCAGATCGTGCCAATGCGCCGCAAAGCTGGCACCTGGCGCATAACGCACGATTGAGGTGGCGCGCGCAACTTCGGCCCCGTCGCGTTCCAGCAAACGGCGTTGCACCAGAGGTGATGGGGACGGCTGCCAGGCCAGCGCATGGCTGTCCATGACCACGCGCTCAGACAAGTCGGCATTCAGGAGCATGGTGTAAATCTCGGTAAAGGGTGAATGGTCTGGGCTCAGGGCCAGGGCGCGGATTTTGACTGCTGCGGCGTTTTTTGGCTTGAGCCGGGGCTATTGAATCAGCACGCATGCCGTCAAGCAGGTGTCACAGAAACGATAATCTGCCGGCGCGCGCAGCCATTGGCCGCACCGCATTTCACCCCTCACATTGATTGCTTCTGGCGAAAGAGACAAACCATGCCTGTTTACCGTTCCAAAACTTCCACTGCCGGCCGCAACATGGCCGGTGCCCGCTCGCTCTGGCGTGCCACCGGCATGAAGGACGACGATTTTCAAAAACCCATCATCGCGGTGGTCAATTCGTTTACCCAGTTTGTGCCCGGCCATGTGCACCTGAAAGACCTGGGCCAGTTGGTGGCGCGCGAGATCGAAGCGGCGGGTGGCGTGGCCAAGGAATTCAACACCATTGCGGTGGACGACGGCATCGCCATGGGCCATGACGGCATGCTGTATTCGCTGCCCAGCCGCGACATCATTGCCGACAGCGTGGAGTACATGGTGAACGCCCATTGCGCCGACGCCATGGTGTGTATCTCGAACTGCGACAAGATCACCCCCGGCATGCTGATGGCCGCCATGCGCCTGAATATTCCGGTGGTGTTTGTCTCCGGTGGCCCGATGGAAGCCGGCAAGGTGCGCCTGGCCAACCCGCAGACCCAGGTGATGGAGTTCCGCAAACTCGACCTGGTCGACGCCATGGTGATGGCGGTGGACGACAAGGTGAGCGACGCCGATCTGGCCGAGGTGGAGCGCTCGGCCTGCCCCACTTGTGGTTCCTGCTCGGGCATGTTCACGGCGAACTCGATGAACTGCCTGACCGAAGCGCTGGGCCTGGCCCTGCCCGGCAACGGCACCGTGGTGGCAACGCATGCCGACCGCGAGCAGTTGTTCAAACGTGCTGGCCACCTGGTGGTGGAGTTGTGCCAGCGTTATTACGAGCAGGAAGACACCTCGGTGCTGCCACGCTCGATGGGCTTCAAGGCCTTCGAGAATGCCATCACCCTGGACATTGCCATGGGCGGCTCGACCAACACCATCCTGCACATTCTGGCCATTGCCCAAGAGGCCGAAATTGACTTCACCATGGCCGACATCGACCGCCTGTCGCGCCATGTGCCGCAGTTGTGCAAGGTGGCGCCCAACACCAACAAGTACCACATCGAAGACGTGCACCGCGCCGGCGGCATCATGGCCATCCTGGGTGAGCTGGACCGCGTCGGCAAGCTGCACACCGACGTGCCCACGGTCCATGCCAAAAGCATGAAGGACGCGCTGGACGCCTGGGACATCGCGCGCAATCCGTCAGACGCCGTCAAGACCTTCTACATGGCCGGCCCGGGGGGCGTCCCCACCCAGGTGGCCTTCAGCCAGGCCAGCCGCTGGCCGAGCCTGGACCTGGACCGCGCCGAGGGCTGCATCCGCTCGGGCACCCATGCCTTCTCGCAGGAGGGTGGCCTGGCCGTGCTGCGCGGCAACATCGCGGTGGACGGCTGCGTGGTCAAGACTGCGGGTGTGGACGAATCGATTTTGGTGTTCGAGGGCTCGGCCTTTGTGACCGAGTCGCAGGACGAAGCCGTGGCGCAAATTCTGGCCGACCAGGTCAAGGCTGGCGACGTGGTGATCGTGCGCTACGAAGGCCCCAAGGGTGGCCCGGGCATGCAGGAAATGCTCTACCCCACGTCGTACATCAAGTCCAAGGGCCTGGGCAAAACCTGCGCCCTGCTGACCGACGGCCGCTTTTCGGGCGGCACCTCGGGCCTGTCGATTGGCCACGCCTCGCCCGAAGCGGCGGCCGGCGGCGCCATCGGCCTGGTGCGCCAGGGCGACCGCATCCGCATCGACATCCCGAACCGCAGCATCAACGTGCTGGTGTCCGACGACGAGCTGGCCCAGCGCCGCCTTGAGCAGGATGCCAAGGGCTGGAAACCCACCCTGCCCCGCCCGCGCAAGGTGTCTGCTGCGCTCAAGGCCTACGCCAAGCTGGTGATGTCTGCCGACAAGGGCGCGGTGCGCGACTTGGCGTTGCTCGACGACTGAGCGACCCTCGGCGCCATCAGTCAGGGTGGGGCATGTGCGCCCGCACCCTGACTGGCCGGTCGTGAGTCTGGACGCAAAAAACAGTGTTGGTTGGTCAGCCAAATACAAATGAGAATGATTATCATTTGATATACAATGACGTCAAGTTCAACGCCATGACTGTCCGAAATGCACACCCCTCTTCTCAAATCAGCCGCTCTTGCCCTGGCCCTCGGCACCTTGGCCAGCCCAGCCCTGGCCGAGCCCGTGCTGAATATTTACTCTGCTCGCCACTATCCCACCGACGAAGCCCTGTATTCAGACTTCACCCAGGCCACCGGCATTCAGATCAACCGGATTGATTCCGACGACGCGGGCATTCTGACGCGTCTTCGCGCTGAAGGCGCCAGCTCGCCCGCCGACGTGATCCTGCTGGTCGATGCCGCCCGGTTGTGGCGCGCCGAAGTTGACGGATTGTTCAAGCCCATCCGCTCCAAAACCCTGGAACAAGCCATTCCCGTCCAACTTCGCGCCAAGCCATCCGACCAGGGCGAGACCGCCTGGTTTGGCCTGTCGACACGGGCACGGGTCGTGGTGTACGACAAGATCAAGTTTGTCAAATCCGATGTCGACAGCTACGAAAAACTGGCCAACCCCAGACTCAAGGGCATGTTGTGCATTCGCTCGGGCGCGCATCCCTACAACCTGAGCCTGTTTGGCGCCATGACCGAACACCTGGGCCCGCCCGCCACCGAGATCTGGCTCAAGGGTCTGGTGGACAACATGGCGCGCAGCCCCAAGGGTGGCGACACCGATCAGATCAAGGCAGTGGCGTCGGGCGAGTGCGGCGTGGCCGTGACCAACTCCTACTATCTGGCACGCCTGATGCGCTCCAGCAAGGCTGAAGACCGTGCCGTGACCGAGAGGATTGGTATTGTTTTTCCCAACCAAACCAGTTGGGGCACCCACATGAACGTGGCCGGTGGCGCCGTGGCGCGTTATGCCAAAAATACCGACAACGCGGTCCGGTTTCTAGAGTACCTGGCCGGTGCCAGCGCACAAAACCACTTTGCCAATGGCAACAACGAATGGCCCACCGCCGTGGGCGTGAAGTTTGACAACCCGGCGCTGAAAGCCATGACGGGTGGCAACTTCAAGAGCGAGTTGATTCCGATCAGCGCCGTGGGCATGAACCAAGTCAAGGTGCAGCAAATGCTGGACCGGGTCGGCTTCAGGTAAATCGCCCGAAGAAGGCACTCCGGCCTTTGCCGCGGTGTGCCGATGTTTATTTACAGCCAGCCATTCTCTCCAGGCCTTGCGGCCGCGGCGTGATAGCCAGCCATTGAAACCGTGCTTTGAAGTTGCAGTGATAGATGCAGCACAAAGCGATCTCTCTCAATGTATGGAGTCACTCATGACCAACTCAACCTGTCCCAGCCTGAAAACGGCCCCCGTGAAGTCCCTGAAATTATTGCCCTTGGCCGCATTGATGCTGGCCGGCTCGCTGGAAGGCACCGCCGTGCATGCCCAAAGTAGCACCACCGAAAAAACCCTGAAAACGGTGACGGTCAGAGAACAAGCCGAGCGCGCAGAAGGCAAGGACAGCTTGCGCGCCTCGGATTCCAGCATCGGCAAGGGCCAGCAGCAGCTGCGCGACATTCCGCAGTCCGTGACCGTCGTCACTGAAAGATTGATGGACGACCGCAATCTGGAAACCTTCAAGGAAGCGCTGAAAAACACCGCCGGCATCAGCTTTCTGGCGGCCGAGGGCGGCGAAGAAGATATCCGGCTACGTGGCTTTTCGCTGCAGGCCACAGGCGATGTGTTTGCAGATGGTGTGCGCGACCCGGCCTTTTATGAACGCGACACCTTCAACACGGACCGACTCGAAGTCATGCGCGGCTCGGCCTCCATGCTGTTCGGACGCGGCTCCACCGGCGGCGCCGTCAACCAGGTCAGCAAGACCCCGCGTTTGATGGATGAACACCAGATCGACCTGACGCTTGGTTCGCACCAGCACCGCCGCATCGTGGCCGACTTCAACAAGCAGACCGGTGACAGCGCGGCCCTGCGCATCAGCGCCATGCACACCGAAGCCGACAACAATGGCGTCGGCAGCAGCCTGGACAAAAGCGGGGTGGCCGCCACTTACCGCTGGGGCATTGGCGAACGCGACGAATTTTCTGTGGGCCTGTACCACCTGGACAACCGCAACGGCATCAACTTGGGCATACCCTGGATCAGGCCGACCACCACCGCATCCGCCCTGGAAAACACGGTGTTGCCGCTGGACCCCACCGCTTATTACGGCATGGCCAGCGACTACAACAACGGTAGCGCAACCCATTTGACACTGAGCCACCTGCACCGCTTTGATGATGGCGCCGAACTGAAAACACAGATTCGCCAAGGCCACTATGAGCGCGACCAGCGCGCCAGCGCCATCCGGCTGGGCAACGCCACGCTGCAAGGCGGCACCGCAGCCAGCCTGGCAACCTTCGGCCCCGCCACCGTGTTGACCCGTGGCACCCAACTGAAGATCCAGGACATGGACACGCTGCATGCACAAAGCGATTTCAGCAAAAAGTTCGAAGCACTGGGGCTCAGACACGAGTTGCTAACCGGCGTCGACCTGGGCACAGAAGAAAAAACCGTGTACGCCGCACGGACGGCAGGCGCACAAGGGGGCGTGACGCCAACCAAACCACGCACGACCGTGGGCACACCCAGCGACGGTGCCTGGGTCGATGAAAGCCTGCGCGTGCTGCGTGTCAACAACCAGTACACATCCACCGGCTGGGGCGCCTATGCCCAAGACCTGGTGCAAGTTGCCCCGCACTGGAAAGTGCTGGCGGGCCTGCGCTATGACCGACTCAAGGGCAGTTACGATGCTTATGCTGCGCCGATAAATGCCGTCGACAACGGCCCCCAAACGTCGTACCAGATGGACGTGGGTGAATGGAGCAAACGTGCCGGCGTGCTGTTCCAGCCCAATGACTTCCAGTCCTACCACTTCTCCTACGGCACCTCGTTCAACACCTCGGGCGACAGCTATTCGCTGGGGGCATCCAACGCGGACACGCCGCCCGAACAATCGGTCAACCTGGAACTGGGCGCCAAGCTTGACTCGGCCAACAAACGCTTCACCACGCGGCTGGCGCTGTTTCGCGCCACCAAAAAGAACGAGCGCAACACTGACCCGCTACTGCCCGTGGTCACGCTGACCGGCAGTCGTTATGTCACCGGCTTGGAGATCGACGTCGCCGGGCGTCCAACACCAAAATGGGAGGTTTATGGCTCCTTCACCTGGATACCCGACGCCAAAGTGACCCAGGCAGCGCCCTGCCCGAGCACCGGGCCTTGCACCCAAGGCGCCGCGGGAGAACGCGTCGGCGACCGTCCGGCGCTGACACCCGAATACAGCGGCAGCGTGTGGAACACCTTCCAGCTCAACAGCCAGTGGCGTGTCGGTGGCGGCTTGACCTTTCGCGGCAAACAAACGCCGACTCGCGCCGAATTTGAGGTGGCCGCGTTCGTCGTGGCGGACCTGATGGCCGAATACTTGGTCAACGAATCCCTGACGATCAAGGCCAATGTCAGCAACGTTGGCAACAAGCGCTATGCCGACCAGCTTTACCCCGGCCACTACGTCCCGGGTGCCGGCCGGCTGACGCAGTTGACAGCCAGCGTCAAGTTTTAAAAGTGCATCTAAAACTCAAGGAACCACCTCATGATTCGCGTGCTAAACCAACTACTGAGCCCAGGAACCATCCTGCAGGCGCAACAATTGCTGGCCGGACTGGCCGAGTCCGACTGGGCCGACGGGCGCGACAGTGCCGGCACGCAGGCCCGCCAGGTCAAGGCCAACCTGCAACTGCCACATGCGCACCCGGTGGCCGCGCAGATTCGGACCTGGGTGTTGGCCGGGCTCGACCAATCCACCGACTTTTTCACAGCTGCCCTGCCGCTCAAGGTCTTCACCCCGCGGGTGAACCGTTACACCCCGGCGTTTTCCCACTACGGCTTGCACATTGACAACGCCATTCGCTTGCGCGCCGATGGTGCGCGCGTGCGCACCGACCTGTCCTGCACTGTTTTTCTGAACGACCCCGAGGACTACGACGGTGGCGAACTTGTCGCGCAGGACCGGGAAGTCAGCCACCGCGTCAAGCTGCCCGCCGGCCACGCCGTGCTGTACCCGGGCAACACCTTGCACGAGGTCACGCCGGTCACCCGGGGCCAGCGCCTGGCCTGCTTTTTCTGGATCGAGAGCATGGTGCGCAGTGACGAACAGCGCCGCCTGCTGTGTGATCTCGACATGAACTTGCTGCAGCTGCGCACCCAGCTGGGTGAAACCGCCGAGACCACGGCACTCACCGGGGTTTATCACAACCTGCTGCGCCAATGGGCCACTACCTGAACACATTTGTGCCATGAACCCACCCATCGTCAATTTGCAAGACCACGAGGACCGCGCCCGCGCCGTGCTCAGCGCCTCGGCCTGGGCCTATTTTCAGGGCGGGGCCGGCGATGAAATCACGCTCAAGCGCAACCTTGGGGCCTGGCAAGACCGGCGCCTGGCACCCCGCGTGCTGCAAGACCTCAAGGGCGGGCACACCCGCTGCCAGTTGCTTGGCAAAAGCTGGCCATTCCCTTTGCTGGTAGCGCCCATGGCCTACCAACGCTGGGCCCACCCGGGCGGCGAAGCGGCCATGGCCCTGGCGGCAGCCAGCCAGCAATGCGGCATGGTGCTGAGCCACCAGACCAGCACCCCACTGCAGGCGGTCGCGCCGCTGGTGCTGGCTGAGGCCGATCGCGGCCCGCTGTGGTTTCAGCTCTATTGGCAGGCTGACTGCGGCTACCTGTGCCAGCTACTGGCGCAGGTGGAAGCAGCCGGCTATGAGGCCCTGGTGCTGACCGTTGACGCCCCGGTTCATGGGGTGCGCGACCGCGAACGTCGTGCCGGCCTGGCGCTGCCCGACGACGTGCATGCCGTGCATTGGCCGACCGCGCAACTCGCCATCCAGCGAGGTCTGTGCGCGGGTCTGGCCGACCTGGCCCCGACCTGGAACGAGGTCGCGTGGCTGCAAAGCCAGACCCGCTTGCCCGTCCTGCTCAAGGGCATCACGCATCCGGCCGACGCCGAACGCGCCGCCGACATGGGTCTGGCAGGCGTGATTGTCAGCAATCACGGCGGACGCACGCTTGACACCGTGCCGGCCAGTGCCGAGCTGCTGCCAGCCATCGCCACCGCTCTTGAAGCACGCGCCAGCACCATGGCGCTTCTGGTGGATGGTGGCATCCGCCGCGGCACCGATATTTTCAAGGCGTTGGCGCTGGGTGCCGACGCCGTGCTGTTGGGTCGGCCCTGTCTGAACGGCCTGGCGCATGACGGAGCGCGCGGCGCAGCCCATGTGCTGCGCCTGCTTCGCGACGAATTTGAAATGACGCTGGCGCTGTGCGGCTGTCGCACGGTGAACGACATCTCGCGCGAGCATCTGACAACCGGGCGCAGAACCGGGGCTCGGACATGAGCGCAAACACCTTGGCTGTCTCGTTTGATCGGTGCAGCCCGCTGCCCAACAGCCGTCTTGGGCGCATCGCCTCTGCCGTTGTGCTGGTGCACTTGGCCCTGATCTGGGTGGCCGAACAGGGCTTGCTGCAACGCCCTGCCCAGCTTGAAGCGGCCCAGGTGATCATGGCTTCGGTTGTGGTTCAAGCCCAGGCGGCGCCGGCGCCGCAAGCCAGGGCGCAGCCTGCAGCGGGTTTTCAGCCACCAGCACGACCCCATCAACGGGTAGTGGCGCCCAGCCCGGTTCCCGCCTTGCAAGCGGCGCTCACGCAGGCGCCGGACTCGCCTGCTGCAAACAGCAGCCCAACGGGCACATCGCCCTCCGCTACGCCCTCGGTGACCACGGTCAACAGCGCAATGCTGCCCCAGACTGGCGTGGCCCCGACGGCAGAACTCGTCCTGCCGTCAGCCGATGCCGACTATCTGAACAACCCGCCCCCTGCGTACCCGCGCCAAAGCAAGCGCATGGGGGAACAAGGCACGGTGGTCGTGCGGGTACTGATTGGCCTGCAAGGCACGGCTGAAAAAGCCGACATTGACACCTCAAGTGGCTTCGCCCGCCTTGACCACGCGGCGCTGGTGACGGTGCAACGCTGGCGCTATGTGCCAGGCAAGCGCATGGGCGCGCCCGAGGCCATGTGGTTCAAGGTTCCTGTTCGTTTTATTCTGGAGTAATTTTTATGCCGACCTCTTTTGGACTCTCTCACATCTGGCTGCACGGTGACTGGATCACCCGCGGCATCATGCTCATGCTGCTCACCATGTCACTGGCCAGCTGGATCGTGATTGTGCTCAAGGCGCTGGATGTCTGGCGCTACAAGCAACAAGCGCATCAAAGCGAAGACTTCTGGCACAGCCGCAGCCTGAGAGAAGGCCTGGCAGTGCTGAACCAGCACCCCGGCAATCTGTTTCACACCCTAGCCACCACCGGGCAGGAAGCCACAGAACACCACCAAGCGGCGCAGGCGCAATTGCACGACCGCCTTGACATCAGCGACTGGGTCACGCGCAGCCTGCGTAATACCATCGACGACAGCACCGGCAAGCTGCAAAGCGGACTGGCGATTCTGGCCTCCATCGGCTCCACCGCGCCCTTTGTCGGTTTGTTCGGTACCGTCTGGGGCATCTACCACGCGTTGATCAGCATTGGCAGCACTGGCAACGCAGGCATAGACGCGGTGGCCGGCCCGATTGGCGAAACGCTGATCATGACGGCGCTCGGCCTGGCCGTGGCGATACCCGCGGTGCTGGCCTACAACGCTCTGGTGCGCGGCAACAAATTCATCATCGCCCGCATGAACCGTTTTGCCCACGACCTGCACGCCTACTTTGTCACCGGTGCCCGGGTGTCGCCATCTGCCCAGGCATCCAGCCTGCCAACCGGCGCAGCAAGCTAAATAAAAAGGGGAAACAACAATGTCATTTGAACTCAAGGACAACAGCGACGAGGTGATGAGTGAGATCAACATGACACCGCTGGTGGACGTCATGCTGGTGCTGCTGGTGATCTTCATCATCACCGTGCCGGTGATCCAGCACGCCGTCAAGGTCGAACTGCCCCGCATCAGCAGCGTGCGCGACCAGACCCCGCCCGAAAACCTGCAACTGGCCGTTAACGCAGAAGGCCGGTTCTTTTTGGGTAAGCAGGAGATCGCCGCAGTGCAACTCGAAAACGCCTTACAGCTGGAGGCTGCGAAGGCGCCCCAAGCACAGCTCTACATCCGCGGTGACAAAAAAGTGGCGTACCAACACGTGGCCTACGCCATGAGCGCGGCGCAGCGCGCCGGCTTGAAAAACATTGGTTTCGTGACCGAGGCACAGCAGCCATGATGCCCCCGAAGCGCTTGGACCCCGTCACGCCGCCAGAGTCAAGCCAAACCAGTCTGCCAGCTTCGCCGACGTCAGCGGCGAGCCCGGCTGAACCCTGGATCGACAGCAAAACCTTGCTGGGGCAACAAGGCGTCGTGCTGATCCATCACGCGGGTCTGACTTACCGCCTGCAAACCACGCGCTTTGGCAAATTGCTGCTGACCAAGTGAAGCCAGCCCCAAAAAATTCTCATGCGCTGCCAGAAGTACCGTCAGGCACGAATGCGCAAAAAGTCAGGCGCACGCTCAGCGCAGGTGATGCACCGGGGCCTGCTGGTACACCGGCGTGTCCAGCCCCTCATAACGCGCCTTGAGCTGCAGCGACAGGAACTGCGAATAATGGCGGCTTTGGTGCAAGTTGCCGCCATGAATCCAGAGCTGGGGCTGGTTCATCGAGCCATAACCGGTGGCGTACACCAACACATCGTCGGGCAGCTCGGTGCCGATGGCTGTTCTGGGGTCCAGCGCGGCGAGGGCGCCGCGCCTACACAGCGCAGGCAATTTGTGGGAGGCCCGCCCCCGGGCCGATGGCTGTTCTGGGGTCCATCGCGGCGAGGGCGCCGCGCCTACACAGCGCAGGCAATTTGTGGGAGGCCCGCCCCCGGGCCGATGGCTGTTCTGGGGCCCATCGCGGCGAGGGCGCCGCTCCTACAAAGTGAAGGCCGCGCCCACAAATACAATCGGATCAAAGCGCCTGTCTGTGCCCGTGTGGCGCTGGCAGGCTTTTATATTGGAATGAACGATGCAACCCAACAAACCGATTGAATTGAACGGCCAAGCCATTGCAGGCGGCAAATTTCCGCTTGTCTGCACGCCCTTGGTGGGCCGCACGCCCGACGATTTGCTGGCCGAATTGGCCGTGGTGCTGCCCAAGCAGCCCGACGTGCTGGAGTGGCGCGTCGACTATTTTGACGCCATCGGCGACACCCCCGCCGTGATTGCCATGGCGCGTGCCATCAAACAGGCCGCTGGCAACATGCCCTTGCTGTTCACCCGCCGCTCCACCCTTGAAGGCGGTGAACAGATCGCCCTCAACGAAGACCAGGTGATTGCCATGTACACGGCGGTGTGCGAGAGCCAAAGCATCGACCTGATCGACTATGAGATGGCCAACGATGCGGCCAACATCGCTCGGGTGCGCACGACGGCCAAGGCCAACCAGATCAAGCTGGTGCTGTCGTTTCACAATTTTTCTGACACACCGGGGCTGGAAACGCTCTCAGACAAATTTCTGACTGCCGAGCAGTTGGGGGCCGACGTGGCCAAGGTGGCAGTGATGCCGCACGACCTCGACGACGTGTTGACGCTCCTGGCGGCCACCCGCGCGGCCAGCAAAAAGCTGCATATTCCGCTGATTGCCCTGTCGATGGGACCTTATGGCGCCATGACGCGCCTGTTTGGCTGGACGTTCGGTTCCGCCCTGACGTTTGCCGTGGGCGCCAGCAGCTCGGCCCCCGGGCAGGTGCCGATCGAGGACCTCAACACCGTGCTGGCCATCTTGCAGAAGTCGATGGCCAGCACGTAGGTCTTTTGGGCCCGGGCTGGGTCTGGCAGCAGCCCGATGTGACTTGGGTCCCCAGGTCCTCTCAAAATGGTCACTGTCATTTTTGGCAGTTGCTCTGCCAAATTGCCTGACTCATCTGTCGGCAAGCGTCATAGCTCACCTGATATTTTTAACAAGGCCGTTGTTTTTATTAGGTTTTTTATTTCTCATAAGTTGGCACGAATATTGAGGTTAATCCTCATCCAGGCTGCTGGGCTCGCGCATGTCCGTCAGAGCCAGCCACCCTGGCTTTAGACAATGAGGACGACGACTTCATGGACATGATTGGTCTTTACCCCACCTGGTTAGAAGCCGGCGTGGGCAGCATCGTGGCGGCGCGCTTCAAAGACCCGGCGTTCAAGAAAGACGACAGCGCCCGGGGCATGCGCACCTTTGCCAAAAAACTCACCCGTACCGAAATTGAAGCCCTGGCCACCTACTACGCCGACCTGTCCGCAGGTCCGGCCGACCAAGCCAGATAGCCCTGCCCCGTTCTCCGTTCTCCGTTCTCCGTTCTCCGTTCTCCGTTCTCCGTTTTTCTTTCACCTTAACTTTCAGGACTTTCCATGATCAAAAAATCTGCCCTTACCCTCGCCCTTGTTGCCTCTTTGGGCTTTTCGGCCCATGCCGCCGACGCGGTTGAACTGCTGGTCACCATTGACAGTGGCACCACCATGAGCCAGGGTGCCGCCCTGGTGCTGGCCGGCCAGGCGCTGGAGCAAAAAGCCAAAGTGCGCGTGCTGTTGTGTGGCGCCGGCGGCGACATTGCCGCTGTGGGCCAGGCCGGCGAGGCACTCAAGCCGCGCAACGTCACGCCGCAGCAAATGCTGCAAGGCATCATCAAAGGCGGCGCCCAGGTCGAGGTGTGCGCGCTCTACCTGCCCAACACCGGCAAAAAACCCACTGACCTGATTGAAGGCGTGACACCCGCCAAGCCCGCTGATGTGGCGGCTTATTTATTGAAGCCCAACGTGCGCACCCTGTCGTTTTAAACCCCGACCCAACGTTCTGGCAGGTCAATTAAAAAGGGGGCCGAGGCCCCCTTTTTTAGATAACAACCGCGTTGTTATTTGCTGAAGGGCGTTGGCCGGGGTGTTTTGTCGCTCGAAGGCGGCAAAATTGGCAGGGCAAAGCTGGGCTGATCGCCGGTCAGTGTCTTCAGGTAGGCCACCACTTTGGCGTTTTCATCTGCAGTGAACTTCTTGCCCAATTGCAGGCGGCCCATGATGTCGACGGCTTCAGGCAAGGTGTCAACCGCACCATCATGGAAGTAGGGGTAGGTCAATTCCACATTGCGCAAGGTTGGCACCTTGAAGTTGAAGCGATCGGCATCCTTGCCCGTGACCGCGCTGCGGCCTTCGACATTGCCTGTAGATTTGTAAGGCTCAACCACCCCCATTTTCTGGAATGACGCACCGCCTACGGCCGGCCCATTGTGGCAAGCCACACAACCGCTCTCCTTGAACAGCTTGTAACCAGCCAGTTCTTCGCCGTTCAGGGCGTCTGCTTTACCCAGCAGCCATTGGTCAAAGCGTGAATTGGGTGTGACCAGGGTTTTCTCGAACTCGGCAATGGCCGTGGTAACTTCATCGATGCTGACCTTTTCGGTGCCAAAAACCTGTTTGAACTCACGCACATAGGCTGGAATGGATTGCAGGATGCCAACGGCCAGCACGTGGGTAAAGCCCATTTCACCCGGATTGGCAATGGGGCCTCCGGCTTGCTCCTTCAGGTCAGCAGCGCGGCCGTCCCAGAACTGCGCCAAATTCAGGCTGGAATTGAGCACGGTGGGCGAATTGATGGGTCCTTGCTGCCACTTGTCGCCAATGGACGAAGACAGGTTGTCGCTTCCGCCCATCGACAGGTTGTGGCAGGAGTTGCAGGAGATAAAGCCAGACTTGGACAGACGGGGGTCAAAGAACAGCTTTTTGCCCAACTCGACCATGCCGATATTGATCTGCGCGGGCGGCTTGATCGGCTGAATCAATTCTTGTGCAACAGAATAGATGGGGACCAGGCTCAGGGCGCCCAAAGCCGCGGCAAGAATGCTTTTTTTCATGTATTACTTTCTAAAAAATTAAAAAATGTGCCTGCAACTAGACCCAGATCAAGAAACTGGAAGAAATCGGACACAAGCAAACTTTAACCCTTTCCGTATAGTGGTCTAATGACGCAAGTCAATGATTTATAATTATTTTTAACAAAATTTAATAATATTTAACTATAAATCACATAGTTTTTACCTATATTTTGGCTCTTAAGATTCCATGAAATTGTCAGCTTTAAGATACTTGGTGGCTTTTGCCGACCAGTTGAATTTCAGTCGCGCAGCCGAGCAGTGCCAGGTCTCGCAACCCAGCCTGAGCGTGGCCTTGCAGCGGCTTGAAGAGGAGTTGGACGTCGGCCTGATTGAACGCAGCAAACACCAGCTGGCACTGACTGAAGTTGGGCAGCGGGTGGTGGCGCAAGCACGCAAAACCCTTGAAGAAGTCGGGCGCATAGAAACCGTGGCGCAGTCCGGAAAGAACCCGCTCACAAGCCGCTTTCGCCTTGGCGTCATCCATACCATTGCGCCCTATTTGTTGCCCGACCTGATTTCAGCGTTGCGCCAAACAGCACCCGAGTTGACGCTCTACATCGAAGAAAGCACGACTGCGCTGTTGGCAGACCACCTCAAATACGGCACCATTGATGCCGCCATTGTTGCCCTGCCGTTCAATATTGCCGGGGTTGAAACAGAAGTGCTGTATGAGGAGGCATTTGAAGTGGTGGTGCCCAAGGGACATGCCTGGGCTGGCCGCACCCATGTCAACCCGTTTGAACTGGGCGATGAGGAGGTGCTGGTGCTCAAGGCTGGCAACTGTTTTCGGGAACAAGTGCTGGATGCCTGCCCCGACATCAGCCACACCGATGCATCCATGCGTCAGGGGCATTCGATAGAAACCATCCGCGCCATGGTGGCTTCGGGTTACGGTGTCTCGGTGTTGCCCAAGAGTGCACTTTCTGCGTTGTACCAGTCCGATATGTTGGTCGCGATCCCATTTGAAGAACCCTCACCAAGTCGTCGTGTGGCACTGGCCTGGCGACACAGTTCACTGCAGGAGCCGGTGCAGGCAGCCCTGCTGAGTGCTATCCGGGCCATCAACAAACCAGCCTATCAGGTGCTTTGTTAAGATTTGCCCTGACAAATTCAGTGTTTTTTACCCAGGAGAATGTGCATGAACAAGAAAAAACCGGCTTCGGCCGTGATGGATATCGGCATAGACGCCAAGCAACGTGAGCAAATTGCGCAGGGGCTGTCAGCCTTGCTGGCTGACAGTTACACGCTGTACCTGATGACGCACAATTTTCACTGGAACGTGAAAGGCCCCCAGTTCAACAGCTTGCATCTGATGTTCATGGGGCAGTACACCGAACAATGGAATGCCTTGGACCTGATTGCCGAGCGTATTCGTGCGCTGGGGTTTCCGGCGCCCGGCACGTACAAGGAATACAACAAACTCGCCTCGATCCAGGAAGTGGAGGGCGTGCCCAAGGCAACCGACATGGTGCGCCATCTGGTGGCCGCACAAGAGGCCACCGCCCGTACCGCACGCCGCTTGTTCACGCTGGTTGATGCCGCCAATGACCAACCCACCGCCGATTTGCTCACCCAGCGCCTGGACCTCCACGAAAAAACCGCCTGGATGCTGCGCAGCTTGTTGGAAGATTAGGCCTTTTGCACTTTGGGGGGCGTTGTGGTGGCATCAGCGGCAATACGCAATCTGCCGCTGCCCATAATGGCAGTTACTGCCAAATATGGCAGTAACATGGACTGGCAGTTGCCTTGCAAGGCAATATGCGGTTTGCAAGCCATTGAATTCAAACCATTTTTCTTTTGTAGCCTGCTGGCACGCTTCTTGAGTTATAGGAAGGACCCGTCAACCAGGAATTTCGCATGGCAACACATCATCCTATCCCTTTTGCAGCACTTGCCGACAACGCGCACGAGCACCACGCCGAGCGTCGAAAAATGCTTTTGCTCACCAGTGCAGCGGCTGGCGTAGCCGCCGTGGGTACGGCCGTGCCCTTGGTGGCCAGTTTTGCGCCCAGCGAGCGGGCGCTGGCCTCTGGCGCCAGTGTCGAGGCAGATATTTCGGATATCTTGCCCGGTGGCATCAAAACTGTGGAGTGGCGGGGCAAGCCGGTGTGGGTGATGCGCCGCACACCCGCGATGCTGGCCACCTTGCCCGGGCTGGATAAAAAACTGGTTGACCCAGACTCCAAGGAAAACCAGCAGCCAGAATATGCCCGCAACGCGCACCGCGCCATCAAACCCGAGTTTCTGGTGGCCGTGGGTATTTGCACCCATCTGGGCTGCTCACCAGGCTCGGTGCCTGCCGGGTCGAAAAACCCCAGCGTGGGGGAGGACTGGCAAGGCGGATTTTTTTGCGCCTGCCATGGCTCCTTATTTGATCTGGCGGGGCGCGTTTACAAAAACGTGCCCGCCCCCACCAACCTGGAAATACCGCCGCACAAGTACCTCAGTGACGGCAGACTGCTGATTGGCGAGGACGACCTTGCCTGACATGTGAGTACGCACCTTGAACCATTTTCAATTCACCCTGCGCCGCGCCTGTGCGGTCACCTTGCTCTGCCTGCCTTGGTGGGCAGGCGCGTCGCCCCTGGAGGCGGGCGCGGCGTGGCCGACCCTGACGCTCAAGGACCAGCATGACCAGCCCGTGGTGTTTGATGTCACCACCCGCAAAGTCATTTTTGTCGCTGAAAAATCAGTCACTGACCAGGTCACTGCTGTGCTCGGAGCCAACGGCAAGACCACCCTGGCCCAGGCCCGTGCGGTGCTGGTCGCTGACATCAGTGCCATGCCCGCCCTGGTCTCGCGCCTGTTTGCTGTTCCGGCCATGCGCGAACTGGGCTTTCCTGTGGCGCTGGCACGCGAGGCCGGCGCCGTGGCCAACCTGCCACGCCGCAAAGGCGCAGCCACCGTGCTGACGCTTGACAACAGCAGAGTGACCCAGGTGCAGTACCTGAGCACGGAACTGCTGGCTGCGCAATTGCCAGGTTTGATCAGCTTGCCGCAGCAGGCGGCAACAGAAACCAAGCAGACGCCAACAAGCTTTAAATTTGGCGACCGCACGCTGGAAGATGACAAGGGCAAATAGCTCATCTGGTTCCCGCACCCCGCAGACTTCACACCCGGCTGCCCTGTGATCGTGCCACCGCCCAAAACAGCAGCCGCCCTGAAAACTTAATGAAATAGACACCACCATGAAACGTTTTTTACTATCTTTGTCCATGGGTCTGCTGGCCCTGACCGCGCAGGCCACTGAGACGGGCATCTCCGCCCAGGACGCTTATGCCAAGGTACAAGTGCCGGAGGCACGGGTCTTACTGGTCGATGTGCGGGACCCGATTGAAATCATGTTTGTCGGTTTTACCGACGCGGTCCACATCAACGTGCCTTACCTGATGGTCAACAAGACCGTCTGGGATGCCAAAAGAGGCGTCTACCAACTTTCACAAAACCCCGACTTTGTGGCACAAATCAAGGCGGCACTCACCCAGCGCGGCTTGGGCAATGATGCCGAAATCATCACCCTGTGCCGCTCGGGCAGTGAGCGCGGCGACCCCAGTGCCGCATTTTTGCGCGCCAACGGTTTCCCCAATGCGCGTTATGTGATCAACGGTTTTCAGGGGGCTGCCCTCAAGGACGGTCCGCAGGCGGGTCTGCGCATCCAGAACGGCTGGCAAAACAGCGGCTTGCCCTGGGCCAACAAAATGAACCCTGCCAAGATGCACCGCACCGACCGGCAGTAAAGCCTCACCCTGAAGTCCACGCCACCATGCAAACACCTACCATCGAGTCGTTTTTCGACCCCGACACCTTCACCGTGACCCATGTGGTGTCTGACCCGGTGCGCCAGCGCGCGGCCATCATTGACAGTGTGCTGGACTACGACCCCAAGTCGGGCCGTACCTCGCACGCCAGCGCCGACCAGGTGGTGGCTTATGTCAAGGCGGCAGGCCTGAGCGTGGACTGGCTGCTGGAAACCCATGCCCACGCCGACCACTTGTCGGCGGCACCCTACCTGCAAGCGCAGTTGGGTGGCCGCCTTGGCATTGGTCGGCACATTTGTGCGGTGCAAAGCGTGTTCAAGAAGGTCTTCAACGCCAAGGACATGAACACCGAGGGTGCCGAATTTGACCACCTGTTTGAAGAGGGTGAGACGTTCCAGATTGGCGACCTGGACGTGCGCGTCCTGCACACGCCGGGGCATACCCCGGCCTGTCTGACCTATGTGGTGGGCCAGGACGCGTTTGTGGGCGACACGCTGTTCATGCCCGACTACGGCACGGCGCGCTGCGACTTCCCCGGCGGGGACGCCGCCACGCTGTTTCAGTCGATCCAAAAAGTGCTTGCCTTGCCGCCAGAGACCCGCTTGCACCTGTGCCACGACTACCCGCCCGGCGGCCGCGCACCCACCTGGGAGACCACGGTGGCCCTGCAGCGCGCGCACAACATCCATGTGCACGACGGCGTGACCGAAGCCGAGTTTGTGGCCCTGCGCACGGCCCGCGACAAGACCCTGGCCATGCCGGTGCTGATCCTGCCCGCAGTCCAGGTCAACGTGCGCGCCGGCCACCTGCCGCCGCCCGAAGACAACGGCGTGCGCTACCTCAAAATCCCCATCAACGCGCTTTAAAAGTCGCGCATGGATCACTGGATCCTCGCCACCGCCCTGGGGGCGCTGATTGGCCTGGTGCTGGCCCTCACCGGCGCAGGCGGCGGTGTGCTGGCCATACCGCTGTTGGTTTTTGGCTTGCATTTGCCGGTGCAACAAGCCGCACCGGTGGGCCTGGTGGCCGTGGGGCTGGCGTCTGCACTGGGTGCCGCTTTGGGTCTGCGCCAGGGCCTGGTTCGCTACCGCGCAGCCGGGTTGGTCGGCGCCACCGGCATGGTGGTGGCGCCGCTTGGCGTGCTGCTGGCCGGGTATCTGCCCAACCGGCCGCTGCTGGGCGCGTTTGCCCTGGTGCTGATCTACAGCGCCTGGCGCCTGCTCAAGCGAAAAACACCCCGGGAACTTGACCTGGCGGCGGTGCCCTGCCGGGTCAGCCCCACCGACCAGCGACTGACCTGGACCCGTCCTTGCGCCCGCGCGCTGGCGGGCACTGGCCTGGTGTCCGGGCTGATGAGCGGCTTGCTGGGAGTGGGTGGCGGCTTTGTCATCGTCCCCGCACTGACCCGCTACACCGACCTTGAGCCACGCAGCATCCAGATCACCTCACTGGCCGTGATCGCACTGGTGTCGGTGAGCGGAGTCACGGCGGCCTCCCTGCAAGGGTCCCTGCCCTGGCACATTGCCCAGCCCTTCGCCCTGGGCGCTGTGGTGGCGCTGCTGCTGGGCCGCCAAGTGGCGGGCAAGCTCAATGCCAAGCGCCTGCAACAAGCTTTTGCCTGGTTCACCTTGATGGTGGCTTTGTTGATGCTCGCAAGAGCTTTTGGATGGGTCGTGACCTGAATTTTTGGGATCAACAATTTGCGCTGCCGGGCTGGCCCACCTGAGGCACTACCTGGCGCAGCGCATTTGATCGGCGCTGGCCCGCAACTGCAGCGCGATGTGGTCGGCCAGCTGCAGCCGGCGCAACAACCAGGGGCTGAGGTCGCCATCAAACGGGTCGCCCAGCACCGACCACTGCAACGCGGTCGCCGCCGGCTGGTTGGTCTGTGGTGGTGCGGCGGCTGCACCCAGCGCGGCTTCAATGGCGTGTGCCGTCTGCTGCAAGGGCAGCTCCACCTCATCCGGGTTCAGGCGGCCGCGTTGCTGCAGCAGCATGGTCTTGACCGTGGTCAGCTGGGCCAGCAGCTGGTAACTCAGGGCCAGCAAACGCCCCAGCGGCTCCAGCGGTGGCCGCACGGCACGCGGCTCGGACAGTGAACGCTGGGTGGCCTGCACCAACGCCGACAGGCTGTCAAAAGCCTCGCGCCGTGCCAGCCGCCACTCGATTTCTGGCGCGTTGTCCACCGCTTGCAGCTGCCACAGGCCCAGCGCCACACGCGCATGGCGCGCCTGCGCCGCCAGCGTGCGTGTGACCAGCGCGGCAATCTGGCCGCGCTCCCAGGACGGCAGCACATAACTGAAAGCCCAGGCAATCGTGACACCCAGCAGGGTGTCGAACATGCGCTCCACCACATCAAACACCGGGCTGGGGCCGGCGTTGAGCATTTGCACCTGCAACAGGCCCAGCACGGTGGCGGCCACGGCGGTGACCAGGTATTTTCTGAGGGCAAAGGCGTGCGCCAGGGCTTGCGCCAGCGTGACCAGCAACAGCACCAGCACGGGCGTGGCGTGCGCGTACAGCAACAGGCCGGCCAGCACACAGCCCACCAGTGTGCCGATGGCGCGGCTGTTGCGCCGCTCCAGGGTTTGGGCCAGACTGCCGCGCAACACCACCACGATGGTCAGCAAGATCCAGTAATCATGGCTGCCCCAGGGCAGCGCCAGCGAGATCGCGTAAGCCGTGCCAATGGCCAGGGCCGCCCGGATGGCATGGCGCAAGGGCGGCGCGTTCCAGCGCCACAGGGCATAAAAGGGCTCCCACGACCAGACCGTGGGGCTGACGAACAGTTGCCAATTGGCACGCACCAGGCTCACATCAGGGGCCAGGTCGCCGCGCGCCAGCGCCAGCAAACGCAAGCTTTCGTCGTTCATCAGGCCAATGCGGCTCGACATGCCCAGGGCCAGGATGGCAGGTGGTGCGCCATGGGCCGGCGCGGCGCCAGCCTGACCCCACTGCAGGTTTTCCAGCTGCGGCCGGTGGCTGGCAAACAGCAACGGCGTGCGGCCCAACAGCAGGGCATCGGCCAGGGCGTCCATGTCAGCAGCCAGCGCCACCAAAATATCACGCAGGGTGGCCAGCACGGGCTCATGGCCGGGATGGCTTTTGAGGGTGTCAAGATCAAGGTTGCAGACCAGCAGGTGGTCGCGCATGTCGAGCACCAAGGTCAGCATGTTGGCCAATTGTTGGCGCCGTGTGGTGCTGGGCGACTCCAGCAACAGGTCGCGCGCGGCCTGCAACTGGTCGGCCAATGCCGCCTGCTGGTGCAGCAGCGCGCCCACCAGCGGCGCCCGCTGGCCGGTGTCGGCCACCGTGCTTGGGCTGAATTGCTGCGCCTGCGAGCGCATCAGCGTGGCCAGGGACACCAGGGTATCGGCCAGCATTTGCACCCGGTAACGCGCGTTCAGCGCCGCGTTGGCCAGCGTTGCCCACACCAGGTAGGCCGCCGATCCCAGCGAAAAATAGAGGCTGGTGGTGAGGCTGGTGACATTGTTGGCGTGGTCGGGCACCGCCATCGAGAACACCAGGGCAAACATCACAGAGATTGAGATCGGCAGCCCGCGCTTGCCCCAGCCCCCGGCCAGAAAAGCCAGAAAGCTGGCCGGCACCAGCAACAGACCCAGCAGAATGGGCGCGGTGTGCAGCACCTGCACCGCCCAAAACAGCGGCAAACCAATCAGGAAGGCCGGCAACAGCTGCCAGAACTTGCCTCGTTTGGGCGCAGGTTGGTCCGGCGGAATACACACCAGCACGCCCACCGAGGCCGCGGCCGCGGCAAACTCGCCCAGCAGCAGATGAATGCAGACCGTGATCAGCAGCAAACCCAGCGCTGCCGCCAAACCATTGGTCACGTAATGGCTCAGCGCAATGCGCAGGGCCTCGCGCTGGAAACGTTCAAACGGGCTGGGTGGCAACATGCTGATCCATTGAAAATGCCCACCAAGTCACCATGGCGGTAACCTGATGGGCACAGTGCACCAGGGCACCGTCAACGCGAGTTGGCGGTGCGGCTAAGGCATCAGATGCGCTCGAAAATCACGGCAATGCCCTGGCCGCCGCCAATGCACATGGTGGCCAGCGCGTATTTGCCGCCGGTGCGCTGCAACTCGTAGACCGCCTTGGTGGCAATGAAAGCACCCGAGCAACCGACCGGGTGACCCAGGGCGATGGCGCCGCCGTTGGGGTTGGTCTTGGCCGGGTCAAGACCCAGGCCCTTGTTGACGGCAATGGCTTGCGCGGCAAAGGCTTCGTTGGCTTCAATGACATCCATTTGATCGAGTGTCAGGCCGGCTTTTTTGAGCGCCAGTTTGGTGGCCGGGATCGGGCCTTCACCCATGATCTCGTTGGGCACGCCGGCAATGGCGTAGGACACGATGCGGGCGATGGGCTTTTGGCCCGCTTTGGCGGCCACATCGGCGGCGGCCAGCACGAAGAACGCGGCGCCATCGTTGATGCCCGAAGCGTTGCCCGCGGTGACGGTGCCATCCTTCTTGAAGGCCGGTTTCATCTTGGCCAGCGATTCCATGGTGGTGTTGGCCTTGCCGTGCTCGTCGGTGTCAAACACGACATCGCCCTTGCGGGTTTGCTGCACGATCGGGACGATTTGCGACTTGAAGCGGCCCTCGGCAATGGCCACGGCGGCACGGCGCTGCGATTCGCAGGCAAAGGCGTCTTGGTCTTCGCGGCTGATGTTCCACTTGGTCGCCAGGTTTTCAGCCGTGATGCCCATGTGGCCAACACCAAACGGGTCGGTCAGCACCGCCACCATCATGTCGATGGCCTTGGTGTCGCCCATGCGGGCACCAGAGCGCAGCGCGGGCATCATGTAGCTGCCGCGTGACATGACTTCAACACCGCCACCAATGCCGTAGTCAAAATCACCGAGCATGATGTTTTGCGCTGCCGTCACGATGCCCTGCAGGCCCGACGAACACAAACGACTCACCTGCATGGCCACTGAATCCATGGGCAAACCGGCCTGAATGGACGCCACACGCGACAGATAGGCGTAACGCGAATCGGTGGGAATGCAGTTGCCAACCACGGCGTTGCCGATCAGCATGGGGTCAACACCAGAGCGGGCCACGGCTTCCTTCATCACGATACCGGCCAGTTCAGAGGGCTCCATGTTGGCGAGCGAACCGCCAAATGCGCCAATGGCGGAACGAACTGCACTTAAAACAACAACTTCTTTACTCATCAATAAACTCCTTGGTTAAAAAAATGATCATCCTCGGGATTGGCTGCGCACAAAACAAGCAGACTTTACGCCTGGGCGAATTCTGGTGCGCAAACACGTGACAGGCGCCACCTCTTGGTGATCGGCTCAGCCAACAAGCTTGGACTATAGAGCACATAACCGTCTACATCCTGACCAAGGCACCCACAATGCCGCCAGATCAACGCATTTTTGCCAGCCATTTAAGTGCAATCTGGCTGTCAGTCAGCAAAACAACAGGCCAAAGTGGTCAAATCCGGACTTGATTCACATACAAAGCTCCCCTTCCATGGCTCGCATCCAGATCCGTCTCCCCAGTCACTTTGCCTTTTCGACCGACATCACGCTGTACCAGAGCCACATGAATTACGGTGGCCATCTGGACAACGCACTGCTGCTGACCCTGGTGTCCGAGGCGCGCGTCAGATTCTTCAAGTCTCTTGGCTACACCGAACTCGACATTGAAGGCGTCGGCATTCTGGTGGCCGACGCGGCGCTGCAATACCGCTCGGAGGCGTTTCATGGCGAGGTGATGGTCGTGCGCATGGGCGCAGCCGACCTGGGTCGCAAGGGTTTTGACCTGGTCTGGGCAATGAACGAGCGCTTCACCCAGCGCGAGGTGGCCCGTGGCAAGACCGGCATCGTCTTTCTGGATTACGCAGCGCGCAAAGTGGTCCCGATGCCAACCGCCTTTCGCGACAAGCTGGCCAGGTTCAAGGCCCCCAGTGCGCTGGCGCTGGCCGAAGACGAAGCGCAAAGCGTGCCGGCCTGAGGCCAGACTCGGCGGGCGCCCAAGCCATCACGGGAACCCGCGTCAATTCAGCGCAATGCCTATGTAGTCTGCCTTGCGCTGGATGTCTGCGTTGCTTTCAGAAAAGGCAATGGCAATGGCAATGGCAATGGCAATGGCACTGAAGCGGTCCTGGAGTTCCAGGAACACGTCGGCCAGAGCCATGAGGCGCGCCGAATGCGCCGCAGGTGCTTGCCGGTTTCAGCATCGCGCGTTGCGGCCAGCGAGGCCATGGCCAGGGGCGGGCGAGGCTCGGTGACAGCGGCTTGCAACGCCTGCTGGCCGTTGTCGACCAAGCGCACCTGGTAGCTGCATTCAAGAACGCCCTGGATCAAAAGCAGGCAGTCGGGGCTGTCGTCTACGGCCAGAATCAGGGGTTTGGGCAACAGGGGCTGCGGGTCGATTTCCATCAAATGGGTTTAGGTGTGGGACGTCAGCACTTTATGAATCGCCGCAGCCAACTCGCTTGCTTCAAACTTGGCCACATAGGCATCAGCCCCCACCCGCTTCACATGTTCTTCGTTGGTGGTGCCGGTCAGGGACGAATGAATGATCACCGGCAAACGCCTGAAACGCGGGTCCTGCTTGATGTTGCGCGCCAGGGTAAAGCCGTCCATCTCGGGCATTTCAAGGTCGGTCAGGACCAGGGCGACCTTGTCGAGAATCGTTTTACCCTCCACGGCCGCCTGCCCGGCCAGGCTTTGCAGGCGATCCCAGGCTTCCTGACCGGTTTTGGTCATGATGTAATTTACATCCATGCTTTTCAGACCCTCTTCGATCATCAGCCGCGCAACGGCCGAGTCATCTGCCGCCAAAATGACCGTGCCGGGCGGCAACTCGACCCGTGCGCTGGCATCAACGGCAACCACCGGGCGCTCTTCCCGGGGAAAGACATCACGCAGAATCTGTTCGACGTCGAGCACCTGCGCCAGGCGGGTGTCCGAGCCATCGCCATCCAGCTTGGCAATGCTGGTCACCAGGCTGCCACCGGTGCCCTCGGCAGACAACAGCTGTTTCCATTCCAGGCGCACGATTTCGCTCACATCTTCGACAGCAAAGCCCTGAGTGGTGCGGGAGAATTCGGTCACCAGCAGCAGGCCCGGCGGCTTGTCGAGCGAGCAGCCCATGATGCGGGGCAAGTTCAGCACCGTGATCATTTGCCCGCGGATATTGGCCACCCCCATCACGTTGGGCGAGGCATTGGCCATGGCGGTGATCTCGGGCATGACCAGTATTTCGCGCACCTTGAACACGTTGATGCCAAACAGCTCGTGCCGGTTCGTGCCCGGTGCCTCGCCCAGACAAAACAACAGCATCTCGAACATGCTGTTGGCCGTCAGATTGGTCCGCTCGTCGATATCGCGCATCGTTTCGTTCATGGGTTCATCGATCAAATATTGAGGATGGCCTGCTCCTGCCCGGGCCACATTGGCTTGTTTGGGCAGATTGTCGTGCCGCGTTGCCGGATTGATTGGCTTAGATAGACGCTAAATTGGCTTCTTTTGAAGTCTAGCCCTGGCACCCAAGGCTTTACCATACCGCTTCCGTTGCGATCAACAAGCTGGTCATTTTCCTGGCAGCCTTCATGCCAAGGCCTGCTTGCGCAGCCACAACAGAGTTTGTAATGCTGATTCGTCGATTACAGAAAAATTCACTCAAAACCCGAGTCACGCTGTTCACGCTTGTCATTTTCATGGTCAGCATCTGGTCGTTGGCCTTGTACATCAGCCAGATGCTGCAGCATGACACGCAGCGACTGTTGAGCGCCCAGCAATTCTCCTCCGTATCGCTGGTGGCAAAAACCATCAACGGCGAGTTTGCCAACCGCCTGGCGGCATTGCACAAGGTGGCCGCTACCACCGGCCCGCTGATGCCAATGGGCCCCGCCGAGCTGCAAAAATCTCTGGAGGTGCGCCCCATTTTTCAGTCGCTGTTCAACGGTGGCGCCTTCATCACGGGCCTGGATGGCGGTGCGCTGGCGTCGGTGCCGCTGACCGCCAACAGGCTGGGTGTGAAATACCTTGACCGCGACTACATCAGCGCCGCCATCACGCGCGGCGAGGCAGCCATCGGCAAACCCGTCGTGGGTCGGGCGCTGCAAGTGCCGGTCATTGGCATGGCGGTACCCATTCGCGACGCTGATGGCGTGGTCGTTGGCGCGATGGTTGGCATCATCAACCTGGGCGCCACCAATTTTCTTGACGACCTGCTGGCCAACAGCTTCGGCCAGACCGGTGGCTACCTGCTGGTGGCGCCCCAATACCGGCTGATCGTGACCGCCACAGACAAAGCCCGAACCATGGAGATACTGCCCGAGCCCGGCGTCAGCCCAACGCTGGACCGTTTCCTTGACGGTTTCCAGGGCTCCGACATCTTTGTCAATCCGCTGGGCATCGAAGTGCTGGTATCAGTCAAGACTGTGCCGGTAGCCGGTTGGTATGTGGCCGCCATCATGCCCAGCACCGAGGTTTTTGCGCCGGTGCAGGCCATGCAGCGCCGCATGCTCACCGCCGCCCTGCTGCTGAGCCTGTTGGCCGGCGGCCTCACCTGGTGGCTGCTGCGGCGCCAGCTTGCCCCATTGCAGGAAATTGCCAGCAAGCTCACCCAGTTTGCCAGTGGCAACCAGCCCCTGCAGCCGCTGCCGGCCTCACGCACCGATGAAATCGGCGAGCTCGTCACCGGTTTCAATCACCTGCAAACCTCATTGCAGCAACGCGAGGATGCGCTCAAGGCGCGCGAGGAGCGCTACCGGGTTTTATTTGACCGTGCCATTGACGGCATCATGGTGTTTTCGCCTGATGGCACACTGGTTGCGGTCAACCAGTCGTTCGCCGACATGCATGGCTACACGGTCGAAGAAATGCTGCGCCTGAACCTCAAGGATTTCAACACGCCCGATCCTGCACAGGCCCCAGCCAAAAGCATGCAGCAACTCCTGAACGGCGTAGACAAGACCTTCGAGGTGGAACACGTGCACAAGGACGGCCATGTTTTCCCACTCGAAGTTTCCGCCAGCCTGACCCAGGTTGACGGCCAGGTGGTGATCCAGTCGTTTCACCGCGACATCAGCGAGCGCAAGCAAAACGAATCCAGGCTGCAGCACCTGGCCGGGCGCGCTGCGGCGCTGCTGCAGTTGCCTGAAATTGCCGAAAACCAGGACGAGCAAAGTTTTCTGCAGCACGCGCTGGCCAACCTGGAGCAACTGACCGACAGCCCGCTTGCCTGGGCCCACTTTGTTCAGAATGAACTGCACACCAGCGAACCGCTGACCGTGTCTGGCAACACGCTGGCACAGCGTGGCCAAACAGCTCAGGCGAACCTCGCCACCGAGCAGGCTCGCATCTTGACCGACGCGCTGCGCCAGCGGGCGCCGGTGCGGGCCAACGACTACGCCCGCGCAGCCAGCACGCACGGCCAGCCCGAGGGCCAGGCCCGGCTGATCCGCTTCATCAGCGTGCCAGTGATCCAGGGCGGACTGGTGCGCCTGGTGGTGGTTTTGGCCAATAAGGGGCCGCCCTACACCGAGCTGGATCTGGAAACCACCCGGTTGATTGCCGATGCGCTCTGGCGTCTTCTGGACCAGCGCCGGGCCGACAAGGCCATGCAAGAAAGCCAGAAGTCACTCAGGGAAGCACAGTTCATTGCCGGCCTGGGCAGCTACACGCTGCATGTGCCCAGCGGGCGCTGGGAAAGCTCCGCCGCCCTCGACAGCCTGTTTGGCATCGACAAAACCTACGACCGAACCGTTGCGGGCTGGGAGGAACTGATCCACCGGGACGATCGGGCCATGTTGCTTGACCACCTGGCGAGCGACGTGCTCGCAGCAGGCCAAAGCTTCAACAAGGAGTACCGGATTGTTCGCTATGCCGACGGCATCGAAAAGTGGGTTCGCGGCCTCGGCAAACTCGACTCCGACGCCAATGGCGCGCCACACCAATTGCACGGCACGATTCAGGACATCACCGAGGTCAAACTGGCCGAGGCGGCCCTGCGCCAAAGCGAGGCGCGTTACCGCACCGTGTTTCAGACCAGCCCCGACGGTGTCAGCATCAACCGCACGGCGGACGGCCATTTCCTCGATGTCAACGATGGCTTTACAGACCTGCTCGGCTGGCAACTCGACGAAGTGATCGGCAAGACCTCGCGGGACATCAACATCTGGCGCCACAGCGCTGACCAGAAAAAGCTGATGAAAGCGCTGCAACAAGACGGTTATTGCAAAGAGCTGGAGGCCGATCTCGTCACCAAAAACGGTCGCTTCCTGACGGCGCTGATCTCTGCCAATGCACTGACCCTCGACGGCGTGCCCTGCATTTTGTACATCGCCCGCGACATCACCGACCGCAAGCTGGCCGATGCAGAAATCCAGCTTGCGGCCAAGGTCTTCACCAATGCGCGCGAGGGCATCCTGATCACGGCGGCTGATGGCGACATCGTCAACGTCAACGAGGCGTTCACGCGCATCACCGGCTTTGAGCGTGACGAAGTGCTGGGCAAGAACCCGCGCATCCTGAACTCGGGCCTGCAAGACAAGGCGTTCTTCGAGACGATGTGGCACAGCCTGGCCGAGCAGGGGCACTGGACCGGTGAAATCTGGAACCGGCGCAAAAACGGTGACCCGTATGCGGTCATGCAGACCGTCAGCACCATCCGGGACCAGCACGGCACCACCCTGCAGTATGTTGCCTTGTTTTCTGACGTGACCGCAGTCAAGAAACATCAGAATCAACTCGAACACATCGCCCATTTCGACACCCTCACCAACCTGCCCAACCGGGTCTTGCTGGCAGACCGGCTGGCGCAAGCCATGGCGCAATGCCAGCGCCGCGGGCAAAGAATCGCCGTGGCCTTTCTCGACCTTGACGGCTTCAAGATGATCAACGACAGCTACGGCCATGAAGCCGGCGACCAGCTGCTGATTGCCACCGCCGCCGCCATGACACAAACCATGCGCGAAGGCGACACGCTGGCACGCCTGGGCGGCGACGAATTTGTGGCGGTGCTGCTGGATCTGCCCGACATTGAGGCCACCGAACCCATGATCAACCGGTTGCTCGCCGCAGCGTCACGGCCGGTGCAAATGGGCGAGCGTGTCTTGCAGGTCTCTGCCAGCATCGGCATCACCTTTTATCCGCAGGCGCACGACGTGGAGGCCGATCAGCTGCTGCGCCAGGCCGACCAGGCCATGTACCAGGCCAAGCTGGCGGGCAAAGGCCGCTACAACGTATTCGACGCCGTGGAAGACCGCAGTTTGCGGGTGCGCTACGAAAGCCTGGAGCGCATTCGCCAGGCACTGGTGGAGCGCGAGTTTGTGCTGCACTACCAACCCAAGGTCAACATGCGCACGGGCGAAGTCATTGGCGTCGAGGCGCTGATCCGGTGGCAACACCCGGAGCGCGGTTTGCTGCTGCCGGATTTGTTCTTGCCGGTCATTGAAAACCACCTGATGTCCGTGACCGTTGGCGAATGGGTGCTTGACACCGCGCTGAAGCAGATCCAAACCTGGCAAGAGGCTGGCCTGCTCATGCCCGTGAGCGTCAACATCAGCGCGCGGCAATTGCAGCAGCCTGACTTTGTGGCCCGGCTGCAATCCATGCTGATGTTGCACCCCACGGTGGACCCGTCTTGTCTGGAGCTGGAAATACTGGAAACCAGCGCGCTGGAGGATGTGGGCCAGGTTTCCAGAATCATCGAAGACTGCCACCAGCTCGACATCCACTGTGCGCTGGACGACTTCGGCACCGGCTATTCGTCACTGACCTACCTCAAACGCCTGCGGGTCAGCCAGCTCAAGATCGACAAAAGCTTTGTCCGCGACATGCTCGAAGACCCCGACGACCTGGCCATCCTGGTCGGCGTCATCGGTTTGGCATCGGCCTTCAGGCGCAACGTCATCGCCGAAGGCGTGGAGACCGTGGCCCACGGCACCCTGCTGCGGCAAATGGGCTGCGAACTGGCGCAAGGCTATGCCATTGCCCACCCCATGCCGGCCCATCAGTTACCCCAATGGGTGGCAGAATGGCAACCGGCACCGATCTGGCTAGCCGCTTAGAACACCATGAATAACCCAACAGCATCCCCCCTTGAGCCCCAAGCCACACCCGATTCAACCCGCGTGCTGCTGGTCGAAGACAACAAAGAGCACCAGCGCTTGCTCCAGTTCATTCTGGAACGGCTTGGTTACCATGCCGTCCTGACCCAAAACGGGCAACAGGGCTTTGAGGCCGTGCTCGGTGGCGAGCCAGCGCAACTGATTTTTATGGACCTGCACATGCCCCGCTTTGACGGTTTTGGTGCCACCGAACAAATACGCGAAGTAGAAAGGAAACACGGCCAGCCACGGCGCACCATTGTTGCCGTGACGGCCTACACCGACCCCGCCGAATGGCGAAATTGCCTGGCCGTGGGCATGGACGATGTCTTGCTCAAGCCGGTGTCGTTTGAGGGCGTGAAGGCGCTGCTCGCCAAGTGGATGCCCAAAGTGGGCCGGGACCTCAGCGCACCATGACGCCCGAGAGCTGTTGCATGATCTCGCGGCCAATGGCGTTCAGGGGCACAGACTTCTCCACCCCGCCGCGCTTGACTGCCTCCTTGGGCATGCCGTAGACCACACAACTGGCTTCGTCCTGAGCCACGGTGTGGGCACCGGCCTTGCGCATTTCCAGCAGGCCGGCGGCACCGTCGTCGCCCATGCCGGTCATGATGACGCCCAGCGCGTTGGCGCCGGCGCACTTGGCCACGGAGCGAAACAGCACATCCACCGAGGGCCGGTGCCGGTTCACCAGCGGGCCGTCGAGCACCTCCACGTAATACTGCGCCCCGGTGCGGCGCAGCAGCATGTGCTTGCCGCCGGGCGCAATCAGGGCCCGGCTGTTGACCACGCGGTCGTTGTTTTGCGCCTCCTTGACCTCGATCTGGCACAGGCTGTTGAGGCGTTCGGCAAAGGCGGCGGTAAATTTTTCGGGCATGTGCTGCACGATGACAATGCCCGGCGTCACACGCGGCAAACTGGTCAGCACCAGCTCCAGCGCCTGGGTGCCGCCGGTGGAAGTGCCCAGCGCCACCACCCGGTCGGTGGTGTGGATCATGGCCGAGTGCACTTCGGCAGCCGGCATGATGACGTCAGCCGTGTTTTTGTGCGCCGCCGCGTGCAGCAGCTTGACGTTGGCACGGGCCGCCGCCTTGACCGCCGAGATCATGTCGTCCGAGCCATCCTGCAAGAACTGTTTGAGACCAATCTTGGGCTTGGTGATGATGGCCACCGCGCCCGAGGCCAGCGCCTCCATCGAGGTCTTGGCCCCCGCTTCTGCCAGCGTCGAGCAAATCACCACGGGCGTGGGCCGCTCGGCCATGATTTTTTTCAGGAAGGTGATGCCATCCATGCGCGGCATCTCGACGTCGAGCACGATCACATCGGGCCACGCCACTTTCATGCGGGCCATGGCCAAAATGGGGTCGGCCACGGCCGCCACCACCTCGATCTCGGGGTCCTCGGACAACAGGCCGGTCACCACCTGCCGCACCACGGCAGAGTCGTCCACCACCATTACCTTGATACGTGCCATGTTGGCTTTCCTTATTTGGATGTGTTGCCCTGAGCAGCTTGCTCGGCGGCTACCTCGAGCGTTGATGGCTTGACCTGGCGCGACCAGACATCACCATTGCTCACGTTGAAAATGATTTGGCGATGCCCAACCCCGTAAAGGCTCTCTGACATCACCTCGATGCCGTGGCTTTGCAACATGGCGCGCGCCGCTTCGCCATTGCGCTGCCCGACCTTGATACCGGCGGCACTTGCGCTACCCGGAAACATGTTGCCGCCACCAAAAATTTTGGCCTGACACTGCTTGTGCGACACCCCTGCGCCCTTCAGGTCTTTGATCATGAGCTGCAAGGCCTCGTCGCCATAGCGGCCATCAAGCAGGTTGGCGGGCACCACCGAACCCCGCATGGGCAGCAAAAAGTGCGACATGCCGCCCACGCGCGCCTGCGCATGCCACAGCGTGATCGACACACAAGAGCCCAGAATGGTCCGGATCTGAAAACTTGCATCTGCCACAAACAGCTCCCCAGGCTGTAAAAAAATATCCATCAAATCCTTGAGCCGCGCCAAATCAAGCTCCTTTGCGGTAGATGGCGGGGGCCACCATCTGTACGGCGTTGGTGATGTCGTTGAGACTCTCGGAATGCCCCACGCAAAAATAGCCACCGGGCTTGATGGTTGAAATCACCCGGGCCACCACCTGGCGTTTGGTCTCGTTGTTGAAGTAAATCATGACATTGCGTAAAAAAACAACGTCAAATTGTCCCTGTTCTGGCAGCGCATCGTTGAGGTTGACCGCACGAAAACTCACCTTGCTGCGCAAACTCCGGTCAATCAGCAAATGGCCGTCAAACTGGCCGGTGCCCTTGCGGCAAAAGCGGCGCAAATAGTCTGGGGGAATATGCCGCCCGCGCTCCATGGTGTAGAGCGCGCGCTGCGCGCCCTCAATCACCCGGGTGCTGATGTCGGTGCCCAGAATTTCCCAGGGCGTGGTCTGCATGCAGTCGGCCAGCACCATGGCCATGCTGTAGGCCTCCTCGCCGCTGGAACTGGCGGCACTCCAGACCCGAAACGACTGGGGCCGGCTGCGCGCGGCCAGGGCCTGCGCGCGCAAAAATTCAAAATGCTTCATTTCCCTGAAGAAATAAGTCTCGTTGGTGGTCAGCAAGTCCACCGCCATCTGCACTTCCTGGGGCTGTTTGCCCGATGCCAGCAATTGAAAATAAGCCCCAAAGCTGTCCAGCCCGTGGTGCGCCAAGCGCTTGCTCAGGCGCCCGGTCACCAAAGCCTTTTTGGCGTCAGCCATGGTGATGCCGGCGGCCTCAAAAATGAAGCGCTGGAACTGCGCAAACTCGGTATCTGATATCGGTTTCATGCGGTCTGTGACTAAAGTTTAAAAAACGACATGGTTTGTTGCAACTGCTCGGCCTGCCCGCTCATCTCTTCAGACGTGGCGGCCAGCTCTTCGGAGGCGGCTGCGTTTTGCTGGGTGGCCCGGCTCAACTGGCCCACCACCGTGTTGATCTCACTGACCCCGCTGGACTGCTCTGTGGAGGCTGCCGTGATCTCCTGCACCAGGTCACTGGTCTTGCGGATGTTGGGCACAATTTCGGCCAGCAAATTGCCGGCTTTCTCGGCCAGCGCCACGCTGCTGCCCGCCACTTCGCCAATCTCCTGGGCTGCCACCTGGCTGCGCTCGGCCAGCTTGCGCACCTCGGCCGCCACCACCGCAAAGCCCTTGCCATGCACACCGGCGCGCGCCGCCTCAATGGCGGCGTTCAGGGCCAGCAGGTTGGTTTGCGCGGCAATGTCGTCAATGATGCTGATCTTTTTGGCAATTTGCTTCATGGCGTCCACCGTGGCGCTCACGGCCGCACCCCCTTCAACGGCATCGTTGGCGGCCTTGCTGGCCATGCCATCGGTGATCTTGGCGTTGTCGGTGTTTTGTGCAATGCTGGCCGTCATCTGCTCAATGCTGGCGCTGGTTTCCTCGACCCCGGCCGCCTGCTCGCTGGCGGTCTGGCTCAGGCTTTGCGCCGTGGCACTGATCTGCTCGGCAGCACTGGCCAGCGCCTGGGCGCCCCCATTGACATCGTTCACCACATGCGACAACCTGGCCACCATCGACTTCATGGCAAACAGCAAGCTCGACTCGTCCCGGGGCTTGATGTCAATTTGCAAGTTCAAATGGCCATCAGCCACTTGCTGGGCAATTTCCTTGGCGTAAGCTGGTTCGCCGCCCAACTCGCGCAGCACGTTGCGAATGATCAAAAACGACAGCAACAGGGTCAGCAACGAGCAGACCAGCGTGGCCACCAGGTACCAGACAAACGCCTCAAAAGCAGTGGCGGCGGTGCCTTTGGAGATGCGCAAAATGTCGCCAGACAAGGCCTGCTCCAGCGCCCGCACGGCGTCAATGCGCTCGGTTGACTGGGCAAACCAGGCCTCGCCAGAAATGCCAAACTGGCCAGCCAGGTTTTTTTCAAGCACCACCTGCCGAATCCGCGCCACTTCTCTGGACGACGCCTGTTGCCTGATGGCCGCAAACGTTTCGGCTTCGGCCGTGCTGGCATAGGTCAGAAACACGTCAAAATTGGTTTCCTGCTTGTACAGGCGCGCCATAAAGGCCTGAAATTGTGGAATGCTGATGGTGTCGGCCACCAGCACACCGGTTAAAAAGGCGCGCTCCTGGCCCGCCCACTCCTTGCCCTTGATCAGCGCAAAAAAAGCAGTCATCTTGCGCGACACAGCCGGGTCAACCGCCTGGGCGCTGATGTTGGCCAATGCCGCCATCAGCACATCAATGGTCTCGGTGTAATACAGGGCGGTTTGTGGCCCGGTTTTTTTCAAATCAGAAATCAGGGCGCGGGCCGCCGGCAGCTCGTCCATGCGCGCCAGGACGCTCCTGACCAGCTCAGGCTGGTCCACCGATGACGCTTTGAGCACCGCCAGACTCTGGTCGGTGATCTCGCGGCGCTTGGGCACCACGTCGGCAAATTTCTGGCCTCCGGATTGACTGAAGCCGGTGCTGCTGCCACGCTCAATTTGCAGGTTGTGCACCACATCGCTCAGCGCCACGGCAACGGGCATGAGTTGTTCGGTCTCATGGGAGCCCTGGTACCTGGTCCACTCGGCGGACGCACCCAGGCCGGCCGCCACCAGCAGCGCTACCAGCGGCACAGTCACCAACAACAACAGCTTGCCAATAATGGACTTGAAAAGAGACATAGTTTTTCCTTTATTACTCAGCCAAAGCGGCCACCTGACCCAGCTGGCCAATTTCTTCCATCGACAGCACATTGGCCACGTTGAGCAAAATAACAAACTTGCCATCCACCTTGGCAATGCCTTCAATGAATTCGCTGCGAATCCTGGCGCCAAAGCTGGGCGCGGGTTCGATCTCGGTGGCCGGGATTTCCAGCACCGCTTGCACCGAGTCCACCACAATGCCCATGTTCTGATTCGTGCCCTCCAACGTGGTGGGCACTTCCACAATCACGATGCAGGTGCTCTTGACCACCGGCGTGCTGGGTTTGCCAAAGCGGTTGGACAAGTCCAGCACCGGCACCACTGCGCCACGCAGGTTGATGACACCGCGAATGCACGCGGGCATCATCGGCACCTCGGTCAGGTTGGCGTACCAGATGATCTCCTTGATGCACAAAATGCCCAAAGAGAACATCTCGCCGCCCAAATTAAAGGTCAGGTACTGCTTGGCCTCCACAGCGTTTTGCCCCACCAGATGGCCCGGTGAGGTCTTTTTTTCGGTTTTAACCAAGGCGTTCATGCGCTGCTCCTTCAAAAACGGGTGAACTGTGATTCATCCAGACCGGGGTCTGAATACGACGACGGCCTGGCGGCGGTTTTGCTGCTGGTCGAACGGTTATGGAATGCAGATGCGCCCATACCGCCCTACCTTGCGCCTTGCAGCTTGAAGTAAGTCATGGTTTGTTGCAACTGCTCGGCCTGACCGCTCATCTCTTCAGAAGTGGCCGCCAGCTCTTCCGAGCCTGATGCGTTTTGTTGCGTGGTCTGGCTCAAATGACTCACCGCCAGGTTGATCTGGCTCACGCCGCTGCTTTGTTCTGTGCTGGCCGCTGCAATTTCTTGCACCAGATCACTGGTCTTGCGGATGTTGGGCACGATTTCGGCCAGCAGCTTGCCAGCTTTTTCGGCCAGGCCCACGCTGCTGCTGGCCACCTCGCCAATCTCTTGCGCGGCCACCTGGCTGCGTTCGGCCAGTTTGCGCACTTCGGCGGCCACCACGGCAAAGCCTTTGCCGTGCTCGCCGGCACGGGCGGCCTCAATGGCAGCGTTCAGGGCCAGCAGGTTGGTTTGCGCGGCAATGTCGTCAATGATGCTGATCTTCTTGGCGATTTGCTTCATGGCATCGACCGTGGCGTTGACTGCCTCGCCACCATCAGCCGCGTCTTTGGCAGCCTTGCTGGCCATGCCGTCAGTGATCTTGGCGTTTTCGGTATTTTGGGCAATGCTGGCCGTCATCTGCTCAATGCTGGCACTGGTTTCTTCGACCCCGGCCGCTTGCTCGCTGGACGACTGGCTCAAGGACTGGGCGGTGGCACTGACCTCTCTGGAGGCGCTGGCCAACGCCTGCGCGCCGCCATTGACGTCGGTGACCACCTGCGTCAGGCGCTCCACCATCTGCTTCATGGCAAACAGCAGGCTGGAGTGGTCTTTGGGCTGGGTTTCGAGCTTGACCGTGAGGTCGCCCTTGGCAATGCGCGCCACAATGGCGCGGGCATAGTCCGGCTCACCACCGAGTTGCCTAAGCAGGTTGTGCACAATCAGCCAGCCCAACACCAAAGACAGCAAAATCGCAAGGCCAACCGTCACCACAATCCAGTTTCTTGCAGTTTGGTAAATGGCTTGGGCTTCGCGGTTGCGGTGGGTTGACTCCTCGTCAAAGTGGCTGGCCAGTTCGCCCAAGGCGCTTTCAAAGCCTTGCTGCAAGGGATTGATTTTGGTCAACAACACCACGTTGGTGGCCCGAAAATCGCCTTGCTTCAAAGCGTTAAAGCCCGGATTGATGCCCTCACTCACCAAACGCGCTCTGGCGCTTGTCAGCTTGTCGATCAAACTGACTTCTTCTGCATCATCCACCTGGCGCTTTAAAAACTCAGCCCAGATGCGCTCGCTTTCCTGCAAACTTCTGTCAATCGCGTTGCTGTGCAATTCCGCACCGTGGTCGTGCATGGACAAAAATGAGTTGTCCGGCGCGTGCTGCAAGGCCAGCAAGATTTGTGACCGTATGCTGGCGAAATGCGCACGAACTTCGGCCAACTGGCCCTTGGGCACGATGTTGTCAGCGTGTGTGGCCAGGCTTTGGTCCACCAGGCGGCTCACGCCGTTGAGCCCGAGCATGGCGATGCCAAGCATCATGGCCACCAGAAAAGCGATAAGGAGCGCCAGCCGCGTGCCTATTTTGAGATTGTTTAACATGATTTATCTGCAGGTTTTAAGTTGAATGCGGTACCAGCCTGCTGATCGGTTTGCCCGTACCGCCCTGGCCCATTTGGTCCAGCTTGAAGAACGACATGGTGTGTTGCAACTGTTCAGCCTGGCTGCTCATTTCTTCGGCGGTGGCGGCCAGCTCTTCAGAGCTTGACGCGTTTTGCTGGGTGGTGGTGCTCAGCTGGCTCACCGCCGAGTTGATCTGGCCAACACCGCTGCTTTGCTCGGTGCTGGCCGCCGTGATCTCTTGCACCAGATCACTGGTCTTGCGGATGTTGGGCACGATTTCGGCCAGCAGCTTGCCGGCTTTTTCGGCCAGGCCCACGCTGCTGCTGGCCACTTCGCCAATCTCTTGCGCGGCCACCTGGCTGCGCTCGGCCAGTTTGCGCACCTCGGCGGCCACCACGGCAAAGCCCTTGCCGTGCTCGCCGGCACGGGCGGCCTCAATGGCAGCGTTCAGGGCCAGCAGGTTGGTTTGCGCGGCAATGTCGTCAATGATGCTGATCTTCTTGGCGATTTGCTTCATGGCGTCCACCGTGGCGCTCACGGCCTCGCCGCCGTCCACTGCGTCTTTGGCGGCCTTGCTGGCCATGCCGTCGGTGATCTTGGCGTTTTCGGTATTTTGGGCAATACTGGCCGTCATTTGTTCAATGCTGGCACTGGTTTCTTCGACCCCGGCCGCTTGCTCACTGGACGATTGGCTCAAGCTTTGGGCCGTGGCGCTCACCTGTTCAGAGGCACTGGCCAGCGCCTGCGCACCGCCATTGACGTCACCCACCACCTGCTTGAGCCGCTCAATCATGTGTCGCATGGCCAGCAAGACCTGCCCGGTTTCATCTTTGGAAGGTTGCGCAATGCTGACGGTCAGGTCGCCTTGCGCCAACAGGTTGGCGGTCTGCACCGCCTGGTGCAGGGGGCCAACGATGGCCAGTGTGATGTAACCCGCCAAGGCGACAGAAACAATTACCGACACCAGCCCCATGATCAGCATGGTGCGCTCGGCGCTGACAGTGGCCTGTTGACCGGCCTTGACGCTGTCATGGGCCAGGGTTTCATTGAGTTCCACCACCTTGTTCAAGCTGGCCTCGGCCTTGTCGAACAGCGGGCGGGCCTCAAGAAACTGCTTGAAAAAATTAGAAAACAAGCGCTTTTGGGTCTCTTCGTCCTGATTGCCGGCCAGCATCGCAATGGTCTTTTCCAACTGGTCGTCAAGCCGCTTCCAGTCAGCCCAGTCGGCCTGAAAAGCCTTCCACAGCACGGCTTCTTCGAGGGTTTGCGGCAAGGGCTCGTAAATTTTGAAACCGGCGTCAATATTGGCCCAGGCCCTTTTACGCAAGTTCAACACGCCGGTTAACTCTTGCTGCGCTTTCAAGTCGTTCTCGTAAATGGCAGCTGCCAGCGTGGCGGATTGGACCGCGGTTTGCCCCTCGCTGGCCTTGAGCAGGCCCTCGATGGACGGCAGGCGCACCTCGCCCACCTCAACCATGGCGCGGTTCACGGCACGAATGCCAGAATCGCCCGCCAGCCCAACGGCTGCCAATGCCAGCAGCATGATGGCCACCAAGGCGGCCAGCTTCCATTTGATGGATAAATTCTTGAACATGATGGTCTCCTGGCGGGCCGCTGTGTCCGCTCTTTTGATTTATAAAAATACCAAGTTCTGCCACACGCAGACCCTTGGAGCGACTCACCTCAGACCTACTAAGACCTACTAAGACCTTCTCAAACTTCCTCAACCATGGCAGCCACTTGCCCGAGCTGGCCGATTTCTTCCATCGACAACACACGGGCCACATTAAGCAAAATCACAAACTTGCCTGCCACCTTGGCAATACCTTCAATAAAGTCTGGCCTGATCTTGGCGCCAAAGCTGGGCGCCGGTTCGATCTCGCTGGTGGGGATTTCCAGCACCGCCTGCACCGAGTCCACCACCACCCCCATGTTCTGGTGCTCGCCCTCCACCGCGGTCGGCACTTCCACAATCACAATGCAGGTGCTTTTGATGACCGGCGTGCTGGGTTTGCCAAAGCGGTTGGACAAGTCCATCACCGGCACCACCGCACCGCGCAGGTTGATGACGCCGCGTATGCACGCGGGCATCATCGGCACCTCGGTCAGGTTGGCATACCAGATGATCTCCTTGATGCACAAAATACTGAGCGAAAACATCTCGCCGCCCAGCATGAAAGTCAGGTACTGTTTTTCTTCCACAGCCGTTTGCGCCACCACCTGATTTGGTGGCGCCTTGCCGTTGGCTTTTACCAATGCGTTCATGACAGAGCCTCCTGGTCAGTTTCAAAATTTGGTGAAGTGGGATTCATCCAGGGACTCGGTCGAGGCCACGGCGCGGCCCTGCGCAGCGGTTGGCTTGCCTGCGCCTGCCTTGGCTGGCTTGCTGCTGCTGGCTGTGCTCTTGCGCACCTGGTAGTGCGCAGCACCGCCCGGTGCGCTGTTGCTGTCGAGCTTGAAGTAAGACATGGTTTGCTGCAACTGCTCGGCCTGGCCGCTCATTTCTTCGGCGGTGGCGGCCAGTTCTTCAGAGCTTGAGGCGTTTTGCTGGGTGGCTTGGTTCAACTGGCCCACGGCCGAGTTGATCTGGCCGACACCGCTGCTTTGCTCGGTGCTGGCGGCCGTGATCTCTTGCACCAGATCTGAGGTTTTGCGGATGTTGGGCACGATTTCGGCCAGCAACTTGCCGGCTTTTTCGGCCAGGCCCACGCTGCTGCTGGCCACTTCGCCAATCTCTTGCGCGGCCACCTGGCTGCGCTCGGCCAGTTTGCGCACCTCGGCGGCCACCACGGCAAAGCCCTTGCCGTGCTCGCCGGCACGGGCGGCCTCAATGGCAGCGTTCAGGGCCAGCAGGTTGGTTTGCGCGGCAATGTCGTCAATGATGCTGATCTTCTTGGCGATTTGCTTCATGGCATCGACCGTGGCGTTCACTGCCTCGCCACCATCAGCCGCGTCTTTGGCCGCCTTGCTGGCCATGCCGTCGGTGATCTTGGCGTTTTCGGTATTTTGGGCAATGCTGGCTGTCATTTGCTCAATGCTGGCACTGGTTTCTTCGACCCCGGCCGCTTGCTCGCTGGCCGACTGGC
>CAZIGL010000026.1:0-4526 GCA_964538895.1 uncultured Rhodoferax sp.
CGATTTCTGGTACCCCAGTATGAGGAAGCCGCCCACAGGGCCTGCCTCGCGGGTTACCTGGCGCAATGATGTTGCTACTTGAATTTTGAATTTTTGAAACTAGTTTTATGACAGATCAACTCTTGATTGCCCTCCCTTCCCAACCCGAGGGTGACGACGCGCTGAACCTGGCCACTTACGCCCAGCAGGCCTACCTCGAATACGCCTTGAGCGTGGTCAAGGGGCGCGCCTTGCCAGACGTGTGCGACGGCCAGAAGCCGGTGCAGCGGCGCATTTTGTACTCCATGAGCCGCATGGGCCTGGGCTTTGGCGGCGCCAACGGCAACACTGGGGCCAAACCGGTCAAGTGCGCGCGCGTGGTGGGCGATGTGCTGGGTCGGTACCACCCGCATGGCGACAGTGCCGCCTACGACGCGCTGGTACGTATGGCGCAGGACTTTTCGCAACGCTACCCGCTGATCGACGGCCAGGGCAACTTTGGCAGCCGCGATGGCGACGGCGCGGCCGCCATGCGTTACACCGAGGCGCGGCTGGCGAAGATCACCAGCCTGCTGCTCGACGAAATCGACGAAGGCACGGTCGATTTTTCACCCAACTACGATGGTTCCACCGAAGAGCCCAAGCAACTGCCGGCGCGCCTGCCGTTTGCCCTGCTCAACGGCGCCAGCGGTATTGCCGTGGGCCTGGCCACCGAGATCCCGAGCCACAACCTGCGCGAGGTGGCCGACGCCTGCGTGGCGCTGATCAAGACGCCGAACCTGCCGGACGACGAACTGTTTGCGCTGGTGCCCGGCCCCGACTTTCCCGGCGGCGGCCAGATCATCAGCAGCGCCGCCGAGATTGCCGAGGCCTATCGCACGGGGCGCGGTTCCTTGAAATGCCGGGCGCGCTGGAAGATCGAAGAACTGGCGCGCGGCCAGTGGCAACTGGTGGTGACTGAGCTGCCGCCCGGCGTCAGCACCCAGCGTGTGCTGGAAGAAATCGAAGAGCTGACCAACCCCAAGATCAAGGCCGGCAAAAAAGCCCTGTCGCTGGAGCAAAACCAGCTCAAGGCCACCGTGCTGTCGGTGCTCGATGGCGTACGCGACGAGTCCAGCAAGGACGCCGCAGTGCGCCTGGTGTGCGAGCCCAAGACCAGCAAGATCGGCCAGCAGGAACTCATCAACACCCTGCTGGCGCACACGAGTCTGGAGACTTCCAGCCCGATCAACCTGACCATGATCGGGCTCGATGGCCGGCCCACGCTCAAGTCGCTGCGTCAGATGTTCACCGAGTGGATTGCCTTCCGGCAGACCACCATCGAGCGGCGCACCCGCCACAGGTTGGCCAAAGTGATGGACCGCATCCACATCCTGGAGGGCAGGGCGCTGGTGCTGCTCAACATCGACGAGGTGATCGCGATCATTCGCCAGGCGGACGAGCCCAAAGCGGCCCTGATCGCGCGCTTCAATTTGTCAGAGCGCCAGGCCGAGGACATTCTTGAAATCCGCCTGCGCCAGTTGGCCCGACTGGAGGCTTTTCGGATCGAGCAGGAACTGGCTGGCCTGCGTGAGGAACAGCACAAGCTGGAAGAAATTCTGGGCAGCCCGGCAACGCTGCGCCGCCTGATGGTGAAGGAAATCGAGGCCGACGCCAAGACCTTTGCCGATGCCCGCCGAACCCTGATCCAGGCCGAGAAAAAAGTGGTGCTCGAAGTGAAAGTGGTGGACGAGCCCGTGACCGTGGTGGTGAGCCAGAAGGGCTGGGTGCGCACCCAAAAAGGCTGGGCGCGCGACCGTCTCAGTGGCTCCGCCGCACCGGAGTACGCATTCAAGGCGGGTGATGCGCTCTATGGCACGTTTGAGTGCCGCAGCGTCGACACCTTGCTGGCCTTTGGCTCCAACGGCCGGGTGTATTCGGTGGCTGTGGCGCTGCTGCCAGGCGGCCGCGGTGACGGCCAGCCCATCACCAGCTTGATCGAACTCGAGGCCGGCACCCAGTTGCTGTCTTACTTTGCAGGTCCGATGGAAGCCGCGCTGTTGCTGAGCAGTTCGGGCGCTTACGGCTTTACCGCCACGGTAGCCAACATGGTCTCGCGCCAAAAAGCCGGCAAGGCCTTTGTCACCGTGAACGAGTTTGAGACCCTGTGCCGGCCCTCGCTGGTGGCCAATGCCGCCACGGGGGTCGCACCGGCCACCCATGTGGCCTGTGCGTCCACCGGCGGGCGTATTCTGACCTTCGAGATCAGTGAACTCAAGGCGATGGCCAATGGCGGCCGCGGCCTGATGCTGCTGGACCTTGAAGCCAAGGACACGCTGGCTGGCGCTGCCGCCTACACCCGCAGTGTGCGCATCGAGGGCACCGGCCGCGGTGGCAAGGCGCGTGAGGAGACGCTGGAAATCCGCAGCCTCAACAACGCCCGAGCAGCGCGGGCACGCAAGGGCAAGGTGGCCGACCTGGGCTTCAAGCCGGTGTCGATCACGCGGGTGGAATAGATGCGCGAGTTCGTCCAACGACGAAGTTGAAGCACAGTTTGCCGCCCGACGGATTCGATTTGAAAGCCGTCAACTACCGAAAAGCTCGGAATGTGTGCCTGAACGGACAAAGTTAATCCAGTTGGCATCAAGCTGGTAGATCAGCAGGAAGTCACCCCCGATGTGACATTCACGGTGATCTGCCCACTCCCCTTTCAGGCTGTGATCCAGCCATTCAGGTCCAAGGGGCGCGTCATTGGCAATGAGCAGCATCATCGCCGCCTTGAGTCGCACCATGTTAAAACGTCCAGAGTGGGACAGACGTTGCCAATCTTTCAGAAAAGCCTTGGCATAGTCGGCGCCCCGCGGCAACGCCGCGCGTTTACTGGCTGCTGTTTTTTTCAAGATCAGCAAACAGTTCGTCGGCCGAAGCAAAGCGGGCGCGGCGCATTGCCATCATGGCGCGCGATTCTTCCATCGCAGCACGGGTTTCTGCGTTGGGCACCTTGAGTTCGAGTGGAAATGCCTGGTCGATTACCACGCGACGCAGAAACAAACGCACAGCATCCGATACAGACAGGCCCATGGCAGTCAATGCCAGAGTGGCTTGCTCTTTGACGTCGTCCTCTACCCGGATGTGGAGCATTGAAGTTCGTGTCGTCATGTTGGTGCCTCTTGGGTTGAGTTTGTATTATGTATCTCAATTGAGATTTATTCAAGCAGATCGCCCGTGTTGGAAATAACCGACACCACGCCCCTTTGAGTGGTGCTACCTTCAGTTTCTTTAGAAATCCTGCAAGGAAACACCATGCCCAAAACACTGATCGAGCCGTTTCGCATCAAAAGCATTGAGCCCATTCGCATGACCACGCGCGCAGAGCGCGAGCAGCTGCTGGAAGCCGCCAAGCTCAACGTGTTCAAGTTGCACGCCGAAGACGTGCTGATCGACTGGCTGACCGACTCCGGCACCGGCGCCATGTCCTCAAAACAGTGGGGCGCCATCATGGAAGGGGATGAGAGCTATGCCGGTGCGCGCAGCTTTTACCGGCTTGAAAAAGTCATCCAGGACATCACCGGCATGCAGTTTTTTGTGCCCACACACCAGGGCCGAGCCGCCGAAAAAGTGCTGTTCACGGCGGTGTGCAAAAAGGGTGACGTGGTGCCCAACAACTGCCACTTCGACACCACCCGCGCCAACCTCGAATACCTGGGCGTGCAAGCGCTGGATCTGGTGATCCCCGAGGGCCTGCAGCCCGCCACGCTGCATCCGTTCAAGGGCAATATTGACCTGGCGCGGGTGGAGGCCCTGCTCAAGAATCAGGCCGACCAGATTCCGTTTGGCATGATCACCGTGACCAACAACACCGGTGGCGGCCAACCGGTGTCGATGGCCAACATTCGCGCCTATGCCAAGCTGCTTAAAGCGCATGGCAAACCCTTCATCATGGATGTCTGCCGTTTTTCCGAGAACGCCATGTTCATCAAGATGCGCGAACCGGGCTACGAGAACACACCCATCAAAGCCATCGTGCAAGAGATGTTTTCTTATGCCGACGGCGCCACCATGAGCGCCAAAAAGGACGGCATGGTCAACATTGGCGGCTTCATCGTGCTGCGCAGCGAGGAATGGATGGACGCGGTGCGCAACGTGCTGATCATGACCGAGGGCTTTCCCACCTACGGCGGCCTGGCCGGGCGCGACTTGGAGGCGCTGGCCGTGGGCCTGGAGGAGGGCATGCAGGAAGACTACCTGCGCTACCGCCTGCGGACCGCCGAATACCTGGGCGAGCGCCTCGAGGCGGCCGGTGTGAGTTTTGTCAAACCCACCGGCGGCCACGCGGTCTACATCGACGCGCGCACCGTGCTGCCCAATATGCCCGTGGCCCATTACCCGGCCTGGGCGCTGTGCAACGCGCTGTACCTGGCAGGCGGCATTCGCGGGGTGGAAATTGGCTCGGTGATGTTCGGCAAGCGCCTGGCTGATGGTACGGAAACGTTTCACAGCATGGAGTTGGTGCGCCTGGCTTTCCCGCGGCGCATGTACACCCAGAGCCACTTCGACTACGCCGCCGA
>CAZIGL010000026.1:4626-52973 GCA_964538895.1 uncultured Rhodoferax sp.
TCGATCAGCTGAAACTTGCCGCGTGTGGCCATGGCCTTGTCGAGTGCGCGTTTGAGTTCGCCCCGGGTGCCCACGCGCACGCCGTCGCCGCCCAGGCCAGCGGCCATTTCGGCAAAACCCCAGTGGCCCAGGTCGTTGAAGTGTGACTCGGGCTGGAAGGTGCGCAGCATTTCCCAACTGGCGTTGTTGAACACCAGCACGATCGGGTCCCAGCCATAACGCTTGCAGTTGCCCAGTTCCCAGCCGGTCATCTGGAACGCGCCGTCGCCCACCAGAATCAGCGGGCGCTCGCCGGTGGCGGCTTGCAGCCCCAAGCCTGCGGGCACGCCGAAACCCATGGTGGCGTAGTAGCCGGGCGCCACCAGCGCGGTGTGGCTGATTTCCATGGCGGTGAACAGGCAGTCGCCCATGTCGGAGGCCATCGGCATCTTGCCGTGCCGGGCCATCAGGTCGTTCACGGCCGTGGCAATGTCGGTGGGTGTGATGCTTTGGTCGTCCTCGGCCAAGCCGGTAGGAAAACTTTGCGGCGTCACGCTGAAGGCCTTGTCAGTGCAGGGCACGCGTTCCAGCATGCGGTTGACTATCGCAGCCAGCGGCAGCTTGGCGTAGGTGTGGTAGCCGATGTTGACCTGACCGTTCAGCGCCTGGATGGTCTTGCGCATGTCGATCTTGGTCTCCGACACGGCAAAGTTGGTGTCGCAGATGATCTCACCCAACAGAAACAGGCCGTCGGAGCCTTCCACCAGTTGTGTCACTTCAGGGAATCCCGCCACACCCATGTAGGTGCCCACCAAAGGGGCGTCCTGGTCTGCCAGCAGGCCGCGGCCCATGAAACTGGTGACCACCGGCAGCCCCAGGCGGCGTGACAGGGTGGCCACCTTGTCCTCCAGGCCATAGCGGCGCACTTCCACGCCGGCCATCAGCACGGGTGATTTGGCGCTGGCAAGGCGCTCCAGAATTTCGTCGACGCAGGCATCCAGCGCGTCCGGGTCCACTGTGAACGCGGCCTCTGGCACGACTTCCAGGCAGGGCACCGCCACCATGTCGCGCGGAATCTCGATGTACACCGGCTCGGAGTGGCGCAGGCAACTGGCCAGCACGCGGGCAATGTCGGCCGGGGCGCGTTCGGCGTCGTCCAGTCGAGTCTGGTCGCAGGTGATTTCCTTGAAAATCTGAAACTGGCTGTCGAGTGTCTTGGCCTGGTGGTGCAGCAGCAGGCCCGAGCGTGACTCGTTTTTGCCCGGCCCGCCAGACAGCACCACCAGCGGCGACTTTTCGGCAAAGGCGGCGGCCACCGAATTGATCATGTTCAGGGCACCCGCGCCATAGGTGACCGCCGCCACGCCCAAGCTGCCATTGATGCGCGCCGAGGCGTCGGCGGCAAAGCCCACGCCGGGTTCGTGCGACAGGGTGTAGAGCGGCAAAATTTGCGACTCTTCGATGATGCGGAAATAGGGCAGGGCAAAGTCGCCGGGGATGCCAAAAATTTGCCGCGCGCCGTGCTTTTTGAGCGCGGTCAGCAGTTGTTCGGTGAGATTCATGGGAGAAGTCTCCTGGGTTGAGGTGGCTGGATTATCCGTTGGGCCGGGCTTGCCACGCGTCTTGAGCGCGTCAATCAATGGCTATTGGCGAGCGGTATGTGCCGAGGGTCAAGGCCTCTCAAAAAGCGATCACAGGGCAGGCACATGACGCCCCCCATTTTGAGCACTTCATTGCCCATGTACAGCAGGCAAACCGTGGCCTCAGGGTAGTCTTCGCTGAAAGCTTTCAAGGCCCGCAAGTCGGTGGAGTGCACCTGGCGGGCACGCTTGACCTCGATGGCCACGAACACGTCGGGGCCGTACAACACAAAGTCAACTTCACTGCCTGACTTTGTTCGCCAATAAAAAAGTTCGGCAGGCTCGCTGTGGTAGCTTGCCCACGCCCTGAGGTGCTGTGCCACCAGCCCTTCAAGCGCCATGCCTTCAATTTCTTCGGGCTTGTCCAAAGGGCCCTTGGGCCGAATCGAGCGGTAGACACCCGCATCAAAAAAGAAGAATTTGTCATGCGCAACCAAATGCCGTTTGGCGCGTTTGGTGAACACCGGAATGCGAAACGACAGCAGCAAGTCTTCCAGAATGCTCAAGTAACCCTCTACCGTCTTGCGTCCGATCTGGCATTCTCTGGCCACCTCGGCCAGGTTGAGCAAAGACCCATGCGAAAAGCTGATGGCCTCCAGAAAGCGGGCAAATGCGCCGACATCCCGCACCAACGCTTCGGCCTGCACTTCTTCACGCAGGTAGAGCGAGGCATAGGCGCGCAGCGTGTTTTCGGGCTCAATGGCACTCCAGACCAAAGGCACCAGCCCAATCTCAAGCGAACGTTGAAGGTCGAAGCCGCTGCCCAATTCTGCGGCCATGAAGGGGTGCATGTGCAATTCGGTCAGGCGTCCGGCCAAAAGATTGGCGGCACCGCGGCGCAGCTTTCTGGCGCTGGAGCCGGTCAGGATGAACCGCAATGGCCGCTCGCCCTCCACCAGCGAGTGCACCACATCAAGCAGCGCCGGTACCTTCTGCACTTCGTCGATGACCACATTCACGGCTTCAGGTTGCGCAGCAATACGCTCCAGCAAACGCTCAGGCCTGGCCTGGAATCGGCGGAAAGTATCCGGGTCGAGCAAATCGACCCAGACTGCGGTGTCGCGCAGCGCACGCAGCCAGGTCGACTTGCCTGTGCCACGCGGACCAAACAGGAAGAAGCTGCCTGCATGAGGCTGTATAAATCTGCCTGATGATTCCATATTTGCTTCTTATTTGGAGTTGATTAGAGAATTATGCCAGTTTCAATGTGGCAAATCTCACTCGTTAAGATCAGGTGTTTCAAAATTTGGAGTTTTTAGATGAACATCACAACAGTTGGCATCATTGGCGCGGGCACCATGGGTAACGGCATCGCACAGGCTTGCGCCGTGTCGGGCATCAACGTGGTCATGGTCGATATTTCAGAAGCCGCAGTGGCCAAGGGCATTGCCACCGTGTCGGGCAGCCTGGACCGTTTGCTCAAGAAGGAAAAGATCACCGCCGATGTCAAAGCCGCAGCCATGGCACGCATCCAGGGCAGCACCAGTTATGACGACCTCAAGGGCGCGCAACTGGTGATTGAAGCGGCCACGGAAAATTTTGAGCTCAAGGTCAGGATCGTCAAGCAACTCGACGCCTTGCTGGCCCCGGAAGTGATCATCGCCTCCAACACCTCGTCAATCTCCATCACCAAACTGGCCGCGGTGACCACCCGCGCCGACAAATTCATCGGCATGCATTTCTTCAACCCGGTGCCGATGATGGCGCTGGTCGAGATCATTCGCGGCCTGCAAACCAGCGATGCCACCCACGCCGCTGTGCACGCCATGGCCACGGCTTTGGGCAAAACGCCGATCACGGTCAAGAACGCGCCCGGTTTTGTGGTCAACCGCATTTTGGTGCCGATGATCAACGAGGCCTTTTTTGTGCTGGCCGAGGGCCTGGCCACGGCCGAAGACATCGACGCCGGCATGAAACTGGGCTGCAACCAGCCGATTGGTCCGCTGGCGCTGGCCGACATGGTCGGGCTGGACGTGTGCCTGGCGGTGATGGATGTTTTCTTGAGCGAGTTTGGCGACAGCAAATACCGCGCCTGCCCCTTGCTGAAAGAAATGGTGGCCGCCGGCCGCCTGGGGCGTAAAACCGGACAGGGCGTTTACGCGTACTGAAGCTTCGACGTGTTGCGGCGACAATCAGCCGATTATGTTGATTGATGGCCGGGCTGGTCCCCGGCGCTTGTTATGTCCCTGATCACGCCTACCGAAGTGCGTCCCGCGATTCTGCGCGACGCCAAAGCCATTGCCGAAATTCGCACCCGCTCCAGTCAGGCCGCCTTCAAGGCCGTTTTTCCTGGCGAAGCCGTGCCCGTGGGTGGTACCCCCGAGCACAGCCTGGTGTACTGGCGCGAGGCCATTGAGTACAGCGAACCCCAGGTGCTGGTGGCGGTGCAGAAGTCAACCGTGGTGGGTTTTGTTGGTTTTGACCGCTCACGCGACCCCAAGACGCCCAACACCATGGGCGAGATCTGGTCGCTTTACGTCGAGGCTGAGCAATGGGGCCAGGGCGTAGGGCTGGCGCTGTGGGATGCTGCCCGTGAAGGCCTGATTTATGAAGGCTGCACCAAGGTCAGTGCCTGGGTCCCGCTGGGCTTCGAGCGCGCCCTGCGCTTTTTTGACATGGCCGGCTTCAAGCGTGAAATGACCAGCATCAAGACCGTGCCCATGGGTAATGCCCGGGTCGAAGAGATCCGCTTCAAACGCGACCTGAACTGATCCCGCCATGGCCGCCAGTCTTCTGATGTTGCATGGCGACGTGGCCCTGAGCGCCCAGCAGGTGTCCGGGGTCCGGGCCGAGCGCGAATTGCCGGTGGTGTGGCCGTACGGACGAACCCGCGTGGCATCGTTAGCGTCTTATTTGACGTGTTGTTTGGGTGTATTGACTTTTATCATGCATGGCCCGGTCAACTTGGGCTAGTCTGAAAGACATTGGCCAGTTAACGTACTCACTACCGGAGCGCATCATGATTTACAAATTCAAATCCCAAGCCACCGCAGAGGTCATCATGCTGCAGGCGAGTGCGGATCAAATGCTCAGCATCATTGGCAAAGAGCCCTCAGCGCAGGGCATCATCACAGTGGCCCAAATGCCGGCGGCTATTGCGGCGCTGGACGTCGCCATTGAGGTTCACGAGGCTGCCGTAGCAAAACGCCGCGAACATCCGGAGCTCGTGGTTGAGGTTGCAGGTGACAGCGTCAGGCTGCGCGATCGCGCCGCCCCCTTCATCGATTTGCTTAAAACCAGCGCACAGGCGGGCAAGGATGTCGTCTGGGGCGTATGAATTCTGGCGCCGCCGTGTTGACTGCATGCGTGCCGAATCTTTGTCGCCGATGCTGGGAAAACCGACGCTGGGCGGCGTGTAATTGAAGGCGATGAAAAAGCTTTAGGGCGCGGCATTGAGCCCGCCCTGCGCGCTTGACTTACTGTACTTCGCCACCGAACTCTTGGGTCAGGTTGTCGATATATTGTTCCACCAGTTTCTCGAATTCAGCCTCGACCACCGGGGCGATCATTTTTTTCATCAGGCCGGGCAGGGGCAGGGTGAGTTCACCCTGAAGCTGGAGCACCAGATGGGTGGATTTCTTTTTGTCGGTGATTTTCCAGGAGCCTGACACCAGCGCGTTGCCTTCACCCGCAACCGGCGTCCAGAGCACGCTGCCCTTGGCCTTGTTCGATGTGTACTTTGACGCGTAAATGGTTTGCAGGCTGACTTGGGCGATGCCGATTTTGGCCATTTCCCAGCGGTAAACACCACCACCCAGATCCACCAGTTGATCGACCTTAGGAAAAAAGCTGGCCGATTTGGGCACATCGGACAAGGTGTCGAAGACGGTGCCATGGTCGGCCTTGACGGCAAATTCGTAACCCAGATCGATGTTGACGGTGATGGTCATGTGCAATGTTCCATGAGATGTTGAAAACTGGTAACTGTACGGACCGCCGCCGTTTCTGTCAAAACCGGGGCATGGAGCCCGACAATCCAGGGCCCATCACTTATTTTCAGCTGACCCCGCATGACCCCACCCACCCTGCTTCTCGCCCCCATGGAGGGCCTGCTCGACTTCGTTTTGCGCGACATCCTGACGCGGGTGGGCGGTGTGGACCGCTGTGTGTCGGAATTCATTCGGGTCACCGGCACGCTTTACCCCGAGCGGGTTTTCTTGCGTTATGTGCCGGAACTGCTGCAGGGCTGCAAGACTGCGTCGGGTGTGCCGGTGCGGCCGCAATTGCTGGGTTCCGACGTGGCGTGTCTGGCCGACAACGCGGCGCGCCTGGCGGAAATGGGGGCCGAGGGCATTGACCTGAACTTTGGCTGCCCGTCGCCGGTGGTGAACCGGCACCGGGGTGGTTCGGCCCTGCTCGAAGAGCCTGAGCTGTTGTTTCAGATCGTGTCTGGCGTGCGCCGTGCGGTGCCGGCGCACCTGCCAGTGTCGGCCAAGATGCGGCTCGGCCTGCATGACGATCTCCGGGCCGAAGCCTGCGCCCTGGCGCTCGAGGCCGGAGGTGCTTCTGAGCTGGTGGTGCATGCGCGCACCAAGGCCGACGGTTACCGGCCACCAGCCTATTGGGAGCGCATTGCCGACATCCGCCAAGTGGTGCGTTTGCCGCTGGTGGCCAATGGTGAAATCTGGACGGTTGCCGACGCCCTGCGCTGCCAGCAGGTGTCGGGCTGCCAGAGCCTGATGCTGGGGCGCGGCATGGTGGCGAATCCGGCGCTGGCGCGCGGCATTCGGGCCGCCTTGGGAAATGATTCGGGCTCGGCGAGCCTGAGCTGGCTGCAACTCATGACGCTGATCGGTGAATTCTGGCGTCTGGTCTGCGCGCATCTGACGCGCGACCAGCAAACCGGACGGCTCAAGCAGTGGCTCAACCTGTTGCGGCGGGTTTATCCGCAGGCGCAGACGGCCTTTGCCGAGGTGCGCACCTTCCATGACCCGGCCGACGTGGAGCGCTGGTTTGAAGCACAAGCACGCGTTGACGTCCGGGCTTGAGCCCGGCCTGGGCCGCCTTTTGAGCGCATTGGATAACATCCACATTGATTTAATTTTGAGCTGATCCTGAATGTCTGAACCCCTGTCACTGGCCGTGAGCGACGCCTCCGAGCGTCTGCGCCCCGGCACGTTTGTGCGCTACCCCGACTCGCCCTTTGAGCTGTACCAGCCCTATCCGCCCGCCGGCGACCAGCCCGAGGCCATCAATCAATTGGTGGACGGCGTCAACGACGGCGAGGTGTTCCAGACGCTGCTGGGCGTGACCGGCTCGGGCAAGACTTTCACCATGGCCAATGTGATTGCGCGCCTGGGCCGTCCCGCCATCGTGTTTGCGCCCAACAAGACGCTGGCGGCGCAGCTGTACAGCGAGTTCCGCGAGTTTTTCCCGAAAAATGCGGTCGAGTACTTCGTCAGTTATTACGACTACTACCAGCCTGAGGCCTATGTGCCGCAGCGCGACCTGTTCATCGAGAAAGACTCGGCCATCAACGAGCACATCGAGCAGATGCGTCTGTCGTGTACCAAAAGTGTGCTGGAGCGCCGCGACGTGGTGATTGTGGCCACGGTGTCGGCCATCTACGGCATTGGCCAGCCCGAGGCCTATCACAAGATGGTGATGACGCTGCGCGCGGGCGACAAAATGGGCCAGCGCGACATGATTGCGCAGCTGGTGCGCATGCAGTACCAGCGCAACGACGTTGATTTTTCGCGCGGCGCCTTTCGCGTGCGCGGCGACACCATCGACATCTTTCCGGCAGAACACAGTGAGATGGCGATCCGCGTCGAACTGTTCGACGACGAGATCGAGAGCCTGCAGCTGTTCGACCCGCTCACCGGGCGCATCCGCCAGAAGATTCCGCGTTTTACTGTGTACCCCAGCAGCCATTACGTCACGCCGCGTGAGCAGGTGCTGAGTGCCGTGGAGGCGATCAAGCTTGAGCTGGCTGACCGTATCAAGGAATTTGTGTCGCAGGGCAAGCTGGTGGAAGCCCAGCGCATCGAGCAGCGCACCCGGTTCGACCTGGAAATGCTCAGCGAGGTCGGGCATTGCAAGGGCATCGAAAACTACTCACGCCACCTGAGCGGCTCACCGCCAGGCGCGCCGCCCGCCACGCTGACGGACTACCTGCCCAAGGACGCGGTCATGTTCCTGGACGAGTCCCATGTGCTGATTGGCCAGTTTGGCGGCATGTACCTCGGCGACCGCTCGCGCAAGACCACGTTGGTGGAATACGGTTTTCGGCTGCCCAGCGCGCTCGACAACCGGCCGCTCAAGTTCGAAGAGTTCGAGACCAAGATGCGCCAGGCGATTTTTGTCTCGGCCACGCCGGCCCAGTGGGAAAAGGACCATACCGGTCAGGTGGTGGAGCAACTGGTGCGCCCCACCGGCCTGGTCGATCCCGAGGTGGAAGTGCGCCCGGCCACCAGCCAGGTGGACGACGTGTTGCAGGAAATCCGTATTCGCGTGATTAAGCACGAGCGGGTGCTGATCACCACGCTGACCAAACGCATGGCCGAGCAGCTGACCGATTACTTGAGCGACAACGGTGTCAAGGTGCGTTACCTGCACAGCGACATCGACACCGTGGAGCGGGTGGAGATTTTGCGCGACCTGCGGCTTGGCACCTTTGACGTGCTGGTGGGCATCAACCTGTTGCGTGAGGGCCTGGACATTCCCGAGGTGTCGCTGGTGGCGATTCTGGACGCCGACAAGGAAGGCTTTTTGCGTTCCGAGCGCTCGCTGATCCAGACCATCGGCCGCGCCGCCCGCAACCTGGAAGGGCGCGCCATTTTGTATGCCGACAAGGTCACCGAGTCGATGCGCAAAGCCATCGACGAGACCCAGCGGCGCCGTGTCAAGCAGGTGGCACACAATCTGGCGCATGGCATCACGCCGCGTTCCATCGTGAAAGAAGTGCGTGACCTGATTGACGGCGTGTACAGCGAAAAGGCGGGCAAGGAGGCTGAAAAGCTGGAGCGCGATGCCATGCAGCGGGCCCAGGTGGAAGACATGAGCGAGAAAGACATCTCGCGCGAGATCAAGCGCCTGGAGAAACTCATGATGGAACACGCCCGCAATCTGGAGTTCGAAAAGGCGGCGCGGGTGCGCGATCAACTGGCCATTTTGAAAGAACAGGCCTTTGGCGCGGCTGGTAACGACCATGTTCTGGTGGGGTAGCGCGCAAATAACCTTAAAAAGTTACTGATCAGTCTAGGTACCCGACTAAAACGCTTGGTTTCTGGTTATACTGGGTCACGTTATCACAGTCAGACATCAATCTGATCGATAACAAAACATCAGGAGTGTTGCCATGCGTTTAACCACCAAAGGCCGTTTTGCGGTCACTGCCATGATTGATCTGGGCTTGCGCCAATCGGCGGGTCCCGTCACCTTGGCCGCCATCAGCCAGCGTCAACAAATTTCCCTTTCCTACCTGGAGCAACTGTTCGGCAAGCTGCGCCGCAACGCGCTGGTGGAGTCCACGCGCGGCCCGGGCGGCGGCTACACGCTGGCGCGTTCGCCAGCCGACATCACCGTGGCCGAGATCATCACCTCGGTCGACGAGCCGATCGATGCCACCCAGTGCGGCGGCAAGGAAAACTGCCTGGGCGAGGGCGCGCGCTGCATGACGCATGAGCTGTGGGCGTCGCTGAACGTCAAGATGGTCGAGTTCCTGGACTCGGTCAGTCTGCAAAAGCTGGTCGATGAGCAATTGGCCAAGGGCTTCCAGATGGAAGAAAAACCCACTCTCAAGCGTGCCATTTCCAGCATGCCGGTGATGAAGCCAATCCGCATCAATGCCCCCAATTCGGTGTTCGCGCTGGGTGCCAGCTACGCCAAGATGTAATCAACACATTCGACAAGAGCATTCAACATGGACAGCACCCCGCATTTCCCCATTTACATGGACTACAGCGCCACCAACCCCTGCGATCAGCGGGTGGTGGACGCCATGATCCCCTGGCTCAGGAGCCATTTTGGCAACCCGGCGTCGCGCAGCCACGCCTGGGGCTGGGAGGCCGAAGCCGCGGTCGAAACCGCCCGTGAACAGGTGGCCACCCTGATTGGCGCCGACCCGCGCGAGATCGTCTGGACCTCCGGTGCCACCGAGTCCAACAACCTGGCGCTCAAGGGCGCAGCGCATTTTTACCAGTCCAAGGGCAAACACATCATCACGGTCAAGACCGAGCACAAGGCTGTGCTCGACACCTGCCGCGAGCTCGAGCGCCAGGGCTTCGAAGTGACTTACCTCGATGTGCAATCCGATGGTCTTGTCAATCTTGACACCTTCAAGGCTGCCATTCGCCCCGACACCATCCTGGCCAGTGTGATGTACGTCAATAACGAAATTGGCGTTATTCAGGACGTGGCCGCCATTGGTGCCATTTGTCGCGAAAAGGGCGTGGTGTTTCATGTGGATGCCGCCCAAGCCACTGGTCGCGTCGACTTTGACATCAGCAAAATGCCCATCGACCTGATGAGCCTGACCGGTCACAAAACCTATGGCCCCAAGGGCATTGGCGCCCTGTTCGTGCGGCGCAAGCCCCGCATTCGCCTTGAGGCGCAGATGCACGGCGGCGGTCACGAGCGCGGCATGCGCTCGGGTACGCTACCCACGCACCAGATTGTGGGCATGGGTGAGGCTTACCGCATTGCCAAGGAAGAAATGGCGACGGAGCTGCCAAAAATTCAGGCGCTGCACGACCGCATGATTGCCGGTCTGGAGGGCGTGGAGCAGGTCTTCATCAACGGCCACCTGACCCAGCGTGTGCCGCACAACCTGAACATGAGCTTCAACTACGTCGAAGGCGAATCGCTGATCATGGGGATCAAGGGCCTGGCGGTGTCCAGCGGCTCGGCCTGCACCTCGGCCAGTCTGGAGCCCAGCTATGTGCTGCGCGCCCTGGGCCGCAGCGACGAGCTGGCGCACAGCAGCCTGCGCATGACCATTGGGCGCTGGACCACCGAAGAAGAGATTGACTACGCCATCGCCACCATCAAGGAAAACGTGGCGCGCCTGCGCGAACTCAGCCCGTTGTGGGACATGTACAAAGACGGTATTGATATTTCCACGATTCAGTGGGCTGCGCATTAAGGATGACTTTGTTTCGTCATCGCGAGAAGCGAAGCGACGTGGCGATCCATGTAGTTGGAAGTCATGGATTGCCGCGCTACGCTCGCAATGACGCTGTTTCATTTGTTATTTGAATTTAATGGAGATTTACCATGGCATATTCAGAAAAAGTTGTAGATCACTACGAAAACCCCCGCAATGTGGGCTCTTTTGACAAGGGCGACGACTCTGTGGGCACCGGCATGGTCGGCGCGCCGGCCTGCGGTGACGTCATGAAGTTGCAAATCAAGGTCAACCCAGAAACCGGCGTGATCGAAGACGCGCGTTTTAAAACCTACGGTTGCGGCTCGGCCATTGCCTCGTCGTCGCTGGTGACTGAATGGGTCAAGGGCAAGACGCTGGATCAGGCTGCTGCGCTAAAAAACAGTGAGATTGCTGAGGAATTGGCGCTGCCACCTGTCAAAATCCACTGTTCGATTTTGGCCGAAGACGCCATCAAGGCGGCCGTCAACGACTACCGCCAAAAGCACGCCGAAGCGCAATCCGCATAAACAATACCGACTGATTCATCATGGCTGTGACGCTGACAGAAGCCGCTTCCCGGCACATCACCCGCTACCTGAGCAAACGAGGTCAGGGTGTGGGTGTGCGACTGGGGGTCAAAACCACCGGATGTTCCGGCATGGCTTACAAGCTGGAATACGTCGACGAGATCGGCTCCGAAGACATGGTATTTGAAGGTTTTGGCGTCAAGGTGCTGGTGGACCCCAAGAGCTTTGCCTACTTGGACGGTACCGAACTCGACTTCGTGCGTGAGGGCCTCAACGAAGGCTTTAAATTCAATAACCCCAAAGAGCGTGACCGCTGCGGATGCGGTGAGTCTTTTCGGGTGTGAATCTCCAATCTGACGATTTCGAGCTGTTCGGGCTGGAACGGCGCTTTGCCCAGGACCGTGCCACGCTCGATGCGCGCTGGAAAGACCTGCAGCGTCAGGCCCATCCCGACAAGTTCACCGCCCAAGGCGCAGCCGCCCAGCGCGTCGCCATGCAGTGGTCGGTGCGCATCAACGAGGCTTACCAACGGCTGAAAAATCCGCTTAAACGCGCCGCCTACCTGTGCGAATTGCACGCTGCGCCGGTGAATGCCGAGAACAACACCGCCATGCCCGCTTCGTTTTTGATGCAGCAAATGCAGTGGCGTGAAGAGCTTGACGAGGCGCAGGGTGCCGAAGACCTGAACCAAATCAGCCAGCAATGCCGCCAGGCCGAGCGCGACGTGCTTCTTAAAATCGAGCAATTGCTGGACCAGTCGCACGACTACGCAGCCGCTGTGGCGCAGGTCAGGGCGCTGATGTTTATTGAGCGCTTTGCGGCAGATGTCAACGACCGGCTTGACCGAATAGAAACCTAATCATTCAAAATCGGGCTGTCATTGCGGACCCGAGCCGCAATCCCTGTCTGCCTTACCCACCATGGCTTTACTTCAAATCTCCGAACCCGGGCAGACGCCCAACCCGCACGAGCGGCGCATCGCCATTGGCATTGACCTGGGCACCACGCATTCGCTGGTGGCCAGCGTGCGCCATGGCGTGGCCGAATGCCTGCCCGACACCAAAGGCAGGGTGATTTTGCCGTCGGTGGTGCGTTACCTGGCTGGCGGTGGCCGTCAAATTGGTGACGAGGCCGTGACGGGTGGTGTTGGCGACCCAGAAAACACCATCGCCTCGGTCAAGCGTTTCATGGGGCGTAGCCTGAAAGACGTGGCGCTGGCCGCCAAGCTGCCCTACCATTTTATTGACCACCCCGGCATGCTGGGCTTGCAAACCGTGCAGGGTGAAAAATCTCCGGTCGAGGTGAGTGCCGACATTCTGGCCACGCTGCGTTACCGCGCCGAAGACACGTTCAATGCCGACCTGTATGGCGCGGTGATCACGGTGCCGGCTTATTTTGACGACGCTCAGCGCCAGGCCACCAAGGACGCGGCGCAATTGGCCGGCCTGAACGTGCTCCGCCTGATCAACGAACCCACGGCAGCGGCGATAGCCTACGGGCTGGACAACGCCAGTGAGGGCGTTTACGCGGTCTACGACCTGGGCGGCGGCACCTTTGACATCTCCATTCTCAAACTCACCCAGGGCGTGTTCGAGGTGGTGGCCACCGGCGGTGACTCGGCCCTGGGGGGCGACGACTACGACCACGCGCTTACCGACTGGGTGCTGGCACAAACCGGTACGGCCGTGGCCAATGCCACCGACAAAGCTGCCCTGAAAGCGGCAGCACGCACCTGCAAGGAAGCCTTGACGGATGCACCGACAGCCACTTTTAAGGCGCAATTGACGAACGCTGAACTCGTCCTGGATGTCTCCCGCGCAGACTTTGAAACCGCCACGCAGGCGCTGACCGCGCGCACGCTGCAAGCCGTGCGCAAGGCGCTGCGCGATGCCAAGCTGGCCGCCATTGAGGTCAAGGGTGTGGTGCTGGTGGGCGGCTCCACCCGCATGCCGCAAATTCAACAGACGGTGAATGCATTTTTTGGCCAGACCCCGCTCACCAACCTTAATCCCGACGAAGTCGTGGCGCTGGGCGCGTCCATCCAGGCGAATCAGCTGGCCGGCAACAACCCGGGTGGCGACCTGCTGCTGCTCGACGTGATTCCGCTGTCCTTGGGTATCGAGACCATGGGTGGCCTGGTGGAGCGCATCGTGCTGCGCAACGAAACCATTCCCACCGCCAAGGCGCAGGACTTCACCACCTACATCGATGGTCAGACCGCGCTGGCGCTGCATGTGGTGCAGGGCGAGCGTGATCTGGTGGCCGACTGCCGCAGTCTGGCGCGTTTTGAGCTGCGCGGTATTCCGCCGATGGTGGCTGGTGCGGCGCGCATTCGGGTCACCTTTACCGTCGATGCCGATGGCTTGTTGAGCGTGGCGGCGCGCGAGCAGGGCAGCGGTGTGGAGGCGCAAATTGCTGTCAAGCCATCTTATGGCCTGGCCGACGACCAGATTGCCCGCATGCTGCAGGAAAGCTTTACAACCGCAGAGGCCGACATGCAGGCCCGCGCCGTGACCGAGGCGCGAGTGGACGCCGACCGCATGATTCTGGCCACGTTGAGCGCGCTCAATGCCGACGGTGACTTGCTCGACGAAGCCCAGCGCGCCGACATCGACCGCCTGATGCAAGACGTGCAGGCCGCCCGCACGCTGGAAGACGCCAAGGCCATCGAGGCTATCACGCTGACCTTGGCCAAAGGCACCGAGGCCTTTGCTGCGCTGCGCATGAACCGTGGCATCCAGAAAGCCCTGTCCGGCAAGAATATTGCCAGCATTTAATCAGGTCAAACAGACCCACAAACACCATGCCCATCATCAAAATCCTGCCCCACGCCGAATACTGCCCGCAGGGCGCCGAACTGTCTGCTCCGGCGGGTACCTCGATTTGCGAAGCCCTGCTGGAGCATCACATCAACATCGAACACGCCTGCGAAATGAGCTGCGCCTGCACCACCTGCCACGTCATCGTGCGCGAAGGTTTTGAGTCGCTGGCCCCGTCTGAAGAAGACGAAGACGACCTGCTGGACCAAGCCTGGGGCCTGCAACCCAATTCGCGCCTGAGCTGCCAGGCTATCCTGGCGCAGAAAAACCTGGTGATCGAGATCCCCAAATACTCGATCAACCACGCCAAGGAAAACCATTAATTTATGAACAAGGCTATCGCGGCGAGGGCGCCGCTCCTACAGGGGAGTCAGGTAGCTTGTTGGCGGCCCGGTATCTTGTGGGAGGCCCGCACTCGGGCCGATGGATGTCAGTCACTTTCCAAGCCTCATTAAATATGCGCCAAATCTTCCTCGACACCGAAACCACCGGCCTGTCAGCCGACAACGGCGATCGCATCATCGAGATCGGCTGCGTCGAGATGCTGCACCGCAAGCTCACGGGCAACAACCGCCACTTCTACGTCAACCCGGGGCGTGACAGCCACGAAGAAGCGCTCAAGGTGCACGGCATCACCAGCGACTTCCTCAAGGACAAACCCAAGTTTGCAGAAGTCGCCCAAGACCTGCTGGACTACCTGAAAGACGCGCATGTGGTCATCCACAACGCGCCGTTTGACCTCGGGTTCTTGAACATGGAGTTGACGCTCATCAAGCAGTCGCCGGTGAAAAGTGTGGTGGCCAGCATCACCGACACACTGGTCATGGCCAAGGAGATGTTTCCCGGCAAGCGCAACTCGCTCGATGCCCTGTGCGACCGGCTGGAGGTGGATAACTCGGGCCGCACCTTGCACGGCGCGCTGCTTGATGCCGAGCTGCTGGCCGACATGTACATTAACCTCACCCGTGGCCAGGACGCCCTGCTCATGGACGAGGCGCCCACCACCGATGCCAACGGTGCGCGTGTTGCTGCACTGGATTTGAGTCAGTTTATGCTGCCGGTGATCAGCCCCAACGAGCAGGAATTGGCCGCGCACGAAGACGTTTTGAAGCAAATCGACAAGTCGAGCAATGCCAAGACGATTTGGCGCGTACAAGAGCAAAAAACGCCCGAAACTATGACATAATTTGCCTCTTTCCTGAACAGGGAAAGGGCGGTTAGCTCAGGGGTAGAGCACTGCATTCACACTGCAGGGGTCACAAGTTCGAAACTTGTACTGCCCACCAAAAATACCAATTGAATCAAGCACTTATCGGAAACGCTGAGTGCTTTTTTCTTGACGGTGTCTTCAATCAGCGATCTCGTAGGCTGTACTGCGACCGCCACTCTGCATCTTGCGCAGTGCGCCCAATGCGATCAGTTCATTGATGTCGCGCAGGGCTGTGTCGGGTGAGCACTTGGCAATGGAGGCCCATTTGCTGCTGGTGAGTTTTCCATCAAAACCATCCAGCAAACGATTCAGAAGTTTGATCTGTCTTTCATTCAGCGGCATTCCGGACTTGTGCTGCCAGAACCTTGTTTTGACCAGAATAGCGTCTAGCGTGTGGTGGGTGCTGTTTACTGCACGATGCAACGCGCCAAGAAACCAGATCAACCATTCGGTCACGTCAAGAGTGCCCTTTTGCGTGTGCTCCAAAACGTCGTAATAGTCCTTGCGCTCCCGTTGGATTTGCGCAGACAGGCTGTAAAAGCGCTGCGGGCTACCGTCAGCGCGTGCTAATAACAGGTCGCCCACCGCACGTGCGATTCGGCCGTTACCATCGTCAAACGGATGCAGTGTCACCAACCAGAGATGACCCAGCCCCGCCTTGATCAGGGCTGGGTCGGCTGTTGATTTGTTGACCCAACTCAGGAAGCGCTTGATCTCAGCGTGCAGTTGGGCTGCAGGTGGCGCTTCAAAATGCACGCGCCGGCGTAGCCCTTGACCCGATATGACCTGCATTGGCCCAGTCGCATCGTCACGCCATGTGCCAACCCGAATGCGCGTGAGGCCACTAAAGCCAGTGGGAAACAAGGCCGCGTGCCAACCAAACAGACGTTCCGGTGTCAGCGGCACATTACAGTGACCCGTTGCATCCAACACCATGTCCACCACGCCTTCGACGTGTCGGTCGACCGCTGCAAGGGCACCAATATCCACACCCAAACGGCGAGCGATGGATGAACGTACCGATGCAGCGTCGAGTTGCTCACCTTCGATCTCGCTGGTCTTGACAACATCGTCCGTGAGTGCTGACAGACTGGCTTGATCGCGCAGTGTCATACCCACATCCGCCAAGCGCCCCACCAGCATCCCTTGCGCTCGACAAACGTCTGCCAGAGGTACGGCCAGTTTTGCCAAGTCGTAGCGCCACTCAGGCCAATCGGTCGCTTGCCAAATATAAAGTTTATCGCCGTATTTCATGCGGAGATTATGGTCTGTATTCGCCGCATGGCAAACCGGCGCTGTTAACCACTGTTCGTAATGGTCAAAACGGGCGCGTGGAAAAGGTCAGCTTTGACACTGTCTCGGGCAAGACACATAATGTTGTTGAAATCTTCAACAACCAAGAACTCGCCATGCCCACCGTTAATTTCAGCGTTCCCGAAGACGTCAAAAACGCCTTCAACATTACTTTTGAAGGCCAAAACAAAAGTGCTGTCATTGCCGACCTCATGCGCGAAGCCGTAGAACGCGCACAAAGCCGCCAGCGCAGCCAAGACGCCTACCAGCGCATCTTGGCGCGCAGGAAAAACGCCCCCCGAGTCACCGAAGAGCAGTTTCGTGCGGCACGTGAAGAAGGTCGTCCGTGATCGCGGTGGTGGACGCGAGTGTCGCCATCAAATGGTTTTTGCATGACAGCCCGGATGAACAACATACAGATCTGGCATTGCGCTTGCTGGAGCAATCGGTGCTTGGCTTTCTGCCCATGGTGCAGCCGGGCCATTTTGTGGCTGAAGTGGCCGCTGTATTGGCCCGACTCAAACCAGTCGATGGGCAGGACGATCTGACCGATTTTCTGGACATCAGCTACCGGACGCTGACCAGTCCAGAAACCTATGTCACCGCGATGGACTTGGCCTTGCGCTATCGGCATCACCTGTTTGACACGCTTTACCACGCTGTGGCGCTGCACACGCCAGGTGCCGTGTTGGTCACATCCGATAAGCGCTACTACAACAAAGCCCGACTTGAGGGGCAAATTTGCTTGCTGGCTGATTTCAGATTTCCGTGAGCGGCGCTATACACAAGATCAAAATCCGGTCATATGACACGGCCAACTACTGGCCCAAACGAAAAATACCAAGCCATGCAACACGAAGCCATCACTGCCGATGACGGTGAATTGCTTCACGTCCACCTGTCGGGGCGCGGCTCCCCCATCCTGCTGTTGCACGGCTGGACGGCCAGCCATGCCGCCTGGTCTCCCCTGGTGGCGCCGCTGTCAGAGCACTATCGTCTGCTGCGCCCGGATGCGCGCGGTCATGGCGGTCACGCGCTCACGGTGAACCATGCGCCTGATGTCAAGCGACTCGCGCGTGACGTCATCAATCTGCTGGACCACTTTGAGATAGAGCGCATTGCCGCCGTCGGGCATTCGATGGGCGCGCTGACACTGTGGCAGTGCCTGCAAGACTTCGGCACGGCGCGTTTTACGCACCTCGCCTTCATCGACCAATCGCCCAAATTGGTGACGGACGACACCTGGAACGCCGGCATCTACGGAGATTTCGACAGCGCCCGCGCCCAGCGTTTCATTAATGACCTGGAAGCTGACTTTGTCGAAGCGGTGCTGCGCTTGATCGCCTTCGGGCTGAACGACAAGGCCCGTGAGACCTATTTGAGCAACTCATCGGGCTGGCGTGCCGCGCGCGATGCTTTGCACAGCATCGACCCGCAGCCGGCCATCGCCATCTGGAAGAGTCTGGTTGCCGCCGACTACCGCGATGTGCTGCCGACCATCAAGGTCCCCACCTTGCTCGCCTACGGAACGGCAAGCAACTTCTACCCCGAAGAGGCAGCGCGATTTGTGGCGTCGCGCATGCCGCGGGCTCGGCTGAGTTTTTTACGAAGGAGCCGACCACTGTCCGCACCTGCTGCAACCGGATCGATTTGCCAGTGAATTTGTTGAATTGATCAATGGTTAGGCGCGGCTCGCCAAAGGGGCAAGCACTGCATGCGCCTGGCCACAGCCGCTTCAATGTCATCGAGCACATGGGCTTGCACCCGATCTGCAAAACGCTTGCGACGATTGATCGACAACTTGCCGCCGTTCTGGTACGTCGTGACGACCAAGGTTGTGAAATCACTGCCTCGTAAATCGTGACGGTCGTTGATGTACTTGGCGACTTTGGGCTCAACGACAAGGCGAGTGAAACCTATTTGCGCAACTCATCGGGCTGGCGTGCTGAGCGCGATGCCCTGCGCCACATCAACCCAAGGTAAGCCGTTGAGGTCTGGAAGCTCTGATTGCTGCCAACTACCGGAACCCGCTGCCGAAGGTACATGGAGATGTAGAAGCGGCACATGAAGTCCTCGCGCCCCTTTCAGGGCAGGAACCGTGCCGCATCATCGTGCTGACCGTGTTTTCCGAACCATAACGACGACGCGATGCCTTGCGCCCGGGCGATTTCCATTGAAGGTACTGCTAGTTTGCCTGGTACCGTGAAAATAAAACCAATCCTTGACCTTCAGATTATGGGGTGTAGCTATAGATACCGTTTGAATCACGGCTGATGCAGCTAATTCCACTGCGATCGCTGGGGAGGTACGGCGATCCGGTTGCAGTGATGCGATAGCAAAGTGTATTCTTTCTGTTATTCGGAATAGTCAGACTTGGACTAATAGGATTAGTAGTCGACGAAATGGGGTTTCCGGGTTCGCAGGATGTAACGTTGCTCCTGTTTAAAACACAACTGCTTGACAAATAGCCCGTGGCGTTATTTATCGCTGCCCAGCCCAAGGATTTCGGGTTGGTTCCACTCCAACTTGGAACGGGAGTATCCAATTTAATTTGTAACCACTTTGCATACAGCGTGGTGTTGGTCGTGATCAACGTCGCAAAGTTGTATGCAGAGGTCAGCCCCGCATCCGAGTACCAGCCAACAAAGGTGTAGCCTGCCCTTGTCGGCGCAGTCGGTGTGGCAGCGGTACTGTTGTGGGTCACGCTCTGGTTGCTGACTGCGCTACCGCCACTACTGTTGAAGGCGACCGTGTAAGTTTTAATGGTGAAATTAGCGGTCACGCTAATATTGCCGGTCACGTTGCTGTCTGTGCGCGGGTTGGATGTGGAGCCATCGCTCCAGTTGGCAAATTGATAACCGGTGGCTGGCACGGCCGTAACCGCACTGCCGTTGCCGCCGGAACTCACTGTCTGCGAAGCCGTACCGGTGATGGAACCATTGGCACCTGCGCTGTAGGTCAGTGTGTAACTGCTGACCCATTTTGCATAAAGTGTTTGGTTGCTTGCCGGCATGGTGAAGCTCGACACTGAAGCGCCGCCACGACTGAGACTCCATCCGCCAAAGGCGAAGCCATCGTTGGTGGGCGCTGTGCTTCCCAGCACAGAGACGGTGCTTCCCGCCGCGTAGCCGTTGGCGTCTGTCGGTACCGAGCCAGTGCCACCGTTGGCGTCGTAGGTGACCGTGTAGGCGGGGACCCATTGAGCGAACAAGGTGACGGCGTTTGCCGGCATCGCAAAGCTTGTCACCTTATCGCCGCCGCTCTCACTGAGGCTCCAGCCAGCAAACGCGAAATTGCTTCTCGTGGGCACTGGGCTTACCGGCACCGTCACTGTTTGACCCGACCAGTAACCGTTGGCGTCTACCGGCACTGTGCCGGTTCCGTCGTTGGCGTGATAGGTGACCTTGTAGGTCGGCAAGGCGGTCCATAGCGCGTACAAGGTGACGTTGCTTGCTGGCATGGCAAAGGTGGGGCCGACTCTAGCGCCACCTGAGCTGAGGCTCCAGCCATAAAGGGTGTAGCCACTGTTTGTGGGCGTTGGACTGTCCAGCACCGGGACGGTGCTTCCCGTTGCATAGACGGTAGCGTCTGTCGGCACTGTGCCGCTTCCACCATTGGCGTTGTAAGTGACCGTGAAACCCGTGCCAGTGTTGTACAAGTGAAATACTGATTTAGCAGGGCAAGTGCTGTTGGTGCTTATATAGAAATTCTGGTTGTCCAGTGACCTGTCAACCAGTGAGTAGACGGCTGGATGATTGTCGTTAACCGTTGTGTTCGCGTCAGTCGAGAAACGGCAAGTGGTGGTACCTCCCAAACTGGAAATCAGTGCCCCAGCCAAGTCAACGCGCCCACTCCAGACGCGGGCGGTGGCAGCATTTGTGTCGTGGTCGGTGGGTTGGATCAGGCAGACGTAATACTTGGTGTTTGCAATCGCGTCGCCGGTTGTCTGATCCAGGGCATTGCCCACAGAGCATTCAGGTGTTCCGTTGACATATTGCTGGCTACCAAAAGGAACGACAATTTTGGTGACCAAAGCGTTTGAGGCGCCTGTGATGTAGCCCGACAACAGATAGCCGTCAAACACTGCGCATACGTTGGTGATTAGATTGCCTGCCGTTGGCACTTCCGTGCACTTCTGAACGATGTCACCGCTGAGGTTGCTGAAGACCAGGTACCCGCCGCTCGTGCCGGACCAGGGAATGAAACTTTTGTCAGTCCCCGCGATCGCGATCGCCGGGATTGGAATGTCAATGTTGCGATTTTTGGGCCGCCTGAGAATCGTGCCATCAGGCAAAGGCAAAAAGAGGCCGCCGTTCAAAGCGGGGTCAGTGGCGGAAATATAAGAAAACAGTTGCACCTGTTCTGCGGTGCCTGACCGGTTGGTCCAGGCTACTGTGACTTGGATTGACCGGCCGGTATCGGGGGTAGCAGCGGTGGAAATTACCCAGGAGCGGGTAAAAACCGTATTGGTCGCGTTACTTGAAATAGTTTCTGTACTGCTCACCATCGAATCGATATAACTATTATCGGGATCGGCTGAATTGGTTACCAATCTGTCGAAGGTGCGCAACTGTTCAATTTTTTGTTGGGTGAGCCGGGTCGCTTCGGTGCGCTGCTTTGCGACGTCGGAGTTCAGAGATAAATTGATTTGAAACCCGGCTACCGCCAGCATGCCAAAGCTCATCACCAGCAAGGCCACCAGAGCCTCGATCAAGGAGAAGCCACGTTGAGATTTTCGAGTGGTTGTGTTCATGGTCGTCTTTCGCTTTAGAGGAGCTCAAGCATCAAAAGTCTTTCCAACTGCCGGGAACACGCGCCAGCGTTCCTGTGAGCCCGCGAATATTTTTTAATAAGTCACCCCGGTAGTTGTAGTCGGCGTTCGCGTTGGCGCAATAGTTGCCGCGCACAATGAGCGCGCCGTTGATTGAACCGTTGCCAACACCCACCTCGTCCCAAGTCGCCTGATTGCCATAGACCAGGCCATAAATGTTGGCACCGCCGTTGAACTTGAGTCCGTCTGTCGTCACAAAGATAACTGGACTTGCCTCGGTGCCAAGATCATTATTCGTCTGAAAATAGCAAGTTGTATAGAAAGCGCGATAGCCTTGGTTGAATGCCGCGATGTAATCATTTTCCACAGACCCGCAGCTTGTCAGGTTCTTGGTCGATGCGTCAGCTCTGAATTGGGCAATGCTTGTGCCGAAGTAGGTATTGAACATGGCATCAGGATCGGCGCTGAGGTCGCTGAGTGATGTGTCATTTGCAATCATTGCGTTTTGCCAAGGTGTGCCTGGCAGAGTCGTGGGGGTTTGAAAGTCCTTGAAGCTGCCAGTGCAACCGGAGACAGCAACGGAATTTATCCCGCCACCAGCATTAACAAGCGTGCCGTTGGCATCGAGGTCAGTGTTACTGATCTTGCTGGCTGCACTGGTCAGCTGTAGTGAACCACCGGTTGTTACTGCCGCGGCCGGCACTGATCTGAGCGCTGGACGCAGCTTCAGGATGACGCTGACGCTCTGAAAGGCGTCTGCTACCGTCGATGTCAAGAGGTGTGGAACGCATGGTGCGACTGCCGAGGTGCAGCCATAGGAGGTGACCAGCACGCTTTCTTTGTCAGGGGTGGCGCCAGGCAAAGTGGTCGAATTGACGGGCTTGAAATCCACTGTAAATGTTGGGTTGTTGCTAGACGCGAGGGTTGTGCCTGATGCTGGACATTTGCAACTAAGCACTGTTGAACCCGACGCATTGCTCATGCTGCAACCAGGGAACGCGGTAGACACCGGTGTAAAACCCGCGCTGGCGCTGTAAGGCAGGTACTTGGAGCGAAATGACTGTGTATTCGTACCGGCTGTGGTGCAATTTGTTTCGTTGATATATTGCACGTTATTCAGCATCGCGGTTGCCCATTCAATGCCTGCTTCGGCAGCTTCAAAGGCTTTGGTCGAGCGCATTTGGTTGGCAGAGGTTTTCTGCTCGAACAACAGGCTTTTGTTGGCAAAAAACGCGACAAGCGTCATGCTGATCAGCAGGACCAGCGAAATGATCAACGTCCCGACGCCACGCTGTTGCTTGAGTGTTTTCATGGCTCGGAGTGAAGGTGCGAATTTCTTCATGGGCATGTTCCCAGGCGTTGATCATTGCGGATGCGCACGGTCTCCTGGAGGCTTCGAACCACCGAGGCGTCAGTCGTGGATGTGCCCTGTAGAGCGATGTCAAAGCTGCGGATGTTGATGAATGGGCACGTTGCGCAAGTTGAACTCGGGCAACGGGTTGTTGCATCCAAAGCGCAACCAGAGCACGTGTTGCTGCTGCCGCCTGTACAGTATTGCTGCAATGGCACACATCTCTGCACCGGTGTGACGGTAAAGTTGTTGATGGTCAACGTGTTGATGTCGGTGATGGCCTGCCAGTTGGTACCGCCTTGAAGGTATTGCAGTACGCCTGAACTCAATTTGAACCCAAAATTTTCTACACCATCTGCGTAGCTATAAGTGGTGCTTGTGGTCGCCGTGGTACCCGTTGGAGCAACTGATGCATAGGGGGAAATTGCCGCCACAGGATTGTCATTGGTGGTGACCACGCCAGCGGTCGCGTTACCCCAGTAGGCAGCCCGGCGCATATCTCTGGCAATCAGATCGGCAGCCGCTCGCATATCTTGATTGACCCGGGTTTCAAGCAAAAGTCTCCGGTTGTTATTGACGTAGTCGGCAAAGAGTTGCAAAGCACCTGTGAGGATAAACAAGCCGACGGCCACGCCGACGAGTAACTCGACAATCGACAAGCCGCGCTGGTGTCTGTGTGTTTTAAGCTTATTCATAGTCTTGTTTCATTGGCAAGGCGCATAACCAACGACGTTGCCGGTGCCCGAGGGGCTGCAGGTATTTACCCTGCCAACTGGCGTGATGTTTGCGCGGAGGTCCCATGAACCGACACTGCTGCTGACTGTAATTGTTGCCGCCCCGCTTGTGATTGTTGCCATGCCGCGAACCGGGTCGAAGACGATTGAACCGCTGGCAGGTGAGAACGATGCCGGGCTGCCTGATGTGATTTTGACAGTTTTGAGTTCGGTTTCACCCGTGCCGATCGTCGAAGCAGTGCCAACGGCTTGTGCACAACTGGTGCTGGTTGATGCGGCCGTTGCGGACAATGGCAAAGCATGGATGACGTAGCAATTGGTACCCAATGTCACTTGCACGAGGGTGTTGCGCTGGACAGTTTCGCTTCGCGCGTATTGGAAGTCCGTGACCAACTCCGCTACCAAACCCTCAACACGCTTCTTGGCAAGAAAAGTAGAAAAAGAGGGTGCCGCGAGAGCCGCCAGAATGGCCATCACTGCCAGTGTGACCATTAGCTCGATCAGGGTAAAGCCTGGTTGCCTAAGCATTATTTGCCCCAGCAAACTGATGGCGTATAGGTGATGTTGCCACCGCTCATGCTTACTGTCAGAGGATTACCTGTCCCGCATCCAGGGTCACTGGCCTGGCTCGTGCCTGCTACTGGTGTTGCAGTCGCAACGTAACCGGTAGCCGTGTTGGAATTGATTGCCAGTGTGTAATAGCCGCCAGATGTCGTTGCATTCATGCCCAGTGTTCCTACCGCGTCGGCATAGGTGGCGTTGTTGGCTCTCCACCGCTCCTGCGCCTGTTGCACTTGCGACAAAGCCTGAACGGCGTCGGATCGCCGACTTTTTTGAACTTGCGACATGTAGCTTGGGTAAGCGATGCTAGCCAATATGGCAACAATTGCCACAACGATCATCACTTCGATCAAGGTAAAGCCCTTGGCCTTTAAGGCGCGATGATCATTTCGAGTTGAATTCAGGTAAGTCATATGGCACATTTCGCAATAAACCTCCTGAAATTGATCAGTTTGGTTATGCCGTCAGTCAGGTTGGGTGCGCCGTTTATCGGATTTCAACAAACTTTATAGCCGCTTACAGTTCCCTGCGGTGAGCAAGTCCGGGTGCGCCCCATGATATTGACGACCTGCCGAATCGAATTTCCGTTTTGACCAATGACGCTGATTGATCCGGCGGGAGTGGATGTTCCACGACTCGGGTGAAAAAGAATGGACGCCACATTGGACTGCACTCTAACTCCCAGACCTGTGGCTAATCCAACGCTCTTTTGGATTGAATTATTCGCATCGGCGCATTGAGCCGTGCCGTCGCTGTTGCAGGTGCAGTTGGTCGCGTTTCCGCTGTGAATTAAATAGCATGTGCCCCCAGCATCGGTGCCAAAACTGATACGAAGCCCGCGATTTTGTGCAACTGATTCACTTCGCGCATAGTGGATGTCCGTGACAAGCGCCATTGCGTAGCCTTCCAACCGATAACGCTCCTGAAATCCTTTGTAGGAGGGTATTGCCAAGCTGGCTAAAACGCCCAGAATGCCCATGACTACCATGAGTTCTGTCAGGGTCATGCCGTGTTGTTTCAGTCGCCTTGCAGCAGAGGTGTCAAGCTGAAACGTGGGGGCCGTAGTTTCAACTGAAATACTTTGTAGTCCCTGCATGGCGTTCTCTTGTTGGAAGCGATGCGGACCATCCTAGGGACATTCAGTGGTGGCGTACATCCCCCAAATGGGGGGATTTGCTATACAATTTTTTATTGAGTGGCCAATTTACCGCCCCACCTCATCCACCAGCATCCTGAAATCATCAATGTCTTCAAAGCTGCGGTACACGCTGGCAAAGCGCACGTAGGCTACTTTGTCGAGCTTTTTTAGCTCATACATCACCAACTCACCGATGCGGGTGGACAGCACTTCGCGCAGGCCCAGGTTCAGCAGTTTTTCTTCGATGCGCTCCACCGCGCCGTCCACCTGCTCGGTGCTGACCGGGCGCTTGCGCAGCGCCAGTTTCATGGAGGCCAGCAGTTTGGCGCGCTCGTATTCAATGCGGCGGCCGTCTTTTTTGACGATGGCCGGAAAGGTGACATCCGGGCGTTCGTAGGTGGTAAAGCGCTTGTCGCAGGCGGCGCAGCGGCGCCGGCGGCGGATAAAGCCCGCATCTTCAGAAACCCGTGTTTCCACCACTTGGGTGTCGGGGTGGCTGCAGAAGGGGCATTTCATTTCTAAGCCGAGTACACGGGAAAGCGCGCGGTCAGGGCATGGACCTTGGCGCGCACGGTGTCAATGTTGGCTGCATCACGTGGGTTGTCCAGCACGTCGGCGATCAGGTGGGCGGTTTGGCGGGCTTCTTCGTCCAGGAAGCCGCGGGTGGTCATGGCCGGGGTGCCAATGCGCACGCCGCTGGTCACCATGGGTTTTTCGGGGTCGTTGGGGATGGCGTTTTTGTTGATGGTCATGTGCGCCGCACCCAGCACTGCCTCGGCTTCCTTGCCGGTGATGTTCTTGGAGCGCAAATCGACCAGCATCACGTGGGACTCGGTGCGGCCGCTGACAATGCGCAGTCCGCGCTCGATCAAGGTTTCAGCCACGATGCGGGCGTTGGTCAGCACCTGTTGCTGGTACAGCTTGAAGTCGGGCTGCAGCGCTTCCTTGAAAGCCACGGCCTTGGCCGCAATCACATGCATCAGCGGGCCGCCCTGCAGGCCGGGGAAGATGGCGCTGTTGATGGCTTTTTCATACTGCGACTTCATCAAGATGATGCCGCCGCGCGGGCCGCGCAGGCTCTTGTGGGTGGTGCTGGTGACCACGTCAGCGTGCGGTACCGGGTTGGGGTAGACACCAGCGGCAATCAGGCCGGCGTAGTGCGCCATGTCCACCAAAAAGATGGCGCCCACGTCTTTGGCCACTTTGGCAAAGCGTTCAAAGTCGATGCGCAGGCTGTAGGCGCTGGCGCCGGCAATGATCAGCTTGGGTTTGTGCTCATGGGCCTTGCGCTCCATGGCGTCGTAGTCAATGGCTTCGTTGGCGTCCAGGCCATAAGACACCACGTTGAACCACTTGCCGCTCATGTTCAGCGCCATGCCGTGCGTCAGGTGGCCGCCTTCGGCCAGGCTCATGCCCATGATGGTGTCGCCAGGCTTCAAAAACGCCAAAAAAACGGCTTCGTTGGCCGACGCACCGCAATGCGGCTGCACGTTGGCAGCTTCGGCGCCAAACAGCTGCTTGACGCGGTCCAGTGCCAATTGCTCGGCAATATCGACAAACTCGCAGCCGCCGTAGTAGCGCTTGCCGGGGTAGCCTTCGGCGTATTTGTTGGTGAGCTGGGTGCCTTGCGCGGCCATGACGGCGGGGGAGGCGTAGTTTTCGCTGGCGATCAGCTCGATATGGTCTTGCTGGCGCTGGTTTTCAGATTGGATGGCGGCAAACAGCTCGGGGTCGGTTTGCTCGATGAGGATATTGCGGTTGAACATGGCGGTCCTTGAAGGCGTTGGGCTTGCGGGTGGTGGTGCCCAGGCGAACGGCTGATCACAAAACCTGTGTTGGTTTTGCGGCACGCTCCCCCGTGGTGTTCCCACTTCGGCCGCTTGCCCCGCTGCGGGGTGCTGCCTATCGCCAGTTGCGTGCCGGCGGATTTTAGCTGAGGTCTTTAGCCCATGGCCAAGGTGGCCGTATTGTCTGGCGCGGCAGCGGGTGCTTGTGCCGCTTCTGCTGCCTCGGCTGCCTCAGCTGGGGGCGCCGTTGGCGTCATCAATACATTGGTAAGGGTTGGGGCTGGCCTGCTTTGGGGTATCGGACGCCCTTGGGCGACCTGTTGCAGTCTGGCGTATTCAGCCATGACTTTAGAGGCGTAGCCGCCATCGGTTTCCAGATTGGCCGCGCCCACATAGTATTTGAGGCCACCCTCCACCGAGCCGGCCATGCGAATGCAGTCATGCAGCACTTTGACGCCCACGCGCAAGTTGGCCAGCGGGTCAAAGGCAGCAAACGTGCCGCCAAAGCTCTGGTACTTGTCGCTGTGCACTTTGGTCATGACCTGCATCAAACCCTGAGCGCCCACAGAGCTTTGGGCAAACGGGTTAAAGCCAGATTCGATGGCCATCACCGCCAGAATCAGCGTGGGGTCAAGTTTGAGGCGCGCGCCAATCTCGTAGGCCTCTGCCACCAGGGCGCTGATGGGCTCGGGTGCCACGCGGTACTTTTTGCTCAACCAGAAAGCCACCGCAGCTTGCTGCTTTGGCAGCTCCTGGGGGTCGGCCGCGGTGGCGCGGTCACTGGCCAGCAGGTCGCTGACCATGCCGCTCACCTGGTGCTGGCGGTCTTGCAACCAGCTGAACAGTTTGATTTCGCTAACTTGGCGCAGCTCGGGGCGCGCAAGCAAGGCCATGGCGGCAAATAAAACAGCCAGGCCGATCAGGGCAAAACTGTTGTGAGTTAGTTGAAAAAAGCCCTTGGTAACGGCGGCCAAAGCTTGCCGTAGGCTGGAAATCATGTCGTTAGATGCTGTCATAGCTTCTCCTTCTTGCGCCAGGGGTTGATGCAGTTTCAAGGCTGGCTTGAAGTGCGCCAATGGCCCAGGCATGGGTTGTTACGCTATCAAGATCCTGCGGCTTTAAGCCCTTGGGTGCAGAGATTTGATGTTGCCGGGGTCGGCAGCGGCTTAGGGTTATCCCTTGATTTTGTCAAGGATGGCGGATTCTATGGGGACTGGATATACCAAGTCAACCATATCAAATAGGTTTTATATTCTAAAAATTGTATTGAAATTTTGTGTAAGGGATGTTTTTAAGCTGAAAAACAGAGTCGAAAATACGCAAATGACTATGCAAAATTTTCAAGCTGCCAAGTGGTTGCGTGTTTTTTTGGGCGCGGTTCTGGGCCTGCTTCTGTTGTGGGGCATTGGCTGGCTGGCGCTGCCGACCTTGCTCAAGACGCAGCTTGAAACGCGCCTGAGCGAACAGCTTGGGCGGCAGGTAACACTGGGCAAGATCGAGTTCAAACCCTGGTCGCTGGAGCTCACCCTGCACGACTTCAAGGTGGCGCAGGCGGCCGGTGTTGCAGTTGCGCCAGATGCACCGGCGCCTGAGGCGATGCCGCAGTTGTCGGTCAAGCGTATCTATATAGATGCCGAGCTGCAGTCCCTTATAAAGTGGGCACCGGTGGTGGACGCCATCACCCTGGAGGCGCCGCATGTGCGCCTGACGTACCTGGGGGATGGGCGCTACGACGTGGACGATGTGCTGACCCGTCTGGCAACCGCACCAGCCGCGCCGCCCACTGACTCTGACCCACTGCGGTTTGCCTTGTTTAACCTGGTGCTGACAGATGGTGCAATTGATTTCACCGATGCCCCGCATCACAAGACCCATCAACTTAGCCAGCTGGCCATCAGGCTGCCCTTTTTGAGCAATTTGTCAGCCCAGCGCGAGGTGGTGGTCATGCCGCAACTGGCTTTTGTGTTGGACGGAAGCCACTTCGACTCTGTTGCGCAAAGCACGCCTTTTGCCCAGAATCTTAAAACAGAGGCTACTTTTAAAGTGTCCGGGCTCGACCTGGCGCCCTACCTTGTCTACCAGCCCGCCAGCCTGCCGCTGCGCCTGACCTCGGCTGTGCTCGATGCCGAGCTCAAACTGGCGTTTGAGCAGTCCCCTGAAGCCAGGGTGCGGCTGGATGGGCAGATTCAGGCAAACCAGGTCAAATTGGTGTCGCATTCAGCCAACAAACCCGCAGCGTCGGCTGATTTGCTTGAGTTCAAACAGCTCACCCTGCAACTCAAAGACGTTCAACCCCTGTTGCAAGACGTGCAATTGGCCAGCCTGACGCTGGCCGAGCCGCGCCTGAGTTTGACACGGGACTGGGCCGGTCAACTCAATTGGCTGGCGCTGCTTCAACCTGCCAAAGCCTCCCAGCTGAGCGCTGAAAAAGCTGCCAAGCCCTGGAAAGTCAGCCTGGACCAGTTCGCCCTGCAGGCGGGCCAGGTGGCTTGGCAGGATGCCAGCGTTGCCACGCCCAGCCGCCTGCACTTGAGCGCGCTGGATGTGAGCGCATCTGCGCTGCACTGGCCCGTGACCCACGCCATGCCGTTTGCGGGCAGCGCCCGGCTGGAGGCCGCCAGTTTCAGCTTCGAGGGCAGCGCCACCGATCAAAACGCCGAGCTTGACGCCCAAATAGCCGACCTGCCTTTGCAGGTGGCTGTACCCTATGTGGCGCAAATGCTGCAGCCGCGGCTTGATGGCTTGGTGAACACGTCGCTCAAGTTGCGCTGGCAAGCGGCCCGGCAGCAGGGGCAGGACGCCCAACTTGAGCTGCTGTTGCCAGAGTTCACCCTGGACCAGTTCACGCTGGCGCCCAACCAGCGCGGCAAGCCTGGCAAACCAGCGCTGGCCAGCATCAAACAGGTGCAGCTGAGCGATGTGGCACTGGACCTGTCGCAGCGCAGCGCCAGCCTGGGCCGGGTCACCGTGACCCAGCCGCAAACCCGTGTGCTGCGGGCCGCCAATGGGCGCTGGATGTTCGAGGACTGGCTCAAGCCCCTGACGCCTCAAGCCCAGCCGGCGGCGGCCAGGGCAGCTGCAGAAAAACCCTGGACGCTCGCCGTGCAACAACTCGACGTGCGCCAAGGGCAGGTGGGTTTTGTCGACCAGTCCGGCGCCAAGCCGGTGGCCTTTGACGGCTCTGCCATCGCGCTGCAACTGAAAGACTTTTCAACAGCCAAAGGCAAGAATTTCGGGCTGAACCTGGCCGCGCGTGTGCAGCATGGCGGAACCGAGGCGGGGCAACTGAACTGGCGTGGTTCGGCCAAATTGACACCCTTGCAAATGCAGGGGCAGTTGACCGCGCAACGCTTGCCTCTGCACGCGCTGGAGCCTTATCTGGCTGACCTGCTCAATGTGGAGCTGTTGCGGGCCGATGCCAGTTTCAAGGGGCAAATCAACTTTGCCCAGCAACCTGACGGCATCCGGCTGAAAGTGCAGGGCGACACCAGCGTTGAAGACTTTCAGGCCAACACCTTGGCGCAAGCCCAGCCTTTTGCCCCGGGTGAGGACATGATGAACTGGAAAGCCCTGAGTCTGCGCGGCTTGGCGCTGGAACTGGCACCGGGCGCGGCGACCCAACTCAATGTTCAGGAGACTGTGCTCAGTGACTTTTATGCCCGCCTGATTCTTAACCAGGCCGGCCGTTTCAACCTGCAGGACGTGCTCAAGCCCACCGCGCCGCCAAGCTCAGCAGACGCAGCAACTGCGGCCGCCTCGGCGCCGGTTGCAGCAGTAGCCGTTCCAGACCTGCCTGCAGTTGTCAACTTTGGCCCGGTCAGCCTGATCGGAGGTCGGGTTGACTTCAGCGACCGCTTCATCCAGCCCAATTACTCGGCTGATCTGACCGAACTTGCCGGCAAGCTCAGTGCGTTTTCTTCGCAGGCCACCAACGGGGCGGTGCAGCTGGCCGACCTGGAACTGCGCGGACGCGCGCAGGGCACCGCCTCGCTGGAGGTGCTTGGCAAAATCAATCCGTTGGCCAAACCGCTCGCGCTCGACATCACGGGCAAGGTGCGCGACTTGGAGTTGCCGCCTTTGTCCCCTTATTCGGTGCGTTACGCCGGTTACGGCATCGAGCGTGGCAAGCTCAGCGTGGACATCAACTACCAGGTGCAGCCCGACGGCCAGCTCTCGGCCAACCACAAAATTGTGCTGAACCAGCTCAAGTTCGGTGATGCCGTGCCCGGCGCCAAAGACACCTTGCCCGTCAAGCTGGCGGTGGCGCTGCTGGCCGACCGCAACGGTGTGATTGACATCGATCTGCCGGTGAGCGGCTCCCTCAGTGACCCGCAGTTTCGTATCGGGCCGATCGTGTTCAAGCTGATTGTCAATTTGGTCGTGAAAGCCATCACGGCGCCTTTTACCTTGCTGGCCAGTGCGTTGGGTGGCGGGGGTGACGAACTGAGCGTGGTCAACTTTGCGCCCGGCAGCGCCAGCCTTAGCCCCGAGGCACGCGCCGGGCTCGACAAGGTGGCCAATGCGCTGCTGGAGCGCCCGGCCCTGAACATGACTGTTGTTGGCAGCGCCAGCCTGGTGCATGAGCGCGAGGCCACCAAGCGGGCGCAATTGCAAGCGCTGGTGCTGGCAGAAAAGCGGCGTGGCGGCGTACTGACCGGCGCCACCGCAGACCAGGCGCAGACCGTTGTCGTGTCAGAGCAGGACTACCCCGTGCTGCTCAAGGCCGTCTACAAGCGGGCAGACTTTCCCAAGCCGCGCAACCTGATTGGCTTGGCCAAAGACATTCCTGTGCCCGAGATGGAGGCTTTGCTGCTGGCCAATCTGAGCGTGACCGAGTCTGCCATGCAGACGCTGGCCGAGCAGCGTGGCGTGGCGGTGCGCGACTACCTGGCCAGCCTCAAGCTGCCCATGGAGCGCTTGTTTTTGGGCGCGTCCAAAGCGGCGCCGGACGATGCAAAATGGCAACCCCGGGCCGAGCTGAATCTGGCCACCCGGTAGCTTGCCAAATTGTTTTTTGGGCGGGCGCCAAAACCCGGCGAAAATAGCTGTTTATTCCCGCTGCCGTGCAGCGGGCACTTTCTTACTTTAGTGCGCGATGTCGATGTTCCCTTTTTCTACCCAAAGCAAAGCAAGCCCTGGCCCTGACGCACCTGCCGTCAGCGTCAAAACCCCCGAGGTTCACCCACTGGATGGGCTTACACATGGCGCGTTTTCTGCCCAAACCTCGGGCGAGCGCATGGCCTGCATCCGCGTCTGGCTGGCCACCAGCCCGGGCAACGAACAGTTGCAGCAGGTGTTCAAGGAACTCAGCGGCAAGGACAAAGGGGCTGCCAAATTGCTGCGTGAAAAGCTCGACGAGATCAAGCGCAGCAAGACGCAGGCCACCATTGCGCTGGAATGGGCCGACAAAGCCCAGGCGCTGCTGGCCCTGAGCAAGCTCAATCTGGCCGATGCCCTGGCTTGGCAGCGTGATGCTGCCAAGGCCGGTGCGCCGCTCAGCAAGGAGCCGCTGGCCGGCCTGAAGGCGCAGTTGGTAGAGCGCGTGCGCGCCATCGAAGACCTGCAGCACCGGGTCCAGGTGCAGCGCGAAGCGGCGGTCTTGCTGGCGCAGCGCATCGAGGTGCTGTCGACCAAGCCCTGGACCGATGCCCAAGCCGCGCAGGAGGCTTTGGCCGCCGATGTCGCCCATTGGCAAAGCGAGGCGGATGCCCTGGTGGCCGATGCCAATTGGTCCAGTGTGGACGTTCGCTTTGTCACTCAGCTGCACGACGCGCAAGCCCAGTTGCAGTTGGTCTGGCAGGCTTTTCAAGATGCCTTGGCGCTCACCATTGCCGCCGCCAAAGACGCAGCCGCGCCGCTGCCCAAGGTGCCGGTGTGGGCTGATGAGTTGCGTCTGGCACGCGGTGTGCCGTTGGAGCCTGTGGCCGCAGCTGTCAAGCCCAAGGTCGACCCCGAGATTCGCGCCAAGGCCTCGGCCCATGTGGCCGAGGTGCTGGCCAAGCTGGAACATGAAATGGCCCAGGGCCACGGCAAGGCCAGCGCTGGCGCGGCCAATGCCTTGCGCCAGGTGCTCAAGGACAACGGCCGCCTGATTGACGACAAGCTCGAAGCCCAGGCCCACGCGGCGCTGGTGGCAGCGGGTGAGCTTGAGGGCTGGCAACGCTGGCGTGCCGACCAATTGCGCGAAGAACTGGTGGCCAAAGCCGAAGGCTTGCTCAAGCGCCCCGAAGGCCAGGCCATTGGTGGCCGCAAGATGCAGGACCAATTGCGCGGCCTGCGCGAGCAATGGAAGCTGACCGACCAGGGCGGTGTGCCCAACCACGCGCTGTGGAAGCGTTTTGACGAAGCCTGCAACGAAGCCCACAAGGTGGTGGAGGCCTGGCTCGAAAAAATGAAGACCGAGTCGGCCGAGCACCGCGCCCAGCGCCTGGCCTTGATCGACGAAGTCAAGGCCTGGGCCGAGGCCAACCGCGTGGCGCTGGACGACGACTGGAAAGGCTTCAGCCGCGTGTTGCACCAGTTTGGTGACCGTTGGCGCGAGGCCGGCCACATTGGCGAAAAAATGTTTGCCGAACTGCAACCGCTTTGGAAAGCTGCCATTGACCACGCGGCCGATCCACTGGAAACCCTGCAAAAGCAAAGTCTGGAAGCACGCCACGCCATGATCGACGAGGCCCGCGCTTTGGGTGCCGAGACCCTGCTGCGCATCGACGCTGTCAAGGCGCTGCAGCAGCGCTGGCAGGCCGAGGCGCACCGCGTGCCGATTGACCGCCGCCACGAGCAAAAGCTGTGGGACGCCTTCCGCAAGCCAATCGACGAAGCCTTCAACCGCAAGACGGCCGAGCGCGAAAAAGCCCAAAGTGCCCTGAGCGAGCGTGACCGTGTGGTGCTGGACGCCTCCAAAGCGCTGCAGGCGGCCAACGCGTCGGGTGATGCGCAGGCCATTCGCAGTGTCATGAGCGCGCTGGAGGCCGCTTTGAGCGGCCAGGCACTGGCCCAAGCGGCGGTTGTCGCGGCCGGTTCTGCCGAGACCGAGGCTGCGGCAGTGCAACCCCAGACCGGAACTGAAGCACCATCGGCCGCCGAGGCGCCAGATGCCGGCACAGAGGCTGCCCCTGGCGAGGCGCCAGAAGCGGCACCCGAGCCGGTCAAGCCGGTGGCCGCCCCGAAGCGCGTGGTGGCCATGCGTGGCGACGACCGCCCGGGCATGAAAAAAGAAGAACCTGCCGCCATGGGCCGTGGTGGCAAGTTTGGTGACCGCAAGGACGCCGGCCGCCCTGCCGGCCGCGACGGCGGGCGCGATGCGCGCGGCCCTGGCCGCACGGATGACCGTGGCCCGCGCCCCGACCGCGCGCCTTATGGCGAGCGCTATGAGGCGCCGCGCCTGGGTGATGCCGCCTTCCGGGCCCAGCGTGACGCGCTGGAGCAGGCCCAGTTTGCCTTGCGCAAGCTGGCAGCCCAGGCGCATGGCGAGGCATTAACGCATCTGCTGACGGCCTGGGAGACGCGCGATGCCGCCCAGGTGCCGGGCGTGCAGGAACTGGGTGGCAGGGTCAGCCCGGCGGCTCGGGCGACCTGGGTCAAGGCCGTGTCCCAGCCTGCTTCTGGTGAGGCCGCGACCGCGCTGCTGCGCCTGGAGATGGCGGCTGAAGTGCCCACACCAGCTGAACAGTTGAGCGCGCGGCGCATGTACCAGTTGCAGTTGTTGACCAAACGCAACGACCCGGCACCGGCACAAACCTGGGCGCAAGACGCCGCCACGGTGCTGGCATCTGCTTTTGATGCAGCCCAGGTGCGCCGCCTGCAAAACGTGCTGAAAGTGTTGCTGAAGTCCTAAACCGCTGTGGCCAGTGCCACGCGCAGGGGTGCGTGGTCGGCCTGCAGGCGCAGCACCTCCAGCCGTGGCGGCCGGGCGGCAGCGTCCCAGTCGCTTAGCACCAGTCGGTGCAATGGGGGTTGCGCAGTGGCGTCCAGCAGGTGATCCTGCGGCCGGTGGGTGTGGCCGTGAATCAGGGTAACGGCGCCGTTGACCCGTAACCATGACAGCGCGGCTTCGGTGTCGACGTCCGCATAAGTTGTGCCACTGGCTTTGCGCGATTCGCTCTGGGCACGCAGCCCGCGCGCGATGGCCTGGCGCTCGGCCAGCGCTTTGGCCAGAAAATGGCTTTGCCATGCCGGTTTGCGCACCTGCACGCGGAACTGCTGGTATTGCACATCGTCCAGGCACAGCGCGTCGCCATGGGACAGCAGGTAGCGTTGCTGGTCGAAGTCGAGCACGGTCGGATCGGGCAGCAGCGTCATGCCGCTGGTTTTTGCAAAGTCAACACTCAGCAAAAAGTCGCGGTTGCCGTGCATGAAATACACCGGCAGGCGTGCCGACGTTGCTCGCAGGACCTGTTGACACTGGCGCGCAAAAGCAGCGTCGGGGTCGTTGGCCGCGTCGATGATGTCGTCACCCACCCAGACTTCGAACAAATCGCCCAGAATGAACAGCGCATCGGCAGGCGTGCCAGCCATATAACGCTGCCAGGCCGCAAAGGTGGTGACTTCACCGGCCTGCAGGTGCAGGTCAGAGATGAAGTCAACGGTGCGCCAGGTTGGTGGCGCCTTCAGCTCAGGCGCCTGCATTTCTCTTACAGCGCGACGGCTTTTTCGATCACCAGATCTTCCAGCGGCACGTCGTCGTGGTAACCCTTGCGGCCGGTTTTGACGGCCTTGATCTTGTCTACCACGTCGGCTCCGCCCACCACCTTGCCAAACACGGCATAACCCCAGCCTTGCTGGCTCGGTGCGGTGTGGTTCAGGAAGGTGTTGTCGGCCACATTGATGAAAAACTGGGCGGTGGCGGAATGCGGGTCGCCGGTACGTGCCATGGCCACGGTGTAGTTCAGGTTTTTCAGGCCGTTGTTGGCCTCGTTTTCAATGGGCGCGTCGCAGGCTTTTTGGGCCATGCCGGGTTCCATGCCGCCGCCTTGCACCATGAAGCCGGGAATCACGCGGTGAAAAATGGTGTTGTCGTAATGGCCCTTGTTGACATAGGCGAGGAAGTTGGCGGCGCACTTGGGTGCTTTCTCGGCGTCGAGTTCAAGCGTGATGGTGCCGTAGTTTTTGACGTGGAGTTCGACTTGGGGGTTGCTCATGATTTATTTCACCAGGGTTGCGGAGTTGATAAGAATGGGGGTTTTGGGCACATCGGCCCCAACCGGGCCTACACCGGTTGGCACGGTCTTGATCTTGTCGATCACGTCCATGCCTGAGACAACTTTACCAAACACGGTGTAGCCAAAGCCCTGTGTGCCCGGGTCCAGGAAGGCGTTGTCCTTGACATTGATGAAAAACTGCGCGGTGGCCGACTGCGGGTCATTGGTGCGCGCCATGGCTAGCGTGCCGACCACATTACGCAGGCCCTTTTCCATGGCCTGGCGACCTTCATGCACCACGGGCGCGCGCGTGGGTTTTTGCTGAAAGCTGGCATCAAAGCCGCCGCCCTGGACCATGAAGTTGCCAATCACGCGGTGGAACACGGTGCCGTCGTAGTGCTTGTCCTTGACGTACTGCAAAAAATTTTCCACGGTTTTGGGTGCTTTGTCAGGGTACACCTCGACCACAAAATCGCCCGAAGACGTGGCAAATTTAACTTTTGGCGCAGCTTGCGCCAATGCCAGAGTGGTGCAAGCCAACATCGTGGTGGCCACCAGAGTGGTTCGTACCAGGGAAGACAGGGTTTTTAAGTTCATGGAGCCAGTCATTTTTTGGGTGTCAGTTGGGGTTTGAATACGTCAAGGGTCAGGGTCAGCTTGGGTGGGATTGAGGTGTTGCCGCTGTCCAGCAACAAGGCCCGGTTGTAAGCCTGGCTGGCAAGCCGGACATGGACATCGCCAAGATTTTCGTGGGCAGTGGCGTAACTGGGGTTGGTGCGAATCGCCATTTCAAGGGTGACACGCGCCTTGTCGTACTGACCCTGACCCGCGTAAAGCACGGCCAGGTTGTTGTACGGCTCGGGGAGTTCAGGGTAATCCTGGGTGAGCAGGGTAAAGGTGGCGATGGCCTCGGCCGGTTGGCCCAGATTGCGTTGGATCACCCCCTTGAGAAAACGCATTTGGGGGTCGGCAGGTTTGCTGGCCAGGTAGCTGTCGACCTTGGCCAGGGCTTCTGTGAATTTGTTGGCGCGCACCAGTTGGTTGGTGTCGGCGTAGTCGTCAGCCTGGCTCGATAGCGCCGTCAAGGCGCCCAGCAGCGTGAGCCAGCGCAGGGATTTGTAGATGACGGATCGGGTGTGCTTCATGGTGGGATAGGTCCGATAGGGTGGGCTTGAGCTGCCAGAAAGCGGGCAAAGGCAGGGCCTTATACTGACGATCATTGTAGCTGAGGGTCGTTGATTTGATGCCTGCTGGCCTCTGCCGGCTGTGCATCATGAACGCGCCGCGCCGCCGTTGCGGCACAGCTTTGCACTTCACACTGGATTTGAAAGACACATGAGTTTGCGTATCTACAACACGCTGTCGCGCGCCGTTGAAACCTTTACACCCTTGCAGCCCGGGCATGTGCGCATGTATGTGTGCGGCATGACCGTGTACGACCTTTGCCATTTGGGCCACGCCCGGGCCATGGTGGCGTTTGACCTGGTGCAGCGCTGGCTGAAAAGCAGCGGCTACTTGGTCAACTATGTGCGCAATGTCACCGATATTGACGACAAAATCATCAAACGCGCGCTGGAAAACGGTGAAACCATTCGCGCCCTGACCGACCGCATGGTGGCTGCCCTGCACCAGGATGCTGATGCCCTGGGTATCGAGCGCCCCACCCACGAGCCACGCGCCACCGACTACGTGCCCGCCATGCTCAAGCTCATCGACCAGTTGCAGAGCAAGGGGCTGGCCTACCAAAGCGGCGACGGCGACGTGAACTTTGCGGTGCGCAAATTTGATGGCTACGGCAAGCTCAGCGGCAAGTCACTTGACGAGCTGCGTGCCGGTGAACGCGTCGCGGTGGCCGACGGCAAGACCGATCCGCTGGACTTCGTGCTCTGGAAATCGGCCAAGCCTGCTGAGCCAGCAGACGCCAAATGGGACAGTGCCTATGGTGTTGGCCGACCGGGTTGGCACATTGAGTGCTCGGCCATGTGCGGCGAGCTGCTGGGACAGACCGTGGACATCCATGGCGGCGGTGCCGACCTGCAGTTTCCCCACCACGAAAACGAAATCGCCCAAAGTGAGGGCGCCAACGGGCAGCCGCTGGCGCGGGTCTGGATGCACAACGGCTTTGTCACGCGCGACAACGAAAAGATGTCCAAAAGTCTGGGCAATTTTTTCACCATCCGCGAAATCCTGGCCCGCTTCGATGCCGAGACGCTGCGCTTTTTCATTGTGCGCGCGCACTACCGCAGTGCCTTGAACTACAGCGATGTGCACCTGGAAGACGCCCGCCAGTCGCTCAAGCGTTTGTACACCGCGCTGGCTTTGGTGGCGCCTGAGGCGGTCACGATCGACTGGACTGATGCGTTTGCGGCGCGCTTCAAGGCGGCCATGGACGAGGACTTCGGCACGCCCGAAGCGGTGGCCGTGCTGTTTGAGTTGGCCAGCGAGGTCAACCGCACCCGCGCGGGCGCGCTGGCGGGTTTGCTGAAGGCGCTGGGCGGCTGCCTGGGGCTGCTGCAGGAGGATCCGCTTGCGTTTCTGCAGTCGGGCACAGGCGTCAATGAGTCAGACATCGCCCAACGCATCGCCGAGCGCGCGGCTGCCAAGGCTGCCAAAAACTTTGCCGAGGCTGACCGCATTCGCCAGGAACTGCTGGCGCGGGGCATTGTGCTCAAGGACGCCGCCAGCGGCACCACCTGGGAAGCGGCCAAATGAGATCGATGAAGTGATGAGCGCGACGGAAACCCTGGCGACACCCGCCTATTGGGAAGAGGCCCGCAAGCATCTGATGAAAAAAGACCGCGTCATGAAGCGGCTGATTCCGCAGTTTGGCCAGGCCTGCCTGCAAAGCCGGGGCGATGCCTTTGCCACCTTGGCGCGCAGTGTGGTGGGCCAGCAGATTTCGGTCAAGGCGGCCCAAACGGTGTGGGACCGCTTTGCCAAACTGCCACCGCAGATGACCCCGGCGCAGGTGCTCAGGCTCAAAATTGACGACATGCGGGCGGCAGGCCTGAGCGTGCGCAAGGTCGAGTATCTGGTCGACTTGTCACTGCACTTTGACAGCGGCAAGGTGCATGTGGAGGATTGGACGGCGATGGACGACGAGGCCATCATCGACGAGCTGGTGGCCATCCGTGGCATTGGCCGCTGGACCGCCGAGATGTTTTTGATCTTTCACTTGATGCGCCCCAATGTGCTGCCGCTGGATGACGTGGGCTTGATCAACGGCATCAGCAAGAGCTATTTCTCGGGCGAAGTGGTCAGCCGCAGTGATGCGCGCGAGGTGGCGCTGGCCTGGGCGCCTTACCGCACCGTGGCAACTTGGTATATTTGGCGCTCGTTGGATCCTGTGCCGGTGAATTACTAGACCCGGCCCAACCAAATAAATGGAGTTCGTGTGGCTAAAAAAACTTTTCTCGATTTCGAGAACCCGATTGCCGAGTTGGAAAACAAGATTGAAGAACTGCGCTACGTGCAGACCGAGTCGGCGGTCGATATTTCTGCTGAGATCACCCAGCTGGCCAAAAAAAGCCAGCAGCTCACCAAAGACATTTACAGCGACCTGACGCCCTGGCAAATCACCAAAATTGCGCGCCATGCCGAGCGGCCCTACACCATGGATTATGTGAACGAGCTGTTCACCCATTTTGTCGAGATGCACGGCGACCGCCACTTTTCTGATGACCTCAGCATTGTGGGTGGCCTGGCCCGTTTCAATGGCACACCGTGCATGGTGATTGGCCAGCAAAAAGGGCGCGACACCCGCGAGCGTGCCACCCGCAACTTTGGCATGAGCAAGCCCGAGGGCTACCGCAAGGCCCTGCGGCTCATGAAAACCGCCGAAAAGTTCAAGCTGCCGGTGTTCACCTTTGTCGATACGCCCGGCGCCTACCCCGGTATTGACGCCGAGGAGCGCGGCCAGTCCGAGGCCATTGGCCGCAACATCTTCGAGATGGCGCAACTTGAGGTGCCGGTGATCGTCACCATCATCGGTGAGGGCGGCTCTGGCGGCGCGCTGGCGATCTCGGTGGGCGACCAGGTGCTGATGCTGCAATATTCGATTTACTCGGTGATCAGCCCCGAAGGGTGTGCTTCCATTTTGTGGAAAACTTCCGAGAAAGCGCAGGAGGCGGCCGACGCGCTGGGCATCACCGCGCACCGCCTCAAGGCCCTGGGCGTGGTCGACAAAATCGTCAACGAGCCGGTTGGCGGTGCCCACCGCGACCCCCGGCAAATGGCGGCTTTCCTCAAGCGCGCCCTGACCGATGCGTATCGCCAGGTGAGCGACCTCAAGGTCGACGAACTGCTGGCGCGGCGTTACGAGCGACTGCAAAGTTATGGCCGCTTCACCGACACCAAAAACACGGGCAAGTAAGCGACCGCCGTGCCATGACACGCTCGTTTGAGCAGGCCATTGCAGTCTTTGCGCCGGCGCTGCCCTTGGCCGTGGCTTACAGCGGTGGCGCAGATTCAACGGCCTTGCTGTTGGCTTGCGCACGCCAATGGCCGGGCCAAGTGGTGGCGGTGCATGTGCACCACGGTTTGCAGGCCGCCGGTGACGACTTTGAGCGCCATTGCCGCAGCTTTTGTGCCGACCTAAAAGTGTCGCTGGTGGTACAAAAAGTTGACGCCCGCCACGCCCCCGGGCAAAGCCCTGAAGCCGCGGCGCGCCTGGCCCGCTACCAGGCCATTGATGCGCTCGCCCTGCATGGGCAACTGGCCATTCAAACCGTTGCCATCGCCCAGCACGCCGACGACCAGGTCGAAACCCTGCTGCTGGCGCTCAGCCGCGGTGCGGGCTTGCCTGGCCTGAGTGCCATGGCCGCGCAGTGGCAACGTGGCGGGCTGACTTATTGCCGGCCCTTGCTGTTGGTTAGCAGCACCGCCATCCGGGCCTGGCTGCAAGCCCAGGGCGCGAACTTCATTGAAGACCCGAGCAATGTCGACGAGCGCTTTACCCGCAACCGCATCCGGGCGCGCCTGTTGCCCGCGTTGCAGGCGTGCTTGCCGCAGTTTCGTGACACCTTTGCGCGCAGCAGTCGGCACGCCGCGCAAGCGCAAACCGTGTTGCGGGAGGTGGCGGCCGAAGACCTGACGCGCATTGGCGCGCCGCCCGACATCAAGGCGCTGCAGGCCCTGAGCCCCGCACGGCAGGCCAATGTGTTGCGTCACTGGTTACTGAGCGTTCATGCGGTCACAGCAACCAGCGCGCAATTGGACGCGTTGCTGAGCCAACTGGCAGCGTGCCGCACCCGCGGTCATCAAATCCACCTGAAAGTGGGGCAGGGCTTTGCTGTAAGACGGGGCAAAGTCCTCGATTGGTACAATTCGCGTCCTTTGCAACCCCATTCAAACCCTTCATGTCCTTGATTGTTCACAAATACGGCGGCACCTCGATGGGCTCTACCGAGCGCATCAGCAATGTCGCCAAACGCGTTGCCAAATGGGCGCGCGCCGGCCACCAGATGGTGGTGGTGCCCAGCGCCATGAGCGGCGAAACCAACCGCTTGCTGGCCCTGGCCAAAGAGCTTGCTCCTTCGAAGTTAAACGACGCCTATAACCGCGAGCTTGACATGCTGGCCGCCACCGGCGAGCAGGCATCCAGCGCGTTGTTGGCCATTGCGCTGCAGGCCCAGGGCCTGGAGTCGGTGAGCTACGCCGGCTGGCAGGTGCCCATTCGCACCAACAGCGCCTACACCAAGGCCCGCATCGAATCGATTGACGACAAAAAGGTGCGTGCCGACCTCGATGCTGGCCGGGTCGTGATCGTGACCGGTTTTCAGGGTCTGGATGAGCAGGGCAATATCACCACGCTGGGCCGGGGCGGCTCCGACACCTCGGCGGTGGCTGTGGCAGCCGCCATGAAGGCCGATGAGTGCCTGATCTTCACCGATGTGGATGGCGTCTACACCACCGATCCGCGTGTGGTGCCTGACGCGCGCCGCCTGCACACGGTGAGCTTTGAAGAAATGCTGGAGATGGCCTCCATGGGCTCCAAGGTGCTGCAGATTCGCTCGGTCGAATTTGCCGGCAAATACAAGGTCAAACTGCGTGTGCTTTCGAGCTTCACGCCGTGGGACATCGACATCAATATTGAGGCCAAATCCGGCACTCTGATCACTTTTGAGGAAGACGAAAACATGGAGCAAGCCATCGTTTCAGGCATCGCATTCACCCGCGATGAGACCAAAATTGCTGTGCTGGGCGTGCCCGACAAGCCCGGTATTGCCTACCAGATTCTGGGTGCTGTGGCCGACGCCAACATCGAAGTCGACATGATCATCCAGAACATCAGCAAGGACGGCAAGACCGACTTCAGCTTCACCGTCAACCACAGTGATTACGCCAAGACCATGGACTTGCTGAAAAACGTGGTGGTGCCCAAGCTCGGTGCGCAGGAAGTGGTGGGCGACACCAAGATCTGCAAGGTGTCGATTGTGGGCATCGGCATGCGCAGCCATGTGGGCGTGGCCAGCACCATGTTCCGCGTGCTCGCTGAGGAAGGCATCAACATCCAGATGATTTCCACCAGCGAGATCAAGACCTCGGTGGTGATCGACGAGAAGTACATGGAACTCGCGGTGAAGGCTCTGCACGAAGCTTTTGGCCTGGATCAGGTGCCAGCCTGATAAAAGACCCGAAGTCGTGACATAATCGCGGCTCTGATTTTCAGGAATCGTGACCGAGTGGCCGAAGGTGCTCCCCTGCTAAGGGAGTATGGGGTGTAGAGCCTCATCGAGGGTTCGAATCCCTCCGATTCCGCCAGTTAAACCCCTAAGTGATTGATTCACTTAGGGGTTTTCTGCTTCTTAAGCTGCAAGAAAACCTCATAACGCCGGTTGCAGCAAACGCAGCACCAGCGGGTGTTGCACTTTTTTCTCGGTGCCAATCGCAAAAAATTGCTCCGTCACCCCGTCGCAGAGCCCCAAACGGTTGACGGCGTAGTGGGCCAGCAAATCCTCGTGCGCCCACTCGGCCGCCGGAAACACACCCATGCCGCTGGCGCCAAAGGTGTAGAGCAAAGCGCTGTCGGCAAACTCACCAACCACGCGGGGTCGTATGCCGCGCTGCTCAAACCACTGGTCCAGCCGGTCGCGCAAAGCGGTGTGTGTGGTGGGCAGCAGCGTGGGCACATCGCCCAGGCTTTGCGGAAAGTCTTTGCCGGCGGCAGCCACCAGCGCAGCAGTACCGTACCAGCCGATGGTCGAGGTGCCCAGGCTGTGGCTGTAAAGCTTGAGGTTGGGGTTGGCTGGGGCAGCGCGGTCTGACAACACCGCATCAAGGCGGTGCAAGGCCAGGTCGCCCAACAAATCGACTAAAGAGCCCTCGTGGCAGAGCAGGCGCAAGTTGGCTTCGGCAACCACGGGTTGTACCAGGCGCCTTACCACCAGTTTGGGCAGGCCGTCGCAAATGCCAAGTGCGAGCCGCACGGTTGGGGTGCTGGCCGCGTCACGCACCCGCGCAGGAAGCTCTTCGCCGAGTTGAAAAATCTGGTCGGCTTGTTGCATGGCGGCCAGCCCGGCATCGGTAAGCGCCAGCCCGCGCCCGGCGGGCTTGAGCAAGGCATAGCCCAATGATCGCTCAAGTTCACGCACTTGCGCACTCACGGTCTGTACCGCCATGTCCAGTTTTTCAGCGGCGCGCGAGATGCCGCCCTCTTTGGCCACTACCCAAAAGTAATACAGGTGCTTGTAGTTAAAGGGCGTGCTCATAGACAGTTTTTTTAAGAGTTTTATTAAGAAATTATCTGCTTTTTCAAGACCGACTTGGCCGTTATCGTGAACCCACCTTTAACCTTCAGGAGCAAACCATGAAATGCCCAAGCTGTCCCGACACCACCCTTGTAATGGCAGACCGTCAGGGTGTCGAAATTGACTACTGCCCCGCCTGTCGTGGCATCTGGCTGGATCGGGGTGAACTCGACAAGTTGCTGGACCGGGCGGCGGCCGTCACCGCACCCAGTGCGCCGGCCGCTGCGCCGGTCTCCAGAAGTCGCCCGCAGCCCGACTTTGAAGATTCTGACTTTCGCGATCGCCAGCGCTACCAGCACGGCCGCAAGAAGTCGTGGCTGAGCGAGATATTCGACTGAAATCAGTCCTGATTTCTGCGGCTGATGTCAGATTTGAAATCAAATTAATCGGCGCCATCCGGGATCAGTTGCGACATCTGAGCGACTCGGCTGCGCCGGAAATTGCCCCATTTATTGATCTAGGTGGGGCATTTCATATGGGCTTGCGGTGTAGCATGCTGGCCACGACAACGGAGGTCATTCATCATGTCAAATCGTCACAACACGCACCAGGACGGGCCTGAAAACACGAGCCTGGCACCGCTGGAATCAGCCATCAGGGCCATCAACAAGCAGTTCGACCCTTTCGGTATCTTGTCTTCACAAATCAATGCCCAGGTGGCACTGATGCTGCACCCGCAGGAGTTCATCAAGGCGGCTGGCGACGTCTCTTCCGACGTGATTGCCTTGTACGACCACGCCATGCGCCGCCTGCTGGGCATGCCCACAAATGAGGTGTTTGAGCAGAATCCCGAAGATGCCCGTTTTGCCGACCCCATCTGGACCGAGTCGGCCATTTGGGACATCTACAAGGAGTGGTATCTGACGTTTTCCAACCGGCTACAAAAAATCTGTCTCGAAACGCCGGGTTTGTCGGGTCACGCGCGCCGCCAGGCCGCTTTTTGGCAGCGCAATTGGCTCAACAAGGTGTCGCCCACCAATTTTTTCTGGCTCAATCCGCAGGCCATGGCCCGCGCCATCGAGACCAAAGGGGCCAGCCTGCAGACCGGGCTGAACAATTTCATGCGCGATGCGGCGGCCAAAAATGTCCAGATGGTCGAGCCGGATGCCTTTACCGTGGGCAAGGACCTGGCCACCACGCCGGGAAAGGTGATTTTTCGCAACCGGCTGGTCGAGCTGATCCACTACGAACCCACCACCAAACAGGTGCGCGCCATGCCCATCCTGATCGTCACACCGTGGATCAACAAGTTCTACATTCTTGACCTGACGGCACAAAAGAGCATGGTCAGGCACTTGACCGACCAAGGCTTCTCGGTGTTCATCAGCAGCTGGAAAAATCCGACCCCCGACATGCGCGATGTTCGTTTTGACGACTACCTGCAGGAAGGCATCAATGAACTGGTCAACGCGACCACCGAATTCTGCAAGGTGCCGCAGGTGCATCTGGTGGGCTACTGCATTGGTGGCACGCTGGCGTCCACTTACATGGCCTGGGCCAACAAGCGCTATGGTGCAGACCAAATGCCGGTGGCGCACTGGACGCTGCTGACCTCGCTGACCGATTTCTCACATCCCGGCGAAATTGAAGTCTTCATTGACGAAGCCTGCATCAGTGCGCTGGAGGAATTGATGGCCAAGAAGGGCTATCTGGATGGCGAGGAAATGGCAAGCTCGTTCCGCCTGCTGCGCTCCAACAGCCTGATCTGGCATTACTGGGTCAAGAGCTATTTGATGGGCGAAAAACTGGCACCGTTCGACGTGCTGTTCTGGAACACCGACACCACACGCATGCCGCAAGCCATGCATTCCTATTACTTGCGCGAGATGTACCTGCACAACAAGCTGGTCAAGCGTGATCAGCTCACGATTGGCGGCGAGTCGATCGACCTGAACCGCATTACCCAGCCACTGTATGCGGTGACCGCTGAAGAAGACCACATTGCGCCCTGGCAGCAGTGCTATCTGATCCGGCGCGACATCCACCCCGAAACCCCGGTGCGTTTTGTCCGTTCGACTTCAGGTCATATTCTGGGCATCGTCAACCCGCCGGTGAATCCACCCAAACGGAGCTACTGGGTGGCCGAGCCCAAGTCCAACGATGACTCTGAGCGCTGGCTCAAGCATGCCGAGAAAATGTCCGGAAGCTGGTGGCCTGACTGGACCGCCTGGTTGCATGCGCGCACCGGTGACATGGTGAGTGCCTATGCCACCACCAGCCGAAAATTCCCGGCCCTGGCAGATGCGCCAGGCACTTACGTGCTGGAGAAATAGCGCCCTGTGGGAGCGGCGCCCCCGCCGCGATTGCCTTCCAACAGCCATCGGGCCGAGGGCGACCCTCCCACGAGATACCGATGCCTGTGGGGCAGCGCCCTCGCCGCGATTGCCTTCCAACAGCCATCGGGCCGAGGGCGACCCTCCCACGAGATACCGATGCCCTGTGGGAGCGGCGCTCCTGCAGTGATTGCCTTCCAACAGCCATCGGGCCGAGGGCGATCCTGCCGCGAGATACCCCCCGCGCCCTGTGGGAGCGGCGCCCTCGCCGCGATTGCCTTTGAATGGACTCAGGCGGTGGCGCTGACCGCCCGTTTGGGAAGTTTGCGAACCGGCGCGGGGGCGCTGTAGCGGTCCAGCGCCAGACCTTCGGTGCTGATGGCAGGCTGGCGCCCCGTAACCAAATCGGCCAACAATTGCCCGGAGCCGCTGGCCATGGTCCAGCCCAGCGTGCCGTGACCGGTGTTCAAAAACAGGTTGGGGTACTGCCGGGTGGCGCCAATGATGGGCGTGCCATCGGGTGTTTGCGGGCGCAAGCCGGTCCAGAACTCGGCCTTGGGCAGGTCGCCGCCGGGGAACAGGTCGGCCGTGACCATTTCCAGCGTGGCGCGGCGTTTGGGGTTCAAGCTCAGGTCAAAACCACTCAATTCGGCCATGCCGCCCACGCGGATGCGATTGTCAAAGCGCGTGATCGCCACCTTGTAGGTCTCATCCAGCACGGTGGATTGCGGTGCCAGGCTGGCATCGAGCAGCGGCACGGTCAGCGAATAACCCTTGACCGGGTACACCGGAATGCTCAGGCCCAATGGCTGCAACAACTGGCGCGTGTAGCTGCCAAGCGCCAGCACATATTTGTCGGCCTTGACCACTTCGGCCTCAGGCCCCGCCAATTGCACGCCCTGCAGGCTCTGGCCGTCAGACAGCAGTTGCTTGACATCCACGCCGTAGCGGAACTGCACGCCCAATTGCCGCGCTTTCTCGGCCAGTTGCTCGGTGAACATGAAGCAGTCGCCGGTTTCGTCATGGGGCAGCCACAGGCCGCCCAGCAGCCGGTCTTGCGTGTGGGCCAGCGCGGGCTCCACCCGGGCCAGGCCGGCGCGGTCCAGCACCTCATGCGCCACCCCGCAGGCGCGCAGCACCTCCAGGTCGCGCGTCACGGCGTCGAGTTGCGCCTGCGAGCGAAACACCTGCAGCGTGCCACCGCTGCGTTGCTCATACTGGATGCCGGTGTCCAGGCGCAGTTGCTGCAGGCAAGCGCGGCTGTATTCCGACACGCGCATCATGCGTTCCTTGTTGATGGCGTAACGCGAGGGTGTGCAGTTGGCCAGCATGCCGGCCATCCAGCGCAACTGGAACAGCGAGCCGTCGGCGCGCAAGGCCAGCGGCGCATGTTTCTGAAAAAGCCATTTGATGGCTTTGAGCGGAATGCCGGGTGCGGCCCAGGGTGTTGAGTAGCCGGGTGAAACCTGGCCCGCATTGGCAAAACTGGTCTCCAGCGCCGCTCCCGGCTGGCGCTCCAGCACCGTGACCTCAGCCCCGGCGCGGGCCAGGGCGTAAGCCGTTGAAATACCGATGACGCCAGCACCCAAAACAACAACTTTCATGCGAACCTCGTGTTAAACAATTGATTCGTGAAGTTTAAATAAGCATCAGCAGTAAATTTCGCTGTTTTAAATAGTGATTTCAGTAGAAAATATTAACTACAACTGAAAAATCCTGTCCAAACCAGAAAAATGCCTGAACTCGACCGCATTGACAAAAAAATCCTCGACATCCTGCAGCGCCAGGGTCGCATCTCGATGACCGAACTCGGTGAGCAGATCGGGCTTTCCACCTCGCCCTGCGCCGAGCGTGTGCGGCGCATGGAGCGCAGCGGCGTCATCACCGGCTACCACGCCCAGATCGACCCAAAGTCGGTGGGTAAAACGCTGCTGGTGTTTGTTGAAATCACGCTCACCACGAAGTCGGGCGATGTGTTTGACCAGGTGCGCAAGGCGCTGTTGCACATGCCGGAGGTGATGGCGTGCTATCTGGTGTCAGGCAACTTTGATTACTTGGTGAAAGCACGCCTGAATGCCATGCCCGATTACCGCGAACTGCTGAGCAGCATTTTGCAAAAGATACCGGTGCCGTCGCAGTCGCACAGCTATGTGGTGATGGAGGAAGTCAAGGACACGGCCATCATGAACATCACGTTCTGACCCGCAAAATTTTCCAACAATCAGCTCTTAAACTGAAGTTCCACCCCCAAAAAGCCGAGTTTCCCCAATGAAACCTGCGGTAAATCT
>CAZIGL010000027.1:0-6599 GCA_964538895.1 uncultured Rhodoferax sp.
AACCGGCAGGGGCGGCCACCTCATACTGGGGTACCAGAAATCGGTGACCACCCCTACCGGTTACCGCGCGATGCGGTGATGTGCGGAAATTTTTTAGAGCAAAGGCAAATGCAGCGTGACTTTGCTGGAACCCGCACCATGTCCAGCGCAGTGGCTGGCATTGGGGGCAGACGATTTCTGGTACTCCAGTATGAGGAAGCCGCCAATGCCAGCTGCTGTGCGGGTTACAGCTCACAAGGACTTGGAAACAACCAGCAGAACCCGACAAGTCAGGGTAGCAAAACCACCGGCTCCAACGCCTCACCCTGCGCCAAAACGTGCCCAATCACGGCCGTCTGCGTATACCCCACCGCCTTCAACGCAGCCACACACTCAGCAACCCGGTCCGCCGGCACGCTGGCCAGCAGGCCACCGGCGGTTTGCGGGTCGAACAGCAGCGGATAACGCGGGTCATCGACAAATGCTTCCTGGTTGCGCAGGGCACGCCGCAGGCGCACATTGGCCGGTTGCAGCGAACTCACAATGCCCGCCGCCACGGTCTCTAACGCGCCGTCCAGCAGCGGCAGCGCCGACAACACCAACTCGGCATCCACTTCAGAAGCCCGGGTCATCTCAATCAGGTGACCCAGCAAACCAAAGCCGGTCAGGTCGGTGCAGGCGGTGGCGCCGAAGTCGCGCAGGCATTGGGCACCTTGCCGGTTGGACTGCACCATGGATTGCAGCGCGGCATCCATCCAGCGGCCTTTGGCAGCCAGCCGGGCGTGCGCGGCAAACAGCGTGCCGGTGCCGATCGGCTTGGTCAGAACCAGCATATCACCGGGCCGCATGCCGCTTTTGCGCGTCACACCCGCCAGCTGTTCGTCGATCAGCCCGTTGATGGCAAAGCCCAGCGCCAGCTCGGCGCCTTCGCCGGTGTGGCCGCCCACCAGCGCGCAGCCGGCGTCGTTGAGCACCTCGACCGCACCGCTCATCATCTGGAACAGCAGGTCTTCCACCTTGGCCTCCAGCCCCGGCGGCACGGTGGCAATCGCCGTGGCCGACTGCGGCTCGGCGCCCATGGCAAAAATGTCGCCCAGCGCGTGGTTGGCCGCGACCTTGCCGAACAGGTAGGGGTCGTCGACCAAGGCGCGGAAAAAATCCACCGAATGCACCAGCGCCATGCCCGGCGGCACACGCACCACGGCGGCGTCGTCGGGGTCCTTGAGGCCGATCAGCACATCGTCACGTTGCACCACCTGCAGCTGCCCCAAGGCCCGCGACAACACCGTGGCCCCGACCTTGGCGCCGCAACCGCCGCAGCGCATGGCGATGGCCGAAATGGCTTGCAGGGCCTCAATCGGGTTCAGCGCCAACTGCGACGGTGTGCTGCTCGGTGGCGCCGCCGCCTTGGCCTGCATGTTGGGGAATTCCGAAAAATTGCGCATGAATCGCTGGTCGATCCAGTCTTTCCAGCGCCACACCCAGTCGCCCCAAAAGCCCAAAGCCCCGCGCGAGGCCACAGCAAACCGGTTGCCGGTGCTGATCAGCGCCAGCCAGCTGGATTGCGGGCGGTAGGCCAGCAGAGCGCGCCCCTGCATGCTCAGGCGCAGGTTGTCGGCCAGCGGTCGGCCCATGCGCACGGCAAACACACCAGCTTTTTCCAGCGGGTAATTTTGCATGGCGGCAATGTCGCCGGCGGCAAAAATGGCCGGGTCGGTCAGGGTTTGCAACTGGTCGTTGACCCGCACAAAACCGCCTGCATCCAGTGCCAGACCGGTGCCTTGCAGCCAGGGTGCGCCGCCCGCCTGCGTGACCCACATGATCTCGTGCGCCTCGACCACCTGGCCGCTGGCGCAAATCAGCCGGCCGGGCTCGACCCGCGTCACCTCGGCAGTGAGGTGGACATTCACACCGCGCTCGGCCAGCACACTGGCAAACTTGCGGCGCACGCGGGCGTTGTGGGTCGGCAGGATGCTGTCCGTTGCTGTGAGCAGATGAAACTGCAGCAGCTCGGGGTCGCGTCCACGAGCGCTCAGTTCGTTGCGCAGTCGGTACTGCATCGACAGCAGCAGTTCGACCCCGCCAGCCCCGGCGCCGACCACGGCGATGCGCAGCGGCCCCTGGGTGTGCGCCTGCACTTTGTCCAGCAGCGCCAGCCAGCGCTGGTTAAAGCGGGTGATGGGCTTGACCGGCGTGGCAAATTCATCCGCACCCGCGACACCACTCAGGCGCGGCGTCGAGCCGATGTTGATCGACAAGCCGTCGTAGGGCACGGGCGGGCGATTCCGGCACAGCACTTTTTTACCGACGCGATCAATGCCCACGACCTCGTCGCGGTAGAGCCGGGCCCCGGCAAACACGGCCAGCCGCGCCAGGTCGATGTGCACCTGGTCATAGCTGTAGTGGCCCGACACATAACCCGGCAACATGCCGGAGTAGGGCGTGTGCACGTCGGTGCAGATCACGGTCAGGCGCACGCCCGGTTCGGGAAACATGCCAAAGCGTTTGAGCACGACCACATGGCTGTGGCCGCCGCCGATCAGCACGATGTCTCTGGCGGTGGGTTGGTTGGGGTGTTGCATCAGGAAAATGTTGAAGAAAATTCGAAGAATGGCGGACTGGCGTCACACGCGCAAGGGTGCTGCCGCCAGTTCAGTCACCAGCTGCTGCACTGCCAGCCGCTCGGTCTCCGGCGCAAACAGCGGCGCACGCGCGGCGCACTGGGCCTGCAGCCGGGCATAAAAAGCCGATTCAAAGTGGCAGCGGCGCAGCAGGGCCACCAATTGTTCTGCATGGTCCCAGTCAAAATAACCCGCGTAATCGCTCCCCAGCATGCCGACATTGCCGTCGATGCGCGAGGCCAGCACCGGCGTGCCGGACCGCACCGCCTCCATCACCACATGGGCGCCGCCTTCCATGCGGCTGGTGTGCACCAGCACATGGGCGCGCTGGATGCGCCGGCGCGTGGTCTCGTGCGGCAAGGCGCCCAGCCAGCGGTAGTGGGTGCAGGCTGCTGCGGTGGCTTGGGCTTGTGCTGCCAGCGCAGGCTCCAGCGCGGCGCCAATGTGGTCGAGGTGAATGGCCTCACCCGGTTCCAGCAGCCGGGCGGCGGTAAACAGGGTCTGTGGCGACTTTTCTTCGCGCAGGTGACCCACCATCACCGCCCTGAGCACACGCGCAGACTTCGGCAGGCTTTGGCGCGCGGCCGTTGATTGAAAAATCACCTGGGCGCGGGGCTGCAGCGCCGCTGGCAAGGCGGCCAGGCCCAGGGTTTGCAACACCACCAGGCGCTGCGCCCATTGGAGCGATTGCTGGGCCTGCGCATCGGTCTGGATGTCGCGGTACAGGTCGGTACCGGTCAACACTACGGCCAGGCCGGGCACCGGCTGATCGGCAGCGGCATCACCCCGGCTGTGCGCCCAGGCCAGGACGGAGGCCGCCGAGCGCCGCGCGTGCAGGGCAATCATGGCGCTGTCTTGCGCGGCTGCCGGACCGTCGGGCCACCGGGTCACGATGCGCGCCGCAAAGCCGGGTTGGCTGGCTGTTGGGGTTTGCAGAAACTTTTGCCAGCGCCGGGCGGTTTGCCAGTTGCCGTTGTTGGCATCGGCCAGCGCCGGGCTCACAATCACCACTTGTTTCTTCACAGAGGCCATCAGTGATGCTCCTTGAATCGATTCCAACCCAGCCCAGCTGGCAGCCCGCCCAAGCGGCGCGCTCGGCAGACGCGCCAGCGCTGGCAGAGCACCTGACGAAGACTCGCGCACGCACCCTGGCCCTGCTGGACGCTTACGAGGCCGCGCTGGGGCCGGCGCTTGTCGTGCCTTGCACGCCACAACTCAACCCGCCGCTGTGGGAGGTGGGGCATATCGCCTGGTTTCAGGAATTCTGGTTGGCACGCAACCCGCAGCGCCAGCTGGGGGCACAGGCCGACCCGCAGGCGGCGCGGGCGCCCGCGCTGTTGCCACAGGCCGATGCGCTGTACAACTCCAGTGTGGTGGCGCACGACAGTCGCTGGCATTTGCCCCTGCCCGATCTGAATGCCACCCGGGCTTATCTGCAAGCCACGCTGGACCAGACGCTGGCGCTGTTGGCGCTTGAGCTCAACGACGATTCCGCGCTTTATTTCTACCGCCTGGCGCTGTTCCACGAAGACATGCACGGCGAGGCGGCCGTCTACATGGCGCAGGCCTTGGGCATGGCTTTCCCGCCTGAACTGTGTGGCGATGGCGTAACGCGAGCCAGCGGATCGGCACAGTCGCTCGATTTGGCGGCGGGTGACTGGTCGCTGGGCTACACGGGCAAAGGCTTTGCCTTTGACAACGAACTGGGGCCGCATGGCCTGCATCTGGACGCTTACGCCATCGACGCCCGGCCGGTGTCGTGGCGGCGTTATTTGGCTTTTGTGGACGCGGGCGGCTACGCAGACGCCCGGTGGTGGTCGCAAGCGGGCTGGCAGTGGCTGCAAGCCAGTCAGGGGGCTGCGGCTTTGACGGGTCCACGCTATGTGCGCCAGGTCAGCCCGGGCCAAGGTGAATCGGTGTGGGAACAATGCCGTCTCAGTCAGTGGCACGTGCTGGATCTGGAGGCCCCGGCCTGCCACCTCAGTTATTTCGAGGCCGAGGCCTGGTGCCGCTGGGCCGGCCGAAAGTTGCCAACCGAGGCGCAGTGGGAGCAGGCCGCCATGACCCGGCCCGAGTTTGACTGGGGCGACGTCTGGGAATGGACTGCCAGCACGTTCAATCCTTACCCCGGTTTTGTGGCGCACCCCTACCTGGACTACTCGGCACCCTGGTTTGGCGACCGGCCGGTGCTGCGCGGTGCCAGCCGGGCCACGTCCAGGCGCATGGCGCACCCGCGTTACCGCAACTACTTCACGCCCGAACGCAATGACATTCATGCGGGGTTCAGAAGCTGCGCGGGGTAGAACAGTCATGGCTCAGGCCCGCGCCCACAGCACGGCAAAACGGCCCGCATCTGCTGTCGCCGCATCGGTCCACACCAGCGGCTCGGAAAAACCGGCCTCGCGCAGCAACTGTGAAAAGCCGTCCACCGTCCACTTGTAGGAGTTTTCGGTGTGGATGCGTTCGCCTTGATGGAAGGCGCGTTGGCCTCCCGGCCACCGCACCGTCAGGTCGCGCTGCGCCACCAGGTGCATTTCAATACGCGACGCCAAGCGGTCGAACAGCGCGTGATGCGCCCAGTCGGCCAGCCGCAGGTCGGTGCCCACCAGCCGGTTCAGGTTGTAAATCAGGTTGCGGTTGAAGGCAGCGGTGACGCCCAGGGCGTCGTCGTAGGCGGCTTCCAGTTCGGCTGTGTCTTTGACCAGATCGACCCCGATCAACAGCCCGCTGCCAGCCACCGGACCACAGGCGGCGCGCACCTGGCGCAAAAACACCAGCGCCTGGGCTGGCGTGAAGTTGCCAATGCTCGAGCCCGGGTAAAACAGCAGTCGTGGGTCGGAGCCGGGCGGACCAGCCTCGGGCGGCAAATCCAGCGTGTGTGAAAAATCAAGCCCGATGCCGACCAGGTCCAGCGCCGGGTACTGGCGCTGCAGCTTGTCCAGCGTGGCGTGCAAAAAATCGACCGAGATGTCAACCGCCACATAACGGCTGGGGGCCAGCACACCAAAAAGCCCGGCGGCCTTACCACAGTTGCCTGCGCCCAGGTCAATCAGCGTGGCCCCTGGCGGCACGACCCGGGCCATGGCCTGGGCATGGGTGGCAAAGATGGCCGCCTCGGTGCGCGTCGGGTAATACTCGGGCAACTCGGTGATGGCCTCGAACAGGCGCGATCCCAGCGCGTCGTACAAAAACTTCGGTGCCACCGTGGCCCCGCCGGGCTGAAGGTTGGCCGTCAGGCCCTGCAGCAGTTCCTGGCGGATGTGCTCGGCACTGTCGTGGTGCAACTGGACAAAGACAGGTGTTTTCATGGATCGATGCGAGTGGCTGGGGCTTGATCGTAGCGCCACCGGGGGCGGCTGACTTTGGTGCTGGCCTCGATGGGGTGATTTGTCGTTGAATTTCCGGTGGCGCTGGTCGATGGCTTGAGTGACTTCAACCGCTGGGTGATGCAACGCTAACGTACGGCCACTTGTCTTTACAATACTTTCGTATGCACTTATGTAGTTTTGAGTTGATGCCCGCACGCGCTGGACTTCAAGTAATCTGCAGCAAGCTGTTTGCCAAATTCGGCTGATTTTTTTAAAGCAAGGATCGTTATGAGCACGTTTGATTCCATTGGCCTGATGAAGAGCATCAATGACAACCTGGGGCCGTTTCGCAAGTCGCAAGGCGAAGCCATGCAGGGTTTTGCCCAATTGGCCAAGGCCTCGATGGCTGAAGGTCTGGTCAGCGCCAAACACAAGGAGCTGATTGCCCTGGCCATCGGTATCACGCAACACTGCGCCGGCTGCATTGCGTTTCACATCAAAGCCTTGCACCGGCTGGGTTGCACCCGCGGCGAGCTCGAAGAGGCGTTGGCGGTCTGTGTCTACATGGGCGGTGGCCCCGGCCTGATGCTGGTGGCCGAGGCCCTGGCAGCCTGGGACGCGATGGCGCCGGCGACTCCATCCTGAAACCTTGCGGGTCAGACCACTCGCGCAGCGACGTGCTCTGACCCCA
>CAZIGL010000027.1:6699-46530 GCA_964538895.1 uncultured Rhodoferax sp.
CCTTGCGGGTCAGACCACTCGCGCAGCGACGTGCTCTGACCCCAGCTGATCAGTTCAGTCGCATACCTTCAAGAAGTTGTGTCACGTTGTGCTGCATCATCTTGAGGTAGCTTGAGCCCGGTCCTGTCGGACCCGAGAGCGCATCCGAGTAAAGGGTGCCGCCCAGCGTGGCGCCGGCGTCCTTGCTGAGTTGTTCTATCAACTTGGGGTTGCTCATGTTTTCTACAAAAACCGCCCTGATTTTTTCTCGCTTCATCTGCCGGATCAGCTCGGCCACATGTTTGGCGCTGGGCGTGGCGTCGGCGTTGGCGCCCTCGGGGGCCAAAAATTTGATCTTGTAATGCGCCGCAAAGTAGCCAAACGCGTCGTGTGAGGTGATTACCTTGCGTTTGGCCGCAGGCAGGGCAGCAAATTGCGCCCTGGCTTGGACATCGAAGTCTTTCAGCAGTGCGGCATAGCGCGCCGCATTGGCTTGATACGTGTCGGCACCTGCCGGGTCCACTCTGGACAGTCCGGCGGCAATGTTCTGCACGTACAGCACCACATTGTTGGGGTTTTGCCAGGCATGCGGATCGGCATCATGGTGGCCGTGGCCGTGGCCGTGGCCGGCAGCTTCCATCTGCAGCGGCTTGACGCCGCGCGAGGCCACCACCATGGCACCCTGGTAATCGGCCGATTTGGCCAGTTTTTCTGCCCAGGGTTCAAAGTTGAGCCCGTTGATCACAAACAGGCGCGTATTCAGAATGACTCTGGCGTCCGCGGGTCTGGGCTCGAAGCTGTGGGCATCGGCATCGGGCCCCACCAGGGTCGTGACCTGCACGCGCTGGCCACCCACCACCTGCACCAGGTCGCCGAGAATGCTGAACGAGGCCACCACTTGAATCGGCTCGGCGGCCAGGGTCGGCAGGGGGAGCAGGCCGCTCAGGGAGAGCGCCGACAGCGTGAGAAGTTTGAGGGTACTGCGTTTCATGGATTAACTTTCTTTTGTTGCAAGATCAGGCCGGGTCTCAACCCACCCGGTGCGGACGTTTGAGCACCTGGGGCAACCAGCCGCCGGGCGCTACGATCAGGGACATGCCATACAGCACGCCGGCACAGCCAATGATGGTGGGCCCGCTGGGTGTGTCGAGGTGGTAGGACAGCAGCAGTCCGACGCTGCCAGCCAGCGCAGCCTGGGCACTGGCGTTGACCAGTTGCGCACTCAAGCTGTCATGCCAGAGCCGGGCTGACACGGCGGGCAGCATCATCAAGCCCACCGCCATCAGTGTGCCCAGCGTCTGAAATCCAGCCACCAGGTTGACCACCACCAGCATCAAAAATGCCTGCTGCCAGATCCAGCCGCGTCGGCCCCAGCCGCGTCCGGCGGCAGCAGCCAAAAACACCGGGTCAAAGCTTTCCAGCACCAGTCCGCGGTACAGCGCAGCCAGCGCGACCAGACTGACGCTGGCCACACCGGCCACCAGCAACAAACCGTCGCCGTCCACCCCGAGCGCACTGCCAAACAAAATATGCAACAAGTCAAGCTGCGTGCCCTGGCGTGACAACAGCGTCACCCCCAGGGCCAGCGCCAACAGGTAAATGGCGGCCAGGCTGGCGTCTTCCTTCAGGGGCGTGAAGCGGCTGATGAACCCGGCCAGGGCAGCCGCCAGCAGCCCTGAGATCACACCGCCGGTCGCCATGGCGGTCAGCGACAGGCCATAAAACATGAAGCCGATGGCGACACCGGGCAACACCGCGTGGCTGATGGCGTCGCCCAGCAAGCTCATGCGCCGCAGCGTCAAAAAGACCCCGAGCGGGGCAGCACTCACAGCCAGCGCCAGCGTGGCCACCAGCGCGCGGCGCATGAAGGCAAACTCGGCGAACGGGCCGACCACCCAGTCCCACAGCGCCATCATGCGGTGGCCTCGTCGGTGTGGCAAATGTCGGCGTTGTCGTCCCAGGCTTCGGCCAGCGTGCGGGCGCGCTGCAAATTTTCCTCCGTCAGCACCTCGGCGGTGTTGCCCCAAGCCACCAGTTCGCGCGCCAGCAGCACTGTCTGGTCGAAATGGGCGCTCACCTGCGCGTCGTCGTGCAGCACCGCAATCACGGTACGGCGCTCGCCGTGCCACTGCTTGATCAGGTCAAGCAGCGCGGCGGTGGTGCGGGAGTCCATGGCGTTAAAGGGCTCATCGAGCAAAATCAAATCAGCGTCTTGCACCAGCAAACGTGCAAACAGCACGCGCTGAAATTGTCCGCTTGACAGTGATCCCACGGTGCGCTCCTCGAAGCCCTCCAGCCCCACCTGGCGAATCGCGGCGTCGGCGCGGGCCAGCATGTCGGCGCTGACACCGCCCCAGGCACCCAGCGCGCTCCAGCAACCCAGCAGCACACAATCGCGCACCGGCATCGGAAAACTGCGGTCGATCTCGGTCATTTGCGGCAGGTAGGCGATGCACGCGCGCGGTGTGTCCACCTGAACGCGCCCGCCTGAATGTTTGAGCAAGCCCATGATGCTTTTCAGCAGCGTGCTTTTGCCGGAACCGTTGGGGCCGATCACGGCGCTCAGCGACCCGGTGGCGAACTGCCCGCTGATGTGGTGCAGGGCAGGGTGTTGGCGGTAACTCACTGTCAGATTGTCAATTTTCACCATGGGCTTGCCCCCATGCCTGTCCACCACACCGCCAGCCACAACGCCAGTACCAGCGGCAGCACCGCCAGCACGCGGCGCCAAGCCGGCCAGGCCAGCACGCTCGTGCGCCGGGGAGCTGGTGCCTTGGGTGGAGCGGCATGGCTGTGTGGGCCATCGTGCTCGTGCCGGTGTTGGGAGTGTGGGGACGTCATGGCGAGATAAAAGGGTGGATTGCTGTGATAATGCAACTGAATTGCGGTATAGTTTAACGCAACTCAATTGCATTAATTTGTCATTCCTAAAAATATTCACCTGCCTTCCGCCATGCCTGTGACCCACACCTTGAGCACTCCTGATCCGATCGATGTCCTGCTGTCCGCCCACGGCTTGCGCCGCACCGGTGCTGCGCGGCGGGTGCTGGGCTGGTTGCTGGCCCATCCGGACACCAGTTACACCCATGCCCAGTTGCAAAGTGCCCTGCAAAATGACGCGCTTGCAGAGGTGGAGGGCGAGGTCGTCAGCGCGCTTGATCGTGTCACGCTGTACCGCCTCATTGACCGCCTGACCCAAGTGGGCCTGCTGCTGTGCCGGGTTGATGTGCATCGGGTGCGGCGCTACCAGGCCATGCCCGCCAGCGTGCACGCCTTGCCGCACTTCGAGTGCCAGAGTTGTCACCGTGACCAGCCCTTGCAAGGCGCGCTGCAGGGCAATGCGCTTGACCTGGAAGTGGCGGCGCAAAACGCCTTGCAGGCGCTTAAAGTTCTGGGCTACCAGGGCCTGAGCCTGGACCTGGCGGTGCGTGGTGTCTGTGCCGACTGCGCCACGGCGGCCTCGTCCGCGTCCGAGTGAGGCCGCCCCATGATTCGCACCCAAGGCCTGAGCTACAGCTATCCGCAAGGCCCCGCGCTTGTATTTCCCGATGTGGATGTGCCTCAGGGCGCTGTGTTGCTGCTCAGTGGACCCTCCGGCTGCGGCAAGTCGACCTGGCTGGCGCTGGCTGCGGCGCTGGTGATCCCCACGGCGGGCAGCATCACGGTCGCGGGGCAGCCCCTGACAACGCTAACAAAGATCGCCGCTGATGCCTGGCGGGCCGGGGCGATCGGATTTTTGCCGCAAAAATTGCATTTGAGCGCGGCACTCAATGTGCAACAAAACCTGGCGCTGGCCCAATGGGCCAGTGGTGCGGTGGAAGATCAGGCCGCCATCACCCAAGCGCTCACCACCCTGGGCGTGGCAAGCCTGGCACGGCGCAAACCCGCGCAACTCTCCGGCGGTCAGGCCCAGCGCGTGGCGCTGGCGCGTGCCGTGCTGCTGAAACCCAAAGTGATTCTGGCCGACGAGCCCACCGCGAGCCTGGACGACGAAGCGGCCACCGGCGCCCTGCGCCTGTTGCTGACCACAGCACATGCGCAGGACGCCACTCTGGTGATCGCCACCCACGATGCCCGGGTTGTGGCCATGATGCCAACAGAGGGGGTTGGTCAAAACCGTCTGCAATGGCTGAAACTGGCACGCCAGTCCAGCTCGCTCGAGTGAAAACCCTGACCCTGGCCTGGAACTACCTGTGGTCGCGCCCCTTGAGCGCGGCGCTGAACTTGCTGCTGCTGAGTCTGGGCCTGGCGTCCATCACCTTCCTGTTGCTGGTGGGCGACCAGCTCAACAAGGTGTTCGACCGTGATTTGAAGGGCATTGATGTGGTGGTCGGTGCCAAGGGCAGTCCCATGCAGCTGATCCTGTCGGGCGTCCTGCACATCGATGTGCCGCCCGGTAACGTGCCCCTGGAAGCCTTGCAGGAACTGCAAAAGCATCCGATGGTGGCGCGGGTGATTCCCATCAGCCTGGGCGACAGTTTGCGCGGTTTTCGCATCGTGGGTACCTCGCATGACTACATCAGCCACTACCAGGTCAGGCTGGCGCAAGGGCAGTTGTGGACGCAGCCGATGCAGGTGGTGCTGGGTGCAGCCGCCGCGCGCAAGTTGGGCTTGGCGATGGGCAGCACCTTTGTCGGCACGCACGGTTTGGGGGAAGGCGGCCACGCGCACGGTGACAGCACCTATACCGTGGTGGGCATCCTCGCGCCCAGCGCCAGCGTGCTGGACCGGCTGATCCTGACCGACACCGCCTCGGTATGGAAGGTGCATGAAGACTACACCGCTGTGGACGACGAAGACCGCCAGGTCATGATCGACGAGCGCGAGGTCACCATGGCCTTGATCACCTATAAATCGCCGCTGGCTGCAGTCAGTTTTCCACGTTACATCAACACCAGCACCGAGCTGCAGGCCGCCGCCCCGGCGCTGGAAATCACCCGGCTGTTGAGTATGCTGGGCCTGGGCACCGATGTGCTGCGCGCCTTTGCAGGTGTGCTGCTTTTGACTGCGGGCTTGAGCGTGTTCATTGCCCTTTGGGGCGCGGTGCGTGAGCGCCGCAGTGATTTGGCACTGTTGCGCATGCTGGGTGCGCCACCAGCCAAAGTGGCCGCGTTGTTGTTGTTTGAAGCCCTGTGGCTGGGCGCACTGGCGGCAGTGCTGGGTGCGCTGGCAGGGCAGGGCATGGCGGCGGGTTTGGCTTGGCTGCTGCAATTGGACAACTCTTTGCTCATTGGCGGCATGGCCTGGCCGACCGCGCTTTGGACGGTGCCCGCCGTGGCGTTTGGCGTGTCACTGGTGGCGGCGCTTTTGCCGGCGCTGGCGGCGTATCGTGTCAGTGTGCTGGAACTTTTACAAGGAAAGTGATTTATATGAGAAATTTGAGCTTAGCCCTCATGCTTATTTCATCCGCAGCTATTTTTTCGGCAGCATCTGCTGCTGAGCTTGACAAGGCAGCCAAAGAAGACATCGCCCGTCACCGGGTCATGGCCCTGGCGCATGAAAATGCCGCCAAGTGCCTGGAAGCTGGCAAGCCTCATGCGGTGTGCGAGAAACAATTGCAGCTTGCATGCAAAGGTATTGCCATTGGCAAGTTTTGCGGCATGAAGCACGAGCATTAACATGGCGGGCTTTTTGAGGAGATTGCATGAAACCATTTGAATCAGTTCGCCAGACGCTTGGTGAATCAGCCAGTTTCGTCAAATCAGCCGCAATGACCCTGGTGCTGTCAGCTTGCCTGCTGCCGCTGGGCGCTTGGGCGCAGTTGAGCTCACCCTTTGGCGGCGCAGTGCCATCGGGTTCCGGCGCGGGTGTTCACAGCCCCAACAGCCCGTTTGCCCCGCTGCCCCAGCGCGCTGACGTGCTGCCGTGGTCCTTGCTGACGAATGTCAAGACCAAGCTGCTCAACAAGCGCGTGGTGCCCAACTTCCCGGCGGATGTGCTGGCCCTGAACGACCAACCCCAGCGCATCCAGGGCTACATGTTGCCGCTGGAGCCGGGTGAGAAACCGAGGCATTTTTTACTCACCTCGGTGCCACTGACTTGCGGGTTTTGCACGCCCGGCGGGCCCGAGAGCATGGTGGAGGTCTTTACCACGACACCGGTCAAATACACCCTTGAATCGCTGGTGGTAACGGGCCGCCTTTCCGTGTTGACAGATGACCCCTACGGTCTTTATTACCGCATCAAGGACGCCGTGCTTGTGAAATAGCCTGGCCCGGCCGCAAGCCAACGGGCGAGCTATTCCTGAACAATTTGATCTACATCAGCTTTGACAGCAAAGACCTGTTGCATAGTCTGATCGTGGATGAATTTTGACTCTGTGATTGTTATTTTTAAGGACCCGCAACATGAAAGCACTCCAAGACCTTTTTTCGACCGACTACGGCATCATGAGCATCGTGGTGATTGCCGTGATCATTGTCGGCCTGGGGCTTGCCTACGGGGTGCTGAAGTCAAAAATGGCTGAAAGCGCCAAAAACGCAGATAAGTAACAAGCCGACTCCCGGATGCGGGGCCTTGTGCCCCATTTTTTCGACCAATGATCAGGGACAATCAGCTGTTTCAACCTGATTGCCTGTCTTGAACAACCCGGTTTTCTCTGCCCTTGTCCCTGTCGTTTTGCTGATCGCCATCGGTTTCATGGCGGGCCGCGCCGGCTGGATCAGGGCTGAGGCCATCAAGGACCTGTCCAATCTGGTGTTCATGGTGCTCACGCCGGCGCTGCTCTTTCGGACCATGAGCACGGTGCATGTGGAGCAGCTCGACTTCAAGCCGGTTGCTTTGTATTTTGTGGCGGCGGGTTTGCTTTTTGCAGCCATGCTGATCTGGCAAGGTGCCAACCGCCGCGCGGCTGTACTGGCGCTGGCGTGCACCTTCAGCAATACCGTGATGATCGGCATCCCTCTGATCGGGTTGGCCTACGGGCAAGCCGGCCTGGTCACCCTCTTTACCCTGATTTCCGTGCATGCGTTGGTGCTGCTGACGCTGGCCACTGTGGTGCTTGAGTTGGTGGCCGCCCGCGAGGAACGCGCGGCCGGGCAGGGCGGTCAGCGGCCCATGGCGCTCACGGTGCTGGCGGCCGTCAAGAGCGGCATCATCCACCCGGTGCCCTTGCCCATCATTGTTGGTCTGCTTTTTGCCCAGACTGGCCTGATCCTGCCCGAGGTGGTCGACAAGCCTTTGCACTTGCTCGGCAGTGCCTTTGGTCCGGTGGCTTTGGTGCTGGTGGGTGTGACGCTAACGCAGGTTCAGGTGGGCCCGTATTTGAAGAGCGCCCTGGGTATCAGCCTGCTCAAAAATCTGGCGCTGCCACTTTTGGTGGCGCTGCTTGGGCTGGGGCTTGGGATGCACGGTTTGCCCCTGACGGTGATGATCGTCGCAGCATCACTGCCAACGGGTGCCAATGTATTTTTGTTTGCCCAACGCTATGCGGTGGCACAAGACCTGGTGACTGCCAGCATGACGGTGTCCACCGTACTGGGCCTGGCCACCGTCAGCCTGGTCATGTTGTTGGTCGGGTTGCTGAAGTTCTAGGATGTCAGGGCGCCAAGCGCTCCCGAATCCAGAGTTGGCCAGACGCGCTGGCGGGGTCAAGGCGGTATTGCAGGCGGTCATGCAAGCGGCTTTTGCGCCCTTGCCAAAATTGCCAGCTGTCGGCCTTGAGCCGGTAACCGCCCCAATGCGACGGGCGCGGCGGCTTGAGTAAAAACTGGGCGCCATACCGGGCCGCATTGGCCACCAGCACACCGCGCCCTGCAATCACCTGGCTTTGCGGGCTGGCCCAGGCGCCAATGCGCGAGTCCAGCGGGCGGCTGTGAAAATAAGCATCGCTTTCTTCATCGCTCACCTTTTCCACCACGCCCTCGATGCGCACCACGCGCTCCAACTCGACCCAGTGAAACTGCAAGGCGGCAAACGGGTTGCCGGCCAGCTCATGGCCCTTGCGGCTGTCATAGTTGGTGTACCAGACAATGCCATGCGCATCAAAACCCTTGATCAGCACCACCCGGGTGCTGGGGCGCAGGTTGCTCGCCACAGTGGCCAGCGTCATGGCGTTGGGCTCGGGCACTTCGGCGGCAATGGCTTCTTTGAGCCATTGTCCAAACTGTTTGAGGGGGTCGGCGTGCGAGGCGTCTTCGTTGAGTTCGGCGCGTTCGTAGCTCTTTCGGAGGTCGGCAATATGGGTCATGCCGGGAGTATAGGGACAAGGCCTTTTCACCCATTGGCGGTTGGCTTTGGTAACCCTTTGGTAACCTTTTGGCCGGGATAATTGTTGTTTAACGGGTAACATCCGGTTTGTAATTAAGTTACCAATATTTGGAGAAACCATGAAACTTCATGGCACCGTGGCCCAAGTCACCCAGCGCATTGCCCAGCGCAGCCGGCTTACCCGCAGCGCCTACCTGGCGCGGCTTGAGGCTGCGCAGCAGCGCCCGCCGGGTGCCGAGCGCCTGGGTTGCGCCAACGTGGCGCACGCTTTTGCTGCCTTGCCGGTCAATGACAAGCTGCGCGTGGTGACTGAGAAAGCGCCCAACATCGGCATCGTCACCGCCTATAACGACATGCTGTCGGCCCATGCGCAGCTCCAGCATTACCCCGACCTGATCAAGGCCGAGGCCCGCAGGCGCGGTGCCACGGCCCAGGTGGCCGGCGGTGTGCCCGCCATGTGCGACGGCGTCACGCAGGGCACGGCGGGCATGGAGCTGAGTCTGTTTTCGCGCGACGTGATCGCCATGGCCACGGCGGTGTCGCTGAGCCACGACGTCTTTGCCGGCGCGCTGATGCTGGGCGTGTGTGACAAGATCGTGCCGGGCCTGCTGATCGGCGCGCTGCAGTTTGGCCACCTGCCCACGGTGTTTGTGCCGGCCGGCCCGATGACCACGGGTCTGTCCAACAACGCAAAATCAAAAGTGCGCGAACAGGCGGCCCAAGGGCTGGTCGGACGCGCCGAACTGCTGGCAGCCGAATCCGCGGCTTACCACAGCGCTGGCACCTGCACCTTTTACGGCACGGCCAACAGCAACCAGATGCTGCTTGAAGCCATGGGCCTGCACGTGCCCGGCACTGCCTTCATCAACCCTGGCGCGGACGTCCGCGACGAGCTTACCCGCGAGGCGCTGCGCACCGTGCTGGGCAGCGCCGATTTCAAATGCCCGCCCATTGGCCGCGTGGTCGACGAGCGCTGCATCGTCAACGCCATGGTCGCTTTGCTGGCCACCGGCGGCTCCACCAACCACCTGATCCACTGGGTCGCGGTGGCGCGCGCAGCCGGGATCGTGATCGACTGGGACGATTTCTCGGCCCTGTCCGAGGTGGTGCCGCTGCTCAGCCGCGTTTACCCCAACGGCAGCGCCGACGTCAACCAGTTCCAGGCGGCTGGCGGCCCGGGTTTCATCATCCGCGAATTGCTCGACGGCGGCTTCATGCACGCCGATGTGCTGACCGACCGGCCCGGTGGCCTGCGCGAATACACCGGTATTCCGCGCGCCGGTGAAGGTGGCCGGCTGCAATGGGACACAGCCGCCGTCAGCCAGGATGAGTCGGTGGTGCGCCCGGCCAGCAGCCCGTTCAGCGCCAGTGGCGGCCTGAAATTGTTGCAGGGCAATCTGGGGCGCAGCGTGATCAAGATTTCGGCGGTGCCCGACGACCGCCATGTGATCGAGGCACCCTGCCGCGTCTTTGACTCGCAGGACGCCTTGCACCAGGCCTTTGCCGCTGATGAACTGAACCAGGATTTGATCTGTGTGGTGCGCTGGCAGGGTCCGCAGGCCAATGGCATGCCGGAATTGCACAAGCTCACGCCACCGCTGGCGGTGTTGCAGGGCAAGGGTTACCGGGTGGCCTTGGTCACCGACGGCCGCATGAGCGGGGCTTCGGGCAAGGTGCCTGCGGCCATTCATGTGTCGCCCGAAGCCGCAGCCGGTGGCCCGCTGGCCCGCGTGCGCGACGGTGATGTGATCCGACTCGACGCCAATGCCGGTTTGCTGCAGGTGCTTGTTTCTGAGCTTGACTGGGCTGCCCGCGAGGTGCTGCCCATGCCCGATGATTTGCGCGCTGCCAACGGCATCGGCATGGGCCGGGAACTGTTTGCCAGCATGCGCAGAAATTCCCTTAGTGCCGAAGAGGGCGCTTGCAGTTGGCTATAAGTAAAAAGTCTGGATTGCCGCGCTGCGCTCGCAATGACATTTATCTGTTTTCTTGAAAGTTTCTATGACGACTCTGACCCCCTCGATCCCCTTGACCGCCTTGCAGGTCATGCAAGATGCCCCGGTGATTCCAGTGATTGTGCTCAACGACGTGGCGCACGCTGTGCCGATGGCGCGCGCCATGCTGGCGGGTGGTATTCGCATGCTCGAAGTCACGCTGCGCACGCCCCAGGCGCTGGCCTGCATCGAGGCCATTGCCCGCGAAGTGCCTGAAGCTGTGGTCGGCGCCGGCACCGTGCGCTCCAGAGCCGACGCGCAAGCAGCGGCCAACGCCGGCGCGCGCTTTGCCGTCAGCCCGGGCTACACAAGCGTCTTGGGCCAGGCCTGCCGCGACCTGGGGCTGGCGCTGTTGCCCGGCGTGGCAACCGGCAGCGAGATCATGGCCGCCAGCGAAGACGGCTTCACCGAGCTCAAGTTTTTCCCTGCGGTGCAAGCCGGAGGCGTGGCCATGCTCAAGGCCTGGGGCGGACCATTCTTTGACGTCAGGTTTTGCCCCACGGGCGGCGTCACCCTGCAAAACGCGCCCGACTTTCTGGCCTTGAAGAACGTGGTCTGTGTGGGCGGCTCCTGGCTGGTGCCCGTCAGCACCGCCGAGCAGGGCGACTGGGGGCGCGTCACCCGCCTCGCGGCCGAAACGGCCCATCTGAAAAGCCGAGCGCGCTAAGCTTCGGCTCGCAAAGTGCTTAGGCGGACTGTGGCCGCTCGATGAGCTCGATTTTGTAGCCGTCCGGGTCCGTGACAAAGGCAATCACCGTGCTGCCGCCCTTGACCGGGCCGGCCTCACGCGTCACGTTGCCGCCCGCAGCCTTGATTTTGGCGCAGGCCGCTGCGGCATCGGGCACCGCCAGCGCAATATGGCCGTAAGCCGTGCCCATCTCGTAGTGGTCCACACCCCAGTTGTAGGTGAGTTCCAGTTCGGCGTGTTCCGGGTTGCTGCCATAGCCGACAAAGGCCAGCGTGTACTTGTACTCCGGGTTCTCGGAGGTGCGCAGCAGCGTCATGCCCAGCACCTGGGTGTAAAAGTCGATCGAACGTTGCAGTTCGCCAACGCGCAGCATGGTGTGTAACAGTCGCATGGTTCGGGTTCCTTCAAGTGGTTTGCGCCCTGGCCGGGCAGGCAATAATCAGGGCTAAAGTTCACCACGGAGTCAACATGACCCAGTTCACAAAAATCATTCTATTTACCGACACCGACGGATTTGCGCGCTTCAGGGAAGAAACGCTGCCCCTCGACCAGGGCTCGCCGCAGTCGGCGCTGTCGGCCCTGATGCCCTCGGGGGGTTACCAGTTGCGCCACAGCCCGGCAGGCTTTCGCAGCAGCTTCCATTGCACCACCGAGCCGCAATGGGTCTTCATTTTGGCAGGGCAGATGGAAATTGGTTTGCAGGACGGCAGCTCACGCATTTTCAAGTCGGGCGAGCATTTCTACTCGGCCGACCTGCTGCCGCCAGGGCAGGCTTTTGATGCGCAGCACCACGGTCACTGGAGCCGTCAGCTGGGGCCGGAGCCCCTGCAAACCCTGTTTGTGCGCGGCTGAGCGAAACCGAAAATTTAGCGGCCGGACTGACCGCGGGTACCACTGGCATTGCGCGGGCGGTTGCCGCCTGGCCGACCAGCACCACCGCCGGGGCGACCGCCGCCAGCATAACCACCGCCACCTGCGCCAGCGCCACCACCACCACCACCACCGGCGTTGCGGTTACCACCACCAAAACCGCCGCGACGCGGACCACGATCGGTCATCATGTCGACGCTGGTGCGCATCGGGTCGGGCTGTCCACCCGCGCCTGAGCGCGAGTTGCCAGCGCCGGCATCGACCGGGCCGCCATAACCACCACCGTTGCCGCCGCCGTAACCGCGCGCCTGGCGCTGACCCGGGCCGCGGGCCGCCTGCTCGGCTGCGCTCAAGTGGCTGCGCGGCTCGGCTTCACGGCCGCCGCCAGTGTTGCCAAAGTTGCCATCGTTGGCCTTTCGGCCTTCGCCACCAAAGCCGGCGCCCGCGCCAGCTGTGTTGCTGCGCCCGCCACGGCTGCCGCCGCGACCGCCAGGGGCCGGGCCACGGCCGCCACCACTGTTGCCGCCACGTGCTGCGCCCGGACCTTTGCTTTCGCGCACACGGGTGAGCATCTCAGTGCGGGCTGCCTTGGCTGCGGCCTGCATCACGTCGCGGCTGGGCGGTTTGCCGGCGCCGCCCCAGATGGTCTGGCGTCCCATGGCAATGGGTTCTGCCTGCTCACCGTGTTCGGGCATGAATTCAGCAATGATTTGCACCGGAATGTCTTGCTTGGTGTAGCGCTCAATGGCCTGCATGAAGCCTTCTTCGTCCAGGCTCACCAGGTTCACAGCCATGCCGTCAGCACCCGCGCGGCCAGTGCGGCCAATGCGGTGCACGTAGTCTTCGGTCACGTTGGGAATGTCGTAATTGACCACATGCGGCAGGTCGTCAATGTCAATGCCACGGGCGGCAATGTCAGTGGCCACCAGGGCGCGCATCTCGCCTGTTTTGAAGCCGGCCAATGCCTGGGTGCGTGCTGACTGGCTTTTGTTGCCGTGCAGAGCCATGGCGGTGATGCCATTTTTTTCCAAAAACTCAGCCACGTTGTTGGCACCGAACTTGGTGCGGGTGAACACCAGCACCTGGCTCCAGTTTTTTTCCTGAATGATGTGGGCCAGCAGGGCTTTTTTCTTGCCGCGACCGACCGGGTGAATCAATTGGGTGATGCGCTGCACCGTGGTGTTGCGCGGTGTGACCTGCACGCTTTGCGGGTCTTTCAGCAGGGTGGCGGCCAGCTCCCGAATTTCGTCGCTGAAGGTGGCCGAAAACAGCAGGCTTTGCTTGGCCTTGGGCACCGCGGCTAGCACTTTTTTCACATCATGGATGAAGCCCATGTCGAGCATACGGTCGGCTTCATCAAGCACCAGCATTTGCACCTGGCTCAGGTCCATCATGCCTTGTTGCATCAGGTCGAGCAGTCGACCCGGGGTGGCGACCAGAATGTCCACACCCTTTTTCATGCGGCTGATCTGCGGGTTCATGCCGACACCGCCAAAGATGGCAGCGGATGTCAGCTCCAGGTATTTGCCGTAGGTCTTGACGGATTCTTCAACCTGGGCTGCCAGTTCACGGGTGGGTGTGAGCACCAAGGCGCGGATGGCGATGTTGCCAAACTTGCTGCGTGGTGCTTCTTCGGTGCTCAGTTTGTTCAGCATGGGCAGCACAAAGGCAGCCGTTTTGCCGGTGCCGGTTTGCGCGCCACCAAGCAGGTCGTGCCCGGCCAGCACCAGCGGAATGGCTTGTGCCTGAATGGGCGTGGGTGTTTCGTAGCCTTGCTCAAGCACGGCTTTGATGATGGCCGGAGCCAGATTTAGTTCTTCAAATTTCATTTAGAGGTGCACCCTATCCAGGGCGCCAGGGCATCGGCCTATTCCGGCGCGGGTAGCGACAGTTCAGTCAAAGGCAGATAGATCAAAAATGGAACCATGGTGTTTTACCTGGGTTCCCAGCAAGGTGCTGGTCTTGCAGGCAACTGAAGCCCCGCAAGCAGGCGTATTGTCGCATGGTCCGGCAGCCGCCTGTATTTTGGGTATTTGGTGGCATGTTCGGCGCCAGATACAATTTAGCGTTTGGAGCTTTAAATATGCGCCTGATCGGTAAAGCGCTCACCTTTGACGATGTCTTATTGGTGCCAGCGTATTCTCAAGTCCTGCCCAAGGACACCTCCCTTGCCACCCGTTTCACCCGCAACATTGCCCTCAATTTGCCCCTGGTCTCTGCGGCCATGGACACTGTGACAGAGTCTCGCCTGGCCATTGCCATCGCGCAGGAGGGCGGTATTGGTATTGTGCACAAGAACATGACGGCGCAACAACAGGCGGCCAAGGTCGCCAAGGTCAAGCGCTACGAGTCCGGCGTGTTGCGAGACCCGGTGGTGATCACACCCCAGCACACCGTGCGCCAGGTGATGGAGTTGTCGGCGCAACTGGGCGTTTCGGGCTTTCCGGTTTGTGACGGTGGCAAGGTGGTGGGTTTGGTGACCGGGCGCGATTTGCGCTTCGAGACCCGGCTGGACCTGCCTGTGAGCCACATCATGACGCAGCGCGACAAGCTGGTCACCGTGCCCGACGGCACCACCATCACCCAAGCCAAGGTGTTGTTGAATCAATACAAGATCGAACGCCTGCTGGTGGTCAATGACGCTTTTGAGCTCAAGGGCCTGATCACGGTGAAAGACATCACCAAACAAACCAGCTTCCCCAATGCCGCGCGTGACGCCCAAGGAAAATTGCGCGTCGGTGCAGCTGTTGGCGTGGGGGAGGGCACCGAGGAGCGTGTGGAGCTGCTCGCCCGTGCCGGCGTGGACGCCATCGTGGTCGACACCGCGCACGGCCACAGCAAAGGTGTGTTGGACCGGGTGCGCTGGGTCAAGCAGAATTTTCCGAATGTTGAGGTCATAGGCGGCAACATCGCCACCGGCGCTGCGGCGCTGGCGCTGGTGGAAGCCGGAGCTGACGCGGTGAAGGTCGGCATTGGCCCTGGCTCCATTTGCACAACCCGCATCGTGGCGGGTGTGGGCGTGCCGCAAATCATGGCCATCGACAGCGTGGCCACTGCCCTCAAGGGCACTGGCGTTCCTCTGATTGCCGACGGTGGCATCCGCTTCAGCGGTGACATCTCCAAAGCCATTGCCGCTGGCGCCAGCACGGTCATGATGGGCGGCATGTTTGCCGGTACCGAAGAGGCGCCGGGCGAAGTCATTTTGTTCCAGGGCCGCAGCTACAAAAGCTACCGTGGCATGGGCAGCATCGGCGCCATGCAGCAGGGCAGTGCGGACCGTTATTTTCAGGAGTCCAGCACCGGCAACCCGAATGCCGACAAGTTGGTACCGGAAGGGATTGAAGGCCGCGTGCCCTACAAGGGCTCGATGGTCGCCATCATTTACCAAATGGCCGGCGGCTTGCGCGCCAGCATGGGCTATTGCGGCTGCGCCACCATTGAAGAAATGCAGGAAAAAGCGGAGTTTGTCGAAATCACCACCGCCGGTATCCGTGAAAGCCATGTGCACGACGTGCAGATCACCAAAGAAGCCCCGAACTACAGAGCTGAATAACTGGCTGCCATTGCGATCTATCCTATGCATCAAAAAATCCTCATTCTTGACTTTGGTTCTCAGGTCACACAACTCATTGCGCGGCGCATCCGTGAGGCGCACGTATTTTGCGAAGTACATGCCTGCGATGTGTCTGACGACTGGATTCGTGCTTACGCGCGCGACGGCAAACTCAAAGGCATCATTCTGTCGGGCAGCCACGCCAGTGTTTATGAAGACAGCACCGACAAGGCGCCCCAGGCCGTGTTCGAGCTGGGCTTGCCGGTATTGGGCATTTGCTACGGCATGCAGACCATGGCGCACCAGCTCGGCGGCATGGTCACCAGTGGTCACCAGCGCGAGTTCGGCTCTGCCAATGTGCGTGCACATGGCCATACCGCCTTGCTCAACGGTATTCAGGACTTCACCACGCCAGAGGGCCACGGCATGCTCGACGTGTGGATGAGCCACGGCGACAAGGTCACCGAGCTCCCCCCCGGCTTCAAGCTGATGGCCAGCACCGACAGCTGCCCGATTGCCGGCATGGCCGATGAAGAACGCCGCTTTTATGCCGTTCAGTTCCATCCGGAAGTGACGCATACCAAGCGCGGTGCAGCCATTTTGGAGCGCTTTGTGCTCGACATCTGTGGCACGCGCGCCGACTGGATCATGGGCGACTACATCAGCGAGGCGGTGGCAGCCATTCGCACTCAGGTGGGCGACGAAGAGGTCATCCTCGGGCTCTCGGGTGGCGTCGATTCATCGGTGGCGGCGGCCCTGATTCACCGCGCCATTGGCGACCAATTGACCTGTGTCTTTGTTGACCATGGCCTGCTGCGCCTCAATGAAGGCGACATGGTGATGGACATGTTTGTTGGCAAATTACACGCCAAGGTGATCCGCGTCGATGCCGCAGACCAGTTTTTGGGACATCTGGCGGGCGTGAGCGAACCAGAAGCCAAACGCAAGATCATTGGCAGGGAATTTGTTGAAGTGTTCAAGGCTCAGGCCGCTGCACTCACCGCCTCGGACGCGACCAAGCGCGGCGCCAAGTGGCTGGCACAGGGCACCATTTACCCCGATGTGATCGAATCCGGCGGCGCCAAAAACAAAAAAGCGGTGGTCATCAAGAGCCACCACAACGTGGGCGGCCTGCCCGAGCAATTGGGCCTGAAGTTGCTGGAACCCTTGCGTGAGCTGTTCAAGGACGAAGTGCGTGAACTTGGCGTGGCGCTGGGGCTGCCCTACCACATGGTCTATCGCCACCCGTTCCCTGGCCCCGGCCTGGGTGTGCGGATATTGGGCGAGGTCAAAAAGGAATACGCCGACCTGTTGCGCCGCGCCGACGCCATTTTTATCGAAGAGCTCAACAGCTTCATTGACGAGGCCAGCGGCAAAAGCTGGTACGAGTTGACCAGCCAGGCCTTTACGGTGTTTTTGCCGGTCAAGAGTGTGGGTGTCATGGGTGACGGCCGCACTTACGACTACGTGGTCGCACTGCGTGCAGTGCAAACCAGCGACTTCATGACCGCCGACTGGGCCGAACTTCCCTATGCGTTGCTGAAGAAGGTGTCGAGCCGGATCATCAATGAAGTTCGGGGCATCAACCGGGTGACGTATGACGTGAGCAGCAAACCACCCGCCACCATCGAGTGGGAATAACGGATCTGCCAATGACAGACGAACAAGCCATGCAACTGGCGCTGGCGCAGGCGGCGCTGGCGTCGGCGGCGGGCGAAGTGCCTGTGGGCGCAGTCGTGGTGAGGAACGGCGTGGTCATCGCCTGTGGTTACAACGCCCCCATTGCCAGCCATGACCCGAGCGCCCACGCGGAAATGCAGGCTTTGCGCGCTGCAGCGCAGGTGCTGGGCAACTACCGCCTGCCCGAATGCGAGCTCTTTGTGACCTTGGAGCCCTGCGCCATGTGCGCTGGCGCCATGCTGCACGCGCGGCTCAAACGCGTGGTTTATGGCGCTCCTGACCCCAAGACCGGTGCGGCAGGGTCGGTCATCAACCTGTTTGCACAAAGTCAGCTCAACCACCAGACGCAAGTACAGGGCGGGGTGCTGACACAGCCATGCGCGGCTGTGCTGCAAGATTTCTTCAAGCTTCGGCGCACCCAAAAAATGAGCTCCCAACAGCCATGAAAAAGCACATCTACATTTATTCTCCCTCCGGCGCAGTGCGGGACAAAGACGCTTTCAAGCGCGGCGTGGTCCGGCTGCAGGCGCTGGGCCATGAGGTGGAACTCGATGCCGATGCTTTGAGCAGCCACCAACGCTTTGCCGGCGATGATGAGACGCGCCTGGCGGCCATCCACCGCGCCGCCGCCAGCAAGGCCGATGTGGCGCTGATGTCGCGCGGTGGTTATGGCTTGACGCGCATCCTGCCGGGCATTCATTACAAAAAGGTGGCCAAGGCCATTGAGCAGGGCATGTTGTTTGTCGGACACAGCGATTTCACGGCATTCCAGTGCGCCGTGCTGGCGCGCACCGGTGCCATCACCTGGGCGGGGCCGGCGCTGTGTGAAGGCTTCGGCGTGCCGGGTGAACCAGATGACATCATGTGCGCTTGCTTTGATGATTTGCTGCTGGGGCAAGGGGAGGGCGCTGGTTGGCGACAACATCGTGACGCCATTGCAAGCAAGGCAGGCGCTGGTGGCAAAGACGCTGTGGCAGCCCCGGGCAAGGCCTCATTCAGTGGCAGTAATGCCAAGCTGTGGGGCGGTAATCTGACAGTGCTGACCAGCCTGCTCGGCACGCCTTATTTTCCTGAAATCAAGGGTGGCATGCTGTTCCTGGAAGACGTGGGCGAGCATCCGTATCGCATAGAGCGCATGCTCACACAGCTTCTGTACTCAGGCGTTCTTGCCCGTCAAAAAGCCATTTTTCTCGGGCAGTTCACCGACTTCAAACTGGTGCCGCATGACCGGGGCTTCAAATTGCAAAGCGTGGTGGACTGGCTAAGAATGCAGGTCAAGGTGCCGGTATTGACCAATTTGCCATACGGACATGTCGCCACCAAGGTTTTACTGCCCGTTGGTGCCAGTGTCAACTTGACAATTGAAGGGCGGGATGCCCTGTTATTTTGGGGCCATCAATAGCGTGAATGACGGCAGATTGACCTAAACTCACGCCATTGGATGAAGGATTAATCGTTAATGGGCGTTACCACCACTGTTGTTTTTGCTGATCTGTTTGGAAGCACGCGGGTGTTCGAATCGCTCGGTAATGTCAAAGCTACAGAAGCTGTCACTCAGGCCACCAATTGGGTGGCTGAGAAATTCACGGCTCATGGTGGTCGAGTGGTCAAGTTATTGGGCGATGGTGTGCTGGCCACCTTCAAGAAAAGCCCGGATGCCATTACTGCGGTGGTTCAAATCCAGCGAAGCTATCAGCATCGCCTGGCCAACTTGCCGCCACAACTTTACATGCCATTACGCATTGGCGTGGTCAGGGGCGATGTGGTGGTGGTGGATGATGATTGTTATGGAGATGCGGTCAATACGGCCTCTCGTTTGAGTGAACTCACGGGGCCTCATCAGATATGGGTCAATGACAAAGCCATCGAAAAGAGCCCCAAGCTGAACGATGTCCATTTTCGTTTTTTGGGGCCCATTGCCATCCGTGGTCGTTCTGACTCATGCAATGTCTACCAGATTGAATGGCAAGAAGATCAGAATTCGGAGTATTTCACGGTTCAGGCGCCTGTTAATTTGTCGTCACAAGCGGGCGTCACTGATGCCCTTGGGGGCCAGATCGAACTTTCGTTCGAGGAGCTACAGCAAACATTCCAGGCTTTTGAGTTGCCTATTCACATTGGACGTTTTCGTAAAGTTGACTTTGTTGTCAATGACCCGCGCGTATCGCGAACACATGCCACGATTGAGTGGCGAAACGGCAGTTTTGTCATGGTGGATGAAAGCTCTTATGGGAGCTGGGTCCGTTTCGCAGGTAGCGGGGCCGACCTGATGCTGCGTCGCGATGAATGTGTGCTGCACGGCCATGGGCAAATTGCGTTGGGAACCTCTTTTGGAGAGCCAAGCGCACCGATTGTGTCGTTCGTGGTTCGTTAACAGTTTTCTTTGGTTGCGACTTAAGTTAACATAATATACATCGTATAAAGTACGATAAAGCAGTCTACCAAGCCCCCTTGGGTTGTCGACCGCGGATGAAAGCAGCGATCAGGTCGGCCGACTCAGTGCGGCTGCCGCGGTGTGCGAAATCGATGGCCGTCAAGCCCAGGTCGTTCTTGAGCATGGGATCTGCACCCGCTTCCAGCAGCAACTTCACGGCGACAGGGGTGCCGTAGTGCGCAGCCATCATCAAGGGCGTGGTGTTGTTGGGGGAAGCCGCGTCAATGTAGGCGTGCGCATCGAGCAACATGCGCATGATTTCCAGGTGGCCGCTCGTCGCGGCGTAATGCAAGGGCGTCCAACCTGGTTTGTTGACATCGGCACCTTTGCGGATCATCAATTGGCAAAGCGCCATTTCACCTTTGAGCGCCGCCATCATCAAGGGGCTTTCATCAGCCGCATTACGCAACTCGATCCTGATTTTTGGATGATTGACCAAGACCTTGGCGACTTTGAAAGCGGACTCCTTCATGGCCAGCATCAGCCCAGAAACACCTGTCGGATCACTTGTGTTGGGGTCAAAACCGCGATTCAACAGCGCTATGACTTGGGCTTCTTCGTCTTGCCTGATGGCTCGGAAAAAATCATCATACGAACCTGCATGAGCGAAGCTAAAACCAATTAAAACATAGAGATAAATTGCCTTTTTAAAGTGATTTATCATGTTTAAGATTGTGCTGTTCATGCCAATACGCCTTTAAAAAGAGCGTCAAAATTAGTGTTGGTGATGTTGGCAATGTCTTCCAGCGGCAGCTGCTTGATTTCAGCCAATTGCCTGGCCACCCACGGCACATAAGACGGGTTATTGGTTTTGCCACGGTGGGGCGCGGGTGCCAGATAGGGGCTGTCGGTCTCGATCAAGAGCCGGTCCAGCGGCACCATGGCCGCCACTTCCCGCAAAAGTTTGGCGCTCTTGAAGGTCAGAATGCCTGAGAAAGAAATGTAAAAGCCCAACTCCAGCGCTTGCCGGGCTGTGGCTTCATCTTCGGTAAAACAGTGAAATACACCACCGGCACTACCGGGTGAGCCGTCTTCACCCTCCTCGCGCAAAATGGCCAGGGTGTCTTCCGAGGCTTGCCGGGTGTGGATCACCAGCGGTTTTTGCAACTGCCGCGCGGCCCGGATGTGGGTGCGAAAGCGCGTGCGTTGCCAGGCCATGTCGGCCACACTGCGACCGTTCAGGCGGTAGTAGTCGAGCCCGGTCTCACCAATGCCCACCACACGCGGTAGCTGGCCCAGGGTCAGCAAATCGTCCAAAGTGGGTTCCCGAACCCCTTCGTTGTCAGGGTGCACGCCCACCGTGGCCCAAAAATTATCAAAATCAAGGGCGAGCTGGTGCACAGCACCGAATTCTTCCAGCGTGGTGCTGATGCACAGCGCACGGGTCACCTGGGCCTCATCCATCGCCTGGCGGATGGCCGGCAATTCCGACATCAGCTCGGAAAAATTCAAATGGCAATGGGAATCTGTGAACATCATGACTTTGTATTGAGGGCCAGTTGCGCCTGGCTGACCAGGGCTTCCTGCATCAGGCCGGCGTTGAATGGGTGCTCGACCGTGCGCATGGCCTCGGACAAGCTTTTGGCCCAATCGCTCAAGCTTTGCCAGCCACCGGCCAAAGGCAAATCTGCGGCTTCAAAAAAACGTGGTGCCGCACCACTGCGCAAGGCCAGCAGGTCATGGCACAGCTTGTGCAAGGCGTCGACGGTTTGCGCGGGTGTCCAGTCTTTGAACACACTGACATCGCCGGCCTGCACGGCACGCGGCAGGCGCGGCCACAAGCCGGCAATCGGGGCAAACTGCAAGGCGTCTTGCGGCCGGCCACCGGCTGCGCGCAGCATCACCACCGCCTGGTTGGCGGGCACGCCCTGCCCTTGCAACCAGGCCAGCGCGCTGGCCTGGTCGGGCCAGGTCATGGTGTGCCCCAGGCAACGGCTGCGAATGGTGGGTAGCAATTGGTGAGCGGCGTCCGAAGCCAGCACAAATTTGACATCGCCTGCGGGTTCCTCCAGGGTTTTCAGCAGGGCGTTGGCGGTGTAGACGTTCATGCGCTCGGCTGGGAACACCAGCACCGCCTTGCCACGGCCGCGGGCGCTGGTGCGCTGGGCAAACTCCACCGCATCACGCATCGCATCGACCCGAATTTCCTTGCTGGCTTTGCGTTTCTTGCCGTCGATTTCGTCTTGTGCCTTTTCGGTCAGCGGCCAGTTCAAGGCCAGCATCACGGTCTCGGGCATCAGCACGCACAGGTCGGCATGGGCGCGCACATCGATGGCGTGGCAGCTGCTGCAGTGGCCGCAGGCGCCCTGCGCCGTGGCGTGGTCACACAGCCAGGCCCGTACCAACGCCAGAGCCAGCTCGTACTGACCCAGGCCGGACGGTCCGGCCAGCAACCAGGCGTGACCGCGTTGTGCCAGCAGGGCTTGGGTTTGCGCGGCAATCCAGGGCGCGACCGGGCTGGTGTTGGCCGATGGTCCGCTCATGCCAGCCAGCCTCGTTCTTTGACACTGGCCAGCACGTCCTGCCACACCGCATCGCGGGTTTGCTCGGCGGCAATGCGGGCGAAACGCGGGCGGTCCGCCTCAAAACGGGCCTGGTAGCCAGCGCGCACCTTCGCAAAAAAAGCAGCAGGTTGCGCCTCAAATTTGTCGGGTACTCGTGCACCGGCCAGGCGCAGGGCGGCAATGTCTGGGGCCAGGTCGAACCAGATTGTCTGGTCCGGCTGGCGCAGCACGTCGCCTTGCGGAATCTTTACGGTCTGCACCAGTTGCTCCAGAAAGCTCAGCACGGTCAGATCAAAACCACGGCCACCGCCCTGGTAGGCAAAGGTGGCATCGGTGAAGCGGTCACACAACACCACATCACCCCGCGACAGCGCCGGCTCGATAACCTGCTGCAGGTGGTCACGCCGGGCCGCAAAGACCAGCAAGGCCTCGGTCATGGAGTCCATGGCATCAATCAGCACCATGGTGCGCAGTTTTTCTGCCAGTGGTGTGCCGCCCGGTTCGCGGGTTAGCGTCACTGCCCTGCCCTGCGCCCTGAAGGCTTGCGCCAGGCCCTCGATGTGGGTCGATTTGCCGGCACCGTCAATGCCTTCGAAACTGATGAAGATGCCGCTCGCCATGCTTGCTTTATTGTCCACGTTGGTATTTGTTTACCGCGCGATTGTGCGCGTCAAGGCTGTCGCTGAACTGGCTGCCGCCATCGCCCCGCGCGACAAAATACAGCGCGCGGCTGCTTGCCGGTTGCGCTGCTGCCAGCAGTGAGGCCTTGCCGGGCATGGCAATGGGCGTGGGCGGCAGGCCGTTGCGGGTGTAGGTGTTCCAGGGTGTGTCGGCCAGCAGATCACGCCTGCGCAAATTACCGTCAAAGCGTTCGCCCATGCCGTAAATGACCGTGGGGTCGGTTTGCAGCATCATGCCGATGCGCAGGCGATTGCTGAACACCGAGGCCACCATGGCGCGGTCACTGGCCAGGCCCGTTTCTTTTTCAATAATGCTGGCCAATATCAGCAAGTCTTCGGGCGTCTTCAAAGGCGAGTCGGCGGCGCGCGCTTGCCAGGCTTGTGCCAACTTCTTGTCCATGGCGTGCGTGGCGCGCAACAGCAGCTTCAAGTCGCTGCTGCCTTTGGCATAGGTGTAGGTGTCCGGGTAAAAGCGACCTTCTGGGTGGCGTCCGGGCAAGCCCAGTTGTTCCATGATGGCTTCGTCGTCCAGACCCTTGGTGTCAGGCTTGAGGTGTTCCTGCTTCAGCATGGCTGCACGGACCTGTTTGAAGGTCCAGCCTTCCACCAGCGTCACCGAACGCAAAGCCTCTTCACCACGTGTCAGTTTACGCAGCAGGCTGTAAGGCGTCAAACCGGTTTCCAACTCGTAGCTGCCGGCCTTGATCTGGCGCGCCTGGCCCGACAGGCGAAACCACCAGAACAATAATTCAGCTGAACTTTGTACGCCACTGTCCACTGTGGCCCGGGCCACTCCGCGCGGCGTGGTGCCGGGTTCCACCGACAAGTCCAGTGTGGGTGCAGTCAAGGGCAACGCGTGGTTGACCCACCACAAAGCCCAGCCCCCCAGGCCCAAGGTCAACACCAGTAAAAATCGAATAAATAAACGCACAACCTTATTGCCTTCTCAAAAATGGAGAGCGCATGATAATTCACAGCATGAACACACCTTTTCAGGGCGTTGCCCCACTGACCCACATCGGACTGATCCGCGTGCAGGGCGCTGATGCTGCCAAATTTTTGCATGGGCAACTCACCAACGACTTCTCCCTGCTGGGCTTGTCTGAGGCGCGGCTGGCCGGTTTTTGCAATGCCAAAGGGCGCTTGCAGGCCAGTTTCATCGGTTTCAAGCGCAGCCATACCGACATTTTGTTGCTCTGCAGTGCCGACCTGCTGGCCACCTCCCTGAAACGCCTGAGCATGTTTGTGCTGCGCGCCCAGGCCAAGCTGGCAGATGCCAGCGCTGACTTTGTGGTCTATGGTCTGGCCGGTTCAGCCGTGGCCGGGGCCACCCAGGTGCTTGCAGAACCCACTGGTGAGCCGTGGCGCAAAGTCGATTCAGACGCCATTTCAATCATCCACCTCTACCCCGCCGACGGCGTGCCGCGGGCGCTTTGGGTCGCCCCGGTGGGTACGCCTGCCCCGGCAGGTGATGCCATGACGGCCGAGCAATGGGCCTGGGGCGAGGTGCGTAGCGGCATCGCCACGGTCACCCAGCCTGTTTTCGAAGCCTTTGTGCCACAAATGCTCAATTACGAATCGGTGGGCGGAGTCAATTTCAAGAAAGGCTGTTACCCGGGCCAGGAGGTGGTGGCGCGCAGCCAGTTCCGCGGCACGCTGAAACGGCGCGCCTACTTGGCGCATGCCGAGCAAGCGCTCAAAGCAGGCGATGAATTGTTTGTCTTTGACGACGCCAGCCAACCCTGCGGCATGGTGGTGCAGGCGGCAGCGGCGCCCGATGGTGGGTTTGATGCCATTGTGTCGATGCAAACCAGTGCATTTCAGGCGGGTGGTGTGCATGCCCTGCAAGCCGATGGCCAATTGCTGGCGTTGTCGGCAGCGCCCTACCCGCTGCTTGCCGATATCTGATCAGTCGTCCACAGCTTCAAACCAGACCGAATTCCGGCCAGCATCTTTGGCCCGGTACATGGCCGAGTCGGCAGCCGTAAGCACACTGTTTGGGTCTGCCTCATTGCCCATGAACAGTGTTACTCCAATGCTGGCAGTGCAGCGGTGCTCGATGTGCTTGTCTGCAGCAGTGTCGTGCACCACGATAAGTTGATAGGCCTCAGAGAGCTTGCTGCGGATTTTTTCTGCCACAAGGCGAGCCTGCGCGCCTGACCGGGCTCTATCGGGTGACAGTTCGGCGAGCAGCACCACAAACTCGTCGCCACCAAAGCGTGCCACGGTGTCAATCTCGCGCACGCAGCGGGTGAGGCGGTTCGCCGCTTCAATCAACAACAAATCACCCATGACATGGCCGTGCGCATCGTTCAGCGGTTTGAAGTTGTCAAGGTCCAGAAACATCAAGGCGCCGTAACATTCAGACCGCTTGCCCACTGCCAGCGCCTGGCTCAACCGGTCGCTCAGCAAGCGCCGATTGGGCAGCTTGGTCAACGGATCAAAAAATGCCAGTTGGTGTACCTGGTCCTGCAAGAATTTGCGCTCGGTGATCTCGCGCGTGATGCCGTGGTAGCCCACAATGTCGCCCTGCGCATTGTGCTCTGGTTTGGATAGCACCTCCCCCCAAAGCACGCTGCCATCCTTGCAGTGGTGCGGTGCCTCAAAGGTCAAAAAACCAGACATTTCCCTGGATTGCCGGGCTTCCTGGCCCTGTTGGATCATATTTTTGACGATGGCGACACCCTCTGGCGTGAACAACTCAAGCACAGAGCGGCCGACCACCTCCTCCGCCTTAAAGCCACGCAAACGCTCGTCGGCCGGGCTGATATAGGTCACGCGAAAATGACGATCAAGCTTCCAGAGCACATCCTGTGTGTCTTCGGTCAGCAGGCGGTACAGGGCTTCGCTGTCATGCAGCGCCCGCGTGCGCTCCTTAACCAGTGTTTCTAGTGCCTCGTTTTGCGCACGCAATCCCCGCATGGGGTAGACCTCGCCGTCCTGCACCAGATGGTACGGAATGGAGATACCGCTGTGCACAATTTTCCAGTCAAGGCCTTCGAGACGGAAGACCAACGCCAGGCGCGCGACTTCTGCCGACAACACATGATCAGGGATGGGCAGGTGAATATGAAAGAACGCCGTAACGAGCACCACATCTTCACTCAGGTCCTGTAAAGACAGGTCGAGCATCTCGATGCGAACCCGACCGGGCACCTGGGCGAAGTCCTGTCGCGTGATTTTTTCCCAGGTCAGGCGGTCTTTCACTAAAAAGTCGCCGCCGCCTGTGTAGCCACTGAAATTTTCACTGAAGCAACCGGTCAGCCCATCATCGCGCGCGGCATACATCTCAATGTAGGCGTCAAACAGTTCACGAATGATGCGTTCGCGGTCTTTGCGTGGGGAAGTCGTAGCTGGTGGCATGGAGACAACTCGGTGTTTCCAAGATCATGCACCAAAAAGCCGTGTTTAGCGACTGGCCGGGTTAAATTTCAGCGGTTTAAACGCGTCGTGCCCAGGGGCCGAGCGTAAGTTTTTCCAGCAAGTCAATTTGCCGCTCAAATTTGGCCCAGGCAAGCATGGACCGCTGGATCAAGCCCAACTGAACGGCTTTGGCGTACTGCTCACGTGCCATGTCAAAAGGTAGCCCTTGAATCATCGAGAGCGTGCGACCAAAATCTGTGGTGGTGGATTTGGATGTGTGTGACTCATGCATGATGAACTCCTTCATGGCATCTGGGTGCCGAAAAGCAGGCCGCGGGCGCCGTCACGCCTGTCGCTGTCAATCAGACGCATGCGCCGCTCCAGGTCGCATACATCGGCTGATTCCGCAAGGAATGCGGCTTCGGTGTCGCGTTGACTTTTGAAGCCAAGAAAAAAAGCTTTGATGAGCTCTATCGTTTTGGACATGGTGAGTCCTTTTAAGTGGAAGAAACCAAAGTTTAAGGGTTTACCCTTAGTCCTGAGTGACCATGAGGACTTTGACTCTATGCACTGAGAGTTGGTCTATTTGTTGAAGCGATGAGATCGTGACGCTCAGGAAAAGGCCTGTTTCAAAGCCCGTGCGGCATCCTGTTGCGCCCGGTGCGCTTCGGGGATGACGCGGCCCATCTTGATGAATTCATGGGTCATGCCGCGGTAAATGTCAAGGTCAACGGCCACCCCGGCGGCGCGAAGTTTGTCGGCGTACTGAAGACCTTCATCGACCAGCGGGTCGCATTCGGCCAAGCCAAGCCAAGCTGGGGCCACGCCCTCAACATCGTCGGCCAGCAGCGGGGCAAAACGCCAGCCTTCGCGGTCTTGCATGTTTGGAATGTAGTGCTCGAAAAAATAGGCAATGTGCGCGGCTTCGAGCAAAAAGCCGTGGCCAAAGGTCTTGTGAGAGGGCGTGTCCTGGTGCGCGCAGCAGCCTGGGTAAATGAGCAACTGCAGCTTGAGGGCAAGCCCTTTGTCGCGGGCCTGAATGGCACAGGCAGCAGCCAGTGTGCCGCCGGCGCTATCGCCACCGACTGCAATACGGGTGACGTCCAGGCCTTTTTCCGTACCATGTTCGGCCACCCAGCTCAGGGCGTCCCAGGCATCTTCAAAAGCCACCGGAAAACGGTGTTCGGGGGCCAGGCGGTAAGCAACAGAAAGCACAGCACAATGCGCGAGGTGACTCAAATGGCGGCACAGCACATCGTGGGTGGCAAGGCTGCCAACAGTAAAGCCGCCGCCATGCAGGTACACCAGCACCGGCAGCAGCGCGTCGTTGGGCGCGACCAATCGCACGGATAAGTCAAAGCCATCGCGCGTGGGCAGCGTAAAGTTTTCAACCCGGTGCAGCTTTACCGGTGCCAGGTCGAGCACACCAGCATTCATGTCATAGGCTGCACGCGCCTGCTGTGGCGTCAGGGCGTGCAGCGGCACCTGGCCGGCACGCGCCATGCGCTCAAGCACACCATGCATGGCAGGGGTGAGCAAGGCACGCGGATTGCGGTGCGTCATGGTGACATTGGGTCTTGTTGTGGCATGGCGCTGATGCTAACAAGCCAGACCCGGCCCCGGCAAGAATTGCCACCCTGACGATGCCAATCAAGTGCCCGGGAGGGTTACCATCAACCGCTGTGGCAAGTCATGATTGGTGGATCCAAATCAGCAATGACTTCTGGCACCAACATTGCTTGTTGATGTCATATCCAAATGACGCCTCATTTTTTAAATTTCAGAGACCCCGCATGTCCATTCACGCTGCACTGAACCACGTTACCCATTACACCTACGACCGACTGGTTACCCTGGGCCCGCAAGTCGTGCGCTTGCGCCCTGCCCCGCATTGCCGCAGCAAGATCATCTCGTATTCGCTCAAGATCGAGCCCGAGGGGCATTTCATCAACTGGCAGCAGGACCCGTTTTCCAATTACCAGGCGCGCCTGGTTTTCCCGGACAAAACCAAGGAATTCAAGGTCACGGTCGATGTGGTGATGGACATGGCGGTGTACAACCCGTTTGACTTTTTCCTGGAGCCCGAAGCTGAGGAATTCCCCTTCCGTTACCAGCCCGACTTGAAACAGGAACTGGCACCCTACCTGACCCCCGACCCGGTGACGCCGCTGGTGCAGGCGTACCTCGACAAGATTGACCGCACCAAGCGCCGCAGTGTGCTCTTTTTGGTGGACTTGAACCAGTCGGTGCACCATGCTGTTCGGTACACCATCCGCATGGAGCCTGGCGTGCAAACGCCCGAGGAAACCCTGTCACTGGCCTCCGGCTCTTGCCGCGACTCCGCCTGGCTGATGGTGCAACTGCTGCGCAATTGCGGGCTGGCGGCACGCTTTGTGTCGGGTTACCTGATTCAGCTCAAGCCTGACGTCAAGGCACTCGACGGCCCCAGCGGCACCGAGGTCGACTTCACCGATTTGCACGCCTGGTGCGAGGTCTACTTGCCCGGTGCCGGCTGGGTCGGGCTCGACGCCACCTCGGGCCTGCTGGCCGGTGAAGGCCACATCCCGCTGGCCTGCACGCCCCAGCCGTCCGGGGCCGCGCCCATCGAGGGTGGCGTGGATGAATCCGAAGTGGAGTTTGCCCACCACATGGCGGTGACCCGCATTTATGAGTCACCCCGTGTCACCAAACCCTACACCGAGGAGCAGTGGGCCGACATCATGGCGCTCGGTGATGCCGTGGACGCCGAATTGGCGGCGGGCGATGTGCGCCTGACCATGGGTGGTGAACCCACCTTTGTGGCCAACAGCGACCGCGACGCACCAGAATGGAACACCGATGCCCTGGGGCCGACCAAGCGCGGTTTTGCTACCGAATTGGTGCATAAACTGCGCCACGAGTACGGCCAGGGCGGCTTTTTGCATTTTGGCCAGGGCAAGTGGTACCCCGGCGAGCAACTGCCGCGCTGGGCGCTCAACATCTACTGGCGTGCTGACCACGAACCCGTCTGGCGCAACCCCGCCCTGTTCACCGATGAGCGCACGCCCACGCACTACACCAGTGCCGACGCTCAGCGTTTTACCGCGCTGCTGGCCAGCAAATTGGGGGTGACGGGCAAATACATTCAAACCGCTTATGAAGACAGCTGGTACTACCTGTGGCGCGAGCGTCGCCTGCCGGTCAATGTCGACCCCTTCAACGCCAAACTGGACGACGAGATGGAGCGCGCCCGCCTGCGCCGGGTGTTCGAGCAAAAACTCGACACCCCGGTCGGTTACGTGTTGCCGATCAAGGTGGCTGGTTACGACGAAAGTTATGGCGCGGCCTGGACCACCGGCCCCTGGTTTTTGCGCGATGAGCGCATGTACCTGATGCCCGGCGACTCGCCCATGGGCCTGCGCCTGCCGCTGGACTCGCTGCCCTGGGTCAGCGAGGCCGACTTCCCCTACCTGATTGAACAGGACCCCTCGGTGTTGGTGGGTACCCTGCCCAGTTATGGCACGGTGGCGGCTAAATATGCGCCGAATGCCGTGGCGCGTGCGCCTGGCACGGCGGGCCTGGCTCTGGGTGCGGCGGCGCGCGCAGCCTCAGCACGGATCAATTATCTGGCCGGTGCCGGCCCGCAGACGGAAGCGCCGCGTAAATTTCAGAGCCCAACCGGCAAAGGACAGAGCACTGAAATTGACCCTTGTGGGGCAGACTTCAGTCTGCCAAGGTCGACTGAAGTCGACCCCACAGCACAACCACGGTCGACCGAACTCGACGCCGACGCCACAACAACCCGGAACGCTGCCCAAACCGAACCCGCCGACTTTGCCCGTGCGCCCGCCGCGCACGAGTCTGCCCACTGGATCACCCGCACCGCGTTGTGTGTCGAGGTGCGCGACCCGCGCCGCGCCAGCGGCCCCAAGGCTGAAGCTGTGGGAAAAAAATCGGGGGTGCTGTATGTGTTCATGCCGCCGCTGGAAAAGCTGGAGCATTACCTCGACCTGCTGGCTGCCATTGAGGCCAGCGCCGAAGAACTTGGCATGCAACTGGTGCTCGAAGGCTACCCGCCACCGCGCGACCCGCGCCTGAAACTGCTCAGCGTCACACCCGACCCGGGCGTCATCGAGGTCAACATTCACCCGGCAAGCCACTGGAAAGAGCTCGTGGCCAATACCGAATTCCTGTACAACGCCGCCTTCGAGTCGCGCCTGTCGGCCGAGAAATTCATGACCGACGGCCGCCATACCGGCACCGGCGGGGGCAACCACTTTGTCATGGGCGGCGCCACGCCCGCAGATAGCCCGTTCCTGCGCAAGCCCGAGTTGCTGGCCAGCCTGCTGCTGTACTGGCACAACCACCCGTCTTTGAGCTATTTGTTCAGCGGCATGTTTGTTGGCCCCACCAGCCAGGCGCCGCGGGTTGACGAAGCGCGCAACGACCAGCTCTATGAGCTTGAAATCGCCATCGAGCAGATCTACAAAAATCGCGAAATTTATGGCCAGTCCATGCCACCGTGGTTGGTCGACCGCACGCTGCGCAACATTTTGATCGATGCCACCGGCAACACCCATCGCAGCGAAATCTCGATCGACAAGATGTACTCGCCCGACTCGGCCACGGGTCGGCTGGGTTTGCTGGAGTTGCGCGCCTTCGAGATGCCGCCGCACCCGCACATGAGCAGTGTGCAGCAGCTGCTGCTGCGGGCGCTGATTGCCCGCTTCTGGAAAACGCCCTACCGCGCACCGGCTACACGCTGGGGCACCGAGTTGCATGACCGTTTCATGCTGCCCAAATTCATCGAAATGGACTTCCACGACGTGATGGCCGAGATGCGGGCCTCAGGTTTTGCCTTTGACGACAGCTGGTTTGCGCCGCATGTCGAATTCCGCTTCCCGCTGGTCGGGTCGGTCTGCTCCGCCGGCATCGCGCTCACGCTGCGCAACGCGCTGGAACCCTGGCACGTGATGGGCGAAGAAGGTGCGCCCGGTGGCACCGCGCGTTACGTTGATTCATCGCTGGAGCGCATCGAGGTGCGCGTCACTGGCATGAACGAGAGCCGCTACGTGGTCACCTGCAACGGCCGCGCCATGAGCCTGCAGCCCACTGGCGTGCAAGGCGAGTATGTGGCCGGCGTGCGCTACAAGGCCTGGAACCCGCCCAGCAGCCTGCACCCCAGCATCGGCGTGCATGCGCCATTGACTTTTGACATCGTGGACACCTGGATGAAGCGCTCGGTGGGCGGTTGTCAGTACCATGTGGCGCACCCGGGGGGCTTGAGCTACCAGAGCCTGCCGGTCAATGCCAACGAGGCCGAGAGCCGACGCCTGTCACGCTTCACCGCCATGGGACATACACCGGGGTTGGTGCAGGTGCCCCCGGCCACCATCAACGTGCCTGCCAGCCGCGAGTTCCCGTTCACCCTCGATTTGCGGCGCGGCTGAACACATATTGCGTAGTGTGAGTTGGTCGACAAGAAGCAGTGGCTTACCCAGGCTCAATTTGTCGAAGATTGGGCTGTGGCCCAGGTGCTGCCCGGCCCCAATGTGTTGTTCGTGGCGCTGATGGGTTGGCATGTGGGCCTGAACGCGGGCGGCGGGCTGGGTCGGCTGGGGCCATCAAAACCGCGAGCTGCGCGCGCTGTGGGCCTTGGGCTGGGTTTAGCTGTGAAATAACCCCGTCATTGCGAGGAACGCAGTGACGTGGCAATCCAGGAGGTCCGGGTTCATGGATTGCCGCGCTGCGCTCGCAATGACGAAACTGTCGTTATATTCTTTTTTCAATATATGTTAATCATGAAAATGTAGTTTGAAATATAAGGGTTGACCCGTAAAGTCCACCCCATGTTTGAAATTGCTCTCATTTTTGCTGGTTTTGTGGTCGGGATCGTGGTCGGTTTGACCGGCGTGGGCGGCGGCTCGCTGATGACGCCGCTCCTGATTTTTGCCTTCGGCGTCAAGCCCTACATGGCGGTCGGCACCGACCTGCTGTTTGCGGCCTTCACCAAAATGGGCGGCACCGTCAAGATGGCGCGCTCCGGTCTGGTGCCCTGGCGCGTGGTGCTGCACCTCAGCGCGGGCAGCATTCCGGCGGCGCTCATCACGCTGTGGGTGCTCAAGAACGTCGGTCCGGCCGATGCCGCCATCCAGCAGCTCATGACCTCAACCCTGGGCGTGGCGCTGCTGCTCACGGCTGCTGCCACCCTGTACAAGGCCGTGCGCGGCAAGACGGCACCCACACACATCGCCGCCGGCCAGGAGTCGATTGCCACCACACCACGCCACTGGACCCTGCCGCTGTTGTTTGGCGCGCTGATCGGCACGCTGGTGTCGCTCACGTCCGTGGGCGCCGGTGCCATTGGTGTCACCGCACTCATGCTGCTCTACCCCATGCTGCCGCTGCCGCGCATTGTGGCCGCCGACATTGCCTACGCCGTGCCCCTGACGCTGGTGGCGGGTGCAGGACACGCCACGCTGGGCTCGGTCGACTGGTCGATGCTGAGTCTGTTGCTCATCGGGTCGCTGCCCGGCATCTGGCTCGGTTCGCATTTCATGACCCGCGTGCCCGAGCGCGCCATCCGCTCGCTCTTGTCGGTGCTGCTGGCCTATGCCGGCACCAAGCTGATTGCCCTGTGACAACACGAAATTCTTTTACCAAGTGACACACCATGTACCAATACACCGACTTTGACCGCCAATTTGTCCGCCAGCGCGCCGACCAGTACCGCGACCAGCTTGAGCGCAACCTGCGCGGCGAGCTCAAGGACGACGAATTTCGCCCCTTGCGCCTGCAAAACGGCTGGTATGTGCAACGTTACGCACCCATGCTGCGCGTGGCCGTGCCCTACGGCGAGCTGGCCAGCCGCCAGTTGCGCGTGCTGGCGCAAATCGCCCGCGAATACGACCAGCCCAGTGCCGCCGTGTACCAGCACGCCAGCGAGAGCCAGGCCGAGCTCGGAACGCCCCACCTGCCGGTGGGTTACGGCCACTTCAGCACGCGCCAGAACGTGCAGTTCAACTGGATCCCGTTGAGCCAAAGCGCCGATGTGATGGACCTGCTGGCCACGGTCGACCTGCACGGCATCCAGACCAGTGGCAATTGCATCCGCAACATCACCAGCGACGCGCTGGCCGGCATCGCCCCTGACGAAGTGATCGACCCCCGCCCCTACGCCGAAATCATGCGCCAGTGGAGCACGCTGCACCCGGAATTTGCGCACCTGCCGCGCAAGTTCAAGATCGCCATCAACGGCGCTTTGGAAGACCGCGCCGCCGTGGCCTGGCACGACGTCGGCCTGCACCTGGTGCGCAATGCCGCGGGCGAGGTGGGCTTCAGGGTGCTGGTCGGCGGCGGCATGGGCCGCACACCCATGATCGCCAGCACGCTGCGCGGGTTTTTGCCCTGGAACCAGATCCTCAATTACCTCGAGGCCGTGGTGCGCGTTTACAACCGCTTCGGCCGGCGCGACAACCTGTACAAGGCGCGCATCAAGATTCTGGTGAAAGCCGAGGGCCAGCGTTTCATCGACGAGGTTGACGCCGAGTTCGCGGGCATCCTGGGCCACGACGGCGCCGCGCACGCCATCCCGCAGGCCGAGCTGGACCGGGTGTCGGCCCACTTTCAACCACCGGACACCCTGGATCGCCACGGCCTGCGGCCTCGCGATGACGAAGCGCCCGTCATTGCGAGCGAAGCGCGGCAATCCATGTCTTTGTCCGCAAGCGATTCACCCGACTACCAGCGCTGGCTCAAGCAAAACGTGCGCGCCCACAAAAACCCGGCCCTGCGCGCGGTCACGCTGTCGTTCAAGCGCCTGGGCCACGCACCGGGCGACGCCACCGCTGACCAGCTTGACGCCGCCGCCGACCTGGCCGACCGCTTCAGCGCCGGTGAAGCCCGCGTCACCCACGAGCAAAACCTGCTGCTGCCCTGGGTCGCCGAGCACGACCTGCCCGCGCTGTGGCTTGCTGCCCGTGCGCTTGGCGTGGCCAAGGCCAACATCGGCCTGCTCACCGACATGATCACCTGCCCCGGCGGCGACCTGTGCGCGCTGGCCAATGCCCGCTCGCTGCCGCTGGCGCAGGCGGTGGCCGAGCGTTTCCAGGACCTCGACGAGCTGTTTGACATCGGCCCGGTTGACCTCCACATCAGCGGCTGCATGAACTCCTGCGGCCACCACCACACCGGCCACATCGGCGTGCTCGGCGTGGACAAGGACGGCCGCGAGTGGTACCAGATCTCGCTTGGCGGCTCCGACGGCAGCCTCTTGAGCGGTGCCGCCGTGCCCGGCAAGGTCATCGGCCCGTCGTTTGCGGCCAGCGAGGTGACCGACGTGGTCGAGGCCCTCATCGACAGCTACCGCGTGTACCGCAAAGCGGGCGAAACCTTCATCGACTGCGTGCGCCGCGTCGGCGCCGACCCCTTCAAGCTCGCGGCCAACGCCGTGCGCCACGAAACCCGCGATGGCGGGCGCGTGCTGCATGTCCACCTGGCCACCGCCGACGCCGCCACCGACTGACCCCTGGAATACCCTGAACATGAACACGCTTGAATTGATCCCATCCGACGCCGCTACCGAAACGCCCGCCGGTTTGCCGGTGGTGACCCTCGCCAATGACGCCGACCCCAGCACGCTGGCGCTTGACGGCATCACGCGCATCGAGCTGAACTTTCCCAAGTTCACCGACGGTCGCGCCTTCAGCCAGGCCTACTTGCTGCGCCGCCGCCTCAGTTTCACGGGCGACATCCGCGCCACCGGCGACGTGCTGGTGGATCAGCTGCTGCAAATGCAGCGGTCAGGCTTTAGCTCGGCCGTGCTGCGTGCCGACCAGAACCTGGCCCACGCGCAACGCCAACTCACCCACTTTGCCGGTTTTTACCAGGGCGACGCGGCCCAGCCCCAACCCCAATTCGTGTTGCACGGAGCCGCCGCATGAGCGCCATCGACCTCAACGCCCGCGCCTCAAGCAACTTTGCGGAAAAACTCGCCGAGACCCGGGTGCTGCTGCAACAGGCCGCGCTCGACTACGCACCCCTGAGCCCCGGCGCCGCGCCCCGCATCACGCTGGCCTGCAGCCTGGGCGCCGAAGACATGGTGCTGGCCCACCTGGTCAACCGCCTGCAGCTCGACATCGGTATTTTTGTGCTGGAAACCGGCCAGCTCCATGCGGAGACCCTGGCGCTGCTGGCCCGCTTGCAGGCCACGTCACGGGCGCCGGTGCAGGTGTTTTCCCCGGTCAGTGAGGAGGCCACCCTGTTCGTGGCCCGCGAAGGCAAAGACGCCATGTTTAAGAGCATTGCGCTGCGCAAAGCCTGCTGTGTCATTCGCAAGATGGAACCGCTGAGCCGTGCCCTGGCCGGAAAAGACGCCTGGATCACCGGCCTGCGCCGCGAGCAATCAGGCGCCCGTGCCGAGGTGCCACTGATCGACAACAGCGATGCGACCAAGCTCAAGTACAACCCGCTTAGCCGGTGGACCTGGGGCGACGTCTGGCACTACATCGCGCAAAACCAGGTTGACTACAACCCGCTGCACGACCAGTTTTACCCCAGCATCGGCTGCGCGCCCTGCACCCGCGCTGTGTCCGCCGGCGAAGACTTTCGCGCCGGCCGCTGGTGGTGGGAAATTGATGCCGCCAAGGAATGCGGCCTGCATGTCAAAGCCAGCACGTTACCTGCCAAACACGCATGAGCCCGCAAACCCTGGATTGCCACGTCGCTTCGCGCCTCGCAATGACAACCAAAACCCAAACAAACAAATGAACGCTCCCACCACTCCCGAACTGCTGCACGCCATGACGCACCACGCCCGCCCTGACCACCTCAGCAACGCCCACCTGGACGCACTCGAAGAAGAAACCATCTTCATCCTGCGTGAAGTGGCCGCCGCCTTCGAGCGCCCCACCCTGCTGTTCTCAGGCGGCAAAGACTCGCTGGTGATGCTCAAGTGCGCCGAAAAAGCCTTTGGCACGCCGGCCAACGGCGGCAAGATTCCCTACCCGCTGCTGATGATCGACACCGGCCACAACTTCCATGAGGTCACCAACTTCCGCGACGCCCGCGCCGCCGAACTCGGTGCCGACCTGATCGTGCGCAGCGTCGAAGACTCGATGGCGCGCGGCACCGTGCGCCTGGCGCATCCGGGCGAGTCGCGTAACGTGCACCAGTCGGTCACGCTGCTGGAAGCCATTGAAGAATTCCGCTTTGACGCGCTGATTGGCGGCGCCCGCCGCGACGAGGAAAAAGCCCGTGCCAAGGAACGCATCTTCAGCCACCGCGACAGCTTTGGCCAGTGGCAACCCAAAGACCAGCGGCCCGAACTGTGGACCCTGTTCAACACCAAATTGCAGCCCGGCGAGCATTTCCGGGTGTTCCCGATCAGCAACTGGACCGAGTTGGATGTGTGGCAGTACATTGCCCGCGAAGCCATCGCCCTGCCCACGCTCTACTACACCCACAAGCGCGAGGTGGTCGAGCGCAAGGGCCTGCTGGTGCCGGTGACTGAGCTCACGCCCCTGAAACCCGGCGAAGTGGCCGAGTCGCGCGACGTGCGTTTTCGCACCGTGGGCGACATCACCTGCACCTGCCCGGTCGAAAGCCTGGCCGCCACGCCCGAGCAGATCGTGCTGGAAACGCTGGTGGCCGATGTGAGCGAACGCGGCGCCACCCGCATGGATGACAAAACCTCAGAGGCTTCGATGGAGAAGCGCAAGAAGGATGGGTATTTTTGAGAATTGACGCGGCCTGTTTTGTGTAACCCGCGGGGCAGGGCCTTTGGGCGACTTCCTCATACCACTTTTTCAGCGCAACAGCCGGTTGGGGTGCCCCCCGATTTCTGGTATTCCAGTATGAGGGGGAGCCCCAACCGGCTGTTGTGCAGCGCCAAACAGTAACGCCAGACCGATCACGCCGCCAATAGACCTACCAATTTCGATAGAAAAAGAGAACCACCATGAACACAACAAACTTGACAGCTGACATCTCAAAAAGAACAGCATCCGAAGGTCAGTTCGACACCCGCTCAGCCCTCAAATTCATCACCTGCGGCAGCGTGGATGACGGCAAAAGCACCCTGATCGGCCGCCTGCTGCTCGACAGCAAAAGCGTGCTGCAAGACCAGTTGGCCAATGTCTCCAAAAGCGGCGAGGCTGACCTGGCGCAGTTCACCGACGGCCTCTCGGCCGAGCGCGAGCAAGGCATCACCATCGACGTGGCCTACCGCTACTTCAACACCGCCCGCCGCAAATTCATCATTGGCGACGCGCCCGGCCACGAGCAGTACACCCGCAACATGGTCACCGCCGCCAGCAGCGCCGACGCCGCCGTGGTGCTGGTCGATGCCACCAAACTGCAATGGCAAGACGCGCATTTGAGCCTGCTGCCACAAACGCGCCGCCATGCCCTGCTGTGCCATTTGCTGCGTGTGCCCAGCATCGTGTTTGCGGTCAACAAGCTCGATGCGCTGGGGAGCGACGCGGCCAAGGCATTTGCCAACATCAGCGCCGCGCTGGAAAAGTTCTCCAGCGAGGCCGAGCTGGAATTCGCCACCATCGTGCCCATTTCCGCGCTGAAAGGCCACAACGTGGTCGAATCGGCCGACGACGGCTGGTGCGGCTACACCGGCCCGAGCCTGCTCCACATTCTGGAACTGCTGCCGGTGACGCCGGCCGACACCCAATTGCCGCTGGCGTTCCCGGTGCAGTGGGTCGAAAAGTTCTCGGCCAGCGCCGACACCTCGCAAGGCCGCCGGGTGTTCTGGGGCCGCGTCGGCGCCGGCACGGCCCAGGTCGGCCAAAGCATTCAGGTGCTGCCCAGCGGCCAGACTGCCACCGTGGCCCAGGTGCTGGGCCACACCCGACTGCCGCGCAGCGTGCCCGCCGGTCGCAGCGCCGGCATCGTGCTCGACCGCGAGGTCGACGTGTCGCGCGGCGACTGGCTGCTGGCCACCGACTCACCCGCGCCCAGCCGCGAGCTGAACGTCACAGTGGCCTGGATGGACGACGAGCCGCTGGTGGCCGGGCGCACCTACTGGGCGCTGCACGGCCACCGCTGGGTCAAGGCGCGGGTCAAGCGCGTGGTGCACCGGCTCGACATCAACACCCTGGCCGAGGAAGACGCCACGGCGCTGCCCGCCAACAGCATCGGCCATGTCGAACTGCTGTTGCAAGAGCCACTGGCGGTGCGGCCATTCAACGAGTCGCGCGTGCTCGGCGCCCTGGTGCTGATCGACACCGCCAGCCACAGAACGGCAGGGGCGGCCCTGGTCAATTGACACACATCAAGGCTCAAAAGCGGCAATGCCACTATGCTCCAAGCCCTTGAATCCGAGCCATTAAAATCCAGTATTTGCTTTCAACCGAAGAAATTTCAAAATGACCCATACCGTCACCGAAGCCTGTATCAAATGCAAGTACACCGACTGCGTCGATGTCTGCCCCGTGGACTGTTTTCGCGAAGGCCCCAATTTTTTGACCATCGACCCCGATGAATGCATCGACTGCGCGGTTTGCATCCCCGAATGCCCGGTGAACGCCATTTACGCCGAAGAAGATGTGCCCAAAGACCAGCGCCACATGACCAAACTCAACGCCGAGCTGGCCAAACTGCCCACCTGGAAAAGCATCACCAAACGCAAAGCGGCGCTGCCAGAGGCCGAAGAGTGGAAAGACAAAACCGGCAAGCTGTCCGAGTTGCTGCGCTGAATTAAAGCCTGATTTCCATGTCGGCCCCCCGTAGGAGCGGCGCCCTCGCCGCGATTGCCCCCAACAGCCATCGGCCCGGGGCGGGCCTCCTACAAATTTCAACAGCCATCGGCCCGCGGCGGGCCTCCCACAAAGGCGGAGCATTCGGGATTTTGTGGGAGCGGCGCCCTCGCCGCGGTGGTGTTTTGACTCGTCATTGCGAGCGAAGCGCGGCAATCCATGCAGCCTGACCTCGCCCCCATTCCCACCGACGCCCTCATCATCGGCGCCGGGCCGGTGGGTTTGTTTCAGGTGTTTCAACTCGGCCTGCAGGGCATCCATGCCCAGGTGATCGATGTGCTCGACCAGGCGGGCGGCCAGTGCATCGAACTCTACCCTGACAAGCCCATCTACGACATCCCCGGCCTGCCCTACAGCACCGGCCGCGACCTGACCCAGCGCCTGCTTGCACAAGTGGCGCCCTTCCAACCCGCGTTCCACTTTAACCAGCAGGTCAGCCAGATCCACCGCCAGCTCGATGGCCGTTGGCTTGTTGTCACACCCACTCAACAATTCCTGACCCGCACCCTGTTCATCGCCGCCGGCGTGGGCGCCTTTGTGCCCAAAGAACTCAAAGTTGACGGGCTGGCCGCCTTTGCCGGCAGCCAGTTGTTTTACCGCCTCCCCAGCCCTGAACACAGCAAGGGCCGACAAGTGGTGGTGCTCGGCGGTGAAGACGCTGCCGTCGACAACGCCATCACCTTGGCCACGGCGCCATCACATCAGGCTGCCAGCGTCACTTTGGTGCACCGGCGCGACGTGCTGCAGGCCAGCCCGCAAGCGCTGGAAAAGCTGGCCCAATTACGCGCCAGCGGCCGCATCACCTTTATTGCGGGGCAAATCACCGGCATCGAAACGCAGGGCGAGCGGCTCGTGGCCGTGAAGGTGACCACCCCCGAAGACCAGACCTTGAGCCTGGCACTGGACGCGCTGCTGGTGAACCAGGGCATCAGCCCCAAACTCGGCCCCGTGTCGCAATGGGGCCTGGCCATGGCGCGCAAACAGCTCAGCGTCGACCCGGCCAGCTTCGCCACCAGCGAAGCCGGCATTTACGCTGTGGGTGACATCAACAGCTACCCCGGCAAAAAGAAACTCATCGTCTGCGGTTTTCATGAGGCCACGCTGGCCGCCTTTGCCGCCGCCAGCTACCTGG
>CAZIGL010000028.1:0-46280 GCA_964538895.1 uncultured Rhodoferax sp.
TCGCCGCGATTGCCCCCGGACAACCATCGGCCCGAGGGCGGGCCTCCCACAAAATTCCAACAGCCATCGGGCCGAGGGCGGGGCTGCTACTGGGACATGCGAATTCGCAAGGGTTTGGGGGGCTTGGGTGTTTAAAGTTCGTGCTTGTTTTTTCTACAAGCCTATTCATACAGGAGACCTACATGAACATGAAAACCATTCGCAATCTGGCAAAAAACCTCAAGGTCGAAACAAGCCAGTTGTCAAAGACCGATCTGATCCGAAAAATTCAGCTGGCGGAAGGCAATTTTGACTGTTACGGCAGCGCCAGCGGCGGCGTCTGCGATCAGCCGGATTGCGCCTGGCGCAACGACTGCCTGAGCGAGTCTGTGGCCGCAATTGCCCAGGCGCAATGAACGCACACTGGCGCCAGCTTGCTTCCTGACGCTTTGACGGCAAGTGGTGCAGGTTTGCAGCCAGCGCAATACGACGACGGGCGTCAGCTGACGGTTTTGGGTGGGGCGCTGGGCTCGGGCGCTGCTGGCGTGCTGTCCCAACTCAGTTCAAGCCGGTCCCGGCCGGCATTTTTGGCGCGGTACAGGGCCGCATCGCATTCGGCAAGGATATCGGCAAACGACTTTTGCCCGCTGAAGTAGCTGGCGCCAATGCTCACCGTGTAGGCCACGCTGCGCTGCTCAAAGTGCACCGGCCTGGCGCGCACTGCGCTCAAAATCCGGTCGGCCAGCGCACAGCCGCCCTCTGGTGTGGTGTTGGGCAACAACACGGCAAATTCTTCGCCGCCGATGCGCCCGATCACATCCGAGTCGCGCAACACTTCTTTCACGGTTTCCACAAAGCCCTTCAGCACGGCGTCGCCGGTTGAGTGCCCATAATTGTCGTTGACGTCCTTGAAGTGATCAAGGTCCAGCATGAGCACCACCAGCGGCAAGGCATAGCGCTGCGAACGTGCCGTTTCCTGATCGGCAAGGGCCAAGAAATTCTGCCGGCTCAAGGCACCGGTGAGGTCGTCCACATTGGCCAGGGCCATGCTGGCCAGCTCGGAACTCTTGAGGGCAGTCACATCTTCATGCGTCACCACCATGCGGTGCGCGACATCATCGACCGCAGTGATCCTGATGGAAAACCACCAGCGGCCACAGCGGCTCTGGATGGGCATCGGCAAATTGAAATGGTGCATGTCACCGGCGGCGAGCGCGGTCATCCAGGCCCCCACGGCGGCCACCACGGCGGGGTCGATGCCAAACAGGTCGGTCATCAGCGCCAGGTAGCTTTTGCCCACTGATGGCTCAAGATTGCACTGTGACAGGTAGTGCAACCAGGCGGCGTTGGTCTGCAGCACCATGCCATGCTGGTCCAGCACGGCCACCTGGGCCGAGATCGAGTCAAAAATGACGCGCTGAAACTGCGCCGCAGTCACCAGATCGGCCTCAATTTTCTTCTTTTCGGAAATGTCGACCATGGTGCCCACCATGCGCAAAGCCTGCGCCTGAGCCGAAAAAAGCACCACGGCACCCCGAATCAGCACCCATTTGATGCTGCCGTCTTTGGCCTGCAAGCGGTTTTCGTTTTGGAGCTTGGTACTTTTGCCGACGATGCAGTCTTGTAATTTTTGCACCAGTTTCGGCTTGTCATCGGGGTGAACAAAGCGCATCAGGTCAGCAATGTAGTTGCCCAGTTCGACCGGTGAAGACCCCAGCATCCGCGCAACACCATCGGTAAAAGTTATCTCGCCCGTGCTCACCTGCCAGTCCCAGACGCCGTCACCCACGGCCGATAGCCCCACCCGCAGGCGCTCCTCGCTGGCGCGCAGTTCGGCTTCCATGCGCTGGCGCTCCGACACATCAACCAGCGCAATCTGCCAACCCAGCTCGGGACCGATCCAGACCACCTTGGTCTGCACCGGCAGCAGCGTCAGGCCATCAATCTGCAGCACCAGTTCGGCAGTTTGCGCCGCGCGCCAATCCCGGGCTTGCGCCAGCATGGCGGTAAATTGCAGTCGATGTTTATCGGCCACATACAGGCCAAGGCGGCAACCAATGAGCCGGGCACGCTCGTTGGCCAGCAACTGGGCTGCAGCCAGGTTGAGCCGGGTGATGTTGCCGTCGGTGTCGATCAGCAGGCTGCCCACCGGCGCAAAGTCGTAGAGTTCATTGCTTTGCCTGAGCGCCTGCTCCAGCTGCGCCCGGGCCGTGTTCAGGTGCTCGTTTTGCAGCTCCAGTTCGATCTGGTGGATTTCCAGCTCTTCGAGCAAACGCTGCACCTGCTGCAGGTCAAGCGAGGCCGCCTCATGGCTACTGCTGCGCTCCGACAACCGCGCATAGGCCAACTGACGCAAGGCATCGAGGCCTAGCGGATTTTTACGGTAGACCATGGCCGCTGTCCCCGGAACCCGAAGTCACTGCCCGGGCCTGCAGCCCGGCCTGCATCTGGCGCAGCTCGATTTCCAGCCGCTTGCTGACGCTGATGTCGGAGAACGTGATGACCAGCCCGTCAATGCGGTTGTCCTGGGTACGGTAGGGCATGACGCGCACCCGGAACCAGCGCCCCTCAGTGGCCGACACATCACCTTCCTTGAACACCAGCGTGCGCAACACCTCGCGTGCGTCATCGGCCAGGCCGGGGTAGTCGAGGTCACACACGAGGTCGGTGATGGCGCGACCGGCGTCGCCAGGAATGAGCTTGAAAATTTTGGTGGTGGACGGCGTGAACCGGCGCACACACAGGGTTTCATCAAGAAACAGAATCGCAATCTCGGAGCTGTCGAGCAGGTTGCGCATGTCGTTGTGGGCGCGCGAGACCTCGGCCACCTTGAGCCGCAGCTCGGTGTTGATGGTCTGCAGTTCTTCGTTCATGGACTGCATTTCTTCTTTGGAGGTGGTCAGCTCCTCGTTGGTCGACTGCAGTTCTTCGTTGGTGGACTGCAGCTCTTCGTTGGTGGATTTGAGCTCTTCCTGCGAGGTCTGCATTTCTTCGCGGGTGGAACGGGCGTCTTCGCGCGCATGCTGCAGCTCCTGCAAGGCGGCCTCAACGCGCAGACCCTCGCCAGACACGGCATCTGCGGCGAGGCGTGGCCGGCGCGGGCTGGGCGCCGCCACATCCCTGAAAACAATCAGCACGGTGCCGCTCAGGGCCATGGGCTCGGTGAGTGGCTGCACCACGACATCGACATAATGTGTGGCACCCACACTGTTGATTTTGACCCGCTTGAGGCTGGCGGTCTGGCTTTCGCGCACCGCCCGGTAAAAAGCTTCGCTCAAGGCCTGCTTGAGCCCGTCCCGGGCCATGGCAAACAGGTTCAGGCTGGGCTTGCCCGCGGCCGGCTCCAGGTATTTGCCGGTTTTGCCGCTGAAATAAAGCATCTCGCCCTTGGCGCTCACCAGCAGCGCCGCCGGGGCGTAGTTGGCCAGCACCAGTTGCTCCACCAGCGCTTGCAGGTCGGGCACCATGGTTGCGGCGCCCGTTGCCTGCAAGCCGGCTTGCAGGCGCGAACCGACCTGACCAAAGACAGACGACATGCCCGAAGGCAGGGCCGGTGTTGGCACATCGAGCCGGCGGTAAATGCGTGAGCGCCCCGGCAGGCCTGCAAAAAGTGAGCTTGCCGGGCCGACCGACTCCGAACTGCCCAGCAGCAAATAGCCCCCCGGCGCCAGGCTGTAATGGAACAGCTGCAGCAATTTTTCCTGCAGTCCGGCCTCCAGGTAGATCAGCATGTTGCGACAACTCAGGAAGTTGATGCGCGTGAAGGGCGGGTCGAAGATGACGTTTTGCTCGGCAAAGATCACCATCTCGCGAATCTCGTTGCCGACACGGTAGCCGGCCGCTTCGGGCACAAAAAAACGCTTCAGTCGCGCCTCGGAAACGTCAGCTGAAATGCTCTCGGGGTAAACGCCGGTGCGCGCCCGGGCAATGGCGTCTTTGTCGAGGTCCGAGGCAAAGATCAGCAATTTGTAGCGCTGCAAGACATTGCCTTCGTCCAGCGACTCACGAAACAGCATGGCCAGTGAATACGCTTCTTCGCCAGTTGAGCAGCCCGGAATCCAGGCGCGCAGCATGGCGCCTTCGGGGTGGTGCTCGCGCAGGGCGGGCAGCACCTCGCGCTTGACCTGCTCCCAAACCTCGGGATCGCGAAAAAAACTGGTCACGCCAATCAGCAGCTCACCCAGCAGCAGTTCGATTTCTTTGGGGTTTTCGCGCACATAGCGCAGGTAGTCGTCAATGCGCGGCAGCTGGTGCAAACCCATGCGGCGCTCCACCCGGCGCATGATGGTGTTTTTTTTGTAGGCCGAAAAATCGTGGCCGGTATGGGTGCGCAGCAAGACCAGTATTTTTTCCAGAAACCCGGCTGACGTGCGCTGAAACTCGGCTTCGACCTGGGTCTGAACGTCGCTCACCAGCCGGATGCGCCTGATAAAGGCAATGATCTTGGCGGGCAGCTCGTCGGCAGGCGCCACGGCGTCGACCACATCAGCATCAATGGCGCTGCGCGGCATACTGTCGAACTGGGCCGAGCTTGGTGTTTGCGCAAATGCCGCGCCACCGGCTTGCCGGATGGCGCGCAGGCCCGCTGTGCCGTCCGAGCCCATGCCCGACAGCACCACACCAATGCTGTTGTGCTGCCGGTCGTCGGCGAGCGACTTGAAGAAAAAGTCAATGGGCTGGCGCAAACCGCGCGCCTCGGTGGGCTCAAACAGGTGCAGCACCCCGTGCAACAGGGACAGGTCCCAGCCGGGCGGGATCACATACACGTGATCGGGTTCGACCGGCATCTGGTCAAGCGCTTGCAGCACCGGCATGGGGGTGTGGCGCTGCAACAACTCCACCAGCATGCCTTCGCTGTGCGGGTCGCGGTGTTGCACCACCACCAGGGCCAGACCACAATTGGGCGGCACATGCGACAAAAACTGCTCCAGGGCGGTCAGCCCGCCAGCAGATGCGCCAATGCCCGCGATTGGAAAAGAGGGGCTGGCAGCAGGTACGTTGTTGTTCACTCGGTCAATCCCTGTCATGGTTATTTTGCTTGCGCTCTGATTTTATTTAAAAAAATTATAAGAGCGAAAGTTCAATACCCATGACAAATCACAAGTTTGGCGCGCCTCAGGCGCGCCGCTCACTTGTCAAAGTGACACAGCGCGTCGCGTGCAAGGATGTTGATTTCGCGAAAATCCACCTCGATGATGCCCAACTGCACCAGCGACGAAAAGGCCCGGCTGACGGTTTCCACCGTCACGCTCAGGTGGTGACCAATGTCGCGCCGGGTCATCGGCAAAATAAAGCGGTTGGGCGACCAGCCCATGCTCTCAAAGCGATGCGACATGGTGTGCAGAAAGCGCGCCACGCGGGCCTCTGACTTGACCGAGCGGGTGAGCGAGTAGGCCTCTTGCTCCTGGATGATCTCGCGGCTGCTGGCCCAATAGGCCATGTGTTCGAGGTGGTTGTGGCTGCGCCCGTTGGCAAACAGATCGGAGGCCGGGATACGGATCAGGTCGCAGTCGGTCAGGGCCACCACCTCGCTCATGTAGGCGTTCTGGTAAATGCCGTCAAAGCCGATCAGACTGCCTTTCATGGGGAAGCCCAACACATGCACGCCGCCATCCACATTGGTGATCAGGCTCTTGAGGGTGCCCAGGCGCACCACATAGAGCCCGTCAAACGGCTGGCCCATCACCAGCGCAGACTGGCCCGCCTTGAGGCGCCGGCGCTGAAACAGCGCTGCATCGCTACCCGCATGCAGATGGCCGTCGTAGCGCAGCAATTCCTGGAGCTCTTGCTGTGTCGACCACCGCTCGTCTACCCCACGCTTCATGAAAACCTGGCCCGCAGTGGGTTGCCATTGCGCAGTGGCAGGCATGGCTTGGACGTTCATCATGGGAAACCTCTCTTTTTGACTTTGGCGGGGGCTGCGCCCGACGGGCAACACGGCCATCCCTGGTGTCAACTTTAGGTTGCACCAAGCGAATCGTCTGTAGGGAGAGTTAAACAGCGCACGCCAGCAAATATCGACAGCGCACCGCAATCCCCCTCCCGGCCTTGCGCCGAAGGAGGAAGGAGCGGACTGACCAATTGGGGTCAGAGCACGTCGATCAATTTGTAACGCACGGCCAGTCGCACCAGGCCTGGCACATCGGACACGCCGAGCTTTTTCATCAGGCGACTGCGGTAGGTGGCCACGGTTTTGGGCGACAAATGAAGCGTGTTGCCAATGGCCGCGCTGGACTGGCCCTGCACCACCATCAAAATGATTTGCCGCTCGCGCGGCGACAGCAGGCTCAAGGGGTCGGCATCCGGCTGCGTGAAGGCTTCCAGGGCAAGGTCGGCCACATTGGCGCCAAGATATTTTTTACCCTGAACAGCAAATTCGATGGCCGTCATGAGTTCGCTCGCCGGTGAGCCCTTGAGCACGTAGCCACTGGCCCCCAATTGCAGTGCCTCGACCACCTGATGGGGTTGCGCCGACATGGTCAGCACCACGGTGCGAACGGCCAGGCGCCGGTGCTGCACCTCGGCCTGCAATTCCAGCCCCGAGCGCGCCCCCAGGTTCAAGTCCAGCAGCAGCACCTCGGGGTTCAGCTGCAGCAGGTCGGCCAAGGCCTGGGTGGGGTTGGTGGACTCGCCCACCACCGTGTGACCGCGCGCCTCCAGCAGCGCACGCAGCCCGTCACGCATGATTTGATGGTCTTCGACCAGGTAGATACGGCTCATGACGCGCACTGCCAATGAAAGGCCACGCGCGCGCCGGGTTCCTGGCCGCGGCCCAAAGTGACGCTGGCACCCACGGCCTGGGCGCGCTCCTGCATGCCCAGAATGCCCAGGTGCCCCACCCCCAGACCGACCCCCGTGGGCAAGCCCACACCGTTGTCGACCACGGTCAGGTGCAGCGACAGCGCATTGCCGCTCAGCGTTACCGAGATGACGTTGGCACCCGAGTGGCGCAAGGCGTTCTCTACCGCCTCACGCACCACCATGAAGGCGGCGTACTCCACTTCGGCGGGCCAGCGCATCAGTTCAAGCTTGTGGGGCACGTTGATGGAAATATCCACCTGGGGCGCGCCCTGGGAACGGTTGCGCAGCTCATTGTCAAGCGCCACGCTGAGCCCCTGCTCTTCCAGCAAGGGCGGGCGCAGGTCTTGCAGTACCTGCCTGACCTGCGCAATGGCCTGGCCAATGAGCACGCCCATGCGCTGCTGCAGCGCCAGGCCTTCAGGCTGCATCTTGGCCGGCGGCAGGTCAACCAGGGTTTCGTGGCACATGCGGACCGCTGCCAGCGTTTGGCCCAACTGGTCGTGCAATACCTGCGCCAGGCGCTTGATGAGCACGCCCTCCTGCGACATGAGCTTTCGGGTCAGCTCGGCCAGCTGACTGCGCGAGTGTTGCAACTGTGCTTCGGCCTGCGAGCGCACGGTGACATCGTGCAGCGTCACCAGCGAGCGCTCGCCCTGGGGCAGGCTGACATGGCTGATGATGGCCTCAAGCTCGATCTCCTGGCCGTCGGCGCGCAAGCCCTTGATGCGCCGCAGGCCCATCATGCGCGGTTCGCCGCCCGTTGTGGCAAATCGCTGTTGTGCGCTGCGGTGACCCGGCCTGAAGCGCTCGGGTATCAGCAGATCAACCTGCTGGCCTTGCATGCTGTCGCTGCTGTGGCCAAAGATGCGCTCGGCAGCGGGGTTGAAGGTTTGGATTTTCCCGCCAAGATCAACACAGATGACGGCATCAGGAACGAGTTTAAGGACGGCATCGAGCATGCTGTGCTCACGCCCCTGGCGCACGTCTTTGAAGCGCATGGTGCTGGCCTTTTCAAGCGTGTTCATTGGTTTGACTCCCAAAAGGCTTCACCCTTTTGCAATTGAAAAGCATGTTGAACTCCGACTCTTTGTTGACAGAAATATTACAGGGGGGAACAGCCAGTGGGAAGGTGTGCAAGCGCCTATTTGCCATAATTACCAGGCAGACTGCGTCGCGATTGAGAATTGTCATCGTCGCTGTGCATGCAAAACCTATTCTTCAATTGCAGCCCTGGCCTCACGCCGGGTCGCCAACCTTCCCTTTTTTAAACTCAAGGAGTAAGTCATGAATAGCTTGCGCACAACTGACCCGACCACAAAAGACCCGTTTGAATCGGTGTTTCGCGGCTTCCTCGCGCCGATCCGGTTTGACAGCAGCGCCGACGCGCTGGACATTCGGGTTGACGTGGTCGAAAACGACGATGCCTTCAAGGTGCACGCCGACCTGCCGGGCGTCAAAAAGGAAGACATCAACGTGCGCGTGGACGGCAACCGGGTGCACATCGACGCCGAGGCGCGGCGCGAAAAGGAGATCAAGGAAAAAGACAGGCTGGTGCGCAGCGAGCGTTACTACGGTTCGGTGTCGCGCGTGTTCACGCTGTCGCAGGACGTGGACGATGCCAAGGCCGTGGCCAAGTTCGAAGACGGCGTGCTGACGCTGGACCTGCCCAAAAAAGCCAGCACCTCGTCAAAAAAACTGGCCATCCAGTAGGCCAAGCGACGGCGTCACCGCATGAATACCCTGACCAAACTGGCGCTGGGCCTGCTTGGGCAAAACAAACCCGAGCCCGCCCGGGGTGAGGCTGCCGACAGCATCGTGCTGCCTGCTGCCAACACCCTTGGCGGCTTGCCGCTGATGCAGGCGCTGGCGCAGCGGCAGTCGCTGCGCGAGTTTGCCCCCGAGCCGCTGCCGCTGGCCCTGTTGTCCAATTTGCTGTGGGCAGCAGCTGGCCTGAACCGCCCGGCGCTTGGCGGGCGCACCGTGCCCAGCGCCCTGAATGCGCAGGAGGTCGACCTGTATGTGGCCCTGCCCAACGGCTTGTACCGCTATGCCGCACTGGGCCATGCGCTGCACCTGGAGCGCGCCCTTGATGTGCGCCGCGTGACCGGTTACCAGGACTTTGTCGACACCGCGCCGCTGGACCTGATCATGGTGGCCGACCATGCGCGCATGAAGCTGGTGCCGGTGGCCCAGCGCGTGGCCTATGCCCATGCCTGTGCCGGCGCCATGGCGCAAAACGTTTACCTGTTTTGCGCCTCCGAGGGGCTGGCCACCGTGATCCGGGCCTGGCTCGACCGCGACGCGCTGGCCAAGGCCATGGGGCTGGGCAACGAGCAACAGGTGCTGCTGTCGCAGACCGTCGGACACAAGGCGCCCTACCCGCTTTTACCGGCCAGGTAATCCAGCACGTCGTTCAAGCTCACCAGCCGGGCGACATCTGCTTCGGGGATCGTTACCCCGAAGCGCTCATGCAGGCTGACCAAAAAGTTGAGCCAGTCCATGGAGTCCAGGTCCACCTGGCTGCGCAACGGCCGCGCCGGATTCAGCGCGTCAGGCTCCAGTTCCGGGGCAATGGCGCGCAACAGGGCCAATACGGTGGCAGACAGGTTTTCTCGATCCAGGCTCATGAGACAACTCCCCAGAATTCAATCGCGGCGAGGGCGCCGCTCCTACAAAATTCCGCTCCCTTGTGGGAGGCCCGCCCCCGGGCCGATGGCTGTTGGGGCCAGGGAACTCACAGCACACTCCCGGCCAGCACTTGCGGCTGCTGCAGCACATCCCGCAATTCAGCCAAAAACAGCGCGCCCTGGCGGCCATCCGATACCCGGTGGTCGGCGGCCAGCGTGGCGCACAGCACCGACTGGGCGCACACCACGCCATTCACCACCCAGGGCCGGGTCTCGATGCCGCCAAAACCCACCAGCGCCACCTGGGGCGGGTAGATCACGCCAAACACGGCCTCGACCGCCTGGTCGCCCAGGTTGGTGATGGTGATGGTGGCATCAGTCAGCTCGGAGCCGCGCAGCGAGCCCGCGCGGGCGCGTTTGACCAGGTCGGTCAGGTCGCGCATCAGCTGCTCCAGTGATTTGCCTTGCACATCGTGAATGGCCGGCGCCACCAGCCCGCCGCCGCGCAACGATATTGCCACGCCGATGTGCACGGCCGCGCCCGGTTGAAACTGGCCATCCACATAAAAGCCGTTGAGCGTGGGCGTGCGCTGCAAGGCCAGGGCCACGGCCTTGATCAGCAACACGGCTGGCAGCAGGCGCTCGGTGATGGGCTTGGCTGCATTGCGCTGCTGCAGCCAGTCCATGGCCGCTTGCAGCCCAATGGTTTCGGCCAGGTAGTAATGCGGGATCTCGCGCTTGGAGCGGCTCATGGCCGCAGCAATGGCCTGGCGCATGTTTTGTTGACGATCAAGCGCTGCGGGTGTGGCCCTTGGTACGACTGAAACCGGTGCTGCGACTGGCGCTGGAACCGGGGTTGTGGCAGACATGGCAGCTGCTTTGTCTTGTTTTGTGGCGGCAAGCGCGGTGCGGGCTTCGCCCGGCGCGCTCAGCGTGGCCAGCACCGTGCCCACCGGCACGGTGCTGCCCACCGGCACCAGCAGGTCCTGCACCACGCCTTCGTTCCAGATTTCCACGTCAATCGCCGCCTTGGAGGTGTCAACCACCGCCACCACCTGCCCGCGCTTGACGCGGTCGCCGGGCTGCACGTGCCAAGCCAGCAGCTTGCCCTCAAGCATGTCGGCGCCGAGCGACGGCAATTTGAATTCGATCATGTGATCTGCTCCATCACGCTCTGCACCGCCGCCACAATTTTGTCGACCTGCGGCAGCGCCGCCTGCTCCAGGTGCTGGGCATAGGGTATGGGCACTTCTTCGCTGCAAACCCGGCCCAGCGGCGCATCAAGCTCGGCAAAGGCCTGCTCGCAGATGCGCGCCATGACCTCGGCAGCCAGACTGCCCGAGCGCCAGCCCTCGGCCACCACCACCGCGCGGTGGCATTTGCGCACCGAGGCCATCACCGTGGCGTCGTCGAGCGGGCGCAGCACGCGCAGGTCAATCACCTCGGCAGAAACGCCCTGGCTGGCCAGCTCATTGGCGGCTTGCAGGGTTTTGTGGAGCGAACCGCCATAGGTGATCAGGCTGATGTCGCTGCCTTCGCGGCACACGCGGGCGCTGCAAATATCGACCTCGCCATGAACAGATGTTGCCATTGCGAACGAAGTGACGCAATCCATGGCTTCTGACTGCATGGACTGCCGCGCTGCGCTCGCAGTGACGGGGTCAGGCAATTCACCCTCCAGGTTGTAGAGCTGGGCGTGCTCGAAGATCAGCACCGGGTCGGGGTCGGCCAGTGCGGGTTTGAGCATGTGGCGCGCGTCTGCTACCGTGGCAGGCGCCAGTACGCGCAGGCCCGGCACGTGGGCGTACCAGGCCTCGAAGCTGTTGGAGTGCTGGGCCGCCACCTGGCGCCCGGCGCCGGTGGCCATGCGAAACACCACCGGCACCGAAAACTGGCCGCCCGACATGTGGTGCAGCATGGCCGCGCTGTTGACGATGGGGTCAAGCGCCAGCAGGCTGAAGTTGACCGTCATGATCTCCACCACCGGGCGCATGCCGCCCAAGGCGGCGCCAATGCCAGCGCCCACAAAGCCCAGCTCCGACAAAGGGGTGTCGCGGATGCGTTCGGGACCGAATTCATCGAGCAAGCCCTTGGACACGGCATAGGTGCCGCCATAACGCCCGACATCTTCGCCCATCAAGAAAACGCGGGGATCCGCCTGCAAGGCTTCGCGCAGGGCCTCGCGCAGGGCTTCGCGGTAACTCATGTGTTGGCCCATCATGCTGCTCCTTGCGCGGTGACCACGTCGCGCATCAGGTCGGCCACGGGCTCCCAGCTGCCGGCCTCGGCAAATGCCACAGCGGCGTCGACCTCGGCCTGCGCGGCGGCGTCGAGCGCCAAAAATTCGGCCTCGCTCAGGTCGCCCTGCGCTTTCAGGCGCGCGCTGAAGGTATGGATCGGGCCGCGGGTTTTCCAGGCCGCAACTTCCTGCTTGTCGCGGTACAGCTCGGGGTCGAACATCGAATGGGCGCGAAACCGGAAGGTCCGAAACTCCAGAAACACCGGGCGACTCGATTGCAGCGCCTGCTGGGCCGCCCCCAGCATGGCCTCATGCACTGCCACCACGTCCATGCCGTCAACCGACACTGCGGCCATGCCATACGACGCCGCCTTGGTGCAGAGGTCGGTCTGCGACTCGGAGCGCGCCAGCGCCGTGCCCATGGCGTACAGGTTGTTTTCGCAGCAAAACAGCACCGGCAACTGCCACAGCGCGGCCAGGTTCATGGCCTCATGAAAGGCGCCTTCGGCCACGGCACCTTCGCCAAAAAAGCAGGCTGTCAGGGCATGGCGGTGGCTGAGCTGGTCGGCCAGGGCCAGCCCCACCGCCAGCGGCAGGCCGCCGCCCACAATGGCCTGGCCACCATAAAAACGGCTGGCCCGGTCAAACAGGTGCATGGAGCCGCCGTGACCGCGCGAGCAGCCCTCTTGCTTGCCATACATTTCGGCCATGATGGCGCTCATGCCGACGCCACGCAACAGCGCGTGGCCATGTTCGCGGTAGGTGGCCACCACGTTGTCGTGCGGCTGCAAGGCGCGCAGGGCGCCGGTGGCGACTGCTTCTTCGCCAATGTAGAGATGCAAAAAGCCGCGGATTTTTTGCTGCCCGTAGAGTTCGACAGCTTTTTCTTCCATGCGCCGGATGCGCAGCATGTCGGCCAGCAGGGCGAGCGCAAAGGACTTTTCCCAAGGCACCGGGCCGGTTGGCGGCGCAGGCACATGGAACGGGTTCAGGTTGGGGTTCAGGTTCATGCGCCGGCTTCCAGGGTTGAGGTGTCGCCCTCGGGCAGACCGAGTTCGCGGGCCTTCAGGAGGCGCCGCATGATCTTGCCGCTGCGGGTGCGCGGCAGCACGGTCAAAAAGGCAATTTCTTTGGGCGCCACGGCAGCACCCAGACGCTTGCGGGCATGGGCCATGATGTCAAGGCGCAAGGTCTCGGATGCGTCCAGGCCGCTCTTGAGCGAGACAAAGGCCTTGACCAACTCGCCCAGCAGCGGGTCGGGCTTGCCGATGACACCCGCCTCGGCCACGGCGGGGTGTTCCATCAGCACACTCTCGACCTCAAACGGGCCGATCAGGTGGCCGGCAGACTTGATCACGTCGTCGGCACGGCCAACAAACCAGAAGTAGCCGTCGGCGTCGACCCGCGCCAGGTCGCCGGTGAGGTAGAGCTTGTCGGCAAAACACTTGCGGTAGCGCGCCTCGTTGTTGAGGTAGCCGCGAAACATGGACGGCCAGCCGCTTTTTAACGCCAATTCGCCGTCGACATTGGGCTCGGTGAGGATGCGCACCCGGGGTGGTTCGCCTTCTGATTCCAGGTGCTCCACAATGAAGGCGTCAATGCCCGGCAGCGGGCGCCCCATGGAGCCGGGCTTGATGTCAAAGGCGGGGGTGTTGGCGATCATGATGCCGCCGGTTTCGGTCTGCCACCAGTTGTCGTGAATCGGCAGGCCCAGCACCTCCTGGCCCCACCACACGGCCTCGGGGTTGAGCGGCTCGCCCACGCTGGCGACAAAGCGCAGGCAAGGGAAGCAGTTGCGCTGCGCCAGCTCGGGGCCGGCTTTCATCAGCATGCGAATCGCCGTGGGGGCGGTGTACCAGACGCTCACGTGCTCCTGCGCCAGCAGTGTGTACCAGCGCGCAGCGTCAAACTCGTCGCGGTCGACCAGCGTGGTCACGCCTTGCAGCAGCGGCGCAATGATGCCGTAGCTGGTGCCCGTGACCCAACCGGGGTCGGCCGTGCACCAGTAGCGGTCTTGCAGGTGCAGGTCGAGCGCATAACGTGCGGTGGCTTCATGCGCCACCACGGCACCGTGCACATGCAGCGCGCCTTTGGGGGTACCGGTGGTGCCGCTGGTAAAAAACAACAGCGCGGGGTCGTCTTCTGTGGTCTCGACGGTGCTGAAGCCGTCGCTGGCCTGGCGCATCAGGGTGGCCAGGTCGAGCGTGTCGGGCTCGTGGGTGGTGTCGCCGTCTTCGGCCACCAGCAGCACATGGCGCAGGCTGGGCAACTGGCTTCGGATCTGGCGCACCTTGCGCTGGTAGAGGGTGTCGGTGGTCAGCAGCACCTGACCCTGCCCAAGCTGGATGCGGGTGGCTATGGGCTCGGGGCCAAAGGCCGAAAACAGCGGGGTCACCACCGTGCCGTTCTTGAGGCCCCCCAGCAGCGCCACGTAGAGCTCGGGGATGCGTCCGGCCAGCAAAAACAGCCGATCACCTTTACCAATTCCCAGGTTTTGCAAGACATTGGCAAAACGGTTGGTTTGCCGCGCCAACTCGGCATAGCTCAGCTCAAACGCCGGCGCATCACCTGAGACAAAGCGAAACGCCGTGCGGTAGCGCAGCACGCCGGCGGCATGCCGGTCAACAGCCTCATAACCCATGTTGAGCCCGCCACCGGGCAAGCCTTGCAGCGCCAGGCGCGCCTGGTCCCAGCTGAAGTGGCTGCGCTCGGCAAGGTAATCGGTCCAGTTGGGCTGCAAACCGCGCCTGACGGCAGGCTTGTGGATGACCAGTGGTCGTGTCATGGCCGGCCTCGCTTTCAGAATGGTTCGACCACCCGCGCGCGCGTCTCGCGGTCGCGTGCGCTGGCCAGATCGACCGTGAGGTCAGCCAACTCCCGGGTCAGCAAGGCCAGCACGTCTTCGATGGTCACGATGCCGGCCAGATGGCCATTGGCGTCGGTGACAACCAATCGGCGCAAACGGTTCTTGCGCATCAGTTGCACCGCGTCCATGGCGTCCATGTCGGGGCTGGCCGTGACCAGGTCGACCGACATGATGTCGCCCGCAGTGAACACGGCCGGGTCAAGCCCCTCTGACATGAGTTCAAGCACCAGATCACGGTCGGTGACGATGCCGACAGGCTTGTTTTTGTCGAGCGCATCCACCACCACCAGCGCGCCAATGTGGTGGCGACGCATGAGCTGCGCCACCACCCGCGCCGAGGTGTCAGGCTCAACCATCGCCACCAGAGTGGTCGCAAATTCCTTGAGTTTTGTTGCCATGGCGACTCCTGTTCTGTAAATCCCGAATTGGAATTTCAGAATAGTCGCGATAGCGCGTTAAGGAATGCGAATAATCAATCCAGATGCCGGAATGTCACGGCTTTGCGAGTGGGCTGGCGTTGTGGCTGACCTGCCTTTTGCGGGAGGCCTGGCTTTGTGGGAGGCTCGCCCTCGGGCCGATGGCTGTTGGAAGTCAATCGCGGCGAGGGCGCCGCTCCCACAAAGCGCCGCGCCTACAGGGGGTTGATCCCACAGGGGGCAGGGGCAAGTGCACTGTTTAGCGGACCACCAGCACATCCGAGCGGGCCTGCCCGAGCACGTGCTTGGTGACGCTGCCCAGCAGCAGTTCTTCGGTCATGGCGTTGCCGTGTTTGCCCAGCACGATCAGGTCGGCACCCTGCTCTTCCTCTTGCTCAAGGATGAGGTCTGGTGGATTGGCAAAGGCTGCCAGGGGCTGCCACTGCGACGAGGTCAGGCCGGCATCATGCGCGAGTTCGTTTAGCCGGGCCAGCGCCTCGCGCTTGATGGTTATCCGGTGCTGCTGGATGGTTTCTTCATCGATGCCGGCAAAGCGCATCTTGCCCTCAAACGGAATTTCACAGGCGTGCAGCAGCACCAGTGGCGCCTGCGGTGCGATGCTGCGGGCCAGCGCAATGGTGCGCAAGGACCCACTGGAAAAATCAACCGGCACCAGCAGCTTGCGGTAGCCCAACTGCGGCGCCTGTTTGACCACCAGCACTGGTTGCAGGGTTTTGCGCAGCAGGCGCTCGGCGGTGGCACCAAGCAGCCAGTGGCGCATGAAACCAGCGCCATGCGCCCCGATGACCACCAGGTTGCAGCCCAGCGCCTCGGCCTGCTCGGCAATGCTGGACAGTACAGTGCCTTCTTGCAGGTGGCAGTCCACCTGCAAGACTTGCGTGCCAGGTTGGGTGGGGCCGAGCTCGGCGGCCAACTGCGCCAGCGCCTGCCGGGCCTGCGTGTGCATGGTCTGCTCAAGCGCCTCGGCATTCGAGGCAAACAGGCGCCGCAGTTCAAGCAGCGCGTTTTTTTCCAGCACATGAATCAGCACCAACTTGCCGCCACTCTGGCGCGCCAGCATGGCAGCGCGCTGGGCAGCATGGCGCGAGGGGGCCGACAGGTCTGTGGCGGCGAGTGGTGAAAAAACAGTGGTCATGATGGCTCCTTGGCTAGGGTGGCTTGGTTGACTTCAGCAGCGGCAATGCGGGCGGCGATGTCGAGTGCGGCAAAGTCGGCGGCTTGGTGAAACGGCAGGATCACCTCCAGCGCGCCCAACGCGGACAGTGCTTCGACATCGGATTCGTGGCGTGCCACCACCGCCAAGTGGCCCCGGTAATGGTGCTCGGCCAGGGCATGCAGCAAAGCGCGGTTGGCTTCGACCTCGGGCAGGCTGCTGACGACCCAGGGCACGCCGGCAAGCGGCAGGCTCTCGATGAAGTCTGGCGCCTCGCAGTCGCCAAAGCGGGCGTCCAGACCACTGCCCTGCTTTTCCTTGACAACCTCGGGGTCGAAGTCAACGCCCAGCACGCGCATGCCTTGCGCTTGCAGTTTCAGGGCCAGGCGGCTGCCGTAGCGGCCCAGGCCGAACACCAGCACATCGGGGCGCTGCGTCTGGCTGGGGGCGTTTTCCACGGCGAGTTCCCTGAAAGGCGTGTCACGCTCAAAAATACCAAGCCAGGGCGCCAGCCAGCCATAAAGCCGGTGCGAGTACAGAATCATGTACGACGACAAGGCAATGGTGATCAGACCCACCAGCGTGGTCAAGCCCAGCGCGCTGGCGCTGATGTGGCCCAGGCTGATGCCCATGGCGACAAAGATGATGGAGAACTCTGAAATTTGCGCCACCGTCAGGCCCGCCAAAAAGCTGGTGCGCTTGCGGTAACCCATGTAGCCCATGATGGCCATCACGATCAGCGGATTACCGATCAGCACGAACAGCGACAACGCCAGTGCCGTGCCGACCTCGGCACCCAGCGTGGAAAAATCGAGCTTGGCGCCCAGGTCGATGAAGAAAAACAGCAGCAAAAAGTCGCGAATGCTGGCCATGCGGGCGTTGATGGCCTCACGGTAAGCGGTGGAAGCCAGTGAAAACCCGGCAATGAAGGCGCCTGCTTCCTTGCTGAAACCGGCGTATTCCCCCAAAGCGGCCAGCGCCGTGCCCCAGGCGATGGCAAAGATCAACAGCAGTTCCTGCGAGCGCGCCAGCGTGTCGACCACGCGCGGCAGCACAAAGCGCATCAGCAGGTAGAGCAACAGCGCAGCGCCACCGAGGCGGGCCAGCAAACTCAAGGCCAGTGTGCTGCCACTGACGGCCTCGCCACCGATGCCGCCCAGGCCACTCATGACCATCATGGCGATCACCACGGCGAGGTCTTGCACAATCAAAAAACCCACCGCAATGCGGCCGTGCAGGGATTCGAGCTCGCGCTTGTCCGACAGTAGTTTGACGATGATGATGGTGCTGGAAAAGGTGAGCGCTACCGCCACGTAAAGCGCTTCCATCCAGCCGCGCCCCAGCGCCAGGATGATGAAAAACCCGAACAAAATGGTAAAGCCGAGTTGCCCCAGGCCGGTGGCCAGCGCCACCGGGCCGATCTGGCGCACATGGCGCAGATCGAGCTTGAGGCCCACTACAAAAAGAAGCACGGTGATGCCGATCTGCGCCAGCAGGTCGATCTGGTCGTGCGCGCCGACCCAGCCAAAAACCGAGGGACCGACCAAAATGCCAACGATGATGTAGGCCATCAAGAGCGGCTGGCGCAAGCGCACGGCAATGGCACCCACCACTGCCGAGAGCAACAGCAGCAAGGCAAATTCGTGGTAGACGCTGTTCATGCTGTGTGGTCTTGGGCTGGCTGCTTCAAACCTGCCGGCGCACGCATCCTGGTGCGCCGCTTGACCACAATGCGCCAGCGCCAAAGAAGCGAAATCAGCACGTAGGTCAGCAGCCCCATCATCACAGCACTTAGCGAGAGCCCCACCAGCAGCGGTTTGCCAAGGTTGGCAATGCGCTGCCAGAAGCTGATGTCTTCATGTGCCACGACAGGTTGCGGATGCTTGAGGTCGAGGTTTTTGGGGCGCTCCTTGCTGCCCGTGACCCAGACGCCGAGCTTGTAGGCGCCGTAATAAATCGGGCCAAAGGTGACCGGGTTGGTGACCAGGGTGCTGGCCACGGCAGTAGGAATGTTGGCGCGCATGACGATGGCGGCAGCGACAGACAGCGGGATTTGGGCAATCGGAATCAGCAAGCCAAAGAAAACCCCCAGCGCCACCCCCATGGCGACGCCGCGCCGCGACCACTGCCACAGCTTGGGGCTGTGCAGCCAGGGGCCGAGCCAGCCCAACCAGCGGTTGCGGGCGATTTGCTCGCGGCTGGGTATGCGGGTCTTCAGGCGTTGCAACAAGCGCATTAAAAGTTCCTGATGTTCATGCGTCGTAAAACCGCTTTCTCGGCCTCGACCGCCAAAAATTTGAGTCCACCCAGCACCAGGATCACCGCCCAGGACTGCGCGTCAAGCGCCTCGGTCTGAAAAATATGCTGCATCGGCGGGGCATAGGTCAGCAGCAACTGCAGCCCGATCAACAGCACACACATCCACAAGGCAATTGGATTGTCGGTGAGAATGCCGCGCGAAAAAGCCGAACCGGTGAAATGCCGCACATTAAACAGGTACACCAACTCACCCACCACCAGCATGTTGACGGCTGCCGTGCGCGCCATCTCCAGGCTGCTGCCGCGGGCCAGTTCCCATTCAAACACGCCAAAGGTGACGGCCACCATGAGCAGGCTCACATAAGCCACCCGAAAACCGAGCACACGCGTGATCAGGGGTTCCGACGGACGCCGCGGCGCGCGCGCCATGACACCGGACTCGGCCGGCTCGAAAGCCAGCGCCAGCGCCAGCGTGACGGCGGTGACCATGTTGATCCACAAAATCTGACCGGCCGTGACCGGCAACGCCAGACCGGCAAACACCGCCAGCAAAATCACGCCAGCCTGGCCGCCATTGGTGGGCAGTATGAACAGCAGCGACTTCTTGATGTTGTCAAACACCACCCGGCCCTCGCGCACGGCCTGGGCAATGGTGGCAAAGTTGTCGTCGGTGAGCACCAGGTCGGCGGCTTCACGGGCGGCGTCGGTGCCCTTCTTGCCCATGGCCACGCCGATGTTGGAGGTCTTGAGCGCGGGCGCGTCGTTGACGCCATCGCCGGTCATGGCGACCAGCTCGCCCTGCGCCTGCAAGGCGCCGACCAGACGCAGCTTGTGCTCGGGACTGGCACGGGCAAAAACGTCGGTTTCCATCACCACCCGCTGCAGCGCCAGGTCGTCAAGCCCGGCCACTTCATCGCCGGTCACGGCACGCTCGGCGCTGAGGCCCAACTGGCGACCAATGGCGGCGGCTGTCACGGCGTGGTCGCCGGTGATCATCTTGACGCGGATGCCGGCGCGCTGGCATTCGGCCACAGCAGCAATGGCTTCTTCGCGCGGCGGGTCGATCAGGCCGACCAGCCCGAGCAGGGTGAAGCGCTGCGTGATGTCGTCCATCGCCAGCACCGCGGTGTTGGCGGGCATGTCGCAACGCGCCAGCGCCAGCACGCGCTGACCCTCGCGCGCGGCGGCGTCCATGCGCGCCTCCCAAGCGCCCAAGTCCAGCGGCTGGCCGCTGGCGTCTTGCTGGCAGAGTTCGAGCACGCGTTCGGGCGCGCCTTTGAGCAGCACAAAGCCATGACCGTTGTGGTCGTGGTGCAGCGTGGCCATGAAACGGTGCTCGGACTCGAACGGGATTTCGTCGGTGCGCGGGGTCGCTGTGGCGGCCTCGACCGGGTCGAGCCCGGCCTTGTGCGCCAACGTCAGTAGCGCGCCTTCGGTGGGGTCGCCGGTAAGGTGCCAGCCGCTATCGCCTTTGTGTTTGAGCTGGGCGTTGTTGCACAACAGGGCGCACTGCGCCAGTGCTTGCAGCGCCTCATCTTGAGCCGCCTCCACCGTGCTGTCGTCCTGGTGAAACGCGCCTTCGGGCGCATAGCCGGTGCCGCTGACTTGCAGCGTGTGCGCGCCCAGCATGACCTGCACCACCGACATTTCATTTTTGGTGAGGGTGCCGGTCTTGTCCGAACAGATGACGGTGACCGAGCCCAGGGTTTCCACTGCCGGCAAGCGCCGGATGATGGCCTTGTTGCGCGCCATGATGCGCGTACCAATGGCCAGCACGATCGACACGATGGCGGGCAGGCCTTCAGGGATGGCGGCCACGGTGAGGCCAACCACCGCCAGGAAAATGTCGAGCAGCGGCATGTCGCGCACGAAATAGCCAAACAAAAACGTGACCAAGCCTGTGCCCAGAATAAACAGCGTGATCTGGCGCGCGAACTGCTCCAGGCGGCGCGTGAGGGGTGTTGCCAGCGTTTGCACTTCGCTTACCAGCGTGCTGATGCGACCGATTTCGCTGTGCGCCCCGGTGGCCACCACCACACCGCGCGCCTGGCCGTAACTGACCACCGTGCCCGAATAGGCCATGCAGGTGCGGTCGCCAATGGCGGCGCCACCCGCCACCGCTTCGGTGTGTTTTTCAACCGGCACCGACTCACCGGTGAGCGCAGCTTCGTTGACGCGCAGGTTTTTGACCTGCAGCAGGCGCAGGTCGGCGGGCACCTTGACGCCCGACTCCAGCAGCACCAGGTCGCCCGGCACCAAATCTGCCGCGTCTATTTCAATGTGCTCGCCGTTGCGCACCACGACGGCGTGGCTGGCCAGCATGGCGCGCACCGCATCGAGCGCCTTTTCGGCCTTGCCCTCCTGAATGAAACCGATCAGCGCGTTGATGATCACCACCCCGGCAATGACGCCGGCATCGACGTAATCCTTGAGGCCAAAGGTGACAATGCCGGCCCCCAACAGCACATAAATCAGCGGGTTGTGAAACTGCAGCGCAAAGCGCAACCAAGGCCCGCGCCGCTTGGACTCGGGCAGGCTGTTGGGTCCGTATTTGGCCAGCCGCTGGCTGACCTCGTCGCTGCTCAGACCGGCTTGGGGGTCCAGGTTGAGGTGCTGCAAGGCCGCGTCAATGGCCTGGCTGTGCCATTCAGGCGATGCGGCTGGCGCCTGCGTGGGTTTTGTCATGGTGCAAACTCACAAATGAAACCATGGTACCGGTTCACACGCATTTCAAGCTTGATGAATCCGGGGTTTCCGGACGGCTTGTGCCGGATTGGCTCACACCAACTGCGCCCAGGCTTTCTCCAGGCGCTTGACGCTCACCGGCTGCGGCGTGCGCAGCTCCTGGGCGAAAAAGCTCACGCGCAGTTCTTCGAGCAGCCAACGGAACTCCTGCAGGCGCTCGTCGACCACGCCTTTGCGCTCGGCCAGCAGGCGGGTGTAGCGCTGCTCCAGCGGCTGCAGTTCTTTCAGGCGCGCCAGGTCACGGGCCGGATCAGCGCGGTATTTGTCGAGCCGCGCGGTGATGGCTTTCAGGTAGCGGGTGAAGTGGTGCAGCGAAGCCCAGGGCGTGACGCTCAAAAAACGCTTGGGCATCAGGCGGGCCAGTTGCTGGGCGGCATCAGCCGTGGCTTCTGGCGCGTTTTTGGTGTCCTTGATCTTGCGCGCGGTCACCGCGTACTCGGCCAGAATGGCTGCAGCCAGCCGCGCCACCTCGGTGGCGATCAGGGTCAGGCGGCCACGGCCCTCGTCGATGCGTTTCTTGAAGGCAAATTCATCAGTGGGCAAGGGGTCGAGCAAAAAGGCGCGGTCGAGTGCCACCTGAATGATTTGCTCGCGCAGTTCTTCGAGCGTGCCACCGGTGCCGGTGCCGTCCGGATTCCTGCCCACCTGCATGTAGCTGACCGCCATTTTTTGCAGGTCGGGCACATTTTTTTCCAGGTACTTGAGCGCGTCCTTGATCTGCAGGGCAAACAGCCGTCGCAGGCCGGCGCGGTGTTTGGCGGCCGCCACATCGGGCTCGTCAAACACCTCGATGGTCACGGCATCACCCGCGTCAATCAGGCCGGGGTAGCCGATCAGGGTTTGGCCGCCTTTTTGAATCTCAAGCAGCTCGGGCAGCTCGCCAAAGGTCCAGGCGGTGTAGCGCTGGGTGGGCAGCGCAGCCTGCTTAGGAGCGTCATCGCGAGGCCGCAGGCCGTGGCGATCCATGCTGTCGGACTTCGTGGATTGCCGCGCTTCGCTCGCAATGACGGGCCCGTAGCCAGCGCTCACAGGGCTGGCTACGCCCTGCCCCAGCTTGAGCCCGGCCAGCGCCTGGAAGGCGCCGCGCGCCTTGGCGCCCAGCTCGGCCTTGAGCGCGCCCAGGTTGCGCCCCTGCCCAAGCTGGCGGCCATGTTCATCAACCACCCGGAAGTTCATGAAAAAGTGCGGGCTGAGCATGTCGACCTTGATGTCGGCGCGCGCCACATCGACCGCCGTCGCGGCGCGCACCAGTTTGAGCACGGCATCAAGCAGCGCGCCGTGGCCAAAGAGTTCCGGCGCATTCAGCGTTTCAGCCATTTTGCGGGCGCTCTCGGGCAGTGGTACCAGCCGCGAGCGCGGCCGCTGGTGCAGGGTTTTGAGCAATGCCTGGATCTTGTCTTTCAGCATGCCGGGCACCAGCCATTCGCAGCGCTCCTCGTTGACCTGGTTCAGCACAAACAGCGGCACGGTCACCGTCAGCCCGTCTTTGGCGTCGCCGGGCTCGTGCAGGTAGGTGGCCGCGCAGTCCACGCCGCCCAAGCGGATGACCTTGGGAAACGACTGCGTGGTGATGCCCGCCGCCTCGTGGCGCATGAGCTCTTCGCGGGTCAACAGCAACAACTTGCTGTTGCTGATGGGGGTTGCACCGCGCACCGGCATGGGCATTAAAAATTCAGGCTTTTTGCAGGCGTCGCGGTACCAGGCATCAAAGCTGTAGCCGCTGCAAACGTCGGCCGGCAACTGCTGGTCGTAAAAGGCGTAGATCAGTTCGTCGTCGATCAGCACGTCCTGGCGGCGCGCCTTGTGCTCCAGGTCTTCCACCTGTTTGATGAGCTTTTGGTTGGCCTGCAAAAACGGCCAATTGCAGTCCCACTGCCCGTTCACCAAGGCCTCGCGGATAAAAATTTCACGCGCTCCGACCAGGTCGACCCGGCCATAGTTCACACGCCTGCCGCTGTACACCACGATGCCATACAGCGTGGCGCGTTCCAGCGCGTTGACCTCGGCCGACTTCTTTTCCCAATGCGGGTCGAGCAATTGTTTTTTGAGCAAATGGCCACCCACCTGCTCCAACCACTGCGGCTCAATGGCCGCAATGCCGCGGCCAAACAGACGCGTGGTCTCGACCAATTCGGCAGCCACGATCCAGCGCCCCGGTTTCTTGACCAGATGGGCACCCGGGTGTGGGTAAAACTTGATGCCGCGCGCGCCTAAATATTCGCCGCCGCTACCGCCGCCCTCAACCTCCAGCTTGTAGCCAATGTTGCCCAGCAGCCCCGCCAGCATCGACAAATGCAATTGCTCATAACTGGCCGGCAAGGTGTTGAGCCGCCACTTGTGCTCGGCCACCACAGTGTGCAACTGCGAGTAAATGTCGCGCCACTCGCGCACCCGGCGCATGCTGACAAAGTTTTGCCGCAGCAACTGTTCATACTGGCGGTTACTCAGCTTGTGCTGCCCCACCCCGCCCTTGCCATCATTGATCCATTTCCAGAGCTTCAGGTAGCCGCTGAACTCGCTCTTTTCGTCGTCGAACTTGGCGTGCGCCTGGTCGGCCTGCTGCTGCGCTTCCATGGGGCGGTCGCGCACGTCCTGCACCGACAGCGCTGCGGCAATCACCAGCACTTCGTCGAGCGCCTCACGCGAGCGCGCCTCCAGAATCATGCGACCCACGCGCGGGTCGAGCGGCAGCTTGGCCAACTCCTGGCCGGTGGCGGTGAGCTCGTTGGCCTCGTCCACGGCGCCAAGTTCGTTGAGCAACTGGTAACCGTCGGCAATGGCGCGGCCCGACGGTTTCTCAATGAAAGGGAAGTCTTCCACCACACCCAGGTGCAGCGACTTCATGCGCAGGATCACACCCGCCAGCGAGCTGCGCAGAATTTCGGGGTCGGTGAATTTGGGTCGACCGGCAAAGTCTTTCTCGTCATAAAGCCGGATACAAATGCCGTTGGCCACCCGACCGCAGCGCCCGGCGCGCTGGTTGGCCGAACTCTGGCTGATGGGTTCCACCAGCAACTGCTCGACCTTGCTGCGAAAACTGTAGCGCTTCATGCGCGCGGTGCCGACGTCAATCACGTAACGAATGCCTGGCACGGTGAGTGAGGTCTCCGCCACATTGGTGGCCAGCACAATGCGCCGCCCGCTGTGGCTGTCAAAAATCCGGTCTTGTTCGGCCTGGCTCAGGCGGGCAAACAGCGGCAGCACTTCGGCGCCCCGAAAAAGAGGCTGATGGCTCAGGTGGCCGCGCAGGTGGTCTGCAGCTTCGCGGATCTCGCGCTCGCCGGGCAAAAACACCAAAATATCGCCGCTGTTGTGGGCGTCACGCCAAAGCTCGTCGACGGCGTCGGCGATGGCGTTGTTGAGGTCGTAATCCCGCGACTCTTCAAAGGGCCGGTAACGCTGCTCCACCGGGAACATGCGCCCCGAGACCATGATAATCGGCGCCGGCCCTTTTCGACTGGCAAAGTGTTCCGCAAAGCGCTCGGCGTCAATGGTGGCCGAGGTCACCACCACTTTCAAATCAGGCCGGCGCGGCAGGATCTGGCGCAGGTAGCCCAGCAAAAAGTCGATGTTCAGGCTGCGCTCATGCGCCTCGTCGATGATGATGGTGTCGTAGGCTTTCAGCAGCGGGTCGGTTTGCGTTTCGGCCAGCAAAATACCGTCGGTCATGAGTTTGACCGAGCTGTCGCGGCTCAGTCGGTCCTGGAAACGCACCTTGAAGCCGACCACGTCGCCCAGCGTGGTGTGCAATTCTTCGGCAATGCGCTTGGCCACACTGCTGGCCGCAATGCGCCGCGGCTGGGTGTGGCCGATGAGTTTGCCCGGCGGCGCGCGTGAGCCATCGGGGTTTTGCACCGGGTAATTGAGCTTGCCGCGCCCCAGCGCCAGGGCGATCTTGGGCAACTGGGTGGTTTTGCCCGAGCCGGTTTCACCACAGACAATGATGACCTGGTGCGCCAGCATGGCGGCCATGATCTCTTCACGCCGGGCGGAGACCGGCAGCGATTCGGGGAATTCGATTTTCAAAGGTACTGACATTGGCCGCAATTATCGGGGCCGCGTCATGGAGCGACTGGTAACCCCACCACCGCTTGGCTCGACGATCCGAATCGGCTCGATCGAAGTGGCTTGGACACACGTTTGACGTTTGTTTTGCCGGATTTTTCATGCGTGCTACACAGGTTCAAGTGCTACACTGATACCAGGAGGTTCACCATGTCAAATTTGACCATTTCTGTCGATGACGAACTGATTCGACAAGCCCGCATCAAGGCCATCGAGCAAGGCACCTCAGTCAGCGCCAAAGTGCGCGAGTTTCTGGCGCATTACGCGCGCGGCACAGACCCGGTTGCCCCGGCCGCCCCGGTCGTCCTGCCAGTGTTTGATGGTGCGACCGGCCTGCAGCAAGGCATTGACCCGCTCAGCAACTCATCGCTGTTGCAAGCGGCCGAAGAATGACGCCCGATGTCAATGTGCTGGTGGCTGCGTCGCGCGCAGATCATCCGCACCACGCCACCGCGCTGGCGTGGTTAACCCAGGCCATGACGCATGCCGCCAGTCACGCCGATCTGAAATTGCTCGGGGCCGTGGTCGCCAGTTTCCTGCGGTTGGTCACCCACCCGCGCATATTTTTGGTACCCACGCCCACAATCCAGGCGGTCGCGTTTATCGATGGCATCCTGGCCAGCCCCGGTGCAGCCATGCTGGCCACGCAAGACGAGTGGCCAAAATTGCGCACGCTCTGTCTGGATCACAATTTAAGTGCCAACGCACTGCCCGATGCCTGGATCGCCGCCAGCGTGCTGCAGCAGCAAGAAGTGCTGGCAACGTTCGATCGTGACTTTATTCGCCTGCTGCCTTCCAAACGCCTGCAACTGCTAAAACCTGCCCTATGAGCTCCATTTTCAACTTCACCTTCGTCCCCTGGTTCCGCTCGGTGGCGCCCTACATCCACAAGTTCCGGCACCAGACCTTTGTGGTGGGGGTGTGTGGCGAGGCGATTGCCGCAGGCAAATTGCCCAATCTGGCGCAAGACCTGGCGCTGATCCAGAGCATGGGGGTCAAGGTGGTGCTGGTGCACGGCTTTCGCCCGCAGGTGAACGAGCAGCTCAAGGCCAAGGGCCACACGCCGCGCTACTGCAATGGCATCCGCATCACCGACGAGGTGGCGCTGGACTGCGCCCAGGAAGCGGCCGGCCAGTTGCGCTATGAGATCGAGGCCGCGTTCAGCCAGGGCCTGCCCAACACGCCCATGGCCGGGGCCACGGTGCGGGTGATCTCGGGCAACTTTTTGACCGCGCGCCCGGTGGGCATTGTCGATGGCGTGGACTTTCAGCATTCGGGCGTGGTGCGCAAGATCGACACCGCGGGCATCATGCGCTCGCTCGACATGGGCGCGCTGGTGCTGATGTCGCCCTTCGGTTTTTCGCCCACGGGCGAGGCGTTCAATCTGACCATGGAAGAAGTGGCCACTTCGGTCGCCACCGCACTGCAGGCCGACAAGCTGATTTTTGTCACCGAAATTCCCGGCATTGCCACGAACGTGGGCCTGCCGATCAGCGAAGACAACCCGATCGACACCGAGCTGCCGCTGGCGGCCGCCGAAAAGCTGCTGGCCGACTTGCCCGATGCCAACAAGCCCAGCGATACGGCGTTTTATTTGCAGCATTGCATCAAGGCCTGCAAAGGCGGCGTCGAGCGCAGCCACATCATCCCGTTTGCCGTGGACGGTTCGATCTTGCTGGAGGTCTATGTGCACGACGGCATTGGCACCATGGTGGTCGACGAAAAGCTGGAAAGCCTGCGCGAAGCCTCGGTGGACGATGTCGGTGGCATCCTGCAACTGATCGAGCCGTTCGAAAACGATGGCACGCTGGTCAAGCGCAGCCGCACCGAAATAGAGCGTGATGTCGGTCTGTACACCGTGATTGAGCACGACGGCGTCATTTTTGCGTGCGCTGCGCTGTACGCCTACCCTGAGGCTCGCACTGGCGAAATGGCCGCGCTCACGGTCTCGCCCCAGGTACAAAGCCAGGGCGACGGTGAACGCGTGCTCAAGCGCATCGAGCAGCGCGCCAAACTGGCTGGCCTGGACAGCATTTTTGTCTTGTCCACGCGCACCATGCACTGGTTTTTAAAACGCGGTTTTGTGCAAGTGGATCCCGACTGGCTGCCTGAAGCGCGCAAGCGCAAGTACAACTGGGATCGAAAAAGCCAGGTGCTGGTGAAAAAAATCACCTGAAGCAAAGAAGAAGTTCCGTGACTGGCAAGGCTCTTGGATTCAACCCGTCATTGCGAACGCAGTGAAGCAATCCATGACTGCTGAATACATGGGTCGCCACGCTTCGCTCGCGACGACGCTTCATGACCTGTGCACGAGTCTTGCTTTGTCACCCTCGTTGCAGTAAAAATTTCAATCAACTCCACAGGAAAATCATGAGTTCTCTCAATTTCATCGGCGGCGAAAAAGGCGGTGTCGGCAAATCGGTGGTGGCGCGCTTGCTGGCCCAGTACCTGATCGACAAGGACCTGCCCTTCATGGGCTTTGACACCGACCGTTCCCACACCTCGTTCACCCGCTTTTATGCCGATTACGCCGCACCGGTACTTGTGGACAGCTACGAAGGGCTGGACCAGGTGGTGGGCGTGTTTGAGAACGGTGCAGCAGGTGAAACTCCGCGCGTGATTGTTGATCTGGCGGCACAAACAGCCGCCCCGCTGGCGCGCTGGGTCAAGGACTCCGACCTGCTGAGCCTGCTGGCCGACATGGGGGTTGCGGTGAACTTCTGGCATGTGGCTGACGCCGGCAAGGACTCGGTGGATTTGCTGGAGCGCCTGCTGGACGCCTATGGCGAAGGGCCAAATTACCTGGTGGTCAAAAACATGGGCCGCGGCAGCGATTTTTCAGAGCTGGAAGAATCACCTGCCATGGCCAGAGCCCTGGAATTGGGCGCAAAAATCGTCACCCTGGCGCAATTGCATGAAGCCAGCATGCGCAAGATCGACCGCCAGAACGCCAGTTTTTGGGCTGCCATTCATAACCGCTCGGACGACGATGCGCTGGGCCTGCTGGAACGCCAGCGCGTGAAAAACTGGCTGCGCAAAAGCTACGAGTCTTTTGACAGTTTGCCCATTTAATCACCTTGTGGGTCAGACCACTCGCGAAGCGACCCCGACCGAAGGGCGCATGCTCTGACCCCGACCATTCAGACGGCCCGTCAACAGGCGTTGGAACACAAGGGAATTTGATAAGTATCAATAAGCTTCTGCAGTCCGGGCAGAGAATCTCGATTACCCAAAGATAAACCAACCCACTTTGAGAGAATCTGATGCCGGAAAACGCAAAAACCCTGAATCTTGTCACCGACAACGCCCCGCTGCCCCAAGCACCCAAGCCAGTCGCCAAAAAAACCCCCAGGCGCAAACCGGTAGCGAAATCGACCCTGGAACCGGCTCGTCGCGCCACGCGTGGCGACACCAGCGGCGCCAAGACCAGCGCGGGCGTGGCCCGTCACGTGGTCAAGGCCAAGCTCGACGCCGCCCAGATCAGCCAGCAAAGCGCCTTGCGCGACATTCTGGCCAACAGCGCCAGCAAGGCCGAGGCGCTCAGAGTGCTGCTGGACGGCTCCTCACCCGATGATGTGTTGGCCATCCAGCAAATGCTGCTCGAAAGCCAGGCCCTGCCCAAAGGCAAAGGCATCAAGCCCGATGAAGAACTGGCGAGTGATTGGCGCACAGGAGGTTATCCCTACAAAAACCTGATGTCGCGCAAGCGTTATGAGACCCAGAAATACAGATTGCAGGTGGAGTTGCTCAAGCTGCAAAGCTGGGCCAAGGAAACCGGACAACGGGTGGTGATTTTGTTCGAGGGGCGCGATGCCGCCGGCAAAGGCGGCACCATCCGACGCTTCATGGAACACCTCAACCCGCGTGGTGCGCGCGTGGTGGCGCTGGAAAAACCGAGCGAATCCGAACGCGGTCAGTGGTACTTTCAGCGCTATGTGCAGCATTTGCCAACCTCTGGCGAGATCGTGCTGTTTGACCGCTCCTGGTACAACCGCGCCGGGGTGGAGCGGGTCATGGGCTTTTGCTCGGAAGCCGAGTACCAGCAGTTCATACACCAGGCGCCGCTGTTCGAGCGCCAACTGGTGCAAAGCGGTGTTCACCTGATCAAGTTCTGGTTTTCTGTGAGCCGCAAGGAGCAGCGCCGTCGTTTCAAGGAACGGGAATTACACCCCTTGAAACAATGGAAGCTCAGCCCCATTGATCTGGCATCGCTGGACAAGTGGGATGACTACACCAAGGCCAAAGAAGACATGTTTTTTGAGACCGACACGGCCGACGCGCCCTGGACGGTCATCAAGTCGGATTGCAAGAAGCGGGCGCGCCTGAATGCCATGCGTTACGTGTTGCACAGACTGCCCTACACCAACAAGGTGCCCGACAACATTGACTCACTCGACACCCTGCTGGTGGGCCGGGCCCATGTGGTGTACGAGCGCGGCGAACACCCCGCAGGGGCACTGCTGTAGCCCTTAGTGGCGCGTCCAGCGGCGCCCAAGCATCAGCAAGGCAAGCAGCACCGTGGCGGCAAAAACAAGGAAAGCCCAGTTGGCAATGGACCCGCCCAAAAAGGTCCAGTCAATGGCTGAACAGTCGCCACTGCCCTTGAAAATCATGGGGATGGCGCGGTTCAGCGGGAAGCTTTCGATCATGCCGTAAAAATCACGGCCACAGGTGGCAACCTCGGGCGGATACCACTGCAGCCAGCTTTGCCGTGCCGCCACAAAAGCCCCAAAACCCGCTGCCAGCAACAGCACAAATGAACCCAAAAAGTGAACGCGCTTGCTGGCGCTCGCACTCAGTACCCCGGCCACCAGCGCGACCGCAAAAAGCGCATAACGCTGGACGATGCACATCGGGCAGGGCTCCAGCCCCTTGCTGTGCTGCAGATACAGGCCAAAGGCCAGCATGGTCAGGCAGGCCACACTTAGAAATGCAAAAACGCGCCGGGGCGCGTTATCGATCAACATCAGAGATGCGTTCAACATGCGGCTAAGACGCGTTACTTGGACGCTTCATCGAGCGCTTTGCAAGAGGGGGAACAGACCGCCTGGGACTTGCCCAAAATCTTCTTGGACACCATCTGGGATCGGGCGCGGTGCTTGCCGCACAGGAAGCACGACATGGTCGCGGCACCAAATGAGGTTGCAGCTGTGAAAGGCGAACCTGACACTTTGGATTTATAACGCAGGCCATCGGCCACGATTTTGGTTTTGGTATCTGCTTTTGACATATGGCAGATTTTAACGCAGGAGCGCGCTGGTCGAAAAACCTTGCTACAGTTGCACGCTTTGTATCCCTATTGAAAGATTGTTATGGCGCGCACTGTGAATTGCATCAAACTCGGAACCGAAGCTGATGGACTCGACTTTCCACCCTACCCCGGTGAGCTGGGCAAGCGCATTTGGCAAAGCGTCAGCAAGCAGGCCTGGGCCGACTGGCTCAAGCACCAGACCATGCTGGTCAATGAAAACCGCCTGAACCTGGCCGACGCCCGTGCTCGCCAATACCTGGCCCGGCAAATGGAAAACCACTTTTTTGGTGGGGGTGCTGATGCTGCCCAGGGTTATGTACCACCCAAGGAATAAGCCCATCCCTGATGGTGGCTATCCCCGCTAAACCTTAGCAGACACCCCCTGGACAAAGACCCTGCAACCACCTGGCGTGGCTTGGCGTGCTGGCGCGTGCTTGACACGCAATTTGCACAGGGTCAGGATTTTTTCCACACATGGCAAGCCTGGTGCGCTGACCCGCAGCGGCCGCGCCTGTTGCATTACGTGGCATTTAGCCCGGTGGCGCCCACCGTACAAGAACTGACGGATACCCCGGGCAGTGACGAAGCGCTGACGCAAGAGCTGGCCACGCAATGGTTTGATCTGCGACCAGGTTTTCACCGCTTTGCGCTGAACCAGGGTCAGGTGATGCTGACGCTGTGTGTGGGCGATACCCTGAACTTGCTGCGTCAACAGCAGTTTATGGCGGATGCGGTTAGCTTGAGTCTGCACGCAGGTGAGACCGCCTCGCTTTGGACGCTCAAAGCACTGGCCCGCTGCTGCCGTCGCGGCACGCGCCTGACGGTTCACGCCCCTCATGCGTCTGCCCTTTCCGAGGTTGCGCGGCATGTGTCGCAGTGCGGCTTTGAGTTCACGACGCCAGCAGCGCCCACCACCAGCCTGGCGTCCGCCACGCTCGAGGCCAGCTTCAACCCACGCTGGACCCTGAAAAACAATCGACCCACCGCCATGGCAAGCGCCTTGCCTGTGGGCAGCTGCGCGGTCATCGGGGCGGGGTTGGCCGGCGCCAGTGTGGCGGCAGCGCTGGCGCGGCGCGGTTGGCAGGTGACGGTGCTGGACCGGGCAGAGGCCCCGGCCGGCGGGGCCTCCGGGTTGCCCGTGGGCCTGGTCGTGACCCATGTCTCGGCGGACGACTGCGCGCTTTCCAGGCTGTCGCGCAGCGGCGTGCGCCTGATGCTGCAGCAGGCCCGCAGCCTGTTGGTGGCGGGCCAGGACTGGGCACCCTGCGGGGTAATGCAGCGCGACATGGATGGCGGGCACCTGACCCAGCAAGACATCTGGCACCCGCAAGGGGCCTGGCTCAAGCCCGCTCAGTTGGTGCGGGCCTGGCTCAGCCAAGCCGGCATCACCTTCATCGGAAAGGCCGAAGTGGCCCAGTTGCGCCAGCGGGACGGTGCCTGGGAATTGCTGGATGCGCAGGGCCAACTCCTGTGCCGCGCCGAGCGTGTGGTGCTGGCCAATGCCTGCGGCGCGGCGACACTGCTCCAGCGCTTGGAGCAAGACGAACCGCAGCGCGCCCCGGACTTTGCCAAGCTGCCCGCCATGCACGGCATGCGCGGGCTGTTGAGTTGGGCCGTGCATGACGACACAGGCAAGGCCGTGTTTCCACCCCACCCTGTCAATGGCTCGGGCAGTCTGGTGCCCCAGATCCCGGTGGACGGCGGTACCGCCTGGTTCATGGGCTCGTCCTACCAGCCTGACGTCCAGCCAGAGCGATCCGACCCGGACAACCACCGAAGCAACTGGCTGCATTTGCAGTCTTTGCTGCCCGAACTGGCCGTGGCCTTGGCGCAACGATTTGAATCCGGCGACGTCAACAGCTGGAAAAACACCCGCTGCGTGACCACCGACCGACTGCCTGCGGTCGGCCCCCTTGAGGCGTCGGATACACCCGGTTTATGGATCTGCGCGGGGCTGGGCTCGCGGGGCCTGAGTTTTTCGGTGCTGTGCGCTGAGCTGCTGGCTGCGCGCTGGGGCCTGGAGCCCTGGCCGGTGGAAGCCAGTCTGGCCAAAACCTTGAACGCCTTGCGCCACTGAACCGCTTACGCCGCAATGGCCGCCTGGGCGGCCGCCAGCCGCGCAATCGGCACGCGGTAGGGTGAGCAACTCACATAGTCCAGGCCCACCTGGTGAAAAAACGCCACCGAGATCGGGTCGCCACCATGCTCGCCGCACACGCCCACTTCAAGATCAGGGCGGGCGCCGCGACCCTTTTCGACCGCCATCTGAACCAGCGCACCCACACCTTTCTGGTCGATGGAGCGAAACGGGTCGTGCTCGTAAATGCCCCGCTTGAGGTACTCGGGCAGGAACTTGCCCGCATCGTCGCGTGAAAAACCCAGCGTCATTTGTGTCAGGTCATTGGTGCCAAACGAGAAAAACTCGGCCTGCCGGGCAATGCTGTCGGCCATCAGCACACCGCGCGGCGTCTCGATCATGGAGCCCAGCAGGTAGTCGAGTGTTTCGCCGCGCTCGGCAAACACGGTGGCCGCAGTGCGCCGAATCACCTCGGCCTGGGCATTGAACTCGCGCACCGTGCCCACCAGCGGCACCATGATCTCGGCCTTGACGTGAACGCCTGCGGCACGCACATTGAGCGCCGCCTCAAAGACGGCACGCGCCTGCATCTCGGTGATTTCGGGGTAGCTGATGCCGAGGCGGCAGCCGCGGTGCCCCATCATCGGGTTGAATTCATGCAGCTCTTCAACACGCATCCTGATTTTGCCCAACGACACGCCCATCTCTGCGGCCATGGCGCGCTGGTTGGCTTCGTCATGCGGCAAAAACTCGTGCAGCGGCGGGTCGAGCAGGCGGATGGTGACCGGCAAGTCATGCATTTCGCGGAACAGGCCTTCAAAATCACCGCGCTGCATCGGCAACAGCTTGGCCAATGCCTTGCGGCGGCCCGCCTCGTTGTCGGCCAGGATCATTTCACGCACCGCCAGAATGCGCGCGCCTTCAAAAAACATGTGCTCGGTGCGGCACAGACCGATGCCGGTGGCGCCAAAATTGCGCGCCACCAGGGCCTCTTCCGGGGTGTCGGCATTGGCACGAACATCCATGCGCCGGTACTTGTCGGTCAAGGCCATGAGTTTGCCAAAATCACCGCTCAGCTCGGCGTCCTTGGTGGCGATCTTGCCCGCATACACCTCGCCGGCAGAACCATCGAGCGAAATCCAGTCACCCTCGTGGTAGACCGCTTCACCGATGCTCATGGTGCGGGCCTTCAGATCCACATGAACCGCACCCGCGCCCGACACACAGCACTTGCCCATGCCCCGTGCCACCACGGCGGCGTGTGAGGTCATGCCACCGCGTGCGGTCAAAATGCCTTTGGCCACGCTCATGCCGCGCAGGTCTTCCGGGGAGGTTTCCTGGCGCACCAAAATCACGGCCTTGCCGGCCTTGGCCCAGGTTTCTGCTTCGTCGGCATGGAACACGATCTGGCCCGTGGCCGCACCCGGCGAGGCCGGCAGGCCGCGCGCCAAAACCGTGGCTGCCTTCAGTGCACCCGGGTCAAAAATGGGGTGCAGGAGCTCGTTGAGGCGCTCGGGTGCGACGCGCTGCAGCGCCGTTTTCTCGTCAATCATGCCTTGCTGCAGCATCTCCATGGCAATACGCACCATGGCCGACCCGGTGCGCTTGCCGTTGCGGGTTTGCAGCATCCAGAGCTTGCCCTGCTGAATCGTGAACTCGATGTCCTGCATGTCCCTGAAATGGTTTTCCAGCGTGGTCTCGGCGTGCAACAACTGCTGGTAGATGTCGGGCATCAACTCCTGCAGCGACGGGTAATGCAAGCGGCGTTCTTCCTCACCGACCAGCGCCAGCTCGGCCCAGCGCCGCGAGCCCACCAGCGACACCTGCTGCGGTGTGCGAATGCCGGCGACCACGTCTTCGCCCTGGGCATTGACCAGAAACTCACCGTTGAACAAATCCTCGCCGGTGCCGGCATCGCGCGAAAAAGCAACACCGGTGGCGCTGTTGTCGCCCAGGTTGCCAAACACCATGACCTGCACGTTCACCGCCGTGCCCCAGGAGGCGGGGATGTCATTGAGCTCGCGGTAGACACAGGCGCGCTCGTTGTTCCAGCTCTCGAACACCGCCCAGACCGCGCCCCAGAGCTGTTCCCACGGGTCGGTGGGAAAGTCGCGCCCGATACGCGCGCGAATCAACGACTTGAAGCGCTGCACCAGTTCCTTGAGGTCTTCGGCGTCCAGGTCGGTGTCGAGCTTCACGCCCTTTTGTGCCTTCACCATGTCGATGATGACTTCGAAGGGGTCGTGGTCCTCCTTGGAAACCGGTTTCAGGCCCATCACCACGTCGCCATACATCTGCACAAAACGACGGTACGAGTCCCAGGCAAAGCGCGCATCATCGGTTTTGCGCGCCAGGCCCAAAACGGCCTCGTCGTTGAGGCCCAGGTTCAGAATGGTGTCCATCATGCCGGGCATCGAGGCCCGCGCGCCGGAACGCACCGACAACAGCAGCGGGTCGCTGGCGTTGCCAAAGGTCTTGCCCATCTCAAGCTCCAGGAACTTCACACCCGCCAGCACTTCACCCTGGATCAATTCAAAAACAGCCTCTCGACCCTGCTCGGTGAAAGCGGTACAGGCCTCGGTGCTGATGGTGAAGCCCGAGGGCACCGTGATGCCCAGGCGGCACATCTCGGCCAAATTGGCGCCCTTGCCACCAAGCAGGTTTTTCATGGCGGCAGCGCCTTCGGTGCGGCTGCTGCCAAACACATAGACGAATTTTTCAGGGGTTTTCATGGTCAGTCCTTGGTCAAAGTACTGAAAACATGATGGCCATTCATGGCCGGGCTCATATTGATGAACCGCAAGCTTTATGTCGAAGCCGATCGAAAACCGAACCAAACCGTCATGGGGCACCGCCCGCTGGCACCGGGTTGTGCCACCGACCATGACCTGGCAGCAAGCCTACAGGCGCTGCAATTTTTCCAGCGCCAGTTCCAAGGTGGCTGTTTTTTTAGCAAAACAAAAACGCACCACCTGCTGGTCAAACCCTGCGCCATAGAAGGCCGACAGGGGAATGGCGGCCACGCCGATCTCGGAGGTGAGCCATTTGCAGAAATCAGCTTCCTTGAGGTCATTGATCTGAGAGGTGTCGACACACTGGAAATAAGTGCCCTCACAAGGCAACAACTTGAACTTGCTGCCTTTTAGCCCGGCCCGGAACAGGTCGCGCTTTTCCTGATAAAAATCGGGCAGCTGAAGGTAGGCATCCCGGTGCGCCATGTAGTCTGCCAGACCGTACTGCATCGGCGTGTTGACGGTGAACACATTGAACTGGTGCACCTTGCGAAACTCCTGGGTGAGCGCTGCCGGCGCCGCCACATAGCCCACTTTCCAGCCGGTCACGTGGTAGGTCTTGCCAAAGCTCGACACCACAAAGGCGCGCTCGACCAAGCCCGGGAACATGGCAGCACTTTGGTGCTGATGGCCGTCAAAGACCATGTGCTCGTACACCTCGTCGCTGATCAGGAGCACGTTGGTGGGCGCCAACAAAGCCTCCAGTTGCTGCATCTCCAAGGCTGTCCAGACCGTGCCACTCGGGTTGTGCGGCGAGTTGACGATGATGGCCCGCGTTTTGGGCGTGATGGCAGCCGCAATTTTTTGGAAATCGGGGCGAAACGTGCCAGGCGTCAAGGGCACGCGCACCGTGACACCCCCGGCGAGCTCGATGTTGGGCACATAGCTGTCGTAGCAGGGCTCCAGCACAATCACCTCATCGCCGGGATGGACCACCGCCAGAATAATGGTGAGGATCGCCTGGGTGGCGCCAGCGGTGATGGTGACCTCTGTGGCGGCGTTGTACCGGTACTGGTAAAGCGCGGCAATCTTGTCGGCCACCGCCTCACGCAAGACCGGCACACCCGTCATTGGCGGGTACTGGTTTTTGCCCAGCTGCATGGCCTGGGTGACCGCTTCGACCAGGCGCGGGTCACAGTCAAAGTCCGGAAAGCCCTGGCCCAGATTGACCGCATTTTTTTCAGTGGCCAGGGCCGACATCACGGTGAAGATGGTGGTGCCGACGTTAGGGAGTTTGGTTTGGAGGGTAATCATGTTTAATCAGTTGAGGACAGAGCAAATTTGCTGCGCAAATCTTGGTCTGTCCCGCAAGATCTAATATGTTGAGGACAGAGCTGGTTCACTTCGTGTAACTGCGGTCTGTCCCGCAAGGTTTCACAATTCATAATCATTGACCTGTCCGGTCATGGCGCGGGCGACCAGGTTGCGGGTGAGCCGGGAGCTGAGCAACTCGGCAAACTGGTAGACAAAATTGCGCAGGTAAGCGCCGCGCTTGAAGGCGACCCGCGCCACATTCTGGCCAAACAACTGGCCGGCCGGCCGTACCACCAGTTCGGGGTTGGGCCCGGCGTCGATCAGATCACGCACCGACATTTCGGCGGCAATGCCCACACCCAGCCCGAGCTTGACATAGGTCTTGATCACGTCCGAGTCAATCGCCTCGAGCGCAATGCGGGGTGCCAGCTTGCGCACCGCAAACGCATGGTCGATCTTGGTGCGGCCGGTGTAAGACGGGTGGTAGGTGATCAGCGGTTCGTGGGCGATGTCTTCCAGCGTCAGGTGCTCCTTGAAGCACAGCGGATGCCCTGCGGGCAACACCAGCACATGCTGCCATTCGTAGCAGGGTAAAGTCACAAGTTCATCAAATCCATCAAGTGACTCGGTGGCAATGCCGATTTCGGCCACCTCGTCCACCAACATCTGCGCCACCTGGGTTGGTGAACCCTGATGCAGGCTGACGTTGACCTTCGGGTAAGCCAGGCGCAATTTGGCCACAGGTTCGGGCAGCACATAGCGCGCCTGGGTATGGGTGGTAGCAATCGACAGGGTGCCGCTGTCCTCGGCGCTGAATTCGTCACCAATGCGTTTGAGATTGCTGACTTCGCGCATGATCAACTCAATGCTCTTGAGCACCTGCTGGCCTGGCTCGGTGACCCGTTTCAGGCGTTTGCCGTGGCGCGCAAAAATCTCGATACCCAGTTCTTCTTCCAACTCGATGATGGCTTTGGAAACCCCGGGCTGCGACGTGTGCAAGGCCTTGGCTGCCTCGGTCAGGTTGAGGTTGCGCCGCACCGCCTCCTGGACAAAACGGAATTGGTGCAGGTTCACGCGGCCGCCACTGCCTGGCTTGCCGCAGCAGGCATGGCTATTTGCGCCAGCAGTTCGACCACGCGGGCGTCTTCGCCCACCGAGGGCTGCAGGTAAAAAAGAACCTCCGGGTAGTCGGCTTGAAGCGCCTTCACCAATACGGGCAAATCTTCGCGGGCATGGCGGCCCACTCCCAGAAACATGGGCACGATGGTGATGCTGTTCACCCCCAGCGCCACCAGTTCTGCCGTGGTGCTGGCCAGATCAGGCTCGGTGAGTTCAAGAAATGCGCAGCGAACGCAGCACCCGGGGTCAAGCGCCAGCATGCGCTGCGCCACCGTGTCGATCGGAATGCGCCAGAGCGGGTCGCGTGAACCATGTCCAAACAGAATCGTCGCTTGCATAGGTAAGGGCCCCTTTTATGAAAATTTAAACAATAAAACTGCTTGCGCGTCAGCGTCTGAGCACCAGCCAGCCAAAGGCCGTCAGGGACAACACCGAATAAATCATGCCTGGCATGGCTGCCGTCAGCCAAGGCTGCCAGTTCTGCAAGTTACCAATGTAACCAAACACGTTGTTGAGCAAGAAGAAACTGATCCCCGCCAAGACACCACCAAACACATAGGTGGTGATACTGCCCGAGCGAAAGTGCAAATAGGCAAACGGCAGGGCCAGCACCACCATGACGAGACAGCTCAAAGGATAGAAAACTTTTTTCCAGAATTCGATTTCGTAGCGCTGAGCGGACTGCGCGTTGCTTTGTAAATGCTGAATGTACTGAAACAGGTCAATGGTCCGCATGCGCTCGGGCTTCAGCAGCGCGGCTGACACCATTTCTGCACTGAGGTGGTTTGGCCAGCGCAAGGCCTCGATCTGGATGCGGTCTATGTTGGCTGTTGTGCCGCCTTCGGGCGGGAATTCGGTGCGATTGACCTGCAGCAATTGCCAGGACTCATCATCCGAGACCGAGGCCGATTGGGCCTGCATCATCGACAACAGGAACCCACGGTTGTCAAACTCGAAGATCCGGATGTTGTGCAAGACACCATCGGAGGCGAGCTCGCCCACATTGACGGCGAACTGCCCGTAATCCTGCTTTTCCTTGAGCCAGGCCCCGGTCTGACCCACCGTGATACGCCCGGTGTAGCGCGCCTTGAGCAATTGTGCGGTGCGGTCTGCCATGGGTGAAATGTAATCACCCAGCGCAAAAGTAAACATGACAAAACCCAAGCCCAATATCAGCAATGACTTGAGCGCGCGCCACGGGCCCAGCCCACTGGTGCGCAAAATGGTGAATTCGGAGCTCTGCGCCAACCGGGCCATGACGAAAATGGTGCCAATCAAGACCGCAATGGGCATGAGCTCATAAAGGTGCGTGGGAACAAGCAAGGCCACATAGGCCAGCGCTTGCGTCAGCGTGTATCCCGACGCCGTGTATCGCTCCAGGGTTTCGATTTCTTCGACCAGATCGAAGAAAAAGAACAGGGACAAAAACCCCAGCACGACAAACGCCCCCGCACGGAGAATTTCCCAATAAATCAGCCGGCGAATGGTTTTCATGGCGGCGACAGCTTGCGACGCACACGCAGCAAGCCCAACACTTCGCGCCACTGCAAGTTGTGATGCATCCTGGCGAGCAACAGCAGCGCCAGAACAAACACGCCGCCATGCAGACCCAGCATGACAGGCCCAAAAGTGAGCTTGCCGGAAGAAATCATGTTTTGACCGAAACTGAGCAGGTTGTAATAGAGCACAAAAGTAAACAAGGCAAAAATCAGATTGCTGCTGCGGCCCATGCGCGGATTGACGCTCGACACGGTCACGCCAATGATGACGAAGTTGAACGAAGCCAGGATCAGGCCCAGGCGCCACGACACTTCTGCCCAATGCACAGGCGTCAGGTCTTTGAACAGTTCAGCGGTGGTTCGGGTCTTGACCGGCACGTAATTCATGTCGTCCAGAATTTCCTGATCGATCTGGACCCCGTATTGCTCAAATTCGCTGAGCTTGAGCTCGGACGACCCCGGTGTGCGCTCCAGACGCTGGCCGTTGTTGAGCATCAGAAACCGGCCTCCCGCCAGATTTTCAATCCGCCCGCTGCGCGCTGAGGTCACGGTTTCCTTGCCTTTTTCTGTGGTGGCAATGAAGACATTGGCACCCGCCTGGTTGCCTGACGCCTCTTTTTCAACAAAGAATACCCGCGACCCGTCGGCCGATTCCTGGAACCGGCCCGGTTCAACGCGCTCCAGATCACCCCGCTGTTGGTATTGGTTTTTAAGCTCTTCGATGCGCAGGTTGGTCCAGGGCAGGATCACCAGGGCCAGACCGGCCACCACCGCGAAAACCGGCCAGGAAAACCGCAACAAGGGGCTAACCAATGAGAACAGGCCCCGTCCGCTCGACTGCCAAATCACCATTTCACTGTCGCAAAACATCCGCGTCAAGGTGGAAATGATGGCAATGAACAGGCCCAGGGTCAGCAGCGTGGGCAGGTAGGCCAGCACCGTATAGCCCATGACCAGAAACACGTCAGACGGGTTGAGCCTGCCGCGCGAGGCCAGACCCAGGGTGCGGATCAGGGTCATGGTCATGACCACCGTGACCAGCACAATCAGGGTCGCACCAAAACTACGGGACAGCTCTTTGCGTAAGGATGAATGGAATAACATTGCAACAATAGGAAAGGCTGAATTATGAACTTTGAACTGCTGGATTTGGATACGGCGCAAGCTGGCCTTGAAAAATGTGATGTCTTGCTGATGTTGCTCTCAGGCACCTTCAAGGCGGGCAGGAATCCCTTGTCCACCCTGATCAGCAAGGCGCTGAAGGCCGGTGACCTGGCCGACAAGCCGGGCAGCCTGCTCGACATTTACCGCCCCACCGGACTGGCCTGTGCGCGGCTGGTGCTGGTGCAGGTGGCGGATGGCAAGCCGGGCAATGTGCGCAAAGGCGTCGCGGCGGCCATTGCCCTGATCAAGGCGGCCAAGCCCAAAACAGTCACCCTGTGGTTTGACCAGACCCCGGACGGTCAGTCGCTTCAAGTGGCTTTAGGCACCCTGGCTGCGGCCAGCTATGTTTATACCGCCACCGTGAGCAAGCCCGAAAGCCGCAGCATTGCGCTGGTCAGGGTTGGTTTTCCCAACAGCGCCGACATGGCCGCAAGCTTTGCCCAGGGCGTGGCCACCGTGCACGGCATCGAACTGGCCAAGGAATGGGCCAATCGCCCGGCCAACCACGCCACCCCAAGCGATCTGGCGCGCGCCGCCCAGGTCTTGGCCAAATCGCCACGCATCAAATGCGACGTGATGAACCACAAAGAGGTGGAAAAGCTGGGTATGGGCGCTTTTCTGGCCGTGGCAAAGGGCTCTGCCGAGCCCCTGAAATTTATCGAGCTGCACTACAAGGGTGCAGCCAAAAACCAGCCGCCGGTGGTCCTGGTGGGCAAAGGCATCACCTTTGACAGCGGCGGTATTTCCATCAAACCTGCCGCCGAGATGGATGAAATGAAGTACGACATGTGTGGTGCAGCCAGTGTGCTGGGCGTGTTCAAGGCGCTGGCCGAACTGCAACCCGACATCAATGTGGTTGGCCTGATTCCGGCTTGCGAAAACCTGCCCAGCAGCCGCGCTGTCAAACCGGGCGACGTGGTGACCAGCATGAGCGGCCAAACCATCGAGATCCTCAACACCGACGCCGAGGGCCGGCTGGTGCTGTGTGACGCCCTCACCTACGCCGAGCGCTTCAAACCGCGGGCCGTGATCGACATCGCCACACTCACCGGTGCCTGCGTGATTGCGCTGGGTGGCGTGCGCAGCGGCTTTTTCTCCAGTGACGAGGCCATGTCGGCAGCGATGGCAAAAGCCAGCGAGTCTTCGCAAGACCTGTGCTGGCCCATGCCGCTGGACGACGACTACGCCGAGGGCTTGAAAACCAGCTATGCCGACGTGGCCAATGTGGCCGGGCGCCCCGGTGGTGCCATCACTGCAGCCAAATTTTTGCAGCGTTTTACCGGCAAATACCCTTGGGGACACCTCGACATTGCCGGCTCGGCCTGGAAAAGCGGGGCCACCAAAGGGGCCACCGGCCGCCCCGTCGGTCTGCTGCTGCACTATGTGCTGTCCATGCAAACCAGCACCACCTGATGCCAGTGACCAAAGTCGAATTCCACAGCCGGGTACCGGACCGGCTGCAGTACGCCTGCCGCTTGCTGCGCAAGGCCGCGGCCAGTTCAGCCCAGGTGCTGGTAACCGCCGATGAAGACACACTGCAACAGTTCGACCAGCTGCTCTGGAATTTTTCAAGCACCGATTTTGTGCCTCATTGCTTTCATGATGCGCCGTTGCAGCTGCTTGAAAACACACCGCTTGTGCTGAACCCAAGCCCGCAAGCTGATGCCACGCGGTTGACCTTGTTGAACCTGGGCTCCGAGGTGCCCGTGGGTTTCGAGCAGTTCACCCGCATCATTGAAATTGTGAGCAACGACGCCAATGACAAGCACGACGCACGCAGCCGCTGGAAGCGCTACGCCACAGCGGGTTGTGAATTGAGCAACCGTGAGCTTGCGCCAGCGGCCCCGCAATGAATCTGCCCTCACGCCAGCCGCCCCGCTTCGTGCCGACCTTGACCGAGGTGGTGGAACCGCTTGCCGCCAATCCCGCCGCAACTGATGTGAATCTCGCTCTCGACGTGGATGCTCTGGTTGCCAGTATTTGCCAACAGATTCAGCCCATGCTTGCTCGCAAGTTGCAATTTGAATCCGAGCAATGGCTGCGCGCAACACTGGCACAACATTTGCATCAGCTCAATGCGCGCATTCAAAGCGACATGGAGTCCCTGGTACACCAGGCCGTCATAAATGCTTTTAAAGCGCAAACCCGACCTAATCCAACCGTAGCACCTGCCGATAGATGAAGTTAATGCACCATATTAGTAACATCCCTATGGCATCTGGCACCAAATTAAGCTATCGTATGCGGCTGGAATAATTTTCTGCAATTTCATTTTTAAACGGAGTTTTTTATGCAAATTAAAAGTGCCTTGACACTGATCGCTGCCGCCACCCTGCTCGTTGCCTGTGGCAAAAAAGAAGAAGCTGCGCCTGCCGCTGCACCTGCGGCCGCGCCAGCACCTGCTGTAAACGTCGTCAAAATTGGTCACGTTGGCCCGACCAGCGGTGCCATTGCCCACCTGGGCAAAGACAACGAGAACGGTGCACGTATGGCCATTGACGAGCTCAATGCGGCTGGCGTCATGTTGGGTGGTCAAAAAGTCACTTTTGAATTGCTGGCTGAAGACGACGCCGCCGACCCCAAGCAAGGCACCGCAGTTGCGCAAAAACTGGTAGACGCCAAAGTGGCTGGTGTGATCGGTCACCTGAACTCCGGCACCACCATTCCTGCTTCCAAAATTTACAGCGATGCAGGCATCCCCCAGATCTCTCCCTCTGCTACAAATCCCAAGTACACCCGTCAGGGCTACAAAACCACCTTCCGCATGGTGGCTGACGACACCCAACTGGGCGGCACGCTGGGCAAATACGCAGTCGGTGAACTCAAAGGCAAATCCATTGCCGTGATTGACGACCGTACCGCTTACGGTCAGGGCGTTGCTGAAGAATTTGCCAAAGCGGTTGAAGCCGCCGGCGGCAAAGTGGTAGCCAAGGAATTCACCACCGACAAAGCAACCGACTTCACCGCGATCCTGACCAGCATCAAAGCCAAGAAGCCCGATGTGATCTTCTTCGGCGGCATGGACGCCGTAGCCGGCCCCATGCTCAAGCAAATGAAAGGTCTGGCCATGAAGCCCAAATTCATGGGTGGCGACGGCATCTGCACCACTGAATTGGTGAAACTCGGCGGTGACGCCATTGCCGACGACCAGGTCTACTGCGCTGAAGCCGGTGGTGTCGATGGTGAGGCAAAAGTTGGCATGGACGAGTTCAAGGTCAAGTACCAGGCCAAGTTCAACACCGATGTCAAGCTCTATGCACCTTACGTCTATGACGCCATCAACATCATGGTCGCAGCCATGGTCAAGGCTGACTCGGCTGATCCTGCCAAATACTTGCCCATGCTGGCAACCACCACCGACTACAAAGGCATCTCTGGTCCCGTCTCTTTCGACGAAATTGGCGATATCAAAAACGGTGCCCTGACCTTGAAGACCATTCGCGGTGGCAAACTGGAAACCCTGGCTGTCATTCGTTAAGCCAACAGCAAACCAGCGCCGACACCTTGGGGTGTCGGTCTGCAAGGGAAGCAAGCAAAAGCTTGCTTCCCTTTTTATTGGCCGGCGGTCCAGAATGTAGCCGTCCAGGCGGGTAGAATCACCGGTTCTGGAGCGGTGGATGAGTGGTTTAAGTCACACGCCTGGAAAGCGTGCGGGGAGTTAAATCCCCCGGGGGTTCGAATCCCCCCTGCTCCGCCAGATAGTTTAAAAAATCCCTTGTAAATCAATGACTTACAGGGGATTTTTTTCGTCTGTACGCTTTTGGATGGGGTTTTTCGTGGCGGAGAATTTCTCGTTTTTTTCCAAAATTGCGCCCGTTTTGTGCCGGAAGTGTGCCCGTTTTGTGCCGGAACTGTGCCCGTTGCTTGCCTTTTCAGTGTGCCCGTTTTGTGCCGGTTTCTCGCGGTAGGCAGTTTTTAAGCCAAATCGAGTTTTTGTTGGCGTTCATGCCAAGAAATTTTGACGATGCTTTCAGCCCGCGCTCTATTCTTCGAACCAAGCCTATCCTGTAAAGCGCCCGGCTTGTCTTGTCCCATTCGGGTAACGATCGCTATCGCAACATCCGTACACAGCCCGGATTCACCTCATTGGGGATGTCGTGCGACAACCCCAGCCGTGGGGCTACCCCTGGACGACGCTCAAATGGAATCCCAAAACAAAGTCGCTCCGCTTTGTTCGCCTTGTCAGTCCGTTTCAGCCCGGCAGAACGGATCATTGTTATGTCAGATTTACTAGCCTTGATTTTTTCGAGCATCACGCATGAATGGACTGGAAACGACGGGTGGAATACAACCCATAGAACTATTTGTCCGAAAATAATGCTATATTTTGGACAAATAGAATTTTATAAATCACCAAATGCCTCGATCAGCTGCGTCCAACAGTATTGGTTCACAAATTGCACGTCTTGTAAAAGAAAGTGCGCCGGGTACGGTGTTTTCTCCAGATGCCTTTGCCTTGGTGGGCAGCAGAGCCGCGGTTGACAAGGCCTTGCAACGGCTGGTCACCAAAGGCGAGTTGCGACGCTTGTCGCGGGGTCTGTATGACAAGCCACGTTATGACGAACTGCTGGGCACGCTCTGGCCTTCGGTCGATGCCGTGGTTCAGGCGGTGGCGGGTAAGGACAAGCTGCGCACGCAGCCCGCTGGCGTGTATGCGGCCAATATGCTGGGCTTGTCGGAACAGGTACCCGCCAAGGTAGTTTTGCTCACCGACGGCATCAGCCGCACTGTATCGGCTGGGCCCATGCAGATCAGCTTCAAGCGAACCACGCCGCGCCAGATGGCCGGGGCTGGGAAATTGAGCGGCTTGCTGATTCAGGCTTTCAAGTGCCTTGGCGCGCAGCACATCACCCCTGCGCGCATTGAGCGGCTGCGGCAAAACATTCCAGGGACAGAGCGAGCCGGGGTGTTGCAGGACATAGCGTTGGCACCGGCGTGGATGCGTCCTTTTTTGATCGAAGTGGCTCGGGTGAACATATGACGCATGCCGATCAATTTTTGTCACTGACACCAGATCGGCGCGGGCTAGCGTTTGAGCAAGCGGCAACGGCGCTGAGTATTCAAGCCGTGATTCTGGAGAAAGATTTCTGGGTGTCGTGGTTGCTGGGCTTGTTGTTCGCTCAGCCTGAGCTGGCACCATTTTTGGTGTTCAAGGGTGGCACGTCCTTGTCCAAGGTTTTTGGGGTGATTGACCGGTTCTCGGAGGACATTGACCTGTGCCTGGTGCCGGAGTTTGTAGGCGCCGATGCGTCGGGTTTTGATGCCCTGACCAGCCGTGTGAAGCGCGATGCCGCCGTGCTAGAGATGCAGCGCCTGTGTGCCGACAAGGTGCAGCAGGTTGTCTTGCCGTTATTGGAAGGGGCGATCATCGATGCCTTGGGCGCCGCGCCCGCCGGCAAATGGCTGCATTACGAACTGGATGTGGATGCCAAGTCGTCCAATCTTTTCTTTCGCTATCCGAGCACGCAGGGTCAAAGTTTTAACTACATGCGCCGCGAAGTCAAATTGGAGTTTGGTACGCTCACAGACCAGCAGCCTACCGGGCGCTATCCAGTTCAAGCGATCATTGCCAAGGTGTATCCGACTCTGTTTGGCGACTGGAATTACCAAGTGGTGGCTCTGGAGCTACAGCGCACGTTTTGGGAGAAGGCAACCATATTGCATTCTGAACATCATCGCCCAGTCGATTCCCCTACGCCCGATCGGTATGCACGGCACTATTTCGACATGGTGAGGTTGTTGGCCCATGCGGATGCAGCTATATTTTTGGCTGACAAAGTGCAATGCGAGCGCGTTGTAAGCTGGAAAAACCGCGTGTTTGCCAGGGGCTGGGCACGTTACGATTTAGCATGTCAGGGTACGTTCCGGTTGGTGCCGCCGACAAACCGACAAGCTGATTTAACGTGAAAGAACCCAACCTCCTGACGTGCGTGATCCTGACCCCAGCCCGGTC
>CAZIGL010000029.1:0-39582 GCA_964538895.1 uncultured Rhodoferax sp.
GGCAGACATTGGCGAGGTGACTGCCTTCAACGGAGAGACCTACCTGGTGCTCTGAACCCATTTGCCTGACGGTCACATGGCCAGGTCAGGCGCTTGTCCCACGACGGTCTGTTATTTTGATGCCAAGCTCACGGCAGCCAGCGCAGCTGCGTCACGTAGCCCAAGCTGCTGCCTTGCGTGTTGTCACTGTCGGCCCCCACGGCCACGGCGGTAACAGGCGGCAAAGCCTTGCTCTCCTGGCCGAACAGCAGGGCAAAATCTTCCGCGATATTGCGGCGCTGGCTGACCCATTGGCCGGTGGCGGACTCCGAGCCGTTCAACACCATAAAACGCACTCGCGCGCTGTAGGGGTTGGGGCCACGCGTGCCCGCCGGGTAGCGGCTGTCCCACAGGTAACACAGGGTGGCGCTGGGCAGGTTCTGCCCACTGATTGAGCGCGCCAGCGCCAACGCCGAGCGCTGGAAAAACGGAATTTCTTGCGCAGGCTGGTCCAGCATCACGCACACCTTGAGCGCCGCATCGTCGCCAGCTTTGGTTTTGATGTCGGCCGCTGCCAGCGGCTGCTCCAGGCGCCAGCGCCAGCTTAAAAATTGGGGTGCCGGGCCTTGCCAGGCATGGGTCAGCACACCATAGGATGCTTGAGTGCGCAGCGCCAACACGGTTTCGCCGTTCAGGGCAAGCGCTTCAAACGTGCTGCGCGGTGCCTTGTTGTCGGGCAGGCCACTGAGCTGCCAAGTTGGGTGTAGCGCCAGACTGCCGGCAGCGGTGAGGGGCGCCAGAGCGGCACTGGCTGCCGCCGGTGGTGTTTGAGAAAAGCCGAGTTGGCTGCCGAGCAGGCAAACACAACCGACGATGAAAGCAGGCGTTTTAGAAAAGCTTGCGGCTAAGACCACGCGCGCCGCGACGTGCTCTGGCCGTGAGTGATTGGGTCGAATGTTCATTGGAATGCTTTCCAGCCCCACCAGATGCGTGTGACCGTGGTGATGGCACACAGCGCAGCAAAGCCATAGGCCAGTTCAATGAACAGACCCGGCCAAAGACACATGGCCATGAAACAGAGCAGGGTTTCGCCGGCCTCGGTCAGGCCGCCCAGGAAGTAGAACGACTTGTTGGGCGTGGCCAGGTTGTGCAGTCCTCGTTTGGCCGCCATCACGGCAAAGGCCAGAAAACTCGAGCCGGTGCCAATGAACGCGGCCAGCAGCACGGCGGCGGGCAAGGCGTTGCGTGCCGGGTCGCTGATGGCAAAGGCCAGCGGGATGCTGGCGTAAAACACAAAGTCCAGGGCAATGTCGAGAAAACCACCGGCATCGGTGGCCTGGGTCAGGCGCGCCACGGCGCCATCCAGCGCGTCCAGCAGCCTTGACGCCAAAATGGCAACGGCCCCCGCCAGATAGGCTTCAAAGGCAATCAGCAATGCCGCAAAAAGCCCCAGCAAAAAACCCAGCAGGGTGAGTTGGTTGGCGCTCAGCCTCAGGCGGCGGGCCTGGCGGGCCAGGCGCTGGACCAGGGGGGCAATCAGATGGCTGGCGGCACGGTCAAACATGGGGTGGTGGCATGGGCTTCATGGCTAATCAGTCGGGCGAAGACGGCAATTCTTACACGTGGCAGGCGGGCCTGGCATGGCACCCGCAGGGCTTGCCCCGTTGCGGATTGGGTCATCGGTCTGATAATGCATCAGACGCATTTCAAGCCTTCACGTGAACGGAGTGCCCCATGAAAAAAGCCCTTCTGGCCTTGCCAAATGGGGCCCGAACTGCAAAAAACCCTGGTCGACAAGCTGGTTGCCGCCATGGACCAGCACCTGGGTCTGCCCGCGCCAGCGGCAAGTGCCGAGGCCGCCAAACCTGACGCCACCGCGCCTAAAAAATAGCCAAGCCTCCAGCGCCGGGTGATCAGGTCTCAAGCCGGTAGTGCAGCCGTAGAAACTGCTTGAATTGCCGGATGATGCCCAGTGCGTCGGTCAGTTGGTCGCGGTCCAGGGTGCCCAGGCTGCTGAGTTCGACCAGATTGCTGATGTCTTGCCCCAGCGCGCGTTGCCGCAGGTTGTTGCGCAGCTTGAGCGTCATGAGCATGTGCAGGGTCTCAATCAGGTCGCGCACCAGCGCGGCGGGAAGGATATCCAGGTTGGCCAGGGCTTGCAGGCGCTCCACCGTGCCCAGCGCTTCCAGGCGGTATTCAAGGGCCAGGGCACGGGCGCCATGCACCACGGGGAAGGTGCCGATCTTCTTCAGATCAAAAGTTTCCGGTTCGTGGCTGTGCAGCAGCGGCAAGCGGGTCCACCAGGCGCTGCTGGGCTCCGCAAACTGGTCGATGGCGCTGACCATGCGGCTGATGAAGGTGTTGCTGCCGATGGCCTGGTTCAGCGCAAAGTTGCGCGCGTTCTGCAGCAGCGTGGCATCGCCCGCCACGGCGCGGGCGTCCATGAAAATGGCCAGGTGCATCTTGCCTTCGGGGTCGTCGGCATGCAGCCACTGGCCAATGGTTTGCCGAAAGGCCCCCAGGCTCTGGCGCCACACCGGGTTGGTCACCATGATGTTGCCGGGGCAGGGCGGGTAGCCAAAAGTCAACAGCGCGGCGCTGAATTTCCGGGTGATGTCGGCCAGATTGTCATGCTCGAAGCCGTCGCGCAGCAGCAGCGCGTTGTCCTGGTCGGTTTTTAAAATCTGCTCGCCGCGGCCTTCGCTGCCCATCACCAAAAGGCAGCTGTTTTTGACCAGTTCAGGCGGCGCCAGCAGCGCCCAGAGCCGGGCAAAGATCTGGCTGTTGAGCTCACTCACCAGCCGCGAGATGATCTCGATGCGCATGCCGCCGCGCTGCAGCAGTTTGATGGTGTCGTCCACCTGCAGCGCTGCCACTTGCAGTTCGGCCGCGTTGCGCGCCTGCTCGACCTGCAGCATGATCAGGTGCGAGTGGTTCGACATGAAACTCATTAAATCGAGCTGGCTCAGCACCCCCACGATGGTGTCGCCGTCTTTTACCAGCACCCGGTGCACCCGGTGGCGCAATATGATCTGCAGCGCATCGAAGAGTTCGGCATCGGGCGCGACGGTGACCAGGTCGAAGTGGGCCACGTCGCGCACCGCCAGTTGGGCCGGCGGCGTTGGGCGCAATAGGGCATCGCGCAGGTCGTTGGTGGTGAACATGCCAATACGCTGCACGCCGTCCTGTATATCGCGCACCAGCGCATTGCCCGTTTTGTGTTCTGACAGCAGGCGGCAGACCGACACCAGGTCGAGTTGGCCGTCCACATAAAACGGCTTTTGCAGGTATGCATCCCTGACACGCACCAGCATCAGCGACAACAACTCGCGGTGCTGGTCCATCTCTTCGTTGTCTGCGAGTTGGCCGGCGACCTCGGCGAACACCTTGGCGCTGAAGCGGGCGTTGCCGGCCAGCAGGTGCAGCAGTGTTTCCTTGGGCAGTTGCCATAACTGCACGGCATCGAGTGCAATGACACTTGCCTGGTTATGCCCGGTCAGTAGGGCGCGCCAGTTGAACGACTCGCCAGCGCCCAGCACATGGACGTGGCCCTGTTCCTCTTGTTGCACATGGCCGCTTTGCACCACCCACAGGTACGGCTGCGGGTCGCCATGGGGCAGCAGAACCGCCTGGCCTGCGCGGTAGTGCACTGCTGCCGCGAGCTCTTGCACTTGCGTTCGTTCGGTCGCAGCCAATTCGTTGAACGGCGCTGATTCAAATGAAAAATCGTCTGACACGGTGACCTTCTTAGAATAAAAAAAGGGCTGCAGAACCAGTGCCTGCAGCCCCTTGAGCTTATCGCATCGCTACCCGGACCGAGGCGATGCGGCTGATGTCACATCAGTGGCCAGAAGCGCCGTCAGCACCAATGCCGGTCTCGGAACGCACCTGCTGCGCCAGGAAACCTGCGCGGTCCTGCTTGGCACGTGCGCTGTTGTCCAGAATCGAGAACAGCCAGATGCCAACAAAACCGATGGTCATCGAGAACAGGGCCGGACTGGCGTACGGGAACAAGGCTGAGCCCGCGGGGTTGCCCAGCGTGGCTTCCCACACCGAAGGCGACACCACGGTCAGGCCGACCGAAGAGATCAGGCCCAAAAAGCCACCAATCACGGCGCCCTTGGTGGTGCAGTCTTTCCACAGCACCGACATGAACAGCACCGGGAAGTTGGCCGACGCCGCAATGGCAAAGGCCAGCGACACCATGAACGCGATGTTCTGCTTCTCGAACACAATGCCCAGGGCCACTGCCAGAACGCCAAGGCAAATGGTGGTGATCTTGGAGATGCGCAGCTCGTCAGCGCTGTTGGCCTTGCCCTTTTTGATCACGGTGGCGTAAATGTCGTGTGACACGGCAGAAGCGCCCGACAGCGTCAACCCAGCCACCACGGCCAAAATAGTGGCAAAGGCCACGGCTGAGATGAAGCCCAGGAACACGTTGCCGCCCACGGCGTTGGCCAGGTGAATGGCCGCCATGTTGCCGCCGCCAATCAGGCCGCCCTTGGCGTCCAGAAAGTCGGGGTTGGTGAGCACAAAGGTGATCGCGCCAAAGCCGATGATGAAGGTCAGCAGGTAGAAGTAGCCGATCCAGCCGGTGGCCCACATCACCGAACTGCGCGCCGCCTTGGCACTGGGCACCGTGAAGAAGCGCATCAGGATGTGGGGCAAACCGGCGGTACCGAACATCAGCGCCATGCCGAAGCTGATGGCGGAGATCGGGTCTTTGACAAAGTTGCCCGGGCCCATGATGGACTGGCCCGCGGCAGCGGCTACTTCGGCAATCTTGCCGTCTTCCAGGGCCAGGTCGGTCTTGATCTGCACGGCGCCGGCAAACATGGCTTCAAAGCTGAAACCAAAGTGCCACAGCACCGACAGGGACATGAAGGTGGCGCCCCCGAGCAACAGACAGGCCTTGATGATCTGCACCCAGGTGGTGGCGGTCATGCCGCCAAACAGCACATACACCATCATCAAGCCGCCCACAAGGATCACGGCCACGTAGTATTCCAGACCAAACAGCAGCTTGATCAACTGACCGGCACCGACCATCTGGGCAATCAGGTAGAACGCCACCACCACCAGCGTGCCCGAAGCCGCAAAAATGCGGACCGGTTTTTGCTCGAAGCGGAACGCGGCCACGTCGGCAAAAGTGAACTTGCCCAGGTTGCGCAGGCGCTCGGCCATCAGGAAGGTGATGACAGGCCAGCCCACCAGGAAGCCGATGGAGTAAATCAGACCGTCAAACCCGCTGGCCATCACGGCTGCGGAAATCCCCAGGAAAGAGGCGGCTGACATGTAGTCGCCGGCAATCGCCAAACCGTTCTGGAAGCCGGTGATACCGCCACCCGCCGTGTAGAAGTCGGAGGCCGACTTGGTCTTGGAGGCGGCCCACTTGGTGACGAAAAGTGTGAAGACCACAAAGGCCGCGAACATGCCGATGGCAGTCCAGTTGGTGGCTTGTTTTTCGGCCTGACCCAGGTCAGCGCCGGCAGCCCAGACCGTTGCCGAGACGCCCATCAGGGCCAGCAGCGTGAGGATGCGTCGAGTGTGTTCAGTTTTGTAATTCATTTAAGTACCGCCTTGGTGATGGCGGCTGTCAGATCGTCGAATTCGCTGTTGGCGCGACGCACATAGATGGCGGTGATGACGACGGTGAACACAATCACGCCGAAACCGATGGGCACACCAACGGTCATGACGCCTGCGCCCAGCTTTTGCGAGAGGAATTCCTTGTTGAAGGCCACGAGCATGATGAAGCCGTAGTAGACGATCATCATGGCCCAGGTCAGCGTCCAGCCAAAGCTGCTGCGCTTGCGCTTGAGCTCCTGGTATTGGGGGTTGTTGACAACCCGCTGTATCAAATCATCTTGCATAAACATGTCTCCTCCAAAATAGCGACGGAGGTGAGACTAAGGGTTTCTACTTACCCTGCACTTACCAGCGCTTGCCGCTGGGCGGTTAAATGGGTCGTGCGCCTTTGAAAAAAAGTGAACAACGCAGGGATGAAAGTTTTCGCTAAGTGTTTACCCTCGTTTTAAACGCAGGGGACGGGTTCATAAGAAATTTGTAAGCAAGTCCCGTGATAGTCCACCCCGCAACACAGCGGGCTGGACTCCGCGTAATGTATTAGCGCAGCAAGAGATTGCTGTTTTGTCTTATTTTCAATCAGGAGACTTCATGAAGCATGACTACGATAGTGGTGCCTACTGGACGGAAACCATCAAACTTTTGAGGAACGTGCTGATCCTCTGGTTTGTGGTGTCTTTCGGGGCGGGCATTTTATTCGCCGAATTTTTAAACCAATTCCACCTCGGTGGCTACCCCCTGGGTTTCTGGTTTGCACACCAGGGCGCCATCTACGTCTTTATGGTGCAGATTTTTTATTACGCCTGGCGCATGAACAACCTGGACATCAAATTTGATGTTCAAGAAGACTGAGGACTAAAAGATGGAACTTCAAACCACGATCTACATCATGGTGGGATTGAGCTTCTCGCTCTACATCGGCATTGCCATCTGGGCACGTGCCGGTTCCACCAGTGAGTTTTATTCTGCGGGTGGCGCTGTGCACCCGGTGCTTAACGGCATGGCCACGGGCGCTGACTGGATGTCTGCCGCATCGTTCATCTCCATGGCTGGCTTGATCGCCAACATGGGTTATGGCGGCGGCCTGTTCCTGATGGGCTGGACCGGTGGCTACGTGCTGCTGGCCATGTTGTTGGCACCGTACCTGCGCAAGTTCGGTAAATTTACCGTGCCGCAGTTCATTGGTGACCGTTTCTACTCCAAGAGCGCCTCGTTGATCGCCGTGATCTGCCTGTTGACCGCCTCCATCACCTACATCATTGGACAGATGACCGGTGTGGGTGTGGCGTTCTCGCGCTTTTTGGGCGTGTCAAGCGAAGTCGGCATTTACGTCGGTATGGGCATTGTGTTTTTGTACGCTGTGTTCGGCGGCATGAAAGGCATCACCTACACCCAGGTGGCGCAGTACATCGTGTTGATCCTGGCCTACACCGTGCCGGCCGTGTTCATCTCTTTGCAGCTCACGGGTCATTTCCTGCCGCAACTGGGCTTGGGTGGCACGATAACTGGTTCAGATTTGACCTTGCTGGCCAAACTTGACTCGGTGGTGGTTGATCTTGGTTTTGGTCAATACACCACCACCACGGCCGGCAGCACACTGAACATGTTTGTCTACACCTTGTCGTTGATGATCGGTACCGCTGGTTTGCCCCACGTGATCATGCGATTCTTCACGGTGCCTACCGTGAAAGACGCACGTTCATCGGCTGGTTGGGCGCTGGTCTTCATTGCCATTCTGTACACCACGGCCCCTGCCGTGGCTGCCATGGCCAAGTTGAACCTGCACTCCACCGTGAACACGGCCGTTGCCACGGGTGGTGACCTGTACGCTGCTGAATCAAGCATCGTGGCTGAAACCCGTCCTGACTGGATGAAGCGCTGGGAAAAGACCGGTCTGCTGAAGTTTGAAGACAAAAACGGCGATGGCCGCATTCAGTACTACAACGACAAGACCAAGAACGAAGCTGCTGCCGCCAAGGCTGCTGCTGCCGGTTGGAAGGGCAATGAGCTGACAGTGAACGCCGACATTATTGTGTTGGCCAACCCTGAAATCGCCTTGCTGCCTAACTGGGTGATTGGTCTGGTGGCTGCCGGTGGTTTGGCTGCTGCGCTGTCTACTGCGGCTGGTTTGCTGATGGCTATTTCTGCTGCGGTGTCGCACGACTTGATCAAGAACGTTTTTGTTCCTGATATTTCTGAGAAGAACGAGTTGCTGGCAGGCAAGATTGCCATGGCGGTTGCGATTGTGATTTCGGGTTGGCTGGGCTTGAACCCGCCAGGCTTTGCCGCCGGTACCGTGGCTTTGGCCTTCGGTATCGCCGCATCGTCACTGTTCCCCGCGATCATGATGGGTATCTTCAGCAAGAAGATGAACAAAGAAGGCGCCATGGCCGGTATGTTGGCTGGCCTGTTTGTCACCTTGTTCTATGTGTTTGCACACAAGGGCATCTTCTTCGTCAAGGGTACCGAGTTCCTGGGCTTGATCGGTGGCGCAAATCCGTTCTTTGGCATCACGCCAGAAGCGTTTGGAGCCATTGGTGCCCTGGTGAACTTTACCGTGGCTGCCATCGTGTACCGGTTCACGCCAGAGCCACCCGAGCACATTCAGCACATGGTTGAGGCTGTGCGTATTCCGCGCGGCTCCAAGCTGGTGGATGGTTCTCACTAAGTCAAAGGCAAAGCCTGAGACAAGCCCTGGTCCACGATGGTGGACTGGGGTGACAATCAAAGCCCTGTCGGTCTTCAAGCTGGCAGGGCTTTCCAATTTGTTCTGGAGACTTCCATGGTGTTTGATGTCAGCGTCGCAATGACGTGGATTTTATTTTTGGCGCTGTTCCCGATCAGCTTTATCTGGCTGCGTCGGGCCTGGCGCATCGTGATGCAGCGTGATTTTTCCGAGGTTGCCATCAAGCGTGGCGAGGCACCCCCCAACCCCGAAAAATTTGCCCCCTACGAGATGGCCATCAACCTGGTGGCCGGGGTGGTGATCGTGAGCGTGATTGGCGCCGTGTTGGCCGGCGTGTGGGAATACAGCGTCTGGAGCGCGGTGGCCGGCAGCACCATCTGGTGCAAGTTTATTGGAAGTTTTGCGCTCAGCCGCCATGCCCACGCCAGTTGGCTCAAGGGCAAGGTTTGAGTGGTCAATGAACCAGTTTTAGGGCCTCGGCATGCGCAGCAATCTAACCACACAGCGCCTGGTGGCCTTGTTTTGCTGCGGCTGGTTGTTGCTTAATTTCCCGTTGTTGGGGGTGTGGGACATTGACACCACCGTCTTCGGCTTGCCCTTGTTTCCCGTGGCCTTGCTGGTGTTGTGGGCCTTGTTGATTGGGGCCGCGGCCTGGCTCATGGAGCGGTCCGGCGCCGCTGACGAGGACGCTTAGCCATGCTGTCACCCCTGCTGGTGTTGGGCGCATCGTTTGCCTACCTGCTGTTGTTGTTTGCAGTGGCCAGCTTTGGCGACTGGCGCGCGGCCCAGGGCCGCTCGATCATTGCCAACCCCTGGACTTATGCCTTGTCGCTGGGGGTTTACTGCACCGCCTGGACCTACTTTGGCAGTGTTGGCCGCGCCGCCTCGGGTGGCATCTGGTTTTTGCCGATTTATCTTGGGCCCACGCTGGCCATGATTTTGGGTTGGCTGGTGATCCGCAAGATGATTCGCATCGCCAAAACCTACCGCATCACCTCGATTGCCGACTTCATTGGCAGCCGTTATGGCAAGAGCCCACTGCTGGCCGGCCTGGTCACGCTGATTGCCGTGGTGGGCATCGTGCCCTACATCGCGTTGCAGCTCAAGGCGATGTCGGCGGGTTATGGTTTGCTCACCGCAAGCAGCCTGGGTGAATTGCCCACCCAAGTGCACTGGACGCAAGACAGCACTTTTTACATGGCGCTGGCGCTGGCCGGTTTCACCATGGTGTTCGGCGCCCGGCACCTGGATTCGGCCGAGCGCCACGAGGGCATGGTGGCGGCGATTGCCTTTGAGTCGGTGGTCAAGCTCATTGCTTTTCTGGCCGTGGGCTTGTTTGTGGTCTATGGTCTCTTTAACGGCCTTGAGGACCTCTTTGCCCGTGCGCGTGCGGTGCCCGACCTGGCCAAATTGCTGCGGCTGGAGCAGGGTGGCAGTTTTGCCTGGACGCAATGGTTTGCCCTGACGCTGCTGTCGATGCTGTCGGTGATTTTTTTGCCGCGCCAGTTTCAGGTGATGGTGGTGGAAAACGTGCGCGAGAGCCATTTGCGCCGCGCGGTCTGGGTGTTTCCGCTGTACCTGCTGGCGATCAATCTGTTTGTGCTGCCGATTGCCCTGGGTGGCTTGCTGTATTTCGGGTCGGGGCAGATGAACGCGGACAATTTTGTGCTGTCGCTGCCGTTGGCGGCGGGCCAGCCGGCACTGGCACTGTTTGCTTTTATTGGCGGCTTGTCGGCGGCCACCGGCATGGTGATTGTGGAGACCATTGCGGTGTCGACCATGGTCTGCAATGAGCTGGTCATGCCGCTGCTGCTGCGCACACGCCATTTCCAGTCGGGGGCGGGTCGCGACCTGACCCGCGTGCTGCTCAACATTCGCCGTGCCGCCATTTTGGGCGTGCTGGTGCTGGGCTATGTGTATTTTCATCTGGCCGGTGAGGCTTATGCGCTGGTGAGTATCGGGCTCATCAGCTTTGCCGCCGTGGCCCAGTTTGCGCCCGCCGTGCTCGGCGGCCTGTACTGGAAAGGCGCCACCCGCCGGGGCGCCCTGGTGGGGCTTTTGGCCGGGTTCCTGATGTGGGTGTACACGCTGATGCTGCCCTCGTTGGCCAAGTCGGGCTGGCTGCCTGACGCCTTTTTGACGCAAGGCCTGTGGGGTTTGAGCTGGTTGCGCCCGGAGCAGCTGTTTGGTCTGGAGGGGCTTGACAACCTGACGCATTCATTGTTCTGGAGTTTGCTGGCCAATGTGGGCGCTTATGTGGGCCTGTCATTGTGGCGCGCGCCCAGTGGCCAGGAAGCCAGTCAGGCGCTGCTGTTTGTCGATGTGTTTGAGCGCACCAGCACGGCGCGGCCGGTGTTTTGGCGCGGGCGCGCCACGGTGCCCGATTTGCTGCGTTTGTGTGAGCGCTTCATGGGCGTGGAGCGGGCGCAGGAGCTTTTCTGGGCCTACGCGCGCCAGGTGGGCGCGAGCAGCCCGGCGGCCATCACGCCCGATGCGCGCCTGGTGCAGTTTGTCGAGACCCAGTTGTCGGGCGCGGTGGGCAGCGCGTCGGCGCGGGTGCTGGTGGCCAGCAGTGTCGAAGAAGAAACCCTGACGCCTGATGACGTGCTGCGCATTCTGGACGAAAGCTCGCAGCTGCGTGCACACTCTCTGGAGCTGGAAGAGCAGTCGGCATCGCTGGAGCGTGCCACGGGCGAACTGCGCGCGGCCAATGAGCAGCTCAAGAGCCTGGACCGGCTCAAGGACGACTTCATGTCGTCGGTCACGCATGAGCTGCGCACGCCGCTGACCTCTATCAGGGCGCTGGCCGAGCTGATGCGTGACGACCCGGGCATGGAGGAGGCCCAGCGTGGCCAGTTCATGGCCATCATCGTCAGCGAGACCGAGCGCCTGTCCCGGCTGGTGAATCAGGTGCTGGACATGGCAAAAATCGAATCGGGCCATGCCGAGTGGCACAACACCGAGGTGGATTTGGGCGCCTTGGTACAGCAGGCGGTGGTGACCACCTCCGAGCTGTTTCGTGAGCGTCGAACCCAGGTGAAAGTGAATGTGCCGGCGCAGCCACTGGTGATGCTGGCCGACCCCGATCGGCTGACCCAGGTCATGCTGAATCTGCTGTCAAACGCTGCCAAGTTTGTGCCCGTGCCCGGCGGTCGGGTTGATGTAAGCCTGAGCAGCGACGATGATGGTGTGACGCTGGTGGTGCGAGACAACGGACCGGGGGTTTCCGCTGAACAGCAGGCCCTGATTTTTGAGAAATTCCGCCAGGGTGGCGACGCAGCCAACCGACCCCAGGGCACCGGCCTGGGCTTGCCCATCAGCCGCCAGATCGTGGAGCATTTTGGCGGGAGGCTGTGGCTGGAGTCACACCCCGGGCAGGGCGCCGCATTTTGCTTTTACTTGCCTTTCAAAATATAAAAGAGGAGACCGAGATGAACCCAAAAATACTGGTGGCTGATGACGAGCCCAACATTGTGATTTCGCTGGAGTACCTGCTCAAGCGCGAAGGCTACACCGTGGTCATTGCGCGTGACGGCCAAGAAGCCGTGGACGCCATCATCAGGGAGCAGCCCGACCTGGTGCTGCTGGATGTGATGATGCCCAAAAAGACCGGCTTTGAGGTCTGCCAGGAGATTCGCACCATGGCGTCGGTGCAGGCCACCAAAATCCTCATGCTGACCGCCAAGGGGCGCGACACCGATGTGGCCAAGGGGCTGGCGCTGGGGGCCGATGCCTACATGACCAAACCTTTTGCCACCCGCGAGCTGGTGCAGAAGGTGGCCGAGATGCTGGGAATCGCAACATGAACCGATTCAAGATTGACCGCCGCCTGCTGCTGGCGATTGCTGTGATCGGCCTGGCCACTGTGGTCTGGTTGTTGCTCACCATCGGCTTGATTGCCTCCACCCTGGAGCCCGAACAACGCGCTTTGCTGGCGGACCAACTGGCGCCCCGCTTTGTACTGATCGGAATGACCTGGGTCTTTGGTCTGGTGACGATTGCCTCGACCCTGCGCTGGCTGTTTCGGCGTTATGCCAGTGCGCCGGGGCGCTTGCTGGAGCAAACCAAGGTGCTGCTGGCCGCACCACAAGCCGCACCCATGGACCACCAGGGCACGACCGAGACCCAGGCGCTGGCCGAGGTCATTTTTCAGCTCGCCACCCAGCGTGACACCTTGCGCGCCGATGTGGCCAGTCAAATCGAGCAGGCCAGCCAGAGCGTGCAACAAGAAAAAAATCGCCTGGCCGCGCTGATGTCCGAACTGACCCAAAGCGTGGTGGTGTGCAATCTGGATGGCCGCATCATTTTGTACAACAACCGCGCCCGCTTGCAATTCAAGACGCTCTCAATAGCGCCCAAGCTCGCCGGCGGCGCCGAGTTGGTGGGCATCGGGCGCTCGATTTACGCGGTGTTTGACCGCCAACTGGTGGCGCACGCGCTGGAGAGCATCCAGCAGCGCATCAGCCGGGGGGCGGGCAGCCCGACGGCCCAGTTTGTCACCGCCACCCAGACCGGGCAACTGCTCAAGGTGCAAATGGCGCCGGTGAACAATGTGGAAGCCGCGGGGGGCGCGGCCGAGATCAGTGGCTTTGTGCTGATGCTCGACAACGTGACCCGCGCTTTTGAAGAAGAGCATTTGCGCGACCAGTTGCTGCACGGCCTGACCGAGGGCAGCCGCTCCTCGCTGGCCAACATCCAGGCCGCCGTCGAAATGCTGGCCTACCCTGACCTCGAGGCGCCCATGCGTGAGCGCTTTCTGGCCGTGGTGCGCGAGGAGGTGAGCAGCATGAGCACGCGCATCACCACCATGACCCAGCAGGCCGCGCAGGGCCTCAAGGCCCGCTGGCCGATGGAAGAAATGCTGGGGGCCGATGTGTTGCTGGCCAGCCAGCGCCGCATCGAGGCGCGCAACAAGCGCTCGGTGACGCTGGAAAACCTGGATGCCAGTATCTGGCTGAAGGTGGACAGTTTCAGCCTGACGCAGGCGCTGGACTACCTGGCGCTGCGTCTGGTGGACGAATTTGACATCAAGTTTTTCCGCTTGCGCTTGCAGGCCAACGGCAACCGGGCCCAACTTGACCTGATCTGGACTGGTCAGGCCATGAGCACCGAGACCGTGATGAGCTGGGAGATGGACAGCATGCGTTTTGGCGCCGAGAGCACGCCGCTGACGGTGCGCGATGTGGTGGAGCGCCACGGTGGCGAGATGTGGTTTGCGCGCGAACGTGCGCGCCACGAGGCATTCTTCAGGTTTTTGCTGCCGATGGCCAGCGTGCAGGAGCAACTGGAAGCCACGCAGTTACTGCACAGCGACAGTCGCCCCGAGTTTTACGATTTCGATCTGTTCCAGACCACCGACCAGAGCAGCGCGCTTGAAGACCGGCTGCTGGGTGAGCTGTCATTCACCGTGTTTGACACCGAGACCACCGGCCTGAACCCGTCCGAGGGCGATCAGATCATCCAGATTGGCGCCGCGCGTATCGTCAACGGCAAGCTGCTGCGCCAGGAAAGTTTTGAGCAACTGGTCAACCCTGGTCGTTTGATTCCGGCGGCCACGGTGCCGATCCACGGCATCACGCAGGACATGGTCAAGGGCAAGCCGCCCATCACCGAGGTGCTGCCGGCCTTCTACACCTTTGCCCAGGACACCGTGCTGGTGGCGCACAACGCCGCCTTTGACATGAAGTTTCTGCAACTGCAGGAGCGCCACACCGGGCTGGTGTTCAATCACCCGGTGCTTGACACCCTGCTGCTGTCGGCGGTGGTGCACCCGAACCAGGATTCGCACCGGCTTGAAGCGATTGCCGAGCGCTTCAACATCACCGTGCTGGGGCGACACACCGCCTTGGGCGACGCCATGGTCACCGCTGAAGTCTGGCTGCGCCTGCTGCCCCTGCTGCAGGCCATGGGCATCACCACCTTGCGCCAGGCGCGGGAGGCGGCGCAAAAAACCTATTACGCGCGGCTCAAATACTGACGGCCAGGAGCCTGGGCGGCAGAGCGTTCTGCGCAGGTAAAAGGAGGAGCCCGCAGGGCGGGGGACACGTAGCAGAACGCGCTGCCGCCCAGACTCCTAGAACCGGCCGCCCGCGTAGCGCTGGCCCAGCACGCCCTGCAGGGTTTGCACCACGCTGAACGCGTCTTTGAGGTGGCTGCGGTCAAAGTTGCTCAGCTCTTCCAGTGCCAGAAAATTGTCGGGTGCCTGGCCCAGCGCCATTTGCCGGGCCTGGTGGGCAATGCGCAGCTTGCCTAAAAACTCCAGCGCACCGCGCAGGTCGCGGGCGCTTTGTTCGGTCACTTCCCCGGCCTGGGCCGAGACCTCAAGTCGGTCGTGGGTGTTGGCTACCGTCACCCCGGCGGCCAGGGCGTAAACCCGGGCCAGATCAACAATCGGCACGATGCCGGTGTGTTTGAGGTCGATGGTGTTGGGGTTGTCGCCGCCCTTGCTCAGGGTGATCTGGCCAAAGAGCCCCAGCGGGGGCCGGTGTTTAAGCGCGTTGCTGACCATGTGCGCCAAAAACAGGCTGTTGCCCTTGGTTTGTTGCACCACCTGCTGGCGCAGGCCATCGAGCAAGGCCGCCTGGCCGTGGATGGCGCGCAGGTCAAAAAATACACAGGTCAGCATCAGCGCCTTGGGCTTGGGGCTCTGGATCCACTTGCGGAAATTCTCGGCCCAAACCCGGCGCGGCTGACGCCAGGTGTCGGTCATGGCCATCATCTCGCCCGGGCAGTGGATGTAGCCGCACTCGGCCAGGCCGTCACAGACAAATTTGCCAAGTGCCTTGAAGTAGTCGCCGTGGGCTGCTTCGTCAAATGCGTCGTCCAGGATCAGGCAGTTGTCCTGGTCCGATTTGGCGGTTTGTTCATTGCGTGCCTGGCTGCCCGCGGCCACCCAGACATAGTCCACCGGGGCCGGGCCCAGCTGCGCCTCGGCCAGGTGGATCAGCCGGGTGGTGATGGCATCGGTGATGGCGGTGATGATGTGGCCGGTGCTGTAGGCGCTGGCGTCTGCTGCGGCCAGGTGCTGTTGCAGCTGGCGCACCCTGGTACTGATTTTTTTCAGACCGTCAAGTGAGGTCTGTTTGTAGATGTCGCCGGCCAGGTACACCGCCGAGGTGCTGTGCTGTTCGGTCAGGTCGGTGGCGGTGATCATGCCCAAAATGGTGCCGCCGTCCATCACCGGGATATGGTGGATGTTGTGGCGTGCCATCAGCAGCAAGGCCTCAAAGGCCGGGCTGTTGGCGCTCACGGTCATGGGTGCCAGCGTGGCAATGTCGGACACCGGGCGGCTGATGTCCAGGCCCAGTGCCACCACCCGGTTGCGCAGGTCGCGGTCGGTGATCAGGCCAAACAGCAAGTCTTGCTCAACCAGCAAAACCGAGGACACCCGCAGGTCGCGCATCAGCATGGCGGTGGCCTGAATGGAGGTGTCGGGGGGCAGGGTAATGGGGGCACGCTTGATCAGGGTGCGAATGGGGGTGCCCAGCAAGTTCAGCGCGCTGCTGGATTCGCTGGCCTGTTGGGCCGATGCCGGCTGCGGCTGGTGTGGCGGTTGAAACGACGGCAGGAAAAACGCCAGCTGAGCATGTTTGCTGCACAGTTTGGTGAGTGCATCTGCCGGTAACCAGGCCACTTCGCAATCTGCGGCAGCCACGGCTTGCCAAGTCGCCAACAGCGTTGCAGGGGTGGCGCCAAAGCCAAACAAATCACCTGCTTCGAGCTGTACCGATAAATTTAAATCCGGATCACTCAAGCCCACGGTGCCGCTCAGGATCAGGCCCAGTTGGTCGGGCAATCGGCCCTGTGCCAGCAGGGTCGCGCCTGCCGTGGCGCTGGCCAGCGTGAACTGGCTGGCCAGCGCGTCTCGGCTTTTGGCACTGAGCTGGGCAAAGACCCGCTGGCGGGACAAGGCGCTGTTAAGCAGGGAAGTGTTCTTGGACGTGGAGGGCATGGTGAAGGGCCTGGAGTTTTGACGGGATGTGGGTAATTTTCGGCCAAATTCGGGGTAAAAAACAGACTTTTAACTTCAGGCCAGGTGTTTACGCCGGTTTTGGAGCAAGGCAGCCAGCCCGATGCCCGCCATGACAATCAGCAGGGCTGGAAAACCGGCATCGTGGGACAGATCAAGCAAGGCACCCGAGGCGCCGGCCGCAATCAGTCCGCCCAGGGTGTAGGTCAGCACCAGCACGGCTGTGGCGTTGACCAGCGTCATGCCTTTTTCGCGCGAGCCGATGTCAATCATGGCCAGGGTGTACAGGGCGCCGCCCGAAGCGCCCCAGATGGCCACTGTCGGCCAGATCAGCCAAGGGACGTGACCCACCCAGGGGCTGGCGCAGGTGGACACGAAAATTAGCGCGGCACAGATCGCCATCATGTTTCGCCGACCCTGGGCGGGCGAGTCAAAACGGTCTGCGATCATGCCTGCGGGCAATGCCGCCAGCGTGCCACCCATGCCACTGACCGACACCAGCAGTGCCGCTGCGCTGACGCCCAAACCCAGCGAGAGGCCATACAGCGGCAGGATGGAGGCCAGGCCCAGTTCAAAAAAGCCACCCAAAAAACCGGCCAGCATGATGACAGGTTGGGCGCGCACCGCGTTCATCAGTCCGTGCAAGCCAATGCCTGCCGTGTGGTGGTCCAGGTCGGGGGGCAGCGCAGGAATCAGGGCGGTCCAGGCCAGGCCAATCGCCAGCAGCGCAATCACCAGCCAGAGGGCTTGTGCGTTGTCGGGGCCAACCCAGGCCAGCAGCGCCGGGCCGATGACAAAGGTGAGGCCGACCATGGTGGCGTAGGCGCCAATGTAGCGGCCGATCTTGCCGGGCGGTGCAAATTCGGCAATGAAGGCCTCGGCCAAGACCCAGCGCAGGCCGCCCGCCACGCCGGCCATCAACTCCAGCGCAAACCAGACCCACAACACATCGGTGAGCAAAAAGCCCACGGCCGCGGCTATGGGCAGGGTGGAGGCCAGCCACATGGTGGGGCGTCGCCCCAGCTTGTGGGTGATGGCCGAGGCAAAAGGCGTGACGATGAAAATGCCGAGCCAGGTGGTGGCGGCAAACAACCCGGCCACCGTGGTGGAAACGTCGGCTTTCTTGAGCAGCAGCAACAGCAGCGGCGACAGCATGAAGATGCCCGAGAGCTGGAACAGGGTCGAGCCGAAGACGCTCAGCAAGCCTTGCTGTGCCCTTTGGAATTTGGGTGCCGTCAAACCGACTGGGGTGCTCATGGGCGGCGTGCCTGCAAAATGGCCCGCGCCACTTCGGCAAATCCGGCGCCACGTTCGCTGGGGCTGATCAAGCGCGGCGGGTGGCGCAGTTCGGCTTCAAAACGGCAGATGTTGGCCACGCCGACACTGTTGTTCATGTGCTGGAACATGATCTGGTCGTTGGTTGAGTCACCCACATAGGCCCATTGGTCGATCTCTTCATCAAGCTGGCGCTGGAACAGGGCCTGCACGATCCAGCGCGCGCCTTCAAGCTTGTTGTGGTCGCCAAACCAGCCGTTGATGTGGATGCTGCTGACGGTGGCGGTCATGCCGGCGCTTTGCATGCATTGCACCACTTGGGCAATTTGGTCGGGCGCCAGGTGGGTAAATTCGCTGTGGTCGATGGCGATGTCGGTCTCGCGGCCGGGCGAGTCCTGCGACAGCTTGGCCCCGGGCACTTGGCGCAGCACTTCGGCGGCGACCTGCTGCATCCGGGTGAAGTTGCTGTTGCGCTCAGCCTCTGACTGCTGGTAGATCTTGGTCAGCTCGCCGGGGCGTTGCCAGGCAAAGGCAACGGCGCCGTTTTCTGCCACGATGGCATCGACCGGCCAGGGCGCGATGCCGGCCGCCGCGTCGCCCCGGGCAAAAGCCTCACACCAGCCGATGGGCCGTCCGGTGATCGCAATCACATGCAAGCCGGCCTTCTTCAGATCGGCCAGCGCTTGCAACGCATCGGGCGTGATGGCACCCAGGGTGGTGAGTGTGTCGTCGATGTCGGTGAAGACGCCGATGAGTTGACACCGATCTTCGAGCGACCAGGTCGCGAGCGGTTGCATGGTCTGCAATGACGTGGCCGGCTGGCGTCAGCCTGCTGACTGCAGCGCCAGCCCGGCGTGCTCGCGCAACGGGTGAAAGTGGATCTTGGGGAAGCGCTCCTGCGCCAGGCGCACGTCATAGGGGCTGGTGCACAGGTAGGCCAGCGTGTCGGCCGCGTCGCGCGCCATGCGCTGCGGGTAGGCGTAGACAAAATCTTTCAGCTCAGCGGCTGAGTCGGCGGTGATCCAGCGCGCGCCGGTGTATTGGCTGCCCTCCAGCCGCACATCGGCGTCGTATTCACCCTTGAGGCGGTGTTGCACCACCTCGAACTGCAACTGCCCGATGGCGCCAAGCAGCATGTTGCCGCCCATCTCGGGCTTGAACACCTGAATCGCGCCTTCTTCGCCGAGTTGCGCCAGACCCTGCTGCAACTGCTTGGTGCGCAGCGGGTTTTTCAACACCACCGTCATGAACATCTCGGGCGCAAAAAACGGCAGGCCGGTGAACAGCAGGTTGACCGAGCCGTCGGTGATGGTGTCGCCCAATTGCACGCCGCCGTGGGTGGTAAAACCCACGATGTCGCCGGCGTAGGCTTCTTGCACCGCCTCGCGGCGCTGGCTCATGAAGGTGACCACGCTGGTCGGGCGCAGCTCTTTGGCCGTGCGCATCACCTTGAGTTTCATGCCCGGCGTGTATTTGCCCGAGGCAATGCGCACAAAGGCGATGCGGTCGCGGTGGTTCGCGTCCATGTTGGCCTGCACCTTGAACACCACGCCCGAGAAAGCGTCGTCCTCGGGCTGCACCTGCTTGATGACCGGCTGCTTGTTGACCACAAACGAGCTGGTGCGCGCGCCCGGCGAGGGCGCCAGGTCGACCAGCGCCTCAAGGACCTCCATGACACCGAAGTTGTTGACGCCCGAGCCAAAAAACACCGGGGTTTGTTTGCCGGCCAGAAAGGCCTCGCGGTCGAACTTCGGGCTGGCACCGGTGGCGAGCTCCATGCTTTCCAGGGCGGTGTCCCATTCATGGCCAAAGCGTTTTTGCAGTGCCTCGGGGTTGGACAGCGGCATGGCCTCGAAGTCGTGCGGCAGGCGCTCGCTGCCGGACTCGAACACCGTCATGGTCGCGGTGCGCAAATTGATGATGCCGCCAAAGGTCTTGCCCTGGCCCACCGGCCAGGTCATGGGCACGCAGGGCATGCCGAGCTCGCGCTCGACCTCGTCCAGAATGTCGAGCGGGTCGCGCACCTCGCGGTCCATCTTGTTGATGAAGGTGATGATGGGCGTGTCGCGCTGGCGGCAGACCTCGATCAGGCGCCGGGTTTGGGATTCGACGCCGTTGGCCGCGTCGATCACCATCAGCGCCGAGTCCACGGCGGTCAGCACGCGGTAGGTGTCCTCGGAAAAGTCCTTGTGGCCGGGGGTGTCGAGCAGGTTGATGACATGGTCGCGGTAGACCATCTGCATGACCGAGCTGGCCACCGAGATGCCACGCTGCTTTTCGATCTCCATCCAGTCGCTGGTGGCATGGCGCGTGGCCTTGCGCGCCTTGACCGAACCCGCAATCTGGATCGCGCCCGAAAACAGCAACAGTTTTTCGGTCAGTGTGGTTTTACCTGCGTCGGGGTGCGAGATGATGGCAAAGGTACGGCGGCGGCGGGTTTCAAAAGCGTAGGTCACTGGGATTTCTCATGTCTGGGGTTGGCGCAAGCCCGCGTTGGCCGTCTGGCCCGGGCTTGACCGGGCGTGGCAAGGGCGTGCATTCAACCTAAGGGGAATGTCGCTATTTTAAAGCGAGGGCATGGCCGGTTTACGGCCCAAATTGGTGCTAAATTCAAGTGGTCACAGTTGCAGCAGGTGTTTCCCATCATGGCTATCCAGACAATCCCTACCCAGCCCTTCGCAGGACAGCGTCCCGGCACTTCGGGTTTGCGTAAAAAGGTGACCGTGTTCACCCAGGCGCACTACCTTGAGAATTTTGTCCAGGCCTTGCTGGATGTGCTTAACGCTGGCAGCGAAGCCTTGCGGGGCCAGACGCTGGTGCTGGGCGGCGATGGCCGTTTTTACAACCGCACGGCTGTGCAGACCATCCTTAAATTGGCTGCTGCCAACGGCGTGTCGCGGGTGCTGTTGGGGCGCGGCGGCATTTTGTCCACTCCCGCAGTCAGCGCCGTGATTCGCCGCCACCAGGCTTTCGGCGGCATCGTGCTGTCGGCCAGCCACAATCCCGGCGGCCCCGACGGTGACTTCGGCATCAAGTACAACGCGGGCAACGGTGGCCCGGCCAATGAAACCCTGACCGAAGCAGTCTATGCCCGCACCCAGGTTTTGCGCGAATTGTGCTGCAGTGATGCCCCGGACATCGACATTGATCGCCTGGGGTTGCAACAGCTTGAGTCCATGCAGGTCGAGGTGATTGACCCGGTGGCGGATTACGCGGCGGTGATGTGCGAGTTGTTTGACTTTGACCTGCTGCGCAGCATGTTCCAACGCGGTTTCCGGGTGCGCGTGGATGCCATGAACGCCGTCGGCGGCCCCTATGCCAAGGCTATTCTTGAGGGCGAGTTGGGCGCGCCGGTGGGCACGGTGGTCAATGCCGAGCCACTGGAAGACTTTGGCGGCCTGCACCCCGACCCGAACCCGGTCAACGCCGAAGACCTGATCAACCACATGCAACGGCTTGATGCGCCCGATTTTGGTGCCGCCATGGACGGCGATGCCGACCGCAACATGGTGGTGGGCCGCAACTTTGTGGTCACGCCTTCGGACAGTCTGGCCCTGATGACGGCACACGCCCGGTTGATTCCAGGCTATAAAAACGGGCTGCTCGGTGTGGCGCGCTCCATGCCGACCTCGGCGGCGGTCGACCGGGTCGCCAAGGCGCTGGACTTGCCCTGTTTCGAGACGCCCACGGGCTGGAAGTTTTTTGGCAATCTGCTCGATGCCGGGCGCGTGAGTCTGTGCGGCGAAGAGAGTTATGGCACCGGCTCCAGCCATGTGCGTGAAAAGGACGGGCTGTGGGCGATATTGTTCTGGCTCAGTTTGCAGGGTGCCACCGGCCGTTCGGTCGAGTCGCTGGTGCATGAGCACTGGCGCGTCTATGGCCGCAACTACTACACCCGGCACGATTACGAGGGTATTGCGGTGGACGTGGCCAATGCGCTGATGCAAGACTTGCGCGCCGCCTTGCCAGCCCTGCCGGGCCGCCAATTTGGTGTGCGCCAGGTGGTACTGGCGGATGATTTTTCCTACACCGACCCGGTGGATGGCTCGGTCTCGGGCCAGCAAGGCATTCGGCTGATTTTTGACGATGGTGCGCGCGTCATTTTCAGGCTGTCGGGCACCGGTACCGAAGGCGCCACCTTGCGGCTTTATCTGGAACGTTATGAAGCCGACTCGGCCAAGCAGGATCAGCCGGTGCAACAAGCGCTGGCAGAACTGGCGGCTGTGGCCGAGCAGGTGGCCGGCATCAGGGTGCGCACCGGCATGGCCGGCCCGACGGTGGCAACCTGACCGTCATGGGCTGCTTGCGCGGGATGGGTCGATTTGTGCCACGCCCGCCAAAATCAATCAACACATTGGCGAACCAACGAGGAGTCCTTCTTAATGCAAGTGGAGAGTAAAACCCTGGAAACCCACCAGCTGGTGCGGCACACGGTGGCCTTGATTTTGGCCGGCGGGCGCGGCTCGCGGCTCAAGCAATTGACCGACATGCGCGCCAAGCCGGCGGTTTATTTTGGTGGCAAGTTCCGCATCATTGACTTCGCCTTGTCCAATTGCCTCAATTCAGGCATTCGGCGCATGGCGGTGGTGACGCAATACAAATCGCATTCACTGATGCGCCATTTGCAGCGTGGCTGGAGCTTTTTGCGCGCCGAGCTCAATGAAATGGTCGACCTGTTGCCGGCCCAGCAGCGTGCAGGCGAGGAGCATTGGTACCGCGGCACCGCTGACGCCATCTTTCAGAACATCGACATCATCCGCTCCAGCCGACCGGAGTATGTCGTCATTTTGGCGGGCGACCACGTCTACAAAATGGACTACTCGATCATGCTCAAGGACCATGTGGCCAATGGTGCGGGCTGCACCGTGGGGTGCATCGAGGTGCCGCGTGCCGAGGCCAGTGCGTTCGGGGTGATGGCGATTGACGAGGCGCGCCAGATCACTGCTTTCATAGAGAAACCTGCCGACCCGCCGCCCATGCCCGGCAACGACGCGGTGTCGCTGGCCAGCATGGGCATTTATATTTTCAATGCAGATTACCTTTACCGATTGCTGGAGGCCGACCTGGCCAACCCGGAGTCTGAGCATGATTTCGGCAAGAACGTGATTCCGCAGGCGGTGGCTGAAGGCCAGGCACTGGCGCATCCATTTGGCCTGTCCTGCGTTTCGCGGGTCAACGACGTGGAGCCTTACTGGCGTGATGTCGGCACCATTGACGCGTTCTGGTCGGCCAACCTGGATCTGGCCTCGACCGTGCCCGAGCTCGATATTTACGACACCGAATGGCCGATCTGGACCTACCAGCGCCAGTTGCCACCCGCCAAATTTGTGCCGGACAAAGACGGCAACCACGGCATTTATGCCAACACGGTGGTGTCGGGCGGTTGTATTGTGTCGGGCTCGAACGTGGCGCATTCGGTGCTGTTTTCCGAAGTGCGGGTGCATTCGGATTGCCTGATCGATGAGGCTGTGGTGCTGCCCAATGTCACCATTCACCGCCATTGCCGCCTGCGCCGGGTGGTGATTGACCGCGGTTGTGAGCTGCCCGAAGGCCTGGTGGTGGGCGAAGACCCTGAGCTGGATGCCCAGCGCTTTGATCGCAGCGAAGGTGGCGTGGTGCTGATCACCCGCGAGATGCTGGCCAAACTCAAGTGAAAAGAAGTCTGCGATGAAAGTTTTGCAAGTCAGTGCCGAGATTTTTCCGTTGCTCAAAACCGGAGGGCTGGCCGACATTGCCGGTGCCCTGCCGATGGCACTGAATGCCGTGGGCTGCGATGTGCGGGTGTTGCTGCCCGGCTTTGCGCCCGTCATGGCCGACCTGCAGTCGGCCAGCGTGCTCGCCGAACTCACGGCGCCCTGGGGCGAGCGCGTGGTGCTGCGCCAGGGCGTACTGGGCAGCCTGGGGATTCATGCCTATGTGATTGAGTCGCCGCATCTTTACATGCGCGCTGGCACGCCTTATGAAAACGAACAACGCCAGCCGCACCCTGACAACCACCTGCGTTTTGCCTTGCTGGGTTGGGTGGCGGCTCAGTTGGCGTGTCGCCTTGATCTGCATTGGCAGCCCGCGGTGGTGCACAGCCACGACTGGCATGCCGCCCTGACCTCCGCCTACCTGGCCTTCGGGCCAACGCAGGGGCGTCGGGTGGCCAGCGTGTATACCGTGCACAACCTGGCCTACCAGGGGGTGTTTGCCCCGATCCACTTCTATGACTTGGGGCTCCCCCCCCATGCGCTGAGCATGAACGGACTGGAGTTTCACGGCCAGCTGTCGTTCATGAAAGCCGGGCTGTATTACGCCGACCACATCACCACCGTGAGCCCGACCTACGCCCGAGAAATCCAGACCCCGGAGCAGGGCTGCGGCCTGGACGGCCTGCTGCGCGCCCGTGCCCATGAGCTCACCGGCATCCTCAATGCGGTCGATGAGGCGGTGTGGAACCCCGCAACAGACACCGCTATTGCCCATGCCTTTGATGCCACCCAGCCTGCGGGCAAGCTGCAGTGCAAGGCCGCCCTGCAGCAGGAACTGGGCCTGGCGCTTGCCCCCGAGGCCCCCTTGTTTGGCGTGGTGAGCCGGCTGACCGAGCAAAAAGGCCTGCACCTGGTGTTGGGCATGATCGATGACCTGATCGCCCGCGGCGGCCAACTGGTGGTGCTGGGCACCGGCGACGCCGCGCTGGAGGCTGCCTTTCAGGCGCGCGCAGCCGCGCACCCACGGGCGGTTTCGGTTCGCATTGGCTACGACGAAGCCTATGCCCACCGAATTTTCGCCGCCACCGATGTCACGCTGGTGCCGTCGCGCTTCGAACCCTGCGGCCTGACCCAGATGTATGGCCTGAAATATGGCAGCTTGCCGCTGGTGCACCGGGTGGGGGGGTTGGCCGACACAGTGGTGGACTGCGCGCTGGAAAATCTGGCCGACGGCAGCGCCAATGGCTTTGTGTTCACTGATTTCACGCTGGAGGCGCTGAACCGTGCCATGCACCGTGCGCTGGCACTGTATGCCCGCACCACTGAATGGCACAGCGTGCGCCAGCGCGCCATGCAGCAGTCGCTGGGTTGGGACAAGGCGGCGCAGCAGTATGCGGCGCTGTACCGGCGCCTGGTGGCCTGAAGATGCGGCCTCCGCGCAGAATTCTTTTTAGTTTTTTGGAGTTTCTGACGCATGAATGATTCATGGATGGCGCAACGCGCCGCCGGTGTGGTGCTGCACCCGACTTGTTTGCCCGGGCCGCATGGTGTGGGCGACCTTGGGCCCAATGCCTATTTCTTCATTGACTGGTTGTACACCGCAGGGCAGACGCTGTGGCAAACTTTGCCACTGGGGCCGGTGGGGCCGGGGGATTCACCCTACATGGGCAGTTCGGCCTTTGCCGGTAACCCCTTGCTGGTGGCTTTGGAGCCTTTGGTGCAGCGGGGGTGGTTGGACGCGACCGGCCTGGTGGTCGATTGGGACGAGGCGCGGGTTGACTATGCCGTGGTGACGCCCTGGCGCTTGCAAAAGCTGCGCGAGGCTTTTGCCGGCTTCATGCGACATGCCACGGCCCAGGAGCACACAGAGCTCTGCGGCTGGACTCTGAGTCAGCAAGCCTGGCTGCTTGATTACAGCCTGTTCATGGCACTGGACCAGGCGCACAGCCCGGCGCTTTGGCCCGATTGGCCATCCGCGCTGGCCCAGCGCGACGCGGTGGCACTGGCCAAGGCGCGCGCCAGCCATGCGCAGGAAATCGCCTTTTGGTGTTTTGTGCAGTGGCAGTTTGAGCAGCAATGGCAAGCCGTTAAAAATTATGCCCACAGCAAGGGTGTGCGGCTGGTCGGTGATTTGCCGATTTTTGTGGCCCACCACAGCGCCGATTGCTGGGCTCGGCCAGACCTGTATGTGCTGGACGCATCAGGCCAGCCTGGCGTGGTGGCGGGTGTGCCACCCGACTTTTTCTCGGCCAGCGGCCAGCGCTGGGGCAACCCGCTCTACAACTGGGACGCCATGGCGCAAGATGGTTACCGCTGGTGGATTGATCGGATGCGTCGCCAGCTGCACCTGGCCGACCTGGTGCGCATTGACCATTTCCGGGGCTTTGTGGATTACTGGGAAATCCCGGCCGATGAACCAACCGCCGTCAAGGGCTGCTGGCGGCAGGGGCCGGGCATGGCCTTGTTTGATGCGCTGGCCCAAGCCCTGGGTGACTTGCCCATCATTGCCGAAGACTTGGGGCTAATCACCCATGAGGTCAACACTTTGCGCGAGCGCACTGGCTTTCCGGGCATGCGGGTGTTGCAGTTTGCATTTTCAGGGGATGCCGGCAGCGCCTTTTTGCCGCACAACTTCGAGCCCAACACAGTGGTTTATACCGGCACCCACGACAACGACACCGTGCCTGGCTGGTGGGCCAGTTGCAGCGCCCATGAACGCGCTTTTGCCACCCACTACCTGGGCATTGATGGTCATGAGGTGCATTGGGCGATGGTGCGCGCGGCCAGCTTTTCGGTGGCGCGTTTGTCGCTGTGCCTGTTTCAGGATGTGCTCGGGCTTGGCAGCGCACACCGCATGAACACGCCTGGCACCATGAGCTGTTGGTCGTGGCGCTTTCGATGGGAATGGGTTGCGCCCGAGGTGGCACCGCGTTTTGCGAACATCACCGCAGCCAGTGGTCGTGTCGGATTTGACAGGATGCGGTTTTAGCCTGGAAGCGATGTGGCAGGCGTGGCAAGGTGGGTCTGCCTCGTTGGCGAGGATCGGGTCTGCGTATCTTGCAGCAACACCATGCTGTGCGCTGCCACGGGGAAACACATTCCGCCCGCGCCCCGGCCGTCGCTTTGGCCTCTTGGATGGCTGGTGTCCAGCAGCGCTTGCCAATGTCCTTGCGGCAACTTGAAAGCCTCGCGCATGCTCCTGGCATTGAATAGCAGCAGCAGCGGGGTGGCGCTGCGCCCTGGTTTGCCAATGAGGCACGCCAGGCTGCGGGCGGTGGGCTGGTGCCAGGCGTCATGCTGCAACACCGAGCCGTCGGCGTTCCACCAAGACACGTCATAGAGGCCGTTGGCATTGGCGACACCGCTGTACCAGGTGTTGGCAAAAGGCTGCAACTGGTGTCTGATTGCGATCAGGTGTTGGGTGAATGCCAGCAGGTCGGCATCAATCACGGACCAGTCGATCCATGTGGTGGCTTTGTCCTGGCAATAGGGGTTGTTGTTGCCATCTTGGGTGTGGCCCAACTCGTCGCCGGCGCAGAGCATGGGCGTGCCCTGGGCCAGCAAGGTATTGGCCAGCAGCACGCGCTGCAGGCGCGCGCGCAGGGTGCTGACCATGGGGTCGTCGCTGGGGCCCTCGATGCCACAGTTGTAGCTCAGGTTGTCGTTGTGGCCGTCGCGGTTGTCTTCGCCGTTGGCAAGGTTGCGGCGCTGGTTGTAGCTGACCAGATCGCGCAGGGTGAAGCCGTCATGCGAGGCCACGTAATTGACCGATTTGGCCGGCGCACGGCGCCGCTCCTGGTACAGGTCTGAAGAGCCGCACAGGCGCATGGCAAAGTTGCCACGGGTGCAGCCTGATGGCATGTCGTCGCCAGCGGCAGCGCCTTGCACCCAAAAACGCCGGGTGCAGTCCCGGAACTTGTCGTTCCACTCCAGCCAGCCGCGCGGAAACCCGCCCAACTGGTAGCCACCCGGCCCAGTGTCCCAGGGTTCAGCGATCATCTTGACGCGCGACAGTACCGGGTCTTGCGCCATGGCTGCGAAAAACGCAGCCTGGGCACTGAAGCCGGTGTCGGTGCGGCCCAGCACCGGGGCCAGGTCGAAGCGAAAACCGTCGACGTGCATGTCTACGACCCAGTAACGCAGGCTGTCCATGACCATTTGCAGCACCTTGGGCTGGCGCAGGTTCAGGGTGTTGCCACAGCCACTGTAGTTTTCGTAGTGGCGCGGGTTGTCGGGCGGCAAGCGGTAGTAGCTGGTGTTGTCGAGCCCCCGAAAGCTGAGGGTCGGGCCAGATTCGTCAGCCTCGGCGGTGTGGTTGTAGACCACATCCAGAATGACTTCAATGTGGGCCGTGTGCAGGGTGCGCACCATGTTGCGAAACTCATCGCGCGTGGCTCTGGCATCTGGCGTGCTGGCCAGCTGTGGGTTAAGGCAAAAAAAGCCCAGGGTGTTGTAGCCCCAATAGTTGGACAGCCCTTGGGTGATCAGGCGTTCTTCGCTGAGGCTGTATTGCACCGGCAACAGGCTGAGCGCAGTGATGCCAAGCTGTTTCAAATAATTGACGGAGACCGGATGGGCCAGCCCGGCATAGCTGCCACGCAGTTCGGGTGGCAGCAGCGGGTTGAGTTTGGAGAAACCCCTGACATGGCATTCATAGAGCACGGTGTCGGTCAGGGTGATGTCAGGGCTGCTGTCGTCGCCCCAGTCGAACTGGTCATGGGTGACGCGGGCCTTGAGCGCCTGCGCGGCATTGTCATGGCTGCGTTTGTGGCCCGGGTAATGGCGGTCCGGGGTGAAGTGCGCGTCGTCCCAGGCAAAGTGGCCCACGATTTCGCGGGCATAGGGGTCAAGCAGCAGTTTGCTGACATCAAACCGGTGCCCTTTGTCTGGCCGCCAGGGGCCATGGGCGCGCAGGCCATAAACCAGACCGGGTTGGGCGTCTGGCAGGTAGCCATGCCAAACATCGACGGTATGGCAGGGTAAAGGCAGGCGCGCCAGCTCATGGTGACCCTCAGCGTCGAATACGCACAGCTCCATGGCCTGCGCGTGGGCAGAAAAAACGGCAAAGTTCACACCATGGCCATCAAAATGGGCACCCATGGGCCAGGGGTGTCCGGCCTGCAGGCCGTTGGTGATTAATGGGTCCATTCGAAAAACACGCAAGCGAGGGGGGGGAGTGTCAGCGAGACCGAGTGGGGCTTGCCATGCCAGGGTGTGGGTTCTGCGGTGATCAAACCCTCGGGGGTGACCACACCGCTGCCACCGTATTGGACGGCGTCGGTGTTGAGACGCTCGCGGTACTGGCCCGGCTGGGGCACGCCCAAGCGGTAGTCTTGCCAGACTTGCGGCGTGAAGTTGCATACCACCACGATGAACCGGCTGGTGTCATGCCCATGGCGCACAAAGCTTAGTACCGAACGCGAGGCGTCGTTGTGGTCAATCCACTCAAAGCCCGCCGGCACAAAGTCTTGCTGGTACAGCGCGGGGCTGGCGCGGTAAAGGTGATTGAGGTCGCGCACCAGCCGTTGGATACCCGCGTGCGCAGGTTCGTTTAACAGGTGCCAGTCAAGGCTTTGGTCGTGATTCCACTCGCGTTCCTGGGCAAATTCGCAGCCCATGAAGAGCAGTTTTTTGCCTGGGTGGCCAAACATGTAGCCCAGGAAAGCGCGCACATTGGCCAGCTGTTGCCAGCGATCCCCGGGCATTTTGGTCAGCAGCGAGCCCTTGCCGTGCACCACTTCGTCGTGCGAGATTGGCAGCACAAAGTTTTCATTGAAGGCGTAAACCAGGCTGAATGTCATTTCGCCCTGATGGTGCTGGCGATAGAGCGGGTCGCGGGCCATGTAGCTTAAAGTGTCATGCATCCAACCCATGTTCCACTTGTAGTGAAAGCCCAGACCACCGGCATAGGTGGGGCGCGATACCGCCGGGTAGGCAGTGGACTCTTCGGCCAGGGTGATGGCCTGCGGGCATTCGACACCGACCACTTGGTTGACGCGCTTCAGGAATGCAATGGCCTCCAGGTTTTCACGCCCGCCAAACACATTGGGAATCCATTCGTCGGCCTTGCGGCTGTAGTCGCGGTAGAGCATGGACGCCACCGCGTCGACGCGCAGGCCATCGACGCCAAAGCGCTCCAGCCAGTACAAGGCATTGCCTACCAAAAAGTTGCTGACTTCGGTGCGACCCAGGTTGTAGATCAGGGTGTTCCAGTCATTGTGGAAGCCTTCGCGTGGGTCGGCGTATTCGTACAAATGGGTGCCGTCAAAATTGGCCAGCCCGTGGGCGTCCGACGGGAAGTGCGCGGGAACCCAGTCCAGGATCAGGCCAATGCCGGCGTCGTGGCAGCGCTTTACCAGGCGGCCAAAGCCGCTGGCATCGCCAAAACGGGACGTGGGCGCGTACAGGCCGATAGGCTGGTAGCCCCAGGAGCCATCAAACGGGTGCTCGCTGACCGGCATCAGTTCGAGGTGGGTGAAGCCCATGTCTTGCGCGTAGGGGATGAGGGTGTCGGCCAGCTCGTCCCAGGTCAGCCAGCGGTTGCTGTCTTGCGTCATGCGCCGCCACGAGCCCAGATGCACCTCGTAAATGCTGACCGGGGCGTCGAGCGCGTTGGCGGCCTGGCGTTGGCTTGGTGGATTGACTTTGGCCGGCAACTGCCCGACCACGCTGGCGGTGGCCGGGCGCAACTCGGATTGCAGCGCATAGGGGTCGGCGCGTGCGGCCAAAACTTCGCCACCTTGGGTGCGAATCTCAAATTTATAAAACGAACCCGCCGTGACGTCGGGCAAAAACAGCTCCCAGACGCCACATTCACGGCGCAGGCGCATGGGGTGGCGGCGGCCGTCCCAAAAGTTGAAATCGCCCACCACGCTGACGCGTGAGGCGTTGGGCGCCCAGACGGCAAAGCGCGTCCCGGTCACGCCCAGCATCGTGCCCGGATGCGCGCCAAGCACCTCAAATGGGCGCAAGTGGGTGCCTTCACCCAACAGCCAGACGTCCATTTCGCCCAGCACCAGCGGAAAACGGTAGCTGTCTTCCAGGGTGCTGCGCTGGCCGCTGGCCCATTGCACTTGGAACTGGTAGGCGTCGCCCGCCGCCATGGGCACGGTGCCCTCAAAAAAGTCAGTGCCGTGCTGCGGTGTTAGCGTGGCCAGCGCCTCGCCTTGCGGCGACACCACCTGCACTAACTGGGCCTGCGGCAAAAAGCAGCGCACGCTGCAGTGCTGGGGCGACACCTGATGCGGCCCCAGCACGCCAAACGGGTCGCCATGACTGGCGTTGCAAATCAATTCGATGTCATTTTGAGTCAGCATGTTTTTCTTTTTGAATGGCGGCGCCGCATTGTCGCCCTTAGTCGCCCAGGCTCGTGACGTGCCAGATGTCGTTGGCGTATTGGGCAATGGTGCGGTCGGATGAAAACACCCCCATGCCGGCCACGTTGCGAATCGCGCGTCGGCACCATTCCTCGGGCTGCTTGTACAACGCATCTACCTGCGTCTGGGTTGCCACGTAAGAGGCGTAGTCGGCGAGCAGCATGTAGTGGTCGCCACCCCACACCAGGGAGTTGACCAAGGCGCTATAGCGGCTGGGTTCATCGGGTGAGAATTGGCCCCCGCCAATGGCATTCAGCACTTCCTTGAGGGCCGGGTTGTTGTCGTAGTAGTTCAGTGGGTGGTAGCCTGCCACCCGCAGGTCGCGCACTTCGGGGGTTTTGAGGCCGAAAATGAAGATGTTTTCGTCGCCTACGTTTTGCCTGATCTCGATGTTTGCGCCGTCGTCGGTGCCAATGGTCAGCGCGCCGTTGAGGGCCAGTTTCATGTTGCCGGTGCCGGAGGCTTCAGTGCCTGCCGTAGAAATTTGCTCAGATAAATCTGCCCCGGGCATGATGATTTCGGCCACCGAGACACCGTAGTTGGGAATGAAGACAAGTTTGAGCTTGTCGCCCACGCGGGGGTCCTTGTTGATGGTCAGTCCAACATCGTGGATGAGCCGGATGATGGATTTGGCGGCCTGGTAGCTTGACGCCGCTTTGCCCGCAAAAATAACTGTGCGTGGCACCCAGGGCGCATCGGGGTCAGCCAGAATGGCCTGGTAGCGGCTAACCACGTGCAAGACATTGAGCAATTGCCGCTTGTATTCATGGATGCGCTTGACCTGGACGTCAAACAGGCTGTCCGGGCTGACCGTGATGCCGGTGGTTTTTTCAATCAAGGTGGCCAGGCGCACCTTGTTGGCGCGTTTGATGGCCATGAACTTGCTGGCAAAGTCGTGATCTCCCAGGTGGTCTTCAAGGCGTTTCAATTGGTCCAGGTTGGTGCGCCATTGGGTTCCCAGGGTGTTATCAAGCAATCCGGCCAGGCCCGGGTTGGCTTGTGCCAGCCAGCGGCGGGGGGTAACGCCGTTGGTCATGTTGGTAAAACGCTTGGGCCAGAGTGACGCAAAGTCGGCAAAAATGGTGTGGATCAGCAGTTCCGAGTGCAGGGCCGAAACGCCATTGACCTGGTGGCTGCCCACCACCGACAGGTGAGCCATGCGCACCCGGCGTTCGCCGTTTTCATCAATCAGGGACAAACGTTTCAGAAACTCATGGTCTCCCGGGCGAAAGCGAGCCGCCAGGTCAAGAAACTCCTTGTTGATGCGGAAAATAATTTCCAGGTGGCGTGGCAGAACCTGCTGTATCAGGCTCACCGGCCAGGTCTCCAGCGCTTCGGGCATCAGGGTGTGGTTGGTGTACGAGAAAGTTTTACCGCACAGCGCCCAGGCGTGGTCCCAATGGAAACCGTGTTCGTCGCACAAAATACGCATCAACTCGGCCACCCCAATGGCCGGGTGGGTGTCGTTGAGGTGAATCGCCACTTGCTCGGCCAGGTTGTCCAGCGTGGGGTGTTCGTCCAGGTGACGCTTGATCAGGTCTTGCATGGAGGCGGCGACAAAGAAATACTCTTGCTTGAGGCGCAGTTCACGGCCAGCGGGTGTGCTGTCGTTGGGATAGAGCACCCAGGAGATGTTTTCAAACTCGTTTTTGGTGCTGGCCGCGCGGGCGTAGTCGCCAGTGTTGAAGGCGCTCAGGTCAAAGTGCGCCGGCGCCACTGCTTTCCAAAGGCGCAGTGTGCTGACCTTGGTTGTGCCATGGCCGGGCACCACCATGTCGTAGGCTTTGGCGGCCACCTCATCTGCGTGTTGCCAAATGGCGAGGTCGTTTTTGTGCGTGACCCAACCGCCAAAGCGCACTGGGTAAGTGATGTCGGCGCGGGGAAATTCCCAGGGCGTGCCGTCCTGCAGCCAGGAGTCAGGGTATTCAACCTGGCTGCCGTTTTGAATCTCTTGGGCAAACATGCCGTATTCGTAGCGAATGCCATAACCAAACGAGGGCAAGCCCAAGGTGGCCATGGAGTCCAGAAAACAGGCTGCCAGTCGACCGAGGCCGCCATTGCCCAAGGCTGCGTCACGTTCCTGGTCGGCAATGTCTTCGAGTTGTTGCGCATGCTGCACCAAGCCTTCGGCAGCCGCTTGGGCCAGGTTCAGGGCATTCAGGGCGTTGGTCAGGGTGCGCCCCATCAGGAATTCCATCGACAAGTAGACCACCCGCCGTGCTTTTTGGGCACGCTCCTGCGTCTGTGTGTCTACCCAGCGCTTGGACAGTTGTGCCCGCGCAGCCTGAGCAGTGGCCTGCATCAGCTCGCTGGGCGAGGCGCGCCCGGGCTCGACTGCTACGGTATGAAGCAAATGGGCGTTGATTTGCTCCGGCATGGGAGCGACTGAGGGTGTAGCGGAAACGTTCAATTGGATTCCTTGGGTCGTTTGACAATAAGTTGCATTTTGCACTCCAACGGAGTTGTACTTTACCGTGCGACTACCAAGAGGGTCTGGGGGTACTTGTTAAATCTCTATAATCGCATCCATTCCGAGGAGCGTTGCAGCTCACGCCAAGGGCAAAAGCCCTGCGCTGAGTGAGGCTCGGTACCCGCTCGGGCCTCGTGCCTGGCGTTTCACAACGGCGCTCACCCACTGCATGTGAGGTGAGTTTTCCCCCCTGCAGGCAGTGGTTCGAAAATTTAATTTCTGGAGTGAACCATGAACGCCGTATCAAAAATTGCCGAATCAACTGACTTCATCATCGCCGACATCGGCTTGGCCGCCTGGGGGCGTAAAGAGCTCAATATTGCCGAGACCGAAATGCCCGGCCTGATGGCCATCCGTGAAGAATTTGCCACCGAGCAGCCGCTTAAAGGTGCGCGCATCACCGGCAGCCTGCACATGACGATCCAGACCGCCGTGCTGGTCGAGACCCTGAAGGCGCTGGGCGCCGACGTGCGCTGGGCCTCATGCAATATTTTCTCAACCCAGGACCACGCCGCCGCTGCGCTGGTAGCCGCAGGCATTCCGGTGTTTGCCTACAAGGGCGAGTCTTTGAGCGATTACTGGGACTACACCCACCGCATTTTCGAGTTCGGTGGCAAAAAGGGCACTGCGGCTGAAGGCCCCAACATGATTTTGGACGATGGTGGTGACGCCACCTTGCTGATGCACCTGGGTACCAAGGCCGAAAAAGATGCCAGTCTGCTCGACAAGCCGTCCAGTGAAGAAGAAACCTGCCTGTACGCAGCCATCAAGGCCAAACTGGCCATTGACCCCACCTGGTACAGCCGCCGTCTGAAAAACATCATCGGTGTCACCGAAGAAACCACCACCGGTGTGCTGCGTTTGAATGAAATGTCGGCCAAGGGCGAGCTGATGCTGCGCGCCATCAACGTCAATGATTCGGTGACCAAGAGCAAATTTGACAACCTGTACGGCTGCCGCGAGTCTTTGGTGGACGCCATCAAGCGCGCCACGGACGTGATGATTGCGGGCAAGGTTGCTGTGGTGGCCGGTTACGGTGACGTGGGCAAGGGCTCGGCCCAGGCCTTGCGCGCCCTGAGCGCCCAGGTGTGGGTGACCGAGATCGACCCCATCAATGCCTTGCAAGCCGCCATGGAAGGCTACAAAGTGGTCACCATGGAATATGCCGCCGACAAGTGCGACATTTTTGTGTCGGCCACCGGCAATAAAAATGTCATCACCTACAAGCACATGGCCGCCATGAAAGACCAGGCCATCGTCTGCAACATTGGCCACTTTGACAATGAAATCGATGTGGCATCGCTGTCCAAGTGCAAGTGGGAAGAGATCAAGCCCCAGGTGGACCACGTGATTTTCCCGGCCAAGGGCAAGAAGCCCGCCAAGCGCATCATTTTGCTGGCCAGAGGCCGGTTGGTAAACCTGGGTTGCGGCACCGGTCACCCCAGCTTTGTCATGAGTTCCAGCTTTGCCAACCAGACCATTGCGCAAATCGAGTTGTTCACCAAGCCCAAAAGCTACAAGGTCGGCCAGGTCTACGTGTTGCCCAAGCATCTGGATGAAAAAGTGGCACGCTTGCACCTGACCAAAGTGGGCGCCCAACTTTCCGAGTTGACCGACGAGCAAGCCGCCTACATCGGCGTCAGCAAGGCCGGTCCGTACAAAGCCGACAGCTACCGTTACTAAGCAACCCATGCGCATTGATCAACTTCTGGTACATCGTGGCTTGGCCAGCACCCGCTCTCAGGCCCAGCGCCTGATTGCCGGGGGCGTGGAATGGCAGCAGGGCGATGGCTGGCGTCGTGTCGCCAAAAATGGTGACGAGGTGCCAGAGGATGCGCCGGTGCGTCTGCTCGACGATTCCGAGGCGCGTTACGTATCGCGCGGCGGCCTCAAACTGGAAGCTGCGCTGCAGCGTGTCGGCCTGTCTGTTGCCGGCTTTCAATGCCTGGATGTCGGTCAAAGCACGGGCGGCTTCACTGACTGCCTGCTGCAACAGGGGGCTGCTTTCGTGGTGGGTGTCGATGTGGGCAGTGCCCAGTTGCACCCCAAGCTGCACGCGGACCCCCGTGTGTTGTGCGTCGAAGGTGTCAATGCGCGTGCGCTGGAGGCAGCTGACCTGCTGGCTGCCTTTGAAGATAGCACCGGGGCTGACGGTCAATTTGATCTTGCCGAAGCTGAATCTGGTGGCGAAGCTGCTTTTGACTTTGCGCCCGAGTTTGACCTGGTCGTAGCCGATCTGTCGTTTATTTCTCAGACGCTGGTGTTGCCGGCGGTGGTGCCGCTTCTCAAAGCGGGTGGTTCGCTACTCACCTTGGTCAAGCCTCAATTTGAGTTGCAACCAGGCCAGGTGGGCAAGGGTGGCATAGTGAAAGACGCTGGCATGTACCTCGTTGTTGAACAACGCTTGCGTGAAGCCTGTGCCGAGCTGGGTCTGCAGGTGACCCATTGGTTTGACTCGCCGATTACCGGTGGGGACGGCAACCGTGAGTTTTTCATTTGCGCGACCAAAGCCTGAATTCCCTACAGCACCGTACGAATCGCAAGGCGGGTGTGTCATTGCGGACTGATCCGCAATCCATGACTGCTGGCGCCGGTACTTTTTAAATTGATTTCCTGAAGGCGCCAGCCATGACTTCTAACGTACGTTTTCCCGTCAGCATTGAATTTTTCCCGCCCAAAACGCCTGAAGGTGTAGAGAAATTGCGCCTTGTGCGCCAGCAGCTTTATGTGCTCAAGCCCGAGTTTTGCTCTGTAACTTTCGGTGCTGGCGGATCCACCCAGGAGGGCACGTTCAGCACGGTGCGTGACATCCTGAGCGAGGGCGTGAACGCTGCGTCGCATTTTTCCTGCATTGGCGCCACACGCGCCGGCGTACGCGAGCAGCTCACCACGCTAAAAGCGATGGGTGTCAAGCGCTTGGTGGCCTTGCGCGGTGACTTGCCAAGCGGCTATGGCACGGGGGGTGAGTTTCATTACGCCAGCGATCTGGTGGCCTTTATTCGTGCGGAAATGCCCGATGATTTTTATATCGAAGTCGCGGCCTACCCGGAAATTCATCCGCAAGCGAAATCAGCCGAGAGCGACCTGAAGGCCTTTGCCACCAAGGTGCAGGCGGGTGCCAATTCAGCCATCACCCAATATTTTTACAACTCGGATGCTTACTTTCGTTTTGTTGAGGACGCCGATGCGCTGGGTGTGCAAATTCCTGTGGTGCCGGGCATCATGCCAATTGCCAGTTCGTCGCAATTGATGCGTTTCAGTGACGCCTGCGGTGCCGAAATTCCACGCTGGATCAGGCTGCGGCTGCAGGGGTTTGGCGACGATACCGCATCCATCAAGGCCTTTGGCCTCGACGTGGTGACGGATTTGTGCGAACAACTCAAGGCGGGCGGGGCACCCGGTTTGCATTTTTACAGCATGAATCAGAGTGCTGCCACGCTGGAGATCTGCCAGCGGATGGGGCTGGCAGATTAACAGTTTACGGGTTTAGCGCCCGTAAACGTCCTCAAAGCGCACGATGTCGTCTTCGCCCAGGTAAGACCCGGACTGCACCTCGATCATCTCCAGCGCGACCCGCCCCGGGTTTTCCAGCCGGTGGGTGGTGCCCAGGGGAATGAATGTGGATTGGTTTTCTGACAATAAAAATATTTTTTCACCGCAGGTGACACGTGCTGTGCCGCTGACCACAATCCAGTGCTCGGCGCGGTGATGGTGCATTTGCAAAGACAAGGTGCCACCCGGTTTGACCACAATGCGCTTGACCTGAAAGCGTTCGCCGGCATCGACCCCGTCGTACCAGCCCCAAGGCCGAAATACCTTGCGGTGGATGCTGCCCTCGGAGCGGCCCTGGGTCTTGAGCGTATCAACAATCTTTTTGACATGCTGGGTTTTGTCCTTGTGTGACACCAGGATGGCATCTGCTGTTTCCACCACCACCAGATCGCTCACACCGACGCAGGCGATCAGCCGACCTTCTGACAAGGCCAGCGTGTTTTCGCAATCCTGCAGCAAAACATCGCCCTGCGAAACGTTGCCCTGGCTGTCCTTGGGCAGCACTTGCCACAAGGCATCCCAAGCACCCACGTCAGACCAGCCTGCTTGCAAGGGCAGCACCACGCCCGGGGGGAGTGTGGCTGCATTTGGACTCACGGCCCCAGCCAGTCGCTCCATCACCGCGTAGTCAATGGAGTCACTTGGACAGTTCGCAAAAGCCGACCGGTCGACACGTACAAATTCGGCGTCGGCTTTGCCTTGGGCCCAGGCTGCCTGGCAAGCCAGCAAAATATCAGGACGGCAAACGCCCATGGCCGACAACCAGACGGAGGCGCGCATCATGAATAAGCCGCTGTTCCACAAGTAGCTGCCATCCGCCAGGTACGACTGCGCCGTCAGCAGGTCAGGTTTTTCAACAAAACGGGCAATCAGACAAGCCTCTGTGCTGTCTGCCGCGCCATAAGGTGCGCCGGATTGGATGTAGCCATAGCCCGTTTCCGGCGCGTCAGGCTGGATACCAAAAGTCACCACGACACCTTTGGCTGCCAGTGACGCGCCTTGACTCACCACCTTTTGAAACGCAGGCACATCGGTGATCACATGGTCGGCCGGCATGACCAACAGCACCGGATCAGATTGGTCATGGTTGGCTGACAGTGCAGCCAGTGTCAGGGCCGGGGCTGTGTTTCTGCCAAACGGCTCCAGCACCACGGTGCCACTTTGGCCCAGCAAGCGCAGTTGTTCTGCGATGACAAAACGGTACTCTTCGTTACAGACAACCATGGGTGGCACCAGTTCGACACCAGGCGAGCCTTGTACGCGCCGGATCGTGGCTTGCAACAGCGAGTCTTCTCCGACCAGGCTGAGTAACTGTTTGGGGTATTTTTCGCGCGACAGGGGCCACAGGCGGGTACCGGAGCCACCAGATAAAACCACGGGCTGAATTAAAACGGGTGTAGTCATGTTGAAAATCAATCAAAGTGAAAATGAATGTGCGGACACTACCCCAGCGCAATTGGGCGCTTTCGTTGCCACGATAGAGCGTCTCTCCAGTGTGGTCAACGCAATTAATTGGTACCCCGATCATGTCGGTGAATTGCATATCTGCAGCGCTGCGAGTGTATTAAAACAAAGTGTGCGCACCAGTCGGGCGCCTTTGCAGATATGGTTGCCATTGACGTGGCCAATGTTGGTCCAGATGGGAAAATTTCTGGTCTTGGTGTGGCAATCCTTGCGCGGCATCACCATGGCTCCCTGCCCGGTTACCAGAATCAAGCTGTAAGCCCTGATGAGGGCTCCCATTGGTGGGCTTGACTTCAGCTCCCGCAGGGACCCAATATTAAGGGCCACTGTACCCATTCGGGTTCTTGCTTTGCCAGCGCCAAGCATCCTGACACATGGTTGCGAGGTCTCGCTGGGCACGCCAGCCCAGGAGTTCCTGGGCATGTCTTGGGTCAGCGTAACAACTGGCGACATCGCCAGCCCGTCGTGGCGAGTGGTTTCGAGCGATAGGTTTGCCGCTGGCTTGCTCGAAGGCGCTTACCACATCCAAAACGCTATAGCCTACGCCTGTTCCCAGATTGACCGTAAAACACTGCGATTGACTCTCCAATTTGTGTAATGCAGCCAAGTGACCCAGCGCCAAATCTACAACATGGATGTAATCCCGCACACCGGTACCGTCGTGCGTGTCATAGTCATTTCCCCAAATGTTCAAAAATTCGCGTTTGCCTACGGCTACCTGTGCCACATAAGGTAGCAGGTTGTTCGGGATGCCTTGTGGGTCTTCACCAATCAAGCCGCTGGCATGTGCACCGACCGGATTGAAATAGCGCAATATGCCAATACGCCAGGTGGCATCGCTGTGCTGGAGATCGCGCAGCATGTTCTCTATGACCAACTTGGTCTGTCCGTAGGGGTTGGTGCTTGAAAGTGGGTGGTCTTCGTTAAGCGGCAGGTATTGAGGGTTGCCATAAACAGTGGCCGAAGAGCTGAACACCAGAATCTTGATTTGACAATTTTGCATGGCCTGCAAAAGACTCAGTGTCCCGACGACATTGTTATCGTAATAAGTGAGCGGCATCTGCACGGATTCACCAACGGCCTTGAGGCCTGCAAAATGAACCACAGCACTGGCGCCACTTGTTCTCAATGCGGATTCAAGGTGGGGACGATCGCGGATGTCACCCTGAATGACGGTCAGCGCCTTCCCTGTAATTTCCTGGACTCTGGCCAATGCCTCAGGCCGACTGTTGCAAAAGTTGTCAAAAACTGTGACAGAGCATCCCGCGGTGAGCAGCTCTAAGCAAGAGTGAGAGCCGATGAAACCAGCTCCGCCGGTAATGAAAATCATAATTGAAGACACGAAGACCAAAAACGCAGTCTACCAGCGCCGGATTGATGCAATCTGCCTCAAGTGCACCAAATGTGATGCGAAGTCATGGCACAATGCAGAGCTTCGCTGATCACAGTGAACGAAAAAACCTTTCCAAATAGGAACTTTCTTAGAAATCTTAAAAATTTCTAAGAAAAACGCAAAAAAGGCGTGCTAGAAT
>CAZIGL010000030.1:0-37940 GCA_964538895.1 uncultured Rhodoferax sp.
GGGGACTCAAAATCCCCCTCCGAAAGGAGTGCCGGTTCGATTCCGGCCCCGGGCACCAGATGCCGTATATTAAAAGCCTGCTCTTCTCCAAGTAGCAGGCTTTTTGCGTAGAGGCCATTCAACAAGTGGCACCAATCGACACCGTTGAGTGGAGGAATGTGATGCACCCCAGTCTGAAACTTGATGCCGATACCCTGGCACGCTTTTGCCTGAAGCAACGTATCCGTCGTCTGGCTTTGTTTGGTTCGCAACTCAAGGGTCAAGCCCGGCCAGACAGTGACATAGATTTGCTGGTGGAATTTGAGATAAACCACACGCCAGGTTTGCTGGGCGTGGCCAGTATGGAGTTGGAGTTGTCAGACTTGCTTGGTGGACAAAAGGTTGATATGCGTACACCCGGCGACTTGTCGCGTCATTTTCGTGACGAGGTGGTCCGCACAGCGCAGGTGCAATATGCGCGCTGATGATCGGGTGCGTATTCTGCACATGATTGAGGCTTGTGAGGCCTTGTTACGATTTATTGCCGGGCGCGAACGCAGTGCTTTAGCCTCGGACGAGATGCTTTTGTTTGCCGTGGTGCGGGCGGTTGAAATTGTGGGCGAGGCCGCCAGCAAGGTCACCGAGGAAACTCGTGAAGAATATCCACACATTCCGTGGCGAGCCATCGTTGGTATGCGCAACCGGCTGGTACATGCCTATTTTGAGATTGACCTGGATATGGTCTGGGTGGCTGCAACACAAGAGATTCCTGTGCTGCTGTCGCAACTGAGGCCACTTGCTGCCCCCCCCAATTGAACCGTAACCCGTTAGTGGTGCCAATGCCCATTTCATTTGCTCACCTGACGACCTGTGGCAGGGACGCAATTCGGCCTAAATCTCAGGGCAGTCGATCAAGTTAGAAATCATTTAGTCCATGAGTTCAAAATCCGCGCCGAGACAAGAGTACCCCAGGAATTGGCGCGCCAGTGAGGGCGCAACTGGCAAACTGAAAGCATCGTCATGGCCACCCACATCGTCTTGATCGATTCCCACGTGAGTGACTGCCAAAGCCTGATCGATAGCCTTACCGAACCGTCTGAGGTGTTTAGATGGTGAGTCTTGATGGCCTGATGCAGATGGGAAGCTAGCTGCAAGGGCGAACTGGCATAGATGCTTGGCACATCATCAGCCATACTTACCCTGAAGTCGCCTTGGTGGCCGCCATGTTGCGAGCAGTCAATGGATCAGCGCTGGTGCGACGTCGGCAGGCGCCACATCCAGAGCGCCACCAGCGCACAGCAGGCGCCCGGTATCCAGCCGATGCTCGAAGGCATGAACCACCAGGCGATGAACGAGCTCAGTGTCATGGTGCCCCAGGCAAGTTGTTTGGCGCGCAGCGGCACGGCGCGCTGGCTGCGCCAGTCCCGCACCATCGGGCCGAAGCGTGGGTGCATGAGTAGCCATTGCTCGTAGCGCGCACTGCCCAGAGAAAAACAATAGGCGGCCAACAGCACAAAAGGGGTGGTGGGCAACAGTGGCAGCACGATGCCGATGGTACCCAGGAGCAGGCACAGCGCGCCACAAATCAGCCAGACCCAGCGCACCCAGCGGGGGCGCGATGGTGGCGGTGGCGCGGCGGGCGGCAGGGTGGTTGGCAAAACTTGCAGTGGGTTGAACAAACAGGTCGACATTGTCAGGCGGTTTGACGGACACTTCGGATTTTCCGTTTCATGGAGGTGCGTATGCTGATCGGACTGCCCAAGGAAATCAAGAACCATGAATACCGCGTTGGCCTGACCCCGGCCAGTGTGCGCGAGCTGACCCAACACGGCCATCAGGTGCTGGTGCAGACCGGTGCGGGCGCCGCCATCGGCTTGGGCGACGATCAGTATCTGGCCGCAGGCGCCACCCTGGCCCAGGATGCGGCGCAGGTCTTCGCCAAGGCCGAGATGATCGTCAAGGTGAAAGAGCCGCAAGCCCACGAGTGCGCCATGCTGCGCCCCGGCCAGATTTTGTACGCCTACCTGCACCTGGCGCCCGACCCGGCGCAGACGGCGGCGCTGGTCAAGTCTGGTGCGGTGTGCATCGCTTATGAAACGATCACCGGCCCGGGTGGTGGCCTGCCCTTGCTGGCGCCGATGAGCGAGGTGGCCGGGCGCATGGCGGTGCAGGCCGGTGCTGCGCACCTGGAAAAGTCCAAGGGCGGTATGGGCGTGCTGCTGGGCGGTGTGCCCGGTGTGCCTGCCAGCCATGTGGTGATTCTGGGCGCCGGGGTGGTCGGCATGCACGCCGTGCAAATGGCGGTTGGCATGGGCGCCCGGGTGACGGTGCTGGACAAAAATGTCGACCGCCTGCGCCCGCTGGACCTGATTTTTGGCAACCGCATCCACACTGTTTATTCCACGGCCCAGAGCGTCGAAGACGCGGTGCTGGACGCCGAACTGGTGGTGGGCGGTGTGCTGATTCCCGGCGCAGCCGCACCCAAGCTGGTCACGCGCAGCATGATCTCGCGCATGAAGCAAGGCGCGGTGGTGGTCGATGTGGCAATTGACCAGGGCGGCTGCTTCGAGACCTCGCACGCCACCACCCATGCCGAGCCCACCTTTGTGGTCGATGGGGTGGTGCATTACTGCGTGGCCAACATGCCGGGTGCGGTGGCGCGCACCAGCACCTTTGCGCTCAACAATGCCACCATTGGTCACGCCATGGCGCTGGCTGGCAAGGGTTGGAAGCAGGCGCTCAAAGACAACGCGCATCTGAGAAACGGCCTCAATGTGGCCCACGGACAGGTGACGTATGAGGCGGTGGCCAGCGCGCTGGGTTATGCCTGTGTTCATCCTGACACGCTGTTGGGCTAAGTCGGTCCCCTGGCCATGAGGCGAGCGCGGGGCAGGGGATAATGCGCGCCACATGGCACTTATCACACTCCTTGACGGACAACTGGCTTTCGGACACGTCCCGCTGCTGGATCACACCACTTTTTCACTGGAAACGCAGGAGCGCGTCGGCCTGATCGGCCGCAACGGCGCGGGCAAATCTTCGCTGCTCAAGATTCTGGGCGGGCTGGACAAGCCCGACGACGGCACCCTGCAAGTGCAGGGCAACACCCGAATTTCCTATGTGGCGCAGGAGCCGCAGCTGGACTCTGACGCCACCGTGTTCGAGGCCGTCAGCGCGGGTTTGGCCCGGGTGCGCGAACTCATCGACGAGTATTCCCAGGGCCACGGCGACCTGGACGCGATGCAAAGCGAAATTGAATCACTGGACGGCTGGAACTGGGAGCAGCGCGTGGGCGAGACCATGCACCGGCTGCACCTGGACGCCGATGCACGCATCAGCACGCTCTCAGGCGGTAACAAGAAGCGCGTGGCGCTGGCCCAGGCGCTGGTGGCAGCGCCTGACGTGCTGCTGCTCGACGAGCCGACCAACCACCTGGATCTGGACAGCATCGAGTGGTTGGAAGGTCTGCTGTGCGATTTCAAGGGTTCGATCATCACCGTCACCCACGACCGCTCGTTTTTGGACAATGTGGCGACCCGCATCGTCGAACTGGATCGGGGCAAGCTGCTGAGTTACCCCGGCAACTTTGCGGCTTACCTGCTGCAAAAAGAAGAACAGATGGCGCAGGAGGCGGTGATCAACGCGCGCGCCGACAAGCTGCTGGCGCAAGAAGAGGTCTGGATCCGCCGCGGGGTGGAAGCACGCCGCACCAAGGCACAGGGGCGCATCAACCAGTTGGCCGTGCTGCGCGCCAACCGCGAGGCGCGGCGCGAGGCGCTGGGCAGCGTCAAGCTTGACGTGGCCAGCGGTGCCGTCAGCGGCAAACTGGTGGCGGAGCTGACCCACGTTTCCAAAAGCTTTGGCGAGCGCAAAATTGTGGATGACTTCTCCACGGTCATCCTGCGTGGCGACAAGGTCGGCCTGCTTGGGCCCAATGGCGCCGGCAAGACCACCTTGCTCAAATTGATTCTGGGTGAACTCAAGGCCGACCCCGCGCCGGCCAACGCGCCCAAGCCCGGTTCGGGCGAGAGCGCCTGGGGCACGGTGCGCCAGGGCGCCAACATCACCGTGGCCTACTTCGACCAGATGCGCAACGCGCTGGATCTGGATGCCACGCTGGAAGACTTCATCAGCCCGGGCAGCGAGTGGATCGAGATTGGCAACCGGCGCCAGCACGTCAAAAGTTACCTCGGCGACTTTTTGTTCAGTCCCGCGCGCGCCAATTCGCCGGTGCGATCGCTCAGCGGTGGCGAGCGCAACCGCTTGCTGTTGGCGCGCCTGTTTGCCCGGCCGGCCAATGTGCTGGTGCTCGATGAGCCCACCAACGACCTCGACATCGACACGCTGGAATTGCTCGAAGAGCTGCTGCAAAACTTTGAAGGCACGGTGTTTCTGGTCAGTCACGACCGTACTTTTCTTGATAACGTGGTCACCAGTACCATTGCCTATGAGGGCGACGCCAAATGGCGCGAGTACGAGGGCGGTGTGACCGACTGGTTGACCCAGACCAAACGCGCCAACGAGATCGCCAAAAGCAAGGGTCAAAAAGGCGCGCAGCCATTTCATTACGAGCGCGATTTGGCGGCCAAGGCGCAAGCTTCGGCGTCAAGCAGCGTCACTGCGCCCGCACCAGCGGCCCCGTCTTCGCCCATTGCCAGTGCATCCTCCGCCAAAACCCGCAAGCTCAGTTTCAAGGAACAGCGCGAGCTCGATGCCTTGCCTGACCTGATTGCGGCGCTGGAGACCGAGCAAAAGGAGATTGCCGAATTGCTCGCCGACGGCAGCCTGTACGCCATCGACAATGCCCGCGCGCTGAAACTCGCCACCCGCAGCGCCCAGATCGACGAGGCCCTGATGACCGCGCTGGAGCGTTGGGAAACGCTGGGTTCGCCCGCCTGACAGAGGGCGTCAGGCGCTGATCAGCTGGAGGTCAAACAGCCGCTCCAGCAGCCAGACCAGGGCGACCAACAGGGTCAGCACCGAGCCACCCACAAACACGCCCTGGCGATAGAAAGCGCTGTGGCGCAGCCCGTAGGCGAGCGGCAAAAACACCAGCACAATGGCCAATTGCCCCAGTTCAACACCCAGGTTGAAGCCGAGCAAGGAGAGCACCAGAGCGTCTTGCGGCAGCCCCAGATCGGCCAGCACACTGGCAAAGCCAAAGCCGTGAATCAGGCCAAAACCAAAGGCCACCAGCCAGCGCCGCTGCGTCACCACTGGCCGCAGGTTGTTGGCCGCAGCCAGCACCACCGACAGCGCAATGGCCGACTCCACCAGCCGTGACGGCAGTTCCACCAGCCGGAGCGCGGCCAGCGTGAGTGTGATGGAATGGGCCGCGGTAAATGCGGTCACGACCCACAGCACCTCGCGCAGCGCCTCGCCAAAACCTGCCACGGCACGCCAGCTTTTGGCCTGGTAGACCAGCACCGCAGGCAGCAGCAGCGCGAGCAAAAACAGGATGTGGTCAAAACCGATCCAGATATGCCAGACGCCCTCCACCAGGTACTGGCCGAATTGCGCCAGGCGTGAACTGCCGGTGGCTTGGAACACCTGGGCTGTGCGCTCGGGTGCCAGCACCGCGCTGTGGGTTTGGCTGTCCAGCGTGAGCTTGAGCAAACCCCGGTGCAAGGCGTCCAGGTCAAACAGCAGGCGGTAGCCCAGCCTCAGGTCGCCATCTGGGGCCGGACATTGCCCGGCCAGGTGCAGCACGGCATAAGCGCCGTCGGTGTGTTCATCCACCTGGTGCTGCGTCACCTTGATTTCGCATGGGCCCCCGCGTTGCAGGTTCAAGCGCCCCAAGGCCCAGGCTGACACGGCCGCATGGCGCTGGCGCAGCTCGCCCCAGGTGATGTTGCCGTCGCCATTGCTGTCCAGGCCAATGGCAAAGTCGATGTCACGCAGCGCAATGTCCCATTGGCCGCTCACACTTTGGCCTTGCACCGCCAGCGCCAGGTAGCTGTCGCTGGCCTTGTGCGCCCAGGCGTTGGCGCCCAGGCCAAGCCAGAGGAGCAGGCCCATGAGGACATGGGCCATACGTCTTGACCAAGGGCAGGCTCCCTGTAGGAGCGGCGCCCCCGCCGCGATGGTTTCCGGGTTCATGGCGCGCCACCGGACAAAGTTTTCGCCAAAGACCGCAGGCGAGGGTCTGCAAACCCGCTGCTGCGCAGCCAGTCCAGCGCGGCTTGGGCACTGTCGGGCTGGCGCGCGGCCACAGCCGCCTCCAGCAAAATGCGGGCATCGCGCGGCTCGCGCTGCACCTGGTAGTTGGCTTGCGCCAGCGCCAGGGCCTTGGCGGCTTGGCCGCGCAGGCGCAACTCGAATCGGGCTTCTTCGGCGCGGTGGGTCACGTCGCCACGCAAACCGGCAGCGGCAAAGCGGTCGGCCAGGGCTTGGGTGTGTCTGGCCGCCGCCGGCAGCTTGAGCAAGGTTTCGGCCTCAGCCAGGCGCAGCAGCAAACCGTCTGATGATTCCCACGAAGCCAGCAGCTTGACCACCTCCGCCCAGCGCCCGGCATCGAGCAGGTAGTCGCTCCAGGCAGCCAGCAGGTAACCGTCGTCCAGCCCCAGCGCCAATGCCGCTTTGTAGTGGGCTTCGGCCTGGGCGCCTTGGCCGCGCCAGCCGGCCACTTCGCCCAAGCGCGTCAGCAGCCAAAGCTGACTTGACGGGTCGGGGCTGAGTTGCAGCGCCCGTTGCAGGGTGATTTGCGCGGCCTGTAACTGGCCGCTGTAGGCTTGCAGCAAGCCCATGCAAGCGCCCGCCAGTGCCTCGCGCCCCAGGGTGTGCAGGGCCGTGCATTCCTGCCGGACCTCGGGGTATTTGGCCTGCACCAGAAAAATGGCACCGCGCCAGGCATGGGCCTGGGCCAGGCCGGCGTCCAGCCGCAAGGCTGCTGCAAAATCCTCAAGCGCCTCTTCAAACTGGTGCCGGTACTGCCTGAGCTGGCCGCGCACCAACAGCAGATCGGCTGTCATGCGCGCCTCAAAAGTGGCCAGCACCGCCTCGGCGGAGCCCACGTAACGCGGGTCGCCGCGCGCCATGGCCAGGTCAAAGTAGGCTTGCGCCAGAGCGCTGGCAGCACTGGCCTCGGCAGGCTTGGTGGCCAGCGCGGTGCGCAAAACGCCAAGCTCGCGGGCCATGCCGTCGCCGGGGCGCATGGGTAATTTTTCCAGCACTTCGCTGTCAGTGGTCGGCGTGCGCGGGGCGGCTTGCAGTGCAGTCAAACCTGTGCTCAGGGTCAGCCCAATAGACAACAACCTTATGCCCTGACACAGCTTGCTATTGGTCGCGATAAGAAGGGTCATGCTTGGGGTATATTCGCGCCGCGTCCGGTTTGGGCGTTTTCGCTTGTTTGATAACGGAGATTTCTATGCTGAAATTATTGTCTGCTTTGGCTTTGACTGCGTTTGCTACGGTTTCTTTTGCTGGTTCGCACGGCGGTGCCATGAAAGACCCGAAGGCCATGGAAGAAAAATTGGCTGCCTGCGCAAAACTGGATCCCAAGACGGCTGATGCAAAGATGGTCGAAGAGTGCAAAAAGCTCACTGAAGCCAAGAAGTAAATTCTGGCGACAAAAAAACGGGCTAAGGCCCGTTTTTTTTGCCTAAGCCGGATTACAACTGCGCCAGCGGAATCCGGCCAGCGGTCTCGTCTGCCTTGAGCAGGGCGATCAGCTCGCCCAGGTCGTGGTCCAGGCGTTGCAGGGTTTGTGGACTCAGCTCGTCCAGCGCGGCCGGTAAAACGCCTTCAAGCGGCCCCGGCACCTTGGCCAGCAACAGCAACGCCGGGGGCGTGGTGTACAGGTGCACATGGCGTTTGTCTTGCTCGTCCTTGTCCATGCGAATCAATTCCTTGTACTGCAGGGCACGTACCAGGTTGCTGGCGGTGGACTGGTGCACGTCCATGCGCTTGGCCAGCTCGCCCATGCCGATACCGGGCTGGTCACGGATCACGCTCAGCGCCCAGACCTGTGCGCCGCCCAGACCCACCTGTTTTTCGATCTGTTTGAAGTGGCTGCGAACCGCGTTAAAAACCACCCGGAAGCGGCGCAGCACCTGATTGGATTGGTTGGATGGCTTGGCGTGAGCGAGGGTTCGCGGCATAAAGACTCTTTGAACTGAAGCGTTAGCCAGACATCATAGGCCCGAACCAGATGCCAGACAGGTGAATTTAGTGTGATTGCGGTTCGGCCAGCAACTCTTTTTGCACCATGCGCATCATCAGGTCGTCAAAGGTGTAAAACCCGTTTTCGCAATGCACCAGTTCGGCCAAAGCAAAAGCGGCACCGGTGCCAAAAGCGCGCCGTTCGATCGAGTTGTGAATCAGCCGCACGGTCTGGAACGGAAAGCCAAATATCACCTCATGGTGCCCCACAATTCCGCCGAGTCGCAGTGAGGTGATGTGGTCCTCGTCGACGTCAATGCTTTGCGCAATTTTGCGCGCCGTACCCGACACCTCGGGCTTTTCCCTGAAGTGCTGCTCGACAATTTCAACGTCGGCAAGCGGCGCGATTTTGCGCAGCAGCCGCGCCGCCATGATCAAAAAATTGATACCCACCGTGATGTTGGGCGAGCACAGCACGCGTGCGTCTGTGGCCAGAGTTCGCGCGTAGGCCAGGTCGGCGTCGCTGTAGGCTGAAATGGCACTCACCAGCATCAAGCCCCTGCTTCGCACCTGTTCGCCGTAAAGGTGCAGGCTCTCGGGCTGTGAAAAGTCGACCAGCGCGTCCACCGGGTGGGCATCCAGCCAGTGTCCCCAGTCATCGTTCGATGCCAGGGCCGCCATGGGAATATTGGGGGCCAGCGCGGCGTTTGCGGGTGCGTCAGCAGAGCGGCGCGCAATCCAGCACAGCTCATAACGCGGGTCGTCCTGCAGCACCTGCGCCACCGCCTGCCCCGCCTTGCCAAAACCTACCAGCCCGACTTTGATCATGACGCTTTTCCTTTGTGTTAACTGTGGCCCGCCGCCAACAGGGTGGGGGCTTGGGCGGCATTATCCTTAAATACGCTTGTTGCAATGTTCTTTGCCCCCACAATCTGTCCTGATTTGCCATCGCCCAAGGCATGTCATCCACCCCATGAAACCGATGCACTCTGACGTCAAAAGCGACGAAATCTTTCAAGCCATTCACAAAGAGGTGATTGACTGGCGCGTCTGGGCCGGGCGTGTGCTGGTGATGGTGTTTGCCGCCCTGGCTGGGCTCACCGTGGTGGCGTTCACCTGGATGACCGAACTGGCTTTCGAAACCTTCGAGCATGTGCGCCATCAGCAATGGTGGATGCCGCTGCTCTGGACACCGGTGTGCACGGCGGCCATTGTTTGGGTCATGCGGCGTTATGCCATGGGCAGTGCGGGTTCGGGCATTCCGCAAGTGATGGCCGCGCTGGACAGCAGTGTGTCGCCGGCCAACCGCGGTTTGTTTGTGTCGGTCAAGCTCACCATTGCCAAAATGGCACTGTCCACCTGGGGTCTGTTGGCGGGCTTGTCGCTTGGGCGCGAAGGCCCGTCGGTGCAGATTGCCGCCGGGGTCATGCACCATGCGCGGCGCTGGTTGCCCGACAGGTCGCAGGTGTCCGAGCACGGCCTCATGATGGTCGGCGGCGCCGCCGGCATTGCGGCGGCCTTCAACACCCCGCTGGGCGGCGTCATGTTTGCCATCGAAGAGCTGTCGCGCAAACCCGAACAACGCTCCAGCGGCCTGCTGCTGGCGGCCATTGTGCTGAGCGGCCTCATGGCGGTGTCAATTTATGGCAACGCCACCTATTTCGGCGTGATCAAGGTGGAAAACCTGGGCATGGCGCTGCTGCTGCCGGGCCTGGCCGTGGCCTTGCTCTGCGGTCTGGCAGGCGGGGTGTTTGCACGGGTCTTGCTGGTGTCAATCCGGGGTGACTCGGGCGACCGCTTCAGCCGCTGGCGCAAAAGCCGCCCGGTGGCCTTTGCCGCCGCCTGTGGCCTTGCCATTGCCGTCATCGGCTTGGTCAGCCATGGCAACACTTTTGGTACCGGCTACGCCCACAGCCGAGCCATGCTGGAAGGCACCGACGACACCTCGCCGCTGTATGTGTTGCTGAAGTTCATGGCGACCTGGATCACGGCCTGGTCCGGTGTGCCTGGAGGCATCTTTGCGCCCGCGCTGTCGATTGGTGGTGCTCTGGGTAACGACATGGCGCAGTTCTTTGGTTATGCTGATGCCCCCACCCTGATCGCGCTGGGCATGGTGGGTTTTCTGGCAGCCGTTACCCAGGCGCCGCTGACCTCGTTCATCATCGTCATGGAAATGGTGGCCGGCCACCAAATGGTGCTGAGCCTGATGGCCACGGCGGTGGTGGCCAGCGGCGTCTCGCGCCTGCTGTGCGTGCCCTTGTACAGCGCGCTGGCACAGTTGCAATTGCAGCGCCTGCCCAAAGTTTAAGCACTCAAAAAAAGGGAGCCCCGAAGGGCTCCTAACTCGCTTGCTGTTCTGATTGCTGGTAAAAAGAACGGCAAGCCCATTGTATTTGAACAAATGCATGCATGTACAGGGGAATACCCTCGGGTCGATGCGCTCTCAGCACCATGGCAGCTGGGTGGCGGGTTTTTCACTGCATTACCCGCTGGTCTGCAGCGTGGATGCGTTATCGGTTAAATTGCGGGGGTATGTTTTTGAAATCCCAGAGCCTGAGCGCCCTTCCTCCCCTTTTTTCCAGCACCGAATTCCGCACTGCCCTGGGCATGTTCGCCACCGGCGTCACCATTGTCACGGCGCGCGCGCCCGATGGTCACCTGGTGGGCCTGACTGCGAATTCGTTCAACTCGGTGTCGCTTGCGCCGCCCCTGGTGCTGTGGAGCCTGTCACAGGCAGCGTCCTCGATGGAGGCCTTTCGTAAGGGTTCGCATTACGCCATCAACATCCTGGCGGCCGACCAGCAGGCGCTGGCGCTGCGTTTTGCCACGCGCGGACTGGACCGTTTTGCCGATGTGGAATTTGTCGAGGGGGCCTGCGGCGCGCCCCTGCTGGCCGGTGCCGTGGCCACCTTCGAGTGTTTCAACCGCAGCCGCTACACCGAAGGTGATCATGTGATTTTTGTCGGCGAGGTCGAGCATTGCGCGCACCGAGGCGGCATTTCACCCTTGCTCTACCACGGTGGCAAGTTCTACACCGAGCATCCCCTGTGAGGTATCGAGTTGCCGTGACCTGACGCAAACTCAGGTGGCCGCCCGGCGTTTAGACTTTGTACCCACGACTTCACCCGGGCCAAGCCATGACAGAACGCGCTGCACAACACATTTTGATCACCTATGCCACCACAGACGGCCACACCCGGCACATTTGCGAGCGGCTCAAACAGGTCATGGAGGGCTTGGGGCAGCAGGCCACGGTGGCCTTGTTGTCAGAGGCGGATGCACTGGATGTGCGCGACTTCGACCGTGTGGTGATCGGTGCCAGCATTCGCTATGGCCACCACCAGCCCATCGTGGCCGAGTTCATTGCCCGGCACCAGGCCTTGCTGGAGAGCCGTCCCAGCGCCTTCTTCTCGGTCAACATCGTGGCGCGCAAACCCAACAAGAACACGCCAGACACCAACCCGTATTGCCGCAAGTTTTTGAAAAGCATCGCTTGGCAGCCGCGCCTGACCGCCGTGTTTGCGGGCAAGCTCGACTACCCCAGCTATGGCTTCTTTGATCGCCAGATGATCCGGCTCATCATGCTCATCACCAAAGGCCCGACCGACCCCACAGCGGTGGTTGAGTTCACCGACTGGACTCAGGTGGAGGCTTTTGGGCGCGAGGTGTGCGCGCTTACTGCTTGACGGCTTCGACCTGGATCAGCAGACGCACGTTTTTCGGGAAGCCCCAGTCAATCCCGTAGTTCATGCCGAACTGGGTGCGGTCGATGGTGGTCTCGAAGTCGCCGCCACACACTTCGCGCTTGAGCATGGGGCTGTCGTAGCAATTGAAGTTGACGGCCTTGAGCGTGACCGGCTGGGTCTTGCCCAGCAGCGTCAAGTTGCCGGTCACGTCGGTCAGCTTGTCGCCGTTGAAGTTGAATTTGTCGGACACAAACTTGACGTCGGGGTACTTGGCCGAGTCGAACAGGTCGGCGCTTTGCAGGTGCTCATTGAACTTGGCAAAGCCGGTGTTGACCGAGGCCGTGCCGATTGAGATCTCGACCTTGCCGGTTTTGGCAGCGCGGTCAAACTCTACTTTGCCCTCTTTTTTGTCGAAGCGACCGCGGTTGGTCGAGGTGCCGAAGTGGCTGATCTCAAAGGTCACATAGGTGTGCGACGGGTCGATGGCGTAGCTGGCCGCCTGGGCTTGGGACATGCCCGCGAGCAGGGTCAGGGTGGCGGCAGAAATGAAGGATAAACGCATGAAAAACTCCGGGTAAGGTTAATGAGACGGGAAAAAAATTAACAAATGCAACAAATTCGTCATTGCGAACGCAGTGAAGCAATCCATGGTTTTCAAGTGCATGGACTGCCGCGCTTCGCTCGCAGTGACGAAGCGCGTTCAAAATGCAGGCGGGTTCATAACTTGCCCACGCCGCTGAGCGCGAGCTTGAATCTGACCTGCACGTCATCGGCCACCATTGAGGTGTCGGCCCATTCGCCGTCGCCAATTTTGAAAGCCAGTCGTTTGATCGGCAACACGCCGGTGGCCGTGGTCAGGGCGCCGTTTTGCGTCATTGCAAGCGGCACCGTGACCTCGCGCGATTGGCCTTTGATGGCGAGCTTGCCAGCCACCTCGTACTTGCCGCCACCCAGCGCCTTGAAGGCAGAAGAGGTGAATTGGGCTTGCGGGAATTGGACGGCGTTGAACCAAGTCGCTTTGGGCAACTCGTAATCCATTTCGGGCGAACCCAGCGTGGCGCTGGTGATGTCGACGGTGAAGCTGACCTTGCTGGATGCGAGTTTGGTGGCGTCGAAATTGATCTGGGCGTCAAACTTTTTGAAGTGCCCTTGCACTGGCACTCCCATTTGCTTGATCTCGAACGCGATACTGCTTTGGGCGGGCAGCAACTTTTGCTGGGCCGCAACGGGCAGGGCGGCACTGGCCAGCGCAGTCATCAGGAGCGCAGGAAGCAGGCGTAAAAATGTCATGGTGAGGGTTCCGTTAAAAGTTGGGGTATCAATCGAATTTGGGCAGCATGCGCAACAGCAAGCCGTCCCGATCCACCCACTGGTGTTTGATCGCTGCGGCAATGTGCAGACCCGCCAGGCCGATCAGCGTGATGGCCAGCCATTTGTGCAGCGGCTTGATCAGCTCGGCGAGTTCCTTGTTCACCGGCAGCAGGTCGGGCAGCGCAATCTGGCCGAACCAGACAATCGGGAAGCCTGCAGCCGAGCTGTAGGCCCAACCCACCAAAGGCACCGCAAAGAACAACAGGTACATCAGGTGGTGCGTGGCGTGGTAAGCGCGGTTTTGCCAGCCCGGCATGGTCCGGGTCACCGCCGCGGGCAGCGCCGGTGGGCGATGTGTGACACGCCACAACAAGCGCAAGACGGTGAGCGTCAAAAAGGTCACGCCAGCCCATTTGTGCCAGTTGTAGAGTTTCAGTCGCTGGGGTGAAAACGGCAGGTCGGTCATGTAAAGGCCCACCGCAAACATGGCCAGGATCACCAGCGCCAGCAGCCAATGCAACACGATGGCAACCGTGCTGTAGCGCTTGGGCTGTGCGGCGTGGTCAGGCAGGACTGGAGTCAAAATAAATCCTCAAAAGTTGGGGTGAACAGGGTTTTCCTGATGTGAATACCGTAAGTCTAGAAGCCGTATCATCCAAATGAATTCAATCTGATTCACGTTGTAATTCGATTAATTTCAACGATAGAGCAGCGTTCTCTTGCATACTTTTACCTTCTTATTCTGAAATACCCTGGAAACTGCCATGACTACAAGCCCGCAGCGCGCGCCCGTTTTTTTCATCTCGCACGGTGCGCCCACGTTTGCCCTCGACCCCGGGCAGCTGGGCGCCAATCTGCGTGCCCTGGGGCAGCAGCTCAAGGGGATCAAGGCCGTGCTGGTGGTGTCGCCACACTGGCAGACGCGCGAGCTGCAGGTCCTGACCACCCCCGAGCCCGAGACCATTCATGACTTTGGCGGCTTCCCCGCGGCGCTGTACCAGTTGCAGTACCCGGCGCCGGGTCAGCCTGCATTGGCCCTGGAGGCGCTGCGCCTGTTAGCGCAAGCGGGCTGGGCCGTGACGGCTGACGCCAAGCGTGGCCTGGACCACGGCGCCTGGGTGCCTTTGTTGCATTTGTTGCCGCAAGCTGATGTTCCGGTGTTTCAGCTGTCGATGCCGCATCAGCTGGACACGGCGGGTGCGCTGGCGCTGGGCCGGGCACTGGCACCACTGCGGGACCAGGGGGTGCTGATCTTGGGCTCCGGCAGCATGACGCACAACCTGCACGAGCTTCAGTCGCCCGCTTCCCCTGCCGCAGCGTATGCGGTCGAGTTTGTCCACTGGATTGGTCAGGCCGTGGCCCGCGCCGATGTTGCTGCCTTGCTGAATTACCGTGTGCGGGCGCCCCATGCCGAGCGCGCCCACCCTACGCAAGAGCATTTTTTGCCCCTGCTGGTGGCGTTCGGGGCCAGTACGGAAGGCGAAGCAGCGCAGGCCATTGCCGGCGATATCACCTATGGCGTGATATCGATGGCGTCCTGCGTTTGGGGTATGAGCTGATCAGACCACGCCGCGCTGGCGCAAGCCCGCCACTTGGAGCGCATCCAGGCCCAACTCGGCCAGCACTTCATCGGTGTGCTCGCCCAAGGCAGGCGGCGGACGATGCAGCACCGGCGGTGTTGCCATCAGGCGCAGCGGGCTCGCCACCGTGGCGATGGAGGCCACTGCGCCCGCGGTCGGCTGGCCGCTGGTGACGACCTGATCGACCCGTAAACCGCGTGCCTGCACCTGAGCGTCGGCAAAAGCCTGGCCCATGTCGTTGATCGGGCCGCAGGGCACCGCCTTGTCTTCGAGCAGCGCAATCCATTGCGCCGTGCTGCGCGTGCGGGTCACCGTCTGCAGCATCGGAACCAGTGACTCACGATGTTTCACGCGCAGGGTGTTGCTGGCAAAACGCGCATCTTTTGCCCACTCGGGGTGGCCGGCGGCGTCGCAAAAGCGCGCAAACTGGCCGTCGTTGCCGATCGCCAGCAGCATGCTGCCGTCTTGGGTCTCGAAGGTCTGGTAAGGCGCGAGGCTGGGGTGGGTGTTGCCCTGGCGCTGCGGCACACGGCCGGTGTTCAAAAAGCCCGCCGCCTGGTTGGCCAGCACCGCCATGCCGACGTCGAGCAGCGCCATGTCGATGTGCTGGCCCTCACCCGTGCGATGCCGCACCTCGACCGCCGCCAGAATGGCGCTGCAGGCGTAAATGCCGGTGAGCACGTCGACCAACGCCACACCCATGCGCATCGGGCCGCCGCCAGGCTCGCCGTCGGCGTGGCCGGTGATGCTCATCAGCCCGCTCATGGCCTGGATCATCAGGTCGTAACCGGCGCGCTCGGCGTAAGGCCCGTCCTGGCCAAAGCCGGTGACCGAGCAGTAAATCAGGCGCGGGTTGACGGCTTTGAGGCTCGCGTAATCAAGCCCGTATTGCCTCAGACCGCCGACCTTGAAGTTCTCCACCAGCACATCACTTTGTGCCGCCATTTTCAGAATCAACGCCTGGCCCTCGGCCTGCGCCATGTCGAGCGTGATGGCGCGTTTGTTGCGGTTGCAGGCGGTAAAGTAGGTGGCCTCAGTGGTGTCATTGCCATCCGCACTTTGAAGGAACGGTGGCCCCCAGTGGCGCGTGTCGTCGCCCGCGCCGGGGCGTTCGACCTTGACCACGTCCGCGCCCAAATCCGCCAGCATCTGGGTGCACCAGGGGCCGGCGAGCACGCGCGAGAGGTCGAGGACCTTGAGGTGGGCGAGGGCAGCGGTTTGGGTGCTCATGTGAATCAGCAGAATGCCTGAATGCCGGTCTGCGCGCGGCCCAGAATCAGCGCGTGGATGTCGTGTGTGCCTTCGTAGGTGTTGACCACTTCCAGGTTCACCAGATGGCGCGCCACGCCAAACTCGTCGCTGATGCCGTTGCCGCCCATCATGTCGCGGGCTAATCTAGCCACGTCGAGCGCCTTGCCGCAGCTGTTGCGCTTCAAAATCGAGGTGATTTCCACCGCCGCCGTGCCTTCGTCCTTCATGCGGCCCAGCCTCAGGCAGCCTTGCAGGCCGAGCGCGATTTCGGTTTGCATGTCAGCGAGTTTCTTTTGAATCAGCTGGTTGGCAGCCAGCGGGCGGCCGAACTGCTGGCGGTCCATCACATACTGGCGCGAGCGGAACCAGCAGTCTTCGGCGGCGCCCAGGGCGCCCCAGGCAATGCCGTAACGGGCGCTGTTGAGGCAGGTGAACGGGCCCTTGAGACCTTGCACTTCGGGGAAGGCGTTTTCTTCGGGGCAAAAAACGCCGTCCATGACGATCTCGCCGGTGATGCTGGCGCGCAAACCCACCTTGCCGTGGATCGCTGGCGCGCTCAAACCGACCGCACCCTTGTCCAGCACAAAGCCGCGGATCGGGCCGACCGTGCCGGACTCTGACACTTCTTTGGCCCAGACCACAAACACATCGGCAATCGGGCTGTTGGAAATCCACATTTTGCTGCCAGACAGTTTGTAGCCGCCGGGCACCCTGACGGCGCGGCTCAGCATACCGGCCGGGTCCGAGCCGTGGTTGGGTTCGGTCAGGCCGAAGCAGCCGATCCACTCGCCGGTGGCCAGTTTGGGCAGGTATTTTTGTTTGGTGGCCTCATTGCCGAATTCAAAAATGGGCACCATCACCAGCGAGCTTTGCACACTCATCATGGAGCGGTAGCCGCTGTCCACACGCTCGACTTCGCGCGCAATCAGGCCATAGGCCACGTAGTTCAGGCCGGGGCCACCATAGGCTTCAGGGATGGTGGGCCCAAGCAAGCCCAGCTCGCCCATTTCACGGAAGATGGCGGCATCGGTTTGCTCCATGCGAAAGGCTTGAATAACGCGCGGCTGCAGCTTGTCCTGGCAGTAGGCGGCGGCGGCCTCCTTGATCATGCGCTCCTCGTCGCTGAGTTGACTGTCGAGCAAAAAAGGGTCTTGCCAGTTGAAGCTTGCGTGGGCCATGCGGGTTCTCCAGTGAGTGTTGAATGGGCCAATGGTAGCGCCCATGCTGGCCCTTTGGCAAACGACTTGTTCTCACGATAAGTTGCGAAAAACTCATATGTTGATGCTGAAACTATTGGAAATAGGTTGTTTGGCGTGATTTGTGTGTACATTTCGCACATCATGCGCAGAAAAATCCCATCCCTGCAGGCGCTGGCCTGCTTCGAGGCGGCGGCCCGCCACCAAAGCTACACCCGCGCCGCGCAAGAGCTGGCGCTGACCCAGGGCGCAGTGTCACGTCAACTCACCGCGCTGGAAGACTTTGTTGGCGTGGCGCTGTTCAAGCGCACCCGCCATGGCGTCACGCTGACCGAGCGCGGGCGCGACTACGCCGCGCAGGTGGCGCTGCGCCTGCAGGCGCTGGAGCAGGACACGCTCGACGTGATGAGCACGCAGGGGCGCGGCAGCGTGTTGCATCTGGCAGCGGTGCCCACCTTTGCCACGCGCTGGCTGATTCCGCGCTTGCCGGACCTGAAGCGGGTGCAGCCCGAGCTCACCGTCCACATCGAAACGCGCACCCGCCCCTTCATGTTTGCCGACACGCCCTTCGATTGCGCGCTGTTTGCCGGCACACCCGAGCAGGTCAGTCAATGGGCCGGCACCCTGGCCACCAAATTGCTCGATGAGGTGGTGCTGCCGGTATGTCACCCCAGCCTGCTGCAAGGCCAGGGCGGCGGGACGCCTGAAGCACTCGCGGGGCTGCCCCTGCTGCAGCAAAGCACCCGCCCCGACGCCTGGCGTCAGTGGTTCGAGGCGCAGGGCGTGGCCGCGCCGCAGGCCCTGTCAGGCGCACGTTTCGAGTTGTTTTCGATGACGGTGGCCGCCGCCGTGCACGGCATGGGGCTGGCGCTGGTACCGCGCTTGCTCATTGCGCAGGAACTGGCGCGCGGCGAACTGGTGGTGGCCAGTGACCGGCCGCTGGCGAACCAACGTGCTTATTACCTGGTGCGGCCCGAGGGCGGCGACAACCCGCCGGCAACACAGTTTTTTCTGGATTGGTTGCTGCAGCACACCCGTGTGCGGGATTCAGGCGGATTCGTCCAAGGGTTCTGACGATGACGGCAACTTCAAGCCGACGCTGGTCACAACACCGCCGGACATGGCTCGCACGCTTAATCTGGCCCCATCGAGCGCCACCTGGTCGCCCACCACCACCGGGCGCATGATGGCCTTGGCCAGCCAGTCGTCCACACACAGGTCGGCATCGGGCGGTGCCTGCAGGCCGTAGATTTCACACAAGTCGGCCACCCGGGTGTTGGCCTGCAGGCCAAAGTCGCCAAACGTGGCGCGCACGGCATCTGTGTCGTCTTTGTCGGGCAGCATCACGCCCATGCGCTGTGCAAACCAGCCAATCGTGCTGCCTTGCAGCAACAGCGACGCCAGCACCACCACAAACGCCACGTTGAAGATCAGCCGCGCATCGGGCAAGTTGGCCATGAATGGAAAGATCGCCAGCACAATCGGCACCGCGCCGCGCAGGCCAACCCAGGAGATGTAGATGATTTCCTTGGGTTTGAAGCGCAAGGGCGCCAGGCACAAGCCCACGGCCAGCGGCCGGGCCACAAACATCAGCACGGCGGCCACACCCAGTGCCGGCCAGGCAAAAGCCTCGATCTCCGAGGGCGTCACCAGCAAACCCAGCAACACGAACATCAGCGCCTGGGACAGCCAGGCGTAGCCGTCGAGCGCGGACAGGGCCGATTTCACAATGGTCGGCGCCCGTCGGTTCAGCACGATGCCCAGCAGATACACCGCCAGAAAGCCTGAGCCACCCACCCAGGTGGTCAAGGCAAATGTGACCAGGCCGCCCATGGCCAGCAGCAGCGCGATCACGCCGCCCGACTCTTCCAGGCGATGGATGCGCGGCAACACCAGGGCAAACACCCGCCCAATGCCGATGCCCAGCAGCGCGCCCCAGCCAAACTGCGCCAGCATGGACCCCCCGACGGTAGCGAACGAAAAATCGGCGGCGGTACCCGCACTGGCCGCAGTTGCCACGCCAATCAGCGCGAGCGTCAGATAAACCGCCATCGGGTCGTTCATGCCCGACTCGATCTCCAGCGTGGTGGCGACCCGCTCATTCAACTGGACGCCCGAGGTCTTGAGCAGTGAGAACACGGCCGCGGCATCGGTGGACCCGACGATCGCACCCAGCAACAGGGCGCTGGTCCAACTCAGCGAGAGCAGGTACACCGCGGCCACGGCGGTGAAACCGGCGGTCAGCAGCACGCCCAGCGACGCCAGCACCAGGGCCGGTTTCAAGCCGGTGCGAAAGGTCGGGTAGTCGGTGCGCAGACCACCGTCGAGCAGGATGATGACCAGCGCAATGTTGCCCACCCAGAAGCTGAGGCGGTAGTCATTGAACTCCCAGCCGCCCGGGCCGTCCACGCCGGCCAGCATGCCGGTGACCAGAAAAGCCAACAAAAAAGAGAAGCCCGCTCTTTTTGAGAAAACCCCCACCAGCACGCTGACAAAAATCAGCGCGGAGGCGCCCAGCAAGGGCAGGCTCAAAAAGTCAAGGTTCAGGTTCATCTTGACTCAGATTATGCTGTGGGCACCTCAAAATGAAACCCGGGATGCAACAGATGGGCTGGCGGGTCAAGGGCTTGACTTGGTGTCGTCTTGCATATTTTGTAAATTTGCATAAAAATGCAAATATGCGCACCAGTCTTGATATTCCAGACCCCTTGTTTCGTCACCTGAAGGCCAAAGCGGCCCTGGAGGGCTCAAGCCTGCGCGATTTGGTGCTGAGCCTGGTGCAACGCGGCTTGAGCAGCAGCAACACGCCGTCCCCTGTGCCCGAAGCCTGCGATCTGCCAAGCATCAGTCTGGGTGCGCCCATGGCTTTGAGTGCTGCGCATTTAAGCAATGCCAACTTGAGCGCTCTGGCCGATGAGTAAGTCGGCACCCGGCGCCTGGTCAGTGCAGGAAGCACCCGGCTTGCCATGGTCATTGCCAACCAGCATCATTGGCGACCTGCCGGACATCAACGTCTGGCTGGCGCTGGCGGTGCAAGAGCACCCGCACCACGCTTTTGCTCGCGCTTACTGGGCGAGTGTGGTGGCAGAGTCCGCAGCCAGCGCCCAAGCCCGCGCCTGGTTTTGCCGCTCCACCATGCTTGGCCTGGTGCGCTTGTTGTGTCAGCCCAAGGTGATGGGTGCCGGTGCGCTCGACTTGCCCGCCGCCTGGCATCTTTACCAAAGCTATCGGGCCATGCCGCAAATTGGTTTGCTACCCGACCCGTTGACATGCGAGGCTGAAATCAGCAACTTGCTCGAGCGCACACAGCCGCCCGCGCGGCTATGGACAGACACCTATCTGGCGGCGCTGGCGCAATCCAGTGGCTTGCGGCTGGTGACGTTTGACAGCGACTTTGAGCGCTTTGGCTTAAAGCACGCCTTGATCTTGCCGCACAATTAAATTTGCATGGTCGTTCGCCTGCTTGGTCATCGCCTTGCAAAGCCGGGGCTTCAGGTGTTCAGGGTGCACTCCTCGTGCTAAGCTAATCGCCGTTGACAAACTATAACCAGGAGCGTTTTTCATGCCCGGACTTCTTCCCAATATCGATCCCGATGGCCTGCTCGAGTTTTCGGTGGTGTACACCGACCGCGCGCTGAACCACATGTCGCAACGCTTTCAGGGCGTGATGAAAGACATTTCCAGCATCCTCAAGGAGGTTTACCACGCCCCCTCAGTGGTGCTGGTGCCCGGCAGCGGCACTTTTGGCATGGAGGCGGTGGCACGGCAATTTGCCACCGGCAAGAAGACGCTGGTGATCCGCAACGGCTGGTTCAGTTACCGCTGGACGCAGATTTTTGACATGGGCCATATCCCGAGCGAGTCCACGGTACTCAAGGCGCGCCGCGTGGGTGACGACAAGCAGGCGCCGTGGATTCCCTGCCCGGTGGACGAGGTAGTGGCCAGCATTCGCGCCAACAAGCCCGACATGGTGTTTGCCCCGCACGTCGAAACCGCCGCTGGCATGATCCTGCCCGACGACTACCTCAAAACCGTGGCCGATGCGGTGCACGAGGTGGGCGGCCTGTTTGTGCTCGACTGCATTGCCTCGGGCGCCATGTGGGTCGACATGGAAGCCACCGGCGTCGACGTGCTGGTGAGCGCGCCGCAAAAGGGCTGGAGCGGCTCGCCCTGCTGCGCCATGGTGATGTTAAGTGCCCGCGCCCGTGCCGCCATTGACGCCACCACCAGCACCAGCTTTGCCTGCGACCTGAAAAAATGGCTGCAGATCATGGAAGCCTATGAAAAGGGCGGTCACGCCTACCATGCCACCATGCCGACCGATGCGCTGGTGCGCCTGCGCGAAGTCATGCAGGAAACCCGCGCCTACGGTTTCGACAAAGTCAAGGCCGAGCAGGCCGCGCTGGGCGCCAAGGTGCGCGCCCTGTTCGAGAGCCGTGGCATCCGAAGTGTGGCGGCTGAGGGTTTCAAGGCCCCCGGCGTCGTGGTGAGCTACACCCTGGACGCCGACATCCAGAACAGCAAGAAATTTCTGGCGCTGGGCCTGCAAACCGCCGCTGGCGTGCCGCTGCAGTGTGACGAACCAGCTGATTTTTCGAGCTTTCGCGTCGGCCTGTTCGGCCTGGAAAAACTCCACAACGCGGACCGCAGCGTGGCCCATCTGGCGGCGGCGCTCGACGCCATGGGCATCACCGGCTAAAAGGGAAAGGCGCCCGTTAAATGGGCACTTGGCGTGGGGGAATTAAGCACCCCCCGACGTGATTTCCAGGGTTTCGCCACTACCATTCGCTCCCTTGAACGGGGATTCCGTTTGATTGAGTGAAAAAGGAAAACATGAAACGCATTTTGTTGTTTGTTTTGACCAATGTGATGGTGGTGGCGGTGCTGGGCATTGTGGCCAGCCTGCTGGGCGTGAACCGCTACCTGACGGCCAACGGCCTGGACCTGGGCGCCTTGCTGGGTTTTGCGCTGATCATGGGTTTTGGCGGCGCGATTATTTCGCTGCTGATCAGCAAACCCATGGCCAAATGGACAGCGGGCGTGCGCATCATCAACCAGCCCGCCAATGTCGATGAAGCCTGGATCGTCGAGACTGTGCGCAAACTGGCCGAAAAGTCAGGCATCGGCATGCCTGAAGTCGGTATCTTCGAGGGCGCCCCGAACGCCTTCGCCACCGGTGCCTTCAAAAATTCGGCCCTGGTGGCGGTCAGCACCGGCTTGCTGCAAGGCATGACCCATGAGGAAATCGAGGCCGTGATTGCCCACGAGGTGGCTCACGTGGCCAATGGCGACATGGTCACCATGACACTGATTCAAGGTGTGATGAACACCTTTGTGGTGTTTTTCAGCCGTGTGATCGCTTACGCGATCGACAGCTTCTTGCGCAAGGGCGACACTCAAAGCTCCGGCCCGGGCATTGGCTACATGGTGACCACCATCGTGCTTGACATATTGCTGGGCTTTGCCGCTGCCATCGTGGTGGCCTGGTTCAGCCGCCACCGCGAGTTCCGCGCCGACGCCGGCGCCGCCCAACTGATGGGTCGGCGTCAACCCATGATCAATGCGCTGGCCCGACTGGGTGGATTGCCGTCCGGCGAGTTGCCCAAGAGCGTTGCAGCACTGGGCATTACCGGCGGCATTGGCAAGTTGTTTGCCACCCACCCGCCCATTGAAGACCGCATCACCGCGCTGCAGAACGCGCAAGGTTGAAAACCATCGCGGCGAGGGCGCCGCTCCCACAGGGCGCCGCTCCCAAGCTTTGGGTTTTTGTGGGAGGCCCGCCCTCGGGCCGATGGACGTCTGACTCAGCGACTTATGGTTTGCAGGCAATCGCCAGCGCCTCGGCCACCTTGATGCCATCCACTCCGGCTGACAAAATCCCGCCCGCATAACCCGCGCCTTCACCGGCCGGGTACAAGCCCTGGGTGTTGACACTCTGAAAATCATCACCGCGCGGCATGCGCAGGGGTGATGAGGTGCGGGTCTCCACCCCGGTCAGCACCGCATCGGGCATGTCGAAGCCTTTGATCTTCTGGCCAAAGGCCGGCAGCGCCTCGCGCAGCGCGGCAATGGCGTAATGCGGCAGGGCAGGGTGCAGGTCCCCCAGTTTTACCCCCGGCTGGTAGGACGGCAGCACAGCACCCAGCGTGGTCGATGCCTTGCCCGCAATGAAGTCCCCCACCAGTTGGCCCGGCGCCTCGTAGTTGCTGCCGCCCAGCACATAAGCGCCTGCCTCAAGCTGACGCTGCAGGTTGATGCCCGCCAGCGGGTGCGTGGCACCCGGATGACTTGCTTTCAGACGTTCGGCCTCTTCGGCATAACGCCGACCTGCGACCGCGCCAAAGGCCTGCACAAAAGCCGCTTCATCCTGGGCGAAGTCAGCGGGCTCGATGCCCACCACCATGCCCGCATTGGCGTTGCGCTCGTTGCGCGAATACTGGCTCATGCCGTTCGTCACCACACGGCCAGGCTCGCTGGTGGCCGCCACCACGGTGCCGCCGGGGCACATGCAAAAGCTGTACACCGCGCGGCCGTTGCTGGCATGGTGCACCAGCTTGTAGTCGGCTGCGCCCAGGCTGGGGTGACCGGCGTGGCGGCCCCAGCGCGCACGGTCGATCACGCTTTGCGGGTGCTCGATGCGAAAACCCACCGAAAACGGCTTGGCGTCCACCGTCACGCCGCGTTCGTGCAGCATGGCAAAGGTGTCGCGCGAACTGTGGCCCAGCGCCATCACCACCTGGTCGGCGCGCAGCTCATAGGTCTGTCCGGTGGCCTGGTCCAGCACGGTGAGGCTACGCAGCTGGCGGCCTTGTGCGCCGTCTTCCACCATCACGTCGGTCACGCGCTGCTCAAAACGAATTTCACCGCCCAGCGCGATGATCTGGGCGCGCAGGTGTTCCACCACCTTGACCAGCTTGAAGGTACCGATGTGCGGGTGTGACTCCACCAAAATCTCAGGCGGTGCACCGGCCTTGACGAACTCCTCCATCACCTTGCGCCCCAGATAGCGCGGGTCCTTGATCTGGCTCCACAACTTGCCGTCGGAAAACGTGCCGGCACCGCCCTCGCCGAACTGCACATTGCTCTCGGGGTTGAGCACATGTTTGCGCCACAGGCCCCAGGTGTCCTGGGTGCGTTCCCGCACCTTTTTGCCGCGCTCCAGCACGATCGGCTTGAAACCCATGTGCGAAAGGATGAGTGCCGCAAAAATGCCGCACGGGCCAAAACCCACCACCACCGGGCGCAGCGCCAGATGGGTTGGGGCTTGCGCCACCAGCCGGTACGCCATGTCGGACGTGACCACGATGTGCGGGTTGCCCGCGTGATGATTGACTAGCGCGGCTTCCTGCTCAGGGTTGGCCAGCGTCACATCGACGATGTAAACCACTCGCACCTGGGCTTTGCGGGCGTCAAAACTGCGTTTGAAAATGTGCCACTCAAGCAGATCCGCCGGCTTGAGCGCCAGTGTTTGCAGGATCAGCGCCTTGAGGTCGTCGGGCGTGTGGTCAAGCGCGAGCTTGAGTTCAGAGAGTCGGATCATGGTGCGTGCAAGGTGGGCTTGTGTTTATCAAGCAGAAGCCGCGCATTTTAAAGGGAGCGTTCAAAAAACACGCGAACTCGCAGTGACACCAAGTGTTACTATGGTAACAATATTAAAAATGTTTTCGTACCGTCAAGGAGTCCAAAATGCCCACCGTCTCCATTAAATTGGCCGATGAAACCAAGCGCCGGCTCGACAGTTTGGCTGCGAGCCAGGGCATCAAGCCCCATGCCTTGATGGTGCGCGCCATTGAGTCGACACTTTCGAACGCCGAGCAGCAACAGGGTTTTGTGGCTGCCGCCTTGCGGGCTCGCCAGAACACGGTTCAAACCGGTCTGGTCATTGACGGGCCGGCGTTTGGTGTCTATTTAAAGGCGCGGGTACGTGGCGTGAATGCAAAGCGCCCCAGTCCGAAGCCTATTGATACCCTTGCGACCCAAACGACATGACTACTTGGGCGCTGTCCCTTGACGCAGCGGACGACCTTGATCGCCTGGTGGACTTTTTGCAGAAAGACTGGCCAGACTCAGCCACCACCACGGTGGACTTGATTGTGGATGCGCTGGCAGTACTGGCATTGCACCCAAAGATTGGCCGGCCCGTCGCGCACGGCTTGCGAGAGCTGGTCATCTCTCGCGGAAAGTCCGGCTATCTGGCCTTGTATGACTATGATGAGCTGGCAGACATGGTGCTGGTGTTGGCTGTGCGCCACCAGCGTGAGCAGGGCTACCACTGAGTCATTAGCCAGGCAAAAAGCCCTCCACCGACAGATAACGCTCACCGGTGTCGTAGTTGAAGCCCAGCACCTTGGCGCCAACTGGCAGCTCGGGCAGTTTTTGGGCAATGGCGGCCAATGTGGCGCCGCTGGAAATGCCTACCAGCAGGCCTTCTTCGCGAGCGCTGCGGCGGGCGTACTCGCGGGCCGGTTCGGCGTCAACCTGGATCACGCCGTCGAGCAGGTCGGTGTGCAGGTTTTTCGGGATGAAGCCGGCGCCAATGCCCTGGATCGGGTGCGGGCCGGGCGTGCCGCCCGAGATCACCGGAGAGGCCACGGGTTCAACCGCAAACACTTTCAGATTCGGCCATTGGGCTTTCAGCACTTGCGCCACGCCGGTCAGGTGGCCGCCGGTGCCGACGCCCGTGATGACTACGTCCAAGCCGTCGGGGAAGTCGGCCAGAATTTCTTGCGCGGTGGTGCGCGCATGGACGTCGATGTTGGCCGGGTTCTCGAACTGCTGCGGCATCCAGCTTCCCGGCGTGGCGGCCACCAGTTCTTCGGCACGGGCAATCGCGCCCTTCATGCCTTTTTCACGCGGGGTCAGATCAAAGCTGGCGCCATAGGCCAGCATCAGCCGACGGCGCTCGATGCTCATGCTGTCGGGCATCACCAGCACCAGTTTGTAACCCTTGACGGCTGCCACCATGGCCAGGCCCACGCCGGTGTTGCCCGAGGTGGGTTCGATGATGATGCCGCCGGGCTGGAGCGCGCCCGATTTTTCGGCCGCCTCGACCATGGCCAGCGCAATACGGTCCTTGATGGAGCCGCCGGGGTTGCCGCGCTCCGACTTGACCCACACCCGGTGCGTGTCGCCAAACAGGCGGTTGATGCGGATGTGCGGCGTGTTGCCAATGGTTTGCAGGACGTTGTCGGCTTTCATGCGGGGCTCCTCGAATTGATTGAGCAGTCATTTTGGACCACTTGATTGATTGTTTTGGGTATAAGCTTGGAAGCCCGGACCGGAATGCAAAAAAGCGTCGTCATTGCGAGGAGCGAAGCGACGTGGCAATCCATGCCTCCTTGACTACATGGATTGCCGCGCTTCGCTCGCAATGACGACGCTTTTCATGTCTCTTCGGCGGTATCTGGGTGATGGCCGTTTGCTTTAGCCGCGATAATGGTGGCGTGAAGCCCGCCAGACTGCCGCTGGTGCAATTCTGGAAACAGAGCACTGGAGGAACGTCCGGACTGCATAGGGCAGCGTAGCAGCTAACGGCTGTCCACTGAAAGCCCGGGGCGCAAGCCCTGGGTATAAGGTGAGGATCAGAGCAACAGAGACGAGTCGGCGTAGGTATCCTGTTTCGGGTGTTCTATGCGTGCAGGCTGGCGATGAGCCAGCCCCCGGGCAACCGGGAGCGCATAGCCACCCATTGCAGGCTCTGCCTGCAATGGGTGAAACGGGCAATCTCTACGCGCAGCAATACCAAATAGGCACACGTTGATGGGGCCCCCGGAGTGTGCGGGTAGGTAGCACCGAGCCACGCAGTGATGCGTGGCCCAGATTAATGGCAGTCACACAGAAGGCAACTTTTGTGCACAGAATCCGGCTTATCGGTGGGCTTCACACTTTTCATTTACATCGTGGGACAGACCGCAGTGACGCGCAGCGCACCAACTCTGTCCCCGACTGATTTCGGATGTCAACCGCGAGCCAGCAATGACTGGCCCAGCGCAAACACCGAGTTGGGTGCATTGGTGCGCAGCGGTTGGTGCACCGGTTTCTTGAACACGCCGCGATTGGGCGAGGGTTTTTGCTCAATTTTGACGCCCTTGGCCAACTGGTCAAGCACCAGGCTACGCAGCGTGACCGACTGCATGAAGTCGAGCACCTTGGCGTTCATGGTGTCCCACAGGTCTTGCGCCATGTCGGGGGTGGTCGACATCATCTCGGTACTGGCTTTGGCTGGTGCCTCGTCTTCTACCGCGCCAATGATGTCGGCCACCGTGATGGCATCGGCGCGATGGCCCAGGGTGTAGCCGCCACCCGGCCCGCGGGTGCTGGTCACCAGACCCTGCTGGCGCAGTTTGCTGAACATTTGCTCCAGGTACGACAGCGAAATTTGCTGGCGCGTGGCAATGTCAGACAGCGGCACGGGCCCGAGCTTTTCGCGCAGGGCGACGTCAATCATCGCAGTGACGGCAAAACGGCCTTTGGTACTTAATCGCATATGAATTCCTCCTGTCAGTGTCGCTAAATCAGACACAGGGCAAACTATAAGGTTCAAATCACTTCGTGTAAATTCGAATAATAGACAAATTCACTTCGAAAAAAATGAACAATAGGCAAAACAACTGAGGGTAATCGCATGAATTTCAAGCACCTTTACTATTTTTGGGTCACGGCCCGCGCCGGCGGCATCATGCGCGCTGGCGAACAGTTGCACACCACGCCGCAAACCTTGTCGGGCCAGATCAAGCTGCTCGAAGACTGGCTCGGGCGCAAGCTGTTTCGCAAAAGCGGCCGCGGCCTGGAGCTGACCGAGCACGGCCGCCTGGCGCTGGGTTATGCCGATCAGATCTTCAGCCTGGGCAGCGAGCTGGAAAGCAGCCTGCGTCAGGTGCGTGGCGACCAGCGGCGGCTTGATTTCAGGGTGGGGGTGGCTGATTCGTTGTCCAAATCCATTGCCTACCGACTGCTGGAACCGGCATTTTTGATCGATGAGCCAGTCAAGTTGTTGTGCAGCGAAGGCAGTTTTGACGACCTGCTGGCCCAACTGGCGCTGCACCGGCTCGACCTGGTGATCGCTGACGAGCCCATGCCCAGACGTGTCAGCGTCAAGGCCTACAGCCATGCGCTGGGCAGCAGCGTGATGAGTTTTTTTGCCGCACCCGGACTGATGCCACGTATTCAAGGCAAGTTTCCGGCCTGTCTGGATGGTGTGCCCATGCTGGTGCCGGGCGCCACAGCCTCGGTGCGCCAACAGTTGGAGGGCTGGTTTGCCAAACACCAGATTTCGCCGGTGGTGGTGGGCGAGTTTGACGACGCCGCGCTGATGAAGGCCTTTGGCCGCGAAGGCCAGGGCGTGTTCATGGCCCCGCGCGTGCTTGACGAGGAAACCTGCGCCCAGTTTGGCGTGCAGGTGATCGGCCACACAGCCGAACTGGTGGAAGAGTTTTACGCGGTGTCGATCGAGCGGCGCATCAGCCACCCCTGCGTGTTGGCCATCACCGACGCGGCGCGCGGCCAGTTGTTCAGCGATTGAGGTTTTTAGATACCCGTAACCGGATAATGCCCCCATGCCCCTCCGAGAAATCAGCCACCCCGCCATTGACATTGACCTGCGCTATGCCACGCCAGACAACTTCACCGGCAAAACCATTTACGACCACGCTGTTGCCTATCTGCATCAGGACGCCCTGGTGGCACTGCTGCGCGCGGCCGAACTGGCGGCCGCCCAGGGCTTACGCCTGCGTGTGCTCGATGCCTACCGGCCTGCTGCTGCGCAGTGGCGTTTGTGGGCGGTGCTGCCCGATCCGCGCTTTGTCGCCGACCCGCGCACAGGCTCCATGCACACGCGTGGTGTGGCGGTCGACCTGACCCTGTGCGACGCCAGCGGCGTGCCGCTGGACATGGGCACGGCCTTTGATGAAATGACCGAGCAATCCTTTCATGATGCGACCAGCATTGCCGCCCCGGCCCGGCACAACCGCGGCCTGCTGCTGGGCCTGATGGCCCTGGCCGGCTGGACCCATCACCCCTACGAGTGGTGGCACTACAACCTGCCCGACCCCACCCGCTACCCGCCGCTCAGCGACGGCGCCGAGGGTAATTTTTTGATGGATTGAGTGGCAACATTATTATGGGGGTCGATTGGGGGCAATCGCGGCGAGGGCGCCACTCCCACAGGGGCCAGCCATCCCGACAGAGGCGGGCGTCTTTGTGGGAGGCCCGCCTCGGGCCGATGGTTTTCGAACGGTTAAAACCGCTCACCCTCTTGCAAATAGCGCCACTGCCCCTCGGGCAAGCCCGACAGCGCCACACGCCCCACGCGCTGGCGTTTGATGCTTTGGATGTGCAAACCCACGCGCTCGCACAGGTAGGCAATCAGGCCCGGGTGTGCGCCCTTCAGGGCCACACGCAGCCGCGTAGAGGTATCAGAAGTGCTGTTGATGCTGACCTTGACCGGCGGCAGTGGGTGGCCGTCGCTGCTCAGGCCGGCGTTCAGGCGCTGCAGCAGCTCGGGCGCCACCTCGCCTGCCACTTCCACCACCAGTTCCTGTTCCATGATGGCGGCGTCTTCGGTCAGCTTGCGCAGCACGCGCCAGTCCTGTGTGAACACCACCAGGCCGCTGGCCGCCACTTCCAGCGGCACGCAGGCGCTGAGTTTGGCAAAGTGGTGCTTGAGCAGCCGCGTGCCCGAGGCATCCTGCGCCCAGTGATGGGTCGGTAACAGCAGCTGGTGCGCAGGTTTGACGCGTTTGCCGGCCTCGCCTGGCATCGCCATGGCCTCGAAGCCGGGCGGCTTGTGCAGCAGCAGCGTGACATCGGTCAGTGTCATCAGGCTGGCGTGCGGGTCCACCACCACGGTCTGGTCGGTCACCCGCGCCATGGGCTCTTCAACCACCCGGCCGTTCACGCTGACCCAGCCGCCCTCGATGTACTGTTCGGCCTCGCGGCGCGAGCAGCGCATCAGGTGCGCCACATGCTTGGACAGGCGCTCGCCGTCTTGGGTGGGCGGCTTGGGTGGTGGCGTGGCTTTACGCGGCGGCACGGGTTTGTGAGGTTTGATCATTGGCCGCAATGGTAACCAATGATGTGTTGGCTACCAGCTCAGCGGGTCCAACAGGTAAAACTGGCTGAGTTCCCGGTACAGCGCCGGATGCTCTTGCGCCATGGCCCCGGGCTGCTCAAAAAACACCTCGGAGATCACAGCAAAAAATTCGCCCGGGTCGGTGGCGCCGTAGTCGCAAAACAGCGACGGCGCGCCACACGCCACGCGGGCCTGCAGGGTGGCAAATTCGGTGCCCAGCACGCGCGACCAGCTTTGCTGCTGGGCGTGCCGCCCGAGCATGGGCGCGCCGTTGGCGCTGCCGCTTTCCTGATCGAGCTGGTGTGCAAACTCATGAATGGCCACGTTTTGCCCGTCGTCCACCACCGCCGCGCCGGCCAGCGTGTCTTGCCACGACAAAATCACCTGCCCATCCGACCACGATTCTCCAGCCAGCACCTCGCGCGTGCGGTGCGCCAGGCCAATGTGGTCCAGCTGGTCGCGCTGCACCACAAAGCTGTCGGGGTACACCAGAATCTGGCGCAGATTGGGGTAGTAGTAGCCGGTGCGGTTCAAAATCAGCAGGCAGGCGTGGGCGGCCACCGTGACGCGAATCTCGTCGGTCATCTCCAGCCCGTTGCAGCCAATGAACGTCTTCTCGGCCAGAAACACCTGCATGTGCTGCTTGAGCTGCAATTGCAGGTCGGCAGGCAAGCGGCGCACGTAGGGCACGCGCTGCTGCAACACCGCGCGCCAGGGTGCCGGAAAGGCTTGGTTGCGCAGGCGCTGGCGTTTGCGCTCAAGCAGCCAGGGCGCGCCTACCAGCCACAGCACCACCAGCAGACCCAGGCAGGCAATGATGACCGCTGGCATACCGCTGCGCTGCCTAGGGCATCAGGGCGGTGATGCGCGCCACATGCGCCATCAGCGAGCGCTTGGCCACCGGCCACATGCGCTGCGGCACATCGGCATACACCTGCGCCAGCCAGTCGTCGAGCGTGCCGTCAGGCTGCGCCTGCATGGCGGCCATCACCCTGGCCTCGCGCTGCAGGCGGTGCGCCTTGAGGCGGGCTATTGCCACTTTAGCCTCGTCGTCCGGCCCGCCAATCACATAACCATGGGCTGGCAGGATGTACTTGAGCTGGTGCTCGGTGCAGGCCGCGTGCAGCAGGTCGAGCGAGTTCAGGTAGTCTGTCATGTCGCCATCGGGTGGGTCGACCACGGTGGTGCTGCCGTTCAAAATGTGGTCGCCGCTGAACAGCAGGCCGTCTTCCAGCAGCATCAGGCAGATGTGGTTGGCCGCATGGCCGGGGGTGTGGATGATCTGCAGGGTGTGGGTGGTGTCGTCGGACATCCATCGGCCCGAGGGCGGGCCTCCCACTGGGGCAAGGCCATCTTGTGGGAGCGGCGCCCCCGCCGCGATGGCTGTTTTGCCAAGCACCAACACCTCACCATCCCGCAACACCCTGTCCGGCACAAACGCACTGTTTGCCCGCGCCGTCTCCGCACTGGCCAACCCCAAAATCGGCGGCACTGCATTGCACATGGCCTGCAACGGCCGGGCGCCGGGGGCATGGTCCGGGTGCGAATGGGTGCAGACAATCAGGCGGATGTCGCCGCCCGCTGCGCGCCACAGCTTGGCCAGGTGTTCAGCGTCGGCCGGGCCGGGGTCGATGGCCATGTAGCCGGTGGCCGGGTCGCCTACCAGGTAACTGTTGGTGCCCGGGCCGGTCATGGCGCCGGGGTTGGGCGCGGTCAGGCGCAGCACATTTTTGAGCAGGGCCACGGGCTGCTCACTCTGCCAGTCCAGCGGGTGCACGATCTGCCCGTCCGGGCACACCAGCGCCAGCTCGCCGTAGGCCGACTCATGCTCCATGTGCCGCTGTTCGCGCCCGGCCAGCAGCCCGGTGCGCGGGCAACTGGTCCACAGCGGCTCCTCAGACACCGCGCAGGCCTGCAGCACGGCGTCGACCGTGGCCAGGCCGTGCAGGCGCTCCAGCGTGATGATGGTTGGGTAAATCATGAAAAAGCCGCCCGCCTGGTGCCGTGCCAGCGCGTCACCCGGTCGCACCCACACCGGCTCGAACTGCTCGGTCTCGTCGGCCACCGGCGTTTGCCCGGGCGGCACGCGCGCCACCAGAAACGGCACATCAAAACGCTTGGGCAGGTCGCGGTCGGTGATCCAGCGGGCCAGCACAAACATGTCGCTGGCCGCCAGTGTCAGCCCGCGCGCCGCGCACTGCGGGCCCAGGTCGCCCTGGCGGTCCATCGCGTCAATCTCGGGCTGTGTGGCCCAGCTGCCATCGGCATGGCGCGCCAGCAAAATGCCCAACTCCTCAAAGCTTTCACGAATCGCGGCGATTGCCTCGGTCAGCGCCTGCGCGCTTTGCGTGGCGCGGCGTTGCGCCAGGGCATGGCAGCATGCGTCTGCCGCATCAATGGCGCCACCCGGAAACACATAGGCGCCCGGCACAAAACTGGCTTTGCTGGAGCGCCGCGTCATCAGCACTTCCAACCCGTCAGGCGTGTCGCGCAGCAGCAGCACGGTGGCGGCGTCGCGGGTGGGTGCGGGCGGGCGGGCAGGGTGCAGGAGTTGGGTGGGGCGGGGCATGGGCAGAGGCTTGAATCGAGGCTGGTTCAGTGTATAAATTAAGGGCGCTGAGCTGTCCGCAGCATGGCTGATCGCAGAATCGAATTGAGGCGGCTTTGGTAGCCTTTGCCTTGCCCCTTGAGCCATTCGACCACATCGGCATCTATGCGCACAGTTAACTGCTGTTTGACGGGTCGGTAGAACTTGCCGCGCACCGCACCCTGCCAGTCTTGCACTGTTGTTGCTGGAATATCTGAAAAATCAATGTCACTTTCTTTGACAGCTGCCAACGCTGCCAGTTCCTTGCGGACAGATTCAGGTACCTTGTTCATAAACTCTCCTTTCCAACTTTGTGGCGCGCCGCGCCGAGATAATACGAATATGTTCACCGCCACGTTCCGTCTCCAGCCAGCTGTGCGCTACCAGCAACAAGGCCACGCCGCCAGCTAAACCCACGGTCTGCCAGCGTTGCTCGCCGTTTTCAATCCGGTCTTGCCGTGTCACATGCAGCGGGTCCTCAAAAACCAGTTGCGCTACAGCGAAACTAACACCGTGTTTGTGCTGGTTGGCCTCATTTTTGGTCTCGTCCCATGAATACAAACCGCACTCCTGTTTTGTAACTACATTAGTGTAGCTTTTTTAGCGATGGTTGGCTGGCGCCACGTCAATCGGGGCAAGTGAGCCTGATGGGCATTTCCCATCAATCCAGCAGCGGATTAATGGTTTTCAGGGCTTTGAAGCGACCAAAGTCCCTGTCCGCGCTGTACAGAGTCGATACCCCGTTTTCAAGGCAAAGGGCGGCGATACGCGCGTCATGAAACTGTCCGCCTTGGAGCTTCGCTTTGAGTGTGAGTCCCGACAAAATTGGCCAATGCTGCGTGCCGCTGTGAAGAATACGCACCGACGGCGACGCCAGCCAGGCATCCACCTGCGCCAGCGCCTGCTCATAAGTGCTGGCTGGGCGAAAAATCTTTGGGTTGGTAACGATCGCCAAAAACTCGTGCAAGCAGCTCACCGGAATAGCCCAAGGCTTGGCACCTTCGGCCCATAGCTTGATGAAGTCATAGGCCTGTGCATGAAAACTCGACTCGGCGCGATGCGCATAGACCAATACGTTGGTATCCATCGCGATCATGGCACGCCCGGGATATTGCGTGAAAGAACATGGTCTTCTTCCAGCTGCTGCCAGTCCCGGGGGTTGGGCCGCAACATTTCTTGACCATGAACGCGGGCATCTTTGAGCTCGAATACAGGTTTGGGCTGATTTGATGCCTCGCTCAAAACACGGCGCAAGCCCTCTTCAATCAAGGCGCGCAAGGTGGTCTGGCGACTGCGAGCAACATCTTTTGCTGTGTCGAAAAGAGCGTCCGAAATTTCAATTGTGGTTTTCATATGGGTACCCATATCGATGTGTATGGGTGTACTATAGCCCATCAATAAAGCCACGTCCTGGGGAGCATGCCGCCTATTCTTGGCAACATGACCACCTGATTCAGACTCTTGCCCAGCTTTTTGGCAGCTTCGCGCGCACGCACTGCGATTTGCTGGTTAATCCTTTTATTGACAAAACTAAAATCCAATTTTAGTATTGGCAAGTATGTACCAACCTCGCCAACTCGCCCCCGTCTTGCAGCAAGCCCTGTCGGGCTTTCCTGCCGTTCTGATCACTGGCCCGCGCCAGTCGGGCAAAACCACATTTCTCAAACACGAGGCGCCGGCGCAGGTCCACTACGTCAGTTTTGACGACCCCCTTGAACGAGAATTTGCATCGGTTGACCCTGCTGGTTTTCTGGGTCGGTTCGTCAACCAGCCGGTTATTTTGGACGAGATTCAGTATGTACCCCAACTGCTATCGCAACTCAAACTGCGCATTGACCAGGACCCAAGCCATTCTGGCCGCTGGCTATTGACGGGTTCACAGCAGTTTGGCTTGATGCGCGATGTCCGCGAGTCACTGGCTGGCCGTGTGGCGGTGCTTGAACTGCCACCCTTCTCGCACCTGGAATACCCACGGCCCACGCTGGACGATGTTTTGTGGAACGGCGACTACCCCGTGGTGGCGATGCACCCCGAGCGGCGCGAGATGTGGCTGCGCAGCTACGTGGCCACCTATATTGAGCGCGATGTGCGCCAGATACGCAACATCCCGGACCTGCGGGTGTTCAACCAGTTTCTTAATTTGGCCGCCGCCCGGCATGGTCAGGAGTTTCATGCCGCCGACCTGTCGCGAGAATTGGGCATCTCCCAGCCCACCATCAAATCCTGGGGCGGCGTGCTTGAAGCCTCTTACATGGCCCATTTTTTACCCCCGTGGTATCGCAACTATGGCAAGCGCGTCGTCAAAACGCCGAAGCTTTACTTTTTCGACTCGGCCCTTGTCAATTTGCTCACCCGCCAGCCAGACCCCGGCGCCGCGCTGGCTGGCCCGTTGGGCGGGGCGTTGCTGGAAGGCTGGGTGGTGACCGAAGCGGTCAAGGCATTCATGGCACTGGGGCGCAAGCCAGACCTTTACTTCTGGCGTTCGCATGACGGCCTTGAAGTGGATTTGCTGATCGTTATCAACGGCAAGTTGCAGCCTGTGGAGATCAAGTTGACAGCTACACCCGGCGCAGGCCATCTGGCGCCCATCAACCGGTTCATCGGCATCGCCGGCGAAGAAGCCTGCCCGCAAGGCATCCTGGTTTGCCGCACCGACACAGCAAGGCCGCTACCCAACGGCCACCTCGCGCTACCGTGGCATGCCTTTCCACAATGGCTGCGCGCACGGCTGACTGCTTAAGCCCGGGCAGAAATCAGATATTCTCGACCGAGCCCATCCATTGCGAAATGTCCTGCACGCCCACTGCGGTGGCTTTGCAAAATAGTTCGCGCAGGTATTCACCGCGGGTGCCATACAAGCCCTGGCTAAGCTGTTTATCAACAAAGGATTTCAGGGTGTGGGGCAAAGAGATGTTCCTGGTAAAAGTCTCCTGGTCATTAATGAAACAACAAAATAAGATAAACTGAAAATCATATTTCAGGAGAAATTCATGAGCACCATCCCACTCACCGTGACGGAGTTCTCTCGCGGGCTGTCACATTTTCTGAATCAAGTGCAATACCAAGGGCAAACACTGGACATACAGCGTGGCAAAAAGCTCGTCGCCCGGGTGCTGCCCGCAGGCGCCCCAAATGGCTTTCCGATCGACCTGCTAGACAACCTGCTGGCGCAAGGCCCGCAACTCAGCACGTCAGAACGGCAGGCCATGGCTGAAGATTTGGGCGCAGTGCGGGCAAGTTTGGCCAACAGGAATGATCCATGGGCCTTGTAATTGATACCGACGTTTGGGTGTTGGCGGAAAAATCCGAACACCCGCTCGATCTGGCCCGCTGGGCAAATTACGGTGGTGCCTATATGAGTGTGGTCAGCGCCAGCGAACTTCTGGTGGGCGTGGAGCGTGCCAACACGCCCGAGCGCAAGGCGCAACGGGCTGCCTTTGTGGAACACCTGCTTTCTCGCATTCCAATTCTGGAGTTTTCCTTGCCCGTGGGGCGCACCCATGCGCGCATGCTGGCGGCGCTACCCAAACATCTGACCGCTGGCGCGCATGACGCCCTGATTGCGGCCACCGCAATGCATTACGGCCATGCGTTGCTGACCCGCAATGCTTCAGATTTCACCCTTTTTGCGGGCCTCAAAGTAGAGGCATTCAGGGTTTAAGCCGGGCCTGCTGTGTACTGCGAACCGGAGACTTGGGCAGCTCAGTGAAACAGGGGCCCGGAACTTGACGATCCAATGGTCGAAGCTTTCGGGAATGGCGCCGAACCCGGACATGCATTTGTCTGAGCCATCTTTCGATGGCGACGGTCACGAACGCCGGCCATGGCTTAGCCACAAGTTATGCGTCGGAGTTGGTGACAAAAATGTCATTGATTTGGCGTGGGCTTACACGATGTGTCATTTTTAAGGGCCGACACCCCTCAAATTGCGCCTTTGGAAGCTTATTTAAGGCTGTGCAAAACTGGCACGCAATGTGCTGCATTGTTCAGGTGTTCCGTTGATAAATTTTTTAACCTCTAGGAGTAAGTATGAAACGTTCTATGCAAAAGGGTTTTACCCTGATCGAATTGATGATCGTGGTTGCGATCATTGGTATTTTGGCTGCTGTGGCTTTGCCGGCTTATCAGGATTACACGGTGAAGGCAAAAGTGTCGGAAGTGACCAGTATTTCAGCTCCGGCACGTACATCATTGGGTATCGCATGTAGTGAACAGTCACTAGCGACTACTACGACCAATGCTACTTTGAACCTGCCAGATGCAACTGATATAAAGTCTACATACGTGACTTCAGTAACGGTTACTGGCACTGCAACTACTGGCATCGTCACAATTTTGATGAAGGCAATCGGCTCATCTGTTGATGCAACTGATACTGTTGTTTATACTGGTACATGCGGCACCGCGGGCATGTCTTGGGCGGTGGGCGGCACAGTTGACGCAAAATATCTGCCGAAGGTTTAAACGCTTTAACTAAGTCTCAAGCCAAGGGCGCCGAACCAGGTGCCCTTTTTTTTGGTGTGCCCAGCATGGGGTTAATTGGGGGCAGACTCCAATTAACTGTTTAAGAAAGCCCGCGCAAGCGGGCTTTCTTGCGCTCGGGTCGCTCAGCTCAGCTTGAGCGCACACTTGCAGGTGGTGCTTTAGTAGGCGCCTAACCATTTTCAGTCATGCCAGCTACCTCGGCATTAAAACCGGAATCACTTTGCGTCCATGGCGGCGGTACACGGTAACGTTGCTGTCCAGTGTGAGTGCCCGGCAAGGGTCATGCAGCTCTGACATGCGCACAAGGCATGCGTCTGCCAACGAAGTCGGCGCGGTGTCGTACCTTTCAAACAAGGCGCGCACCGCGCTGACCTGCTCGGTCAGTGACATGGCAACGCGCACTACGCCACGTTCTAATTGACACGTAGCGGCGTCATCGCCAGCTTCTTCCATGCAGAGGGCAAAGTAATCGGCAATGTCTTCCTCGTTTTTGAGGTACTTGGCGCTGTTGGTACATACGTTACGTGCCAAAAACAAAAAATCGATTTTTAATTTCGTCAAATGTGCCGCGTCTGTCGGTGTCGATCTGCTTGCTGCTTACCGGCAAGCGGTATATGATGCCCGCTCATGATTCAGTCATTTGTAAGGGCTCCATGAACCACAGACTTGTTGCCGGCGGTTGAAATAGGCAAGCTC
>CAZIGL010000031.1:0-35468 GCA_964538895.1 uncultured Rhodoferax sp.
CACTGCGAGCGAAGCGCGGCAGTCCATGCAGTCGGAAGTCATGGATTGCTTCACTGCGTTCGCAATGACGAGCTTGTAAACCATCAAAGCCTGGGCTCCACCCAGCCTTGCACGCTGGCCAAAGCGGCTGCCAGTTTGGCCGGTTCGGTGCCGCCGGCCATGGCCATGTCGGGTTTGCCGCCGCCCTTGCCGCCCACCTGGCTGGCAATGAAGTTCACCAACTCGCCGGCCTTGACCTTGGCCGTGGTGTCAGGGGTCACGCCCACGGCGATCTGCACCTTGGCGCCATCGACCACACCGAGCACGATGACTGCGGTTTTGAGCTTGTCCTTGAGTTTGTCCATGGTGTCGCGCAGGGTTTTGACGTCGGCACCGTCAAGTCGCGCCACCAGCAGCTTGACGCCCTTGATGTCTTGCGCCTGGCCAAGCAACTCATCGCCCTGGGCGCTGGCCAGCTTGCCCTTGAGCGCGGCCAATTCCTTGTCAAGTGCTTTCACGTGCTCCAGCACCGACACCAAGCGCTCATTGACTTCGGCCAGCGGGGCCTTGAGCGCGCTGGCGGTTTGGCCCAGCGTGTCTTCAAGGTGCTGCAAATAGGCCAGCGCGTTGACCCCCGTGACCGCCTCGATGCGGCGAACCCCGGAGGCCACGCCGCCTTCTGACACCACCTTGAACAGGCCGATCTCGCCGGTGCGCGCCACATGGGTGCCGCCGCACAGTTCGCGGCTGCTGCCGATGTCGAGCACACGCACCGATTCGCCGTATTTTTCGCCAAACAGCATCATGGCGCCGGTTTTTTGCGCTGACTCGATGTCCATCACCTGCGCCTGGGTGGCGGCGTTGGTCAAAATTTCGGCATTCACGCGCGCCTCGATTTCGCGGACTTCAGCATCGGTGACCGGCGCGTTGTGGGCAAAGTCAAAACGCGTGCGCTCAGCATTGACCAGACTGCCCTTTTGCTGCACATGGCCGCCCAGCACCTCGCGCAGCGCCTTGTGCATCAGGTGCGTGACCGAGTGGTTGCGCTGGGTGGCCAGGCGCAGACTGGTGTTGACATGCGCTGTGACCACATCGCCCACTTTGAGCGTGCCAGACTTGAGCGCACCATGGTGGCCAAACACATCGGCCTTGATCTTTTGCGTGTCCTGCACCTCGAACAGCGCATGGTCACAAAAAACGGCGCCGGCATCACCGACCTGGCCGCCGCTCTCGCCATAAAACGGCGTCGTGGCCAATACGACCACCCCGCTCTGCCCCGCCTTGATCTCTGTCGCGGTGACGCCATCCACATAGATGGCCACCACGTCAGTGGCCGCCGTCAATTGCGCGTAACCGACAAATTCGTTGCCCGCGCCGGTGTAATCCAGCGCCTTGTCTTGTCTGAACTTGCCGGCAGCACGGCCTTGGGCCTTTTGCTTTTCCATGGCGGCCTTGAAGCCGGCTTCATCTACCGTCAAACCGCGTTCACGGCAGACATCAGCCGACAAGTCCAGCGGAAAGCCAAAGGTGTCGTGCAACTTGAAAGCCACCTCACCCGGCAAAACCTTGACACCACCCGCCAGAGCTTCGTCCAGGATCTGCATGCCCACTTCAAGGGTCTCGTAAAAACGCTCCTCCTCGACCCGCAGCACGTCCATGATGCGGTCTGCCTGGGCCGCCAGGCTGGGATAGGCGTCGCCCATGACGGCCACCAGGTCGGGCACCAGCTTGTGGAAAAACGGGGTTTTCTGGCCCAGCTTGTAGCCATGCCGAATGGCGCGACGGATGATGCGGCGCTGCACATAACCGCGGCCCTCGTTGCCCGGCAGCACGCCGTCGCTGACCAGGAAAGCGGTGGCGCGAATGTGGTCGGCAATCACCTTGAGCGAGTTGTTGCCCAGGTCGGCACAACGGGTCTCGCGGGCGGCGGCCTTGATCAGGGCATCGAACAGGTCGATCTCGTAGTTACTGTGCACATGCTGCAGGATGGCGGCCAGGCGCTCCAGGCCCATGCCGGTGTCGACGCAGGGCGCGGGCAGCGGCGAGACCGAGCCGTCATCGGCCATGTTGAACTGCATGAACACGTTGTTCCAGATTTCGATGAAGCGGTCGCCATCTTCGTCCGGGCTGCCCGGCGGGCCGCCGGGGATGTGGTCGCCATGGTCATAAAAAATCTCGGAGCACGGGCCGCAGGGGCCGGTGTCGGCCATCATCCAGAAGTTGTCGGACTTGTAGCGCCCGCCCTTGTTGTCGCCAATGCGGATCACGCGCTCAGGCGGCAGGCCAATCTCTTTGGTCCAGATGTCATAAGCCTCGTCGTCTTCTTCGTAGACGGTGGCCAGCAGCCGTTCTGCGGGCAGTTTGTAAACCACGGTCAGCAGTTCCCAGGCCCACTTGAGCGACTCGCGCTTGAAATAGTCGCCAAAGCTCCAGTTGCCCAGCATCTCAAAAAAGGTGTGGTGGCGCGCGGTGTAGCCCACGTTTTCCAGGTCGTTGTGCTTGCCCCCCGCACGCAGGCAGGCCTGCACCGAGGCCGCACGCACGTAACTGCGCTTGTCCGACCCCAAAAACACGTCCTTGAACTGCACCATGCCAGAGTTGGTGAACATCAGCGTGGGGTCGTTGCCCGGCACCAGCGGGCTGCTGGCCACCACGGTGTGGCCTTTGGAGGCAAAGAAGTCGAGGAAGCTCTTGCGAATGTCGGCAACGGTGACCGGAACAGCGGTTGAATTCATGGGGTGAAGAGACCTGGGGTGTCAAAACCGACGATTTTAGGTGATCAGGTGGGTTGGCACTGCGCCTGCAAAAAAGTGAACAAGGCGGGCTCGTCACAAAAGATCACATTGAAACGCAGCCATGGACTGGTCTGCAGATCGGGGCTGAACAGATGCCCGGGGCCCAGCAGAATATCCTGTTCCGTCGCTTTGTAGGCCAGCTCGGCAGAGTCGGCAATGGCCGGGTGACGCGCCCACAGAAAAATGCCCGCCTTGGGTTCACAAAAGATCTCGAACCCCGCTTTGAGAAGTTGCGAAGCTGCAGCCACATGCGCTTTGGCCAACCTTTCACGCACACCTTTCACATGCTTGCGGCAGCGCCCATCGGTCTGTGCTTCATAAGCCAGGCGCTCACTGAATTCGCTGGAGGTCAGGCCAGAAATCATTTTCAGTTGCGCCAGGTCTTCGAGTAAATCCGGGTTGGCAGCCAAAAAGCCAACCCGGATATTGGGTGATATGGTTTTTGAAAAACTGCTGATGTAGATGACACGGTTCAACTGATCCAGGCTGGCCAGCGATGGGCGTGGCTCGGGGTCCAGATCAGCATAAATGTCGTTTTCAACCACCAGAAAATCATGCTTGTCAGCCAACTGCATCACCCGGTGCAAGTGCGCCAACTGGGCAATCGAGCCGGTTGGACTTTGCAGGCGTGGTTGGGTAAAGAACACCTTGGGTCTTTCTTCAATCACCAGCCGCTCCAGTGCCACCAGGTCGTAGCCCGTGGGTGTGCGCGGCACCCCGATCAAACGCGCGCCCAAGAAACGCAATGAAAACAAAAGGTTGGGGTAACCCGGGTCGTCCACCAGCACCGCATCCCCCGGGCGCACCAGACGGCGCGCCACCAAGTCCATGGCCTGGCTGGAGCCTTGGGTCAGCAGCACCTGCTCCGCGGTGACTGCAATTTCCTGCTCGGCCAGCAACTCACGCACCACCTTGCGCAGCGGCGGGTAGCCTTTGGGCTCGCCGTAGCCACTCAAGTCCACATCCTCGGCGGCCAAACTGCGCAGCCCCCTGCGCACCCCGTCCTGAAACAGCCAGTCGCCCGGTAGCCAACCACAGCCGGGTTTCATGCGTAATGCCCGGTTCTCGAAAATGCGCCGCAGGTACCACATCGAATCAAAACTGAAGTTGGGTCCGAGACCCGGCAACTCAGTGACGGAAGTGGGTCGCTGTTTGACAAAAAACCCCGAATGCGGCCTGGAGGCGAAATACCCCCTCGCCACGAGCCGATCGTAGGCATCCACCACCGTGAACACACTCACGTTGTGGGCATGGGCAAACTGGCGAATCGAGGGCGCTTTTGAGCCTGGGCGCAACGCGCCGCGGTCAATGGCGGCACAAAAGCCAGCCACGATTTGCAGCACCAGGGGGGTGGTGCTTTGAGGGTTGAGCGTGAACATGGGCAGGCCTAGGGTTTCTATGTACTGGCAGCGCAAGCTGCACAGTGCATCCTCAAAAAAGACCTAACTGTATATGGTTGCAAGATCACGTTACCACTACATTCACTTCACTTTATCAACGCCAACCCATTGTTCAGGAGTAACACCCATGCTTACCAAGACTCAAAAAACCAACGCCGCCTTGATGGAACGTCGCCGCGCGGCCATCCCCCGCGGTGTCGGCCAAAGCCATGAGGTGTTTATTGCCCGTGGCGAAAACGCCGAGGTGTGGGATGTGGAAGGCAAGCGCTACATTGATTTTGCCGGTGGCATCGCGGTGCTCAACACCGGCCACTGCCGTCCCGAAATCATGCAGGCCGTAAAGGACCAGATTGACCTCTTCACCCACACTTGCTTTCAGGTGCTGGCGTATGAGTCGTATGTGGAACTGGCTGAGCGCTTCAACGCAATGGCGCCAGGCAACTTTGCCAAAAAGACCCTGTTTTTGACAACCGGTGCCGAAGCGGTTGAGAACGCCATCAAGATTGCCCGCTCGCACACCAAGCGCAGCGGCGTCATTGCCTTTACCAGCGGCTACCACGGCCGCACCCTGTTGACCCTGGGTCTGACGGGCAAGGTGGCGCCTTACAAACTTGGCTTCGGTCCGTTCCCGAACGAGATTTTTCACGCCCAGTTCCCCAATGCCGCCCACGGCGTGAGCGTGGACGACTCGATGGCCTCGATTGAGCTGATCTTCAAGAACGACGTGGAAGCCAGCCGCGTGGCGGCCATCATCGTCGAGCCCGTGCAAGGTGAAGGCGGCTTCAATGTGGCGCCCACCGAGTTTTTGCAACGCCTGCGCGCCTTGTGCGACCAGCACGGCATTTTGCTGATTGCCGACGAAATTCAAACCGGTGCTGGCCGCACCGGCACCTGGTTTGCCATCGAGCAAAGCGGTGTCGCCCCGGACATGATCACGATGGCCAAATCCATGGCCGGTGGTTACCCGATCGCAGGCGTGGTGGGCCGTGCCGAGGTGATGGACGCCCCGGCGGCAGGCGGCTTGGGCGGCACGTATGCGGGCAGCCCGATTGCCTGTGCGGCAGCGCTGGCGGTGATGGACGTGTTCGAGAAAGAGAACCTGCTGGAACGCAGCCGCACGCTCGGTGCCCACATGATGGGCAAGCTCAAAGCCATGGCAGGCAAAGACAAACGCATTTGCGACGTGCGCGGTTTGGGTGCCATGGTGGCGATCGAGTTGTGCAAAGACGGCGACCCACACCAACCCAATGCAGAGCTGGCCAAAGCCCTGGCATCCGAGGCCACCAAACGCGGACTGATCTTGCTGACTTGCGGCACTTACGGCAACGTGGTGCGCATTTTGGTGCCATTGACCGCCAGCGACGCGATCGTGGACGAAGGCCTGGCCATCATCGAAGCCTGCCTGGCAGCGGTGGCCTGATTGGCACGGTATTTGCGTAGTTAAAACAGCTTGCAGCCCTAATACCACGGGCATCAAGTGCTTTTGAAAGAATAGCAAATAATGGCTTTGTCTGACCCCCTCGTTCGCTTCACCAGCGTTCAAAAAACCTACGACGGCAGCACCCTGGTGGTGCGTGACCTGAACCTGGACATCCAGAGTGGCGAATTTTTGTCGCTGCTGGGGCCGTCGGGTTCGGGCAAAACCACCACCTTGATGATGCTGGCCGGTTTTGAGTCGCCCACCTCGGGTGAAATTTTCCTGGCGGGTAAGTCCATCACCAAAACCCCCCCGCACAAGCGCAACTTTGGCATGGTGTTTCAAAACTATGCGCTGTTTCCGCACATGCGCATTGCCGACAACGTGGCCTACCCGCTCACGGTGCGCAAAATGGGCAAGTCTGAGCGTGAAGACAAGGTCAAGCGCGCGCTGGACATGGTGCATCTGGCTGACAAGGGCGACCGCTACCCGGGCCAACTCTCCGGCGGGCAGCAACAGCGTGTGGCCCTGGCGCGTGCGCTGGTGTTCAACCCGCAACTGGTGCTGATGGACGAACCCCTGGGCGCACTCGACAAGCAGTTGCGCGAACACATGCAGATCGAGCTCAAAGAGCTGCACCGCAAGCTCGGCCTGACCTTTGTGTATGTGACCCATGACCAGTCCGAGGCGTTGACCATGTCTGACCGGGTGGCAGTGTTCAACGACGGGCTGATTCAGCAAATTGACACCGTCACCACGCTGTATGAAACACCGGTAAACCGATTTGTGGCCAGCTTTGTCGGCGACAACACCGTGCTGGACGCGCAAATTACCACCACCGAACGCGGTGCCGGTGGCAGCTGCCAGTTGCGGCTGCCCTGTGGCACGGCTTTACAAGGGCAAGACATCAACGGCGCGCCCTTGAATTACCCGGTGCAGGCCTGCATCCGCCCCGAACGCGCGCTGGTTTGCCCCGGCAACCAGCCGGCGCCGGCCAACAGCCTGAGTGCCCGGGTCAACGACGTGATTTATTACGGCGACCACCTGCGCATGCGCTGCCAGGTGGACCAACAAGCCCCGGCCACCGTCAAGATTGCACTCTCCGGCCCCAACATCCCGCAAGCCGGTGATGCCATCTGGCTGGTTTTGCCCCCCGAGCATTTGCGGGTCTATGCCTGACCCGTGTGCATTTTTGGTTCTTTTTCCCCCAATCCCTAGGAGACCTTTCATGAAACTCACTCCCCTGGTTGCGGCCTGCGCCGCGCTGTTTACCCTCTCTGCCCAAGCCCAGACCCAGTTGACCGTGGTCAATTTTGGTGGCGCCAATGGCAACGCCCAAAAAATCGCTTACTTTGCCCCCTACGAAAAAGCCACGGGCAACAAAGTGCTTGGAGTGGAATACAACGGCGAGCAGGCCAAAATCAAAGCCATGGTCGAAGCCAAAAAGGTCAACTGGGACGTGGTTGAAGTGGAATCCCCCGACGTGGCGCGCGGTTGCGACGAAGGCCTGTTCGAAAAGCTTGATTACAGCAAGATCGGCAACAAGGCCGACTTCACCCCTGCAGCCATTCATGAGTGCGGCATTGGCACTTTTGTGTGGTCCACCGTGATGGCCTATGACGGCGACAAGCTCAAGACGGCCCCCACCACCTGGGCCGATTTCTGGGATGTGAAAAAATTCCCTGGCAAACGCGCCATGCGCAAGGGTGCCCGCTACAACGTTGAATTTGCCCTGATGGCTGACGGCGTGCCGGTGGCCGATGTGTACAAGGTGCTGAACACCAAAGACGGTGCTGACCGCGCCTTCAAAAAACTGAGCGAACTCAAGCCCAACATCCAGTGGTGGGAAGCCGGTGCGCAGCCACCCCAGTTCCTGGTGGCCGGTGATGTGGTCATGACCACCGCTTACAACGGCCGTATTGACGCCGCCCAGCGCGAAGGCAAAAACCTCAAGATCACCTGGACCGGTGGCATTTATGACCTGGACTACTGGGTCATGCCAAAAGGCACACCCAACAAGGAAGCTGCCCTGAAGTTCATCGCCATGGCCAGCAGTGCAGACGCACAGGCTGAGTACGCCAAAAACATCGCCTATGGCCCGACCAACACCAAGGCGCTGGCCAAGCTCGATGCCAAGGTGCTGTCCGGACTGCCCACGGCACCGGCCAACGCCAAGACCGCCTTGCAGTTCAACGTGACTTTCTGGGCTGACCAGGGTGAGGCGCTGGAGAAGCGTTTCACCGCTTGGGCTGCACAGTAAGTTGACACAGGAGAGATGGCAATGACTGTCGCGACGACCACAATTCCTGGCAACCTGGCGGCACAGTTGCGACGCTCACAACGCCGCAAAAAAGCCTTTGCCATCTCTCTGACCCTGCCGCTGCTGATTTTTTTACTGGCCACCTTCATCGTGCCGATTGGCGCGCTGCTGATGCGCGCCATCGAAAACCCCGAGGTGGCCAGCACGCTCTCACAAACCGTGAAGGTGCTGGACAAATGGGACCGCACCTCCAACCCGCCAGATGAGGCCTACGCGGCACTGGCCACCGACTTCACCAACATTACCGAACAGTCTGATGCAGGAAACCTGGCACGCCGCCTGAACAGCGAAGTCAGCGGCGCCCGCTCCCTGGTCATGGGGACTTTCCGCGCCCTGCCGTTTGAAGCCGGGTTGACCCCGGCGCAAGTCAAAGCGCACATGCTCGAACTGGACCCGCGCTGGTCCGAACTGGACTACTGGCGCGCCATTGCAAAAAATGGCTCGCGCTGGACGCCTGACTACCTGCTGGCCTCGGTCGACCTGAAACGCGACATTCAAGGCGAGATTGTCAATGTCGACCCCGAGTCAGCGGCTTTTTTCAAAATCCTGATGCGCACCTTCAGTGTCAGCGCGGTGGTGACCTTCTTTTGTCTGCTGCTGGGTTACCCGCTGGCCTATTGGCTGTCGACCCTGACGCCGCGCCAGGCAAACATCTTGATGATTCTGGTGCTGGTGCCGTTCTGGACGTCGGTGCTGGTGCGCTCGGCGTCCTGGATTGTGCTGTTGCAGACCAATGGCGTGATCAACCGTTTTTTCCTGGACCTGGGCCTGATCAACGAACCGCTGCCGCTGCTGTTCAACCGGGTCGGGGTCATCATTGCCATGGTGCATATCCTGCTGCCCTTCATGATCTTGCCGCTGTACAGCGTGATGAAATCTGTGCCCCCCACCTATTTGCGGGCGGCGGTGTCGCTGGGCAGCTCACCGCTGGCGGCGTTTTTCAGGGTTTACATGCCGCAAACCTTTCCGGGCATGGGCGCTGGCGGCCTGCTGGTGTTCATATTGAGCATTGGTTATTACGTCACACCGGCCCTGCTGGGCGGGCCCGATGACCAGATGCTGAGCTACTACATTGCCCAGTACACCAATGTCACCGTGAACTGGGGCATGGCCTGCGCGCTGGGTGCCGTGCTGTTGTCTGCCACCTTGGTGCTGTACGCGGTGTACCGGCGTGTGGTGAAGTCTGAACTCAGCCTGGGATAAACCACATGTCACTACCCAATCGTCCCATGTTCCCCGCCTACGCCACCCTGTCCGACAAAATTGGCTGGTATTTGCTGCGCGGTGTCGGCGTGCTGGTGCTGCTGTTTTTGCTGCTGCCCATTCTGGCCATCATTCCGCTGTCGTTCTCAAGCAGTTCCTTCCTGGCTTACCCCATGCCCGGCTGGTCGCTGCAGTGGTATGAAAACCTGTTCACATCGGATGCCTGGAGCCGCGCCACGCGCAACAGTTTCATTGTGGCGCCGGCGGCCACGGTGCTGGCCACCATTTTGGGCACCATGGCCGCAGTTGGCTTGGCACGCATCAATTTCTGGGGCAAAGGCCTGCTGATGAGCCTGTTGATCGCACCCATGGTGGTGCCGATTGTGGTGGTGGGCGTGAGCACCTATTTGTTCTTTGCCAAAATTGGCCTCAACGACACCTATTTGGGGCTGATTTTGGTGCATGCGGCCTTGGGGGCACCCTTTGTGCTGACCACCGTGCTGGCCACGCTGCAAAGTTTTAACGAGAACCTGATCCGCGCGTCTCTAAGCCTGGGTGCCGGCCACCTCACCACGTTTTTCCGCGTCACCTTGCCGATCATTGCGCCCGGCGTGATTTCAGGCGCGCTGTTTGCCTTTGCCACGTCGTTCGACGAGGTCGTGGTGACCCTGTTCATTGCCGGTCCGGAACAGGTCACGCTGCCGCGTCAGATGTTCACCGGCATCCGTGAAAACATCAACCCCACCATTGCTGCCGTGGCCACTCTGCTGATCATCTTCACCACCTCGCTGATGCTGGTGCTGGAATGGTTGCGCGGCAGAAGGCATTGAGCATGGCAATGAAAAATCAACCTCTGTCAGGCAATGCCATGCCACGTTTTGGCGGCATTGCCAGCATGATGCGCCTGCCTGTGGTGGAGTCGGCGCAAGGGCTCAATGCGGCATTTATCGGCATTCCACTTGACATCGGTACCTCGCACCGGCCCGGCGCGCGCTTTGGCCCACGCCAGATTCGCGCCGAATCCAGCCTGATCCGGCCCTACAACATGGCCACCGGCGCTGCGCCCTTTGATACCCTGCAGGTGGCCGATCTGGGTGATGTGCCCATCAACACCTATTCCCTGGAAAAGTCGGTGGCCATCATCGCGGCGTTTTATGAACCGGTGCTGGCGGCCAATTGCATCCCCTTGACGCTGGGCGGTGACCACACCATTGCCCTGCCCATCCTGCGCGCCATGGCCGCCAAACACGGCCCGGTCGCCCTGGTGCATGTGGATGCACACGCCGATGTCAATCCGGACATGTTTGGCGAGCGCATTGCCCACGGCACGCCGTTTCGCCGCGCCGTGGAAGAAAACCTGCTGGATTGCCACAAGGTGTTCCAGATCGGCCTGCGCGGCAGCGGCTACGCCTCTGATGATTTCGACTGGCCACGCCAGCAGGGCTTCACGCTGGTGCCCGCCCATGGAATCTGGTACCAGTCGCTTGCGCCCCTGATGGCCAAAATACGCGCCCACATTGGCACCACACCCTGCTACCTGAGCTTCGACATCGACGGCATCGACCCCGCTTATGCAGGCGGCACCGGCACGCCCGAAATTGGCGGCCTGAGCGTGCCGCAGGCACTGGAAATCATTCGCGGCTGCCACGGGCTCAACCTGGTCGGTGGCGACCTGGTGGAAGTCTCGCCCGCCTACGACACCTCTGGCAACACCGCGCTGCTGGGGGCAAATTTGCTGTACGAGATGCTGTGCGTCCTGCCCGGCGTCACCAGACGTTAATATTCAACGATCACCCCACATTTTTTGGAACACGCACCATGTCATCTCCCTTGTCCCTGCTGAAAGACCCCTCCCTGCTCAAGACCGATGCCCTCATCAACGGCCAATGGGTGGCAGGCACCAGCCGCTTCGCCGTGACCGACCCCGCCACCGGCGCCCACCTGGCCGACGTCGCCAACCTGGGCCCCGCTGAGGCCGAGGCGGCCATCGCCGCGGCCAACGCCGCTTGGCCGGCCTGGCGCAGCAAGACCGCCAAGGAGCGCAGCATCATCTTGCGCAAATGGTACGACCTGCTGATGGCGAATCAGGACGACCTGGGCCGCATCATGACCGCCGAGCAGGGCAAGCCGCTGCCCGAAGCCAAGGGCGAAGTGGCCTACGGCGCCAGCTTTGTCGAGTGGTTTGCCGAAGAAGCCAAGCGCATCAACGGCGAAACCCTGCCCCAGTTCGACAACAACCGCCGCCTGATGGTGCTGCGCCAGCCCATTGGTGTCTGCGCCGCCATCACACCCTGGAACTTTCCCATTGCCATGATCACCCGCAAGGTGGCGCCCGCGCTGGCCGCCGGCTGCACCGTGATCATCAAACCGGCAGAACTGACCCCGCTGACCGCGCTGGCGGCGGCCGAGCTGGCGATTCGCGCCGGCATTCCGGCCGGTGTGCTCAACATGATCACGGCCGACGCCGACAACTCGATTGCCGTGGGCAAGGTGCTGTGCGCCAGCGACGTGGTGCGCCACATCAGCTTCACCGGCTCCACCGAAGTCGGCCGCATCCTGATGGCGCAAAGCGCGCCCACCGTCAAGAAACTCTCTCTCGAGCTGGGCGGCAACGCGCCCTTCATCGTGTTTGACGACGCCGACATCGACAGCGCGGTCGAAGGTGCCTTTGCCTCAAAGTACCGCAATGCCGGCCAGACCTGCGTCTGCTCCAACCGGCTTTACGTCCAGGCGGGCGTGTACGACGAATTCGTCACCAAATTCGCCGCCAAGGTCAAAACCGCCAAGGTCGGCAACGGCTTTGAGGAAGGCGTCAACCAGGGTCCCTTGATTGAAGAAGCCGCACTGCAAAAGGTGGAGCGCCATGTGAAAGATGCTGTCGCCAAGGGCGCCCGCTTGCTGGTGGGCGGCAATCGCCTGGCCGGCCAGTTCTTCGAGCCAACCGTGGTGGCTGACGCCACCGCCGACATGCTGTGCGCAAAAGAAGAAACCTTTGGCCCCTTTGCCCCGATCTTCAAGTTCCAGACCGAGCAGGAAGCCATCGATGCTGCCAACAACACCGAATTCGGTCTGGCAAGCTATTTCTACAGCCGCGACGTGGGCCGCATCTTCCGCGTCAGCGAGGCACTGGAATACGGCATGGTCGGCATCAACGTGGGCATTCTGGCCACCGAACACGTGCCGTTTGGCGGCGTCAAACAATCCGGCCTGGGCCGCGAGGGTTCGCACCATGGCATCGACGACTATGTGGAAATCAAGTACCTGTGCATCGGTGACATCCTGAAATAACAGGCTCGTCGCGGCACGGTGCCGCTTCCCCACTGATCTTGCCACTGTTTTCCGGACTCCTTAAGCCACCCATTATGCGGACTGCCTGTCTTGCTGCTGGGCCGCTGTCCAGCGTTGCTCAAACGTCATTGGGCTGACGTAGCCCACCCGTTCGCGCAAACTGCCTTTGCCAAGCCTGACTGCAGCTTTGCTGTCCATGCGATGGACTTCACAGCAGGTCATGCTCGATTCCTTCTTTGGCAGCCTGGGGGGTGACGGTGATCTTCATCGCGGCATCTCTGACCGAGGATTTGCCAAAGCGCGTGAGCGCCTTTCCTGGAACGCCCTGCAACGACTGAACACCTTTGCTGTCGCGGCGGCAGATTTTCTGGGGTTCATTCAACGCTGGCAGGGCTTACGCGTGGTGGCAGCAGATGCACAAGACGTCACCGACTACCTGTGTTCAGGGGTGGCGCATTGAGGAGTCATACCAGCGGCTCAAGCATCGCCTCAACACAAACGCCGACCAGGTCGAAAATCAGCAAGACCAAACCGGCATGTCAAACCGCATCCAAACATGGCTTACAAGGGGTGAGGCTTAAGTTCGCGGCGGGATGTGGTGGCCACTGTCGCTGGATCCCAGGCGAACGAATCGGTTGCATGAACGGTTGAATACGTTTGGGGCGATATGCAATGACTGGCCCTAGCCTGGAAATGCCCTGGTGGCTGTCGGCCGTCCCGGGCCCTCGATCAGTTGGGCTTGGACAAGGCTGCTCAGCAGTCGTGCGAACGGCTTGATGTCTTGGTCCGAGGATGCTGCATCCAGGGCCCGCATGTACTCCTCACGGATATCCATCGTGACCACCGTCCACGGCCAGCCACCGGTGGCCAGCATGAGGTTCATGATGAACCGTGCCAGGCGCCCGTTGCCGTCCATGTAAGGATGAATGAACACAAAGACGAAGTGACCCAGCACCGCTCGCACACAGGGCTCGGTCTCGGCCTCCAGCAGCGCAAAAAGCAGCGGCATTGCATCGCGCACGGCCTCCGGTGGAAGCGGCGTGTGCCGCGCGTTCTTGATAAACACCTGCGAGCCCCGCCAGCCAGCCAGTTCGGATGGTTGCAGCAGCCCAACCTGGACGGAAGGGGACCACAAGGCCAGATACCAGTCCTGGAGATCGGCCCGCAAGCGCGTGCCCGGGTTCTCGCCTTCCAGGACCTTCAGCAAGCTGGCCCGGACAGCCATGTGAGCCTCGAAGTACCCCTTGGCCGCCATGGCATTGCGCTCGTGACGGTCACGTTCGGTGTTACCCGTTTCCCAAGTCCCCTTGCGCACGCGGTCGATCATCTCGGGAGTGACCTGGTAGCCTTCGATCGAGAGGGAGTGGTAGGCGTCGGCCAGGTAGCGCACCTCCGCCTCATCCAGGTAATCCTTGGGTGACCCTTGCGGGCGGACCTGCGTCGTCCAGGCCTGAAGGACTTGTTCACGCATCATTTCCCACATGGCCTTGATCCGGGCGCAGTACGGGGACTCCGGCAACGATCGCGCAGACTGCACTGGCGCCTCGAAGGGGTTTTGCTCGACGATGGTGTGGCCGGCTGACCGCATGGTCTTGAGCACGTTGTCGGCGAGTTCCACGCGGTCCACGGCTCGGAGCGCGCCGGCAAGCCTTCCCGCGATCGTCGTGTGGTCGCCGTTGAGGAGGATTCGGTTGAGAGTGGATGCGTCCTTCAACATTCCAAGCGCGAGTTGCATCGTGAGTGTGTCGGATTGCCAAACGTTGGGCGTCGCCCTGACGAGTGCCGCCTCGAGGGACAGCGTGCGCAGGCCTTGCGCTTGGACGATTTGATCAGCCGACGGCATTTCCCTGACCCGCAAGTCGAACATGGACGTGCCGGCCGGCAGCGTGAGGGCGTTGTTGGTGCCTTTGAGCGCGTTCACCTGGATCTGCCGCGGCAGCGTGCTCGAACCCGTTTGCAGCTTGAGGCTGAGTTCGGCATTGACGTACCAGTTGCTGCCGAAGCGTTCGTCGCAGTATCCCCGCACGAAGTGCCTCATCGAGGCGAACCAGGTCGTTGTGTCGCCCATGTCTTCCTCAGGCCGCGATGGCATGTACCAGCCCCGAACGATCAAGCGCAGGCGTGCGTTCGCCACCAGACGCTCGAGGTGTGTGCGCGAAAGATCGGAGGTGCGCACGACCACGCGGCCCTGCTGCTGGAGGTCGTGAAGCTTCTGGAGCGAGGTCGCGAGTTTGACGTTTGGGCTAGCCATGTGGGTTCTCTGCGCAGAAAAGGCTGTACACGTCTAGTTTGGCGCAGTGTTAAGCGTTAAACACGCTGCAGCATATCACGTTTATGATGTAGTATTGGCGCACGATTTAACCGTATTTGCTATTCACGTCTGAGTCGCTGAGTGTCTCTGCCCTCCCCTGCCGCTGGTGAATTGCTTCATCTGTCAGGGCGACTGTCGTTGGATTTTGTTTTGCCTGTCGACATGCGTGTCATGGCTGTTGTGACGCCCGTCATGCCTGGGTAGACAGCTTCATCAACCATGAGGTTTCAGACATGTTGAAGATTGACAAATTGATCGTCATTGACGCCGACCCAATGAACCCGGATGGGGTGCGCGACAACGGTTACAAAAACGAGGCCGTCAACGAACAAAGTGAAGCAACTTTGCTTTGACAGTCCGTTTCAGCGTCGAACGGGGCTGGCCTTACGGCTGGGGTTGTCGAATGACATCCCCAAGGAGTGCAAGCGAGCGGCTTGCAACATTCACTGCCTCAGTAGCCTCGGCTGGAAGCACGGACCCCCGATTGAACTGCTCCAAGTGTCGTCGCACGCCCTGGAATACAGTGAGAGCCAGTTCCACAGGGAAGTCCGCCCGCAAGCGCCGCTCAACTGCGGCCAGCGCCGTGTCCAAACGGTGCGTCATGTCGAGCATGGCATCCCAGGCACCTTCCACGCCACTGCGCTTGGCCAGCGCTTCCCAGTGGCGATACTGGATTTCGGACAGTTTGTAATGTGCCGTCTTGCTCCGCACGGCCATGGCCAACTTTGTCTTCTTGTACTGCAGGGAGTACGGACCCGTGCCAATCAGTGGCCATGCCGAGAGCACGTCGTACAAGGGCGTCATCCGGTAGCGACCACCGGGAAGCACAAATAGGGAAAAGTTCTTGGCATGCCCGTCGATGGCCGCCAGAAACCAGAAGAGCAACTGGGCACACAAAAAATTCCGCCCGTCTTCATGAAACGCCTCTCCCCCTCTGAGCACCTCCAGGCACGCCTCGATACCGGGGCCGCCCTTTTGCTCGTACTTCTGCTCGCTGGCAACACCTTTTGCTTGGCAAAAATCCTCCTGGGGCAAGCGGGCAATCCAATCTTGCGGGTGCCAGCTTCGGTCAAAGCGTTTGACCACCAGCACCCGCCGTGCGCCAAAGTCTTGAATCTGGCACTCAGCGATCGGCAAACCCAGCTCTCGCACAATTTGGTTGCAAAGCCATTCGTTTTCGACGGACAGCCGCAGGTCCAGGTTGCGTCCCGAGGTTATCCCGATGGGGGGCTTGAGGATGTGGGTGGTGGGGGTGGCGCCCAGGGGTCGGCACCATTGGCCGTCAACTTGCAGCAGTGCGGTTTTTTCCTGCGCGCCGGCAATGGACAGTCGAAAATCTTCCTCGTCCTCTTGTGCCCCGGCGCCGGCTTGGGAGCCCAAGGCACCCAGATGCTTCTCAATTTGTTCAGGCGTGAGGGCCTCCTACCTCAGCCCATCGAAGCCTTCCGGGGTAGCGCCGGGCGGCAGCAACTGCACCGCACCCACACAGTCCCGACCAACCGCTTGCAACAGCGCAAACGTATCCGTGCCCTTGGTGTGAAACCGGGAACTGATTCGCTTGCGAATGCCATCGCTATCAGGCAACAGGTTGTCAAAATAGTTGCGGACCACGTCTCCTTGCAACCGGTTGTCCGCCGTAAAGGGCAGAGACAGGGAAAGCGGACGGCATCGCGCAGAGGCCCGCCAAGACGGGGCATAGTCCAGCCGGTGGTGGCCGGTGCGCCCCACACTCCAGGTACCTACCAGTTCACCGTTCATCCAAACGACAAGCGCACCCATTACCACTCACCTTGACTGCTGGTGTCGGAGATGTTGGGTTGCGGTGAGATGTCGTTGACTATGGCAGGCGTATCGCGCAAGACCAAATCAACACCTAAAACCTTCAGTATTTCCAGAAGTTGCCCGGCGCTGACCGCTGCAGGGTTGCGCTCAATCGCCGCGATGCGAGACTGGGACAACCCGAGTTTGAGAGCAAGGTCCGCCTGGCTGAGACGACGCGCTTTGCGCAGGGAGCGCAGTTGGGGCGCGAGCTGGTCCGAGATTGAGATGAGATAGTCCATGGCAAAATATCACATTTGAGTAATATTGTCATATTATCACCCCAAGATAATAATGTCAACAAATCACCTTAGAGTGATAACTTGTAAATACTTCCTTACGATGATACGGCACCCAAGACCAGGTAAGCCTGGGCAAAAATGTCGCCCTTGGCAACTCCTTGCGGGAACAGCCAGACCCAACGAGTTGAATTTTGCAAGGCGTTAGCGCGCGACCCCAATTTGCGCCACTTGCACACCAGCGGTATCAAGCAACCGCCAAACATGCTGGTGTCCCAGGGTGACGCGCCCAAACCTAGGCGCATTTCTGCCGGCTTGCGACTCTGGCGCAAATGGCCGTCCTTGAAATCCTGCAACAGCTTACGCACGGTGTAGACCGCGGGCGCTTCGACCTTGACAGCCTGGCGCTGGGCCTTGTATCGGTAGGTCCAGGTCTTGCCGGTCTGCGTAGCCACAAGACGCAGCCCAGCACAGCCGTCAATGACCAAGTGGTCGCCGGATTGAAGCAGCTTGGCGGCGCGGGCATCAAAATACATCGGGCTACAATCTCCAGGTGATCAAGGCGTCGGGGGGAACTCCCCGGCGGCGTAAGTTCCAAAAAGCTACGCCAAAACCTACGCCAAGTTCATAAGTGATTGCGGTTTGATGTGGTTTGATGTGGTGATGAAATTTTCAGGAAAAGTCTAAAAAACCTTGAAAATCAAACACTCATCAGAAAAATCCAAAAAATCAAACAGTTACAAAACGCGGGTGTAGTTCAATGGCAGAACTTTTGCTTCCCAAGCAAATAGCGTGGGTTCGATTCCCATCACCCGCTCCAGTTCCCCAAATTCTCCCCAATCAGGTTGTGACCGCCCTCGTATCGAGAGGCGCGGCTTTTAAACGCACACTGCATAGCCGAAGTAGCTTTTTTATTAAATGCAAATCATCGGTTCGCGGCTGATTCCTCCCGCTGTCTGGCTCGCCACCAAAACTGGTTCAGGTGACTTGCGCCCTGACATGCTTAAGCAACCCTTCGCTTGCGTCCTCCACCAAGTCCAGCACCTGCTCAAAACCATCCTTGCCGCCGTAATAGGGGTCAGGCACCACCGGACTGTCAAACTGCAGACAGAACTCGGTGAAGCGGCGCACCTTGTGTTGATGTTCAGGTGGGCACTCTGATTGGACCAGGGCAAGGTTGTCCCAGTCCATGACCAGAACCAGGTCGAATGCCTCAAAGTCCTCAGCCTGAATTTGCCGTGCCCTCAAGTCGGACAGGTCATAGCCACGCATTGCAGCATGGGCCTGTGATCGCTTATCCGGCGGTTTGTTGGGGTGGTAGTTATGCGTGCCGGCCGAGTCCACCCGCACTGCATTGGCCAGGCCCAGTTCCCTGACCTTGTGCCGGAACACACCATGGGCGGTGGGACTTCGGCAGATGTTGCCCATGCAGACGAACAGAACGGAAACAGGTTTCATGGCGTGAGCTCAGTATCTTTTACATAAGGCTGGGCAGTATGATCTAAATCGGCGTGTGGGGGCGCGTGTCGCCGGATGAAACTGCCCATATAGCCAGGCCACAGATCGTGCTTGCCCAGGTCCGCAGGCGGCTGCACATTCGCGCATGGTAGCGGTGATTTATTGCCCTCGTTGACCCTGCGCCTGGCGAAGTTGTCACCATTCCTTGTGGTTCAAGCTGTGGATAACTTGCGGGACAACTCTTGAAGGTGGCGCCAGTGCTGGGTTTGCGGGTGATGCCTAAACATTAGGCATTCTTGTGCAGTTTGGAAGACCGAACTGGGGCCGTTATGCGGCGTTCAGCGCGGCCGTGATGTCGGCGGCTTGGGTTGGGCGTACCAGACGCGCCACTTCCTGCCCATCACGCAGCAGCACCAGCGTAGGCCAGAGCTTGACGCGGTAACTGCGCCCAAGCGGACGGCCCGAACCATCTTCCACCTTGAGGTGGCGCCACTGCGGATGTTTGGACAGCGCCTCAGCCAGTGCAGGCTGGGCGGCGCGGCAATGGCCGCACCAGTCGGTGCCGAATTCGAGCAGGGTCAGGCCGGCAAGGGCATCGACTTCGGCACGGGCCGGGGCTTCGGTTTCTGTGAGGTAAGGTTGGGTCTTGTTCATGCCCGGATTGTGGCTTTCTGCAATATACTGGTTAAATGAACAGTATCGTGTCAGCCAGTCAACCCGTCTCCGCCTCCGATGCACCGTTGCTGGCCCTGCTCATCCGAAACCGCGTGTGCGCTGGCTTCCCATCCCCGGCTGAAGACCTGGGTGCCCAGCGCATCGACCTGACGCAGGTGCTGATCACCCACCCACAAGCCACTTACTTCCTGCGCGCCAGCGGGCATTCCATGGTGGAGGCAGGTATCTTTGACAACGACATCCTGGTGGTGGACCGGGCCATCAAGCCACGCAACAACCACATCGTCGTGGCCGTGGTCGATGGCGACTTCACGGTGAAACAGCTTTATCAGCGCCAGGGTCGCATCAAGCTCAAGGCGGCTAATCCGACCTTTGCCGACATCGTGCCCAGGGACGGCCAGACCCTGGAGATCTGGGGCGTGGTGACCAGCAGCATCAAGCAGTTTCCCGTTTGAGGTGTCGGGGTGTACGCACTGGTGGATGGCAACAATTTCTATGTGAGCTGCGAGCGGGTATTTCGCCCCAGCCTCAACGGCCTGCCGGTGGTGGTGCTCAGCAACAACGACGGCTGCGCCATTGCCAGGTCCAATGAAGCCAAAGCGCTTGGCATCAAGATGGGTGCGCCGTGGTTCCAGATCAAGCACATGGCGGACTCTGAGGGCCTGGTCGCCCTGTCGGCCAACTTCGCCCTGTACGGCGATTTGAGTGACCGCATGATGAGCCTGGCAGCAGGTCTGGGGCCAAGGCAGGAGGTTTACTCCATCGACGAGTCATTCATCGAATTGACCGGTGTGCGCGGTGACCTGGTGGAGCGCAGCCACAAGATTCGCTCACGCATCCTGCAATGGGTTGGCATTCCGTGCGGCATTGGCATCGGCACCACCAAGACCCTGGCCAAGCTGGCCAATCACGTCGCCAAGACCGCAGAGCGTAAGCCCGGCAGCTACCCCGGTCACCTGGCGCAAGTGTGCAACCTGGCGGCATTGGCACCAGCAGAACTTGACGCCGTCATGGCGGCTACCCCGGTCAACGAAGTCTGGGGTGTCGGCCGGCAGATCAGCAAGCAACTGATTGAAGGCGGCATCACCAATGTGCTGGAGCTGACCCGGCTGGACGCGGCGATGGTGAAAAGCCGCTGGTCGGTGATGCTGGAGCGCACGGTGCGAGAGCTTCAGGGAACCCCCTGCATTGACCTTGACCACGCGCCGGTGCCCAAGCAGCAGATCGCCTGCACCCGGTCATTCGGACATGCGGTGACCGAGCTCAAGGACCTGAATGAGGCCATCACCGAGTTTGCCAGCCGGGCAGCCCAGAAACTCCGCAAGCAGAGCAGCCTGGCCGGACAGGTGCTGGTCTTCATCCGCACCAGCCCCTTCAGGAAAGACCCGCAATACAGCCGCTCGACCACCATACCGCTGCGCCGCCCCAGTGCCGATACGGCGGTGATCGTGACGGCAGCCTTGGCGGGCCTGCGTGCCATCTTTCAGCCGGGCTTCAAATACGCCAAAGCCGGGATCATGCTGATGGAGTTGCAGCCAGACACGGTGCAGCAGATTGAACTGGATCTGCAGGACGATGATGCGCCAGAAGACAGGGCGCGCCTCATGACGACGCTGGACACCCTGAATCAGCGCTATGGGCGGGGTACGGTGCTGATGGCCAGTGCCGGGCTGGCTGGTGACAGACGGGCCTGGTCGATGAAGCAGGAGCGCCGGACGCCGGGGTACACGACGTGCTGGGAGGATATGCCGGTGGTGAAGGCTTGAGCGTGGCCCGGAGACTATTTTTTCGAGGCCAACATGGCCTTCAAATCAGCGAACGGATTGAAAGTCGCGGTTGCAATGACATTGCCGCTGCCGCTGCGTCCCTCCATGTCTTTCAGCTTGGAATGCTCGTTTTCGTGACAGTAGGTGCAGAGCAGTTCCCAATTGCTGCCATCAGGCGGGTTGTCATTGTGGTTGCTGTTCTTGTGATGCACTTCCAGCAGTGGCAGATTGGCACGGTCAAAGGTGCGGGCACAACGTCCGCAGACCCAGGGAAACAGTTTTAAGGCTTGCGCCCGGTAGCCCTGTTCCCTATTTTCGGCGCTGCGTCGCGCCTCAAGGACAAGACGATCAAGACGTTCATTGGTTTGGGTCATCTCAAGCCTACCTTTGTGAAGAACGCATCACCCGGTCAAGCGCCGCCAGGGCATGACTTGCCCCACTGGCCAGTCCCACGTCTTGCGTTGTTGGCACATTAAATTCCCTGGGATTGATGCGTATCAGTTGGCCACCAAATTCATGGAGGATGCGCTGACTGAATCGGCGCACTGACGGTATGGCAGTTCCGGCGCCAATTTCCACCACCACGGGCCTGCTCACGCCCGCCAACCACCGCGCCATGCGCGCCGCCTGTTGCGCTTGCCGGTGCTCCAGCCATTCCCAATCATTGAACATCATCACGTTGGGGCGCGCCATGCCGCCACAATGCGGACAGCTTGGTATCGCGCTGAGCAGCAAGCACTGCTCGGCGTTTACCTCCGGCACAAGCTCATCGGCTGGCCAAATGGCATTGCAACACGGGGTCAGGCATTGCAGGTGGTGAATCGAGCCGTGGCATTCTTCCATAACGGCTTGGTCAAATCCGGCTTTTTGAAACTGGCCGTCCACGTTGCTTGTGAAGACTGCACACCCGTGCGCCATGCCGGCACCCCAACGCTTGAGGATCTCAAACCCATCATGCGGCTGGGTGGCTCGGTAAAGGTTGAGGCGATGCCCGTAAAAACCCCAGGCGCGTTTGGGTTGGGTGCGGAATGCCTCGGGGCAGGCAATGCGATAGAAGTCGACCTGGTCACGTCCCAGCGCCGGGTAAGCTTTCCAGAATCCTTCCTTGCCCCTGAAGTCAGGCAAGCCAGAATCGACCCCCATGCCAGCGCCAGCCGCCACGATCAAGCCGTCAGCCTGAGAAATCAGATTGACAGCGTGCTCTAACTGGTCGGCGCTAAAAGATTCGATCATTCCGAATTCTGGCATGGCGCCAATTCTCCATTCATCAGGCGCCGTCTCCCCGGGCAGCGGGATTAATTATGCAGCTCCGCTGACAGGGGCGGCAGGCTGGACTTTACGCATTGTTCCCGCTTGTCAAAATGCCTGTCAATTGGCGTCGTGACGAAAAAAAAGCACTTAACTAATTTGCTAAGTGCTTGATTTATCTACCAAATTTTTGGTAGGCGCGATTGGACTCGAACCAACGACCCCCACCATGTCAAGGTGGTGCTCTAACCAGCTGAGCTACGCGCCTAAGGGTCTCAAAAGAGAACGAGAGTATAGCCGCAATATGGCGCCGTCCCGGTGCCCCGGGGCCGAAAATTCACCGCAGGTGCTTGCGCCATAATTGACGTTTACGTTAACGTCAATTATTTTTTGGAGAAACCCATGGAGATTGCAGGCAAGGTATTCATCGTCACCGGCGGCGCCTCGGGCTTGGGCGAGGGCACGGCCCGCATGCTCGCCAGCAAGGGCGGGACCGTGGTGATTGCCGACATGCAGGCCGACAAAGGCGAAGCCGTGGCCAAGGAGATTGGCGGCGCGTTTGTCAAATGCGATGTCAGCAGCGAATCTGATGGGCAAGCGGTGGTGGCCTGTGCCACCGGCCTGGGCAAATTGATGGGCCTGGTGAACTGCGCCGGCATTGCGCCGGCCGAGAAAACCATTGGCAAAAGCGGCCCGCACGCGCTGGCCCTGTTTGGCAAATGCATCAGCGTCAACCTGATCGGCAGCTTCAACATGATCCGCCTGTGCGCGGACGCCATGAGCAAAAACGCGCCCGAAGCCACGGGCGAGCGCGGCGTGATGATCTCCACCGCCTCGGTGGCGGCATTTGACGGCCAGATCGGCCAGGCCGCCTACAGCGCCTCCAAGGGCGGCATTGTGGGCATGACCTTGCCCATTGCCCGCGACCTGGCGCGCACTGGCATTCGCAACATGACCATTGCCCCCGGCATTTTTGGCACCCCCATGCTGTTCAGCTTTCCGCAGGAAGTGCAGGACGCGCTGGCGGCCAGTGTGCCGTTTCCGTCGCGCCTGGGCAGGCCGCAAGACTACGCCAAGCTGGCGGTGCATATTTTCGAGAACGACATGCTCAACGGCGAGGTGATCCGGCTCGACGGCGCGATTCGCATGGCGCCGCGCTGACCGGCAGTCCGCTCGGGCCGGGTCCGACCGGCAGCTTCCTACAATCCGGTCATGTCCATCCCCCAGACCTTTGTCCAGGAATTACTCGCCCGCGCCGACGTGGTCGAGATTGTGGGCCGTTACGTGCCGCTCAAGAAAGGCGGCGCCAACTTCATGGGCCTGTGCCCGTTTCACAGCGAAAAGTCGCCCTCCTTCTCAGTTAGCCCGACCAAGCAGTTCTACCACTGCTTCGGCTGCGGCAAAACCGGCAACGCCATCGGTTTTCTGATGGAGCACGCGGGCATGAGCTTTGTCGAGGCGGTGCAGGATCTGGCCCAGCAATTTGGCATGAAGGTGCCCGAAGACGATGCCAGCCCGCAGGACCGGGCGCGCGCCGCCGAGCAGCGGCAAAAGCAAAGCACGCTGGGCGAGGTGCTGGAAAAGGCCTGCCTGGCGTATCAAAAACAGCTCAAGGGCTCCGAGCGCGCGGTGGCCTATTTCAAGGGCCGCGGGCTTTCCGGGCGAGTTGCCAAGCAGTTTGGCCTTGGCTACGCGCCCGAGGGCTGGCGCAGCCTGGCCAGCGTGTTCCCCAATTACGACGACCCGCTGCTGGTGGAAAGCGGCCTGGTCATCCTGAACGAAGAGGAAGGCCAGGAGGCCAAGCGCTACGACCGCTTTCGCGACCGGGTGATGTTCCCGATCCGCAACATCAAGGGTGAGTACATTGGTTTCGGCGGTCGTGTGCTGGGCGACGACAAGCCCAAGTACCTCAACTCGCCCGAAACACCGGTGTTCAGCAAGGGGCGCGAACTTTACGGCTTGTTCGAGGCACGCAACGCCTTGCGCGAGCTGGGGTATGCGCTGGTAACCGAAGGCTACATGGACGTGGTGGCGCTGGCGCAACTGGGCTTTCCCAACGCCGTGGCCACGCTGGGCACGGCCTGCACGCCCGAGCATGTGCACAAGCTGTTTCGCTTCACCGATTCGGTGGTGTTCAGCTTCGACGGCGATAGCGCGGGCCGGCGCGCGGCGCGCAAGGCGCTCGATGCCGCGCTGCCACTGGCCACCGATGTGCGCTCGGTCAAGTTTTTGTTTTTGCCACCCGAACACGACCCCGACAGCTTCATCCGGGAGCACGGCAAGGACGCCTTTGCCCGCTATGTCAGCGAGGCCGTGCCCTTGAGCCGCTTTTTGATCGATGCCGCGCGCGACGGCTGCGACCTGCACAGCGCCGAGGGCCGCGCCCATCTGGCCAGCAACGCCAAACCCTTGTGGGAACTGTTGCCCGCGGGCGCGCTCAAGCAACAACTGCTGACCGAAATCGCCGACCTGGTGCAGCTCAGCGCGCGCGAGCTCACCGACATCTGGCACCCGGCCCCGGCCAAGGTCAAACGCGAAAGAGCCGAACGCTACAGCAACGATGGGCCTGCCCGCGCTGATTACCCGGACTACAGCCCCAAAAGCTACAAAAAGAAAACACCAGCGCGAACCACAGGCGGCCGACTTCCCGCCAGCCGGTCCGACCATGCCGCGCGCATCTTGCTCGACAACATGGCGGCGCTGGAGTCGCTGTCGGCCGAAGACCATCTTTTGCTCTGTGGCCTGCCGGCACCCCATGGCCCGCTGTTTTCCTGGCTTGAGAGCCAGCTCCATGAACACGGCCCGATTCCCTGGGTGGCCTTGCGCGAAGGCCTGCAAGGCCATGAGAGTGAAGACTTTGCGCTCAAGCTCATGGCCGGCTATGAACTTGGCGCCGACAGTGATGCCGCCGAGGAGCTCAGCGAGTTGCGTCACCTGATCAACCGCATGTTGATCGAACAGCTCAAGGCCGAAGAAACCCTGGCCATTGAAGCCGCCAAGGTCGACCCCAGTGCACTGCGGCGCTACCGCGAGCTACAGGCGCGCCGCCTGCTGCTGGAGTCTGCCACCTGATTCCTTAATGGCCGTCAGGTTGATGGCAAAAGGTATAATCCGACGCTTTCCGACAAGCGCGACAGCAGCACCTCCGGGCCCGGCCATTTGATGACACAGTGTTCATCCGGCCAACCTACCGCAAGGACTGCACACCAAATGTTCGCCCACACCTCTTGTCTGACCTGGTTTACCCCTTGTCCTGCCCAACGCTGGCTGCCAAAGCGTTCGTTCATACTGATATTACTGTTTTGAGGTGTCATCATGCCCGCTACCAAGCCCCAGAAACCTGCTGCGCCCGCAGCAAAGACCAGCGTTGCCAAGACCGCCACTGCAACCTCTCCCAAATCGAAAGCCGCACCCGTGATTGCCTCCAAGACCAAAGCCAAAGCCCCCGCAGAAGACCAGAAAACAGTGATTGAGGCGCCAGCACCAGCGACAACGGCAAAGAAAAAGGTCGTCAAGACCAGCAAAGGTGAAGATGATGCCAGCCCGGTCAAAGTGACTGCCAAGCGCGGCCCGAAAGCCAAGGCCGTCAAGGCAAGCAAAAAGGGCGAGGACCATGACATCGACATGACCGATATCGAGGACGATCTGGTCGGTGAGCCCGAGGTGGCCGAAGCCAGCGAAACCACCGAAGCCACGACTGAAAAAGTCAAACCCCTGCGCATGAAGATCAGCAAGGCCAAAGAGCGTGCCTTGATGAAAGAGTTTGGCCTCGACGAGACCGTGCTGTCCGAAGAAGACCTGGCCAAGCGCCGCCTGCGCCTGAAGGCACTGATCAAACTCGGCAAAACCCGTGGCTACCTGACGCATGGCGAGATTTCCGACCACCTGCCCGACAAACTGGTCGACGCCGAGACGCTCGAAGTGGTGATCTCGATGCTCAATGACATGGGTGTGGCGGTGTATGAACACACGCCTGATGCCGAGACCCTGCTGCTCAACCAGAACGGCCCCACCGCCGCCACCGAAGAAGAAGCCGAGGAAGAAGCCGAAGCCGCCCTGAGCACGGTCGACAGTGAGTTTGGCCGCACCACCGACCCCGTGCGCATGTACATGCGCGAAATGGGCACGGTCGAGTTGCTCACGCGCGAGGGCGAGATCGAGATTGCCAAGCGCATCGAAGGCGGCCTGATGGCCATGATGGAGGCCATTTCGGCCTCACCCGCCAGCATCGTTGAAATTCTGAAACTGGGCGAAGACATTCGCAGTGACAAGGTGGTGATCACCACCATCGTTGATGGCTTCACCAACCCCAACGAGGCCGACGACTATGTGGCTGAAGAAGACTTTGACGAATTCGATGCCGAAGACGACGACGATGGCAATGGCGGCTCCAAGGCACTGACCAAGAAGCTCGAAGAGCTCAAAAAAGAGGCCATGAGCCGCTTTGACCGACTGCATGAGTACCATGAAAAAATCCTGAAAACCTACGACAAGGAAGGTTACGGTACCCCCACCTACCTCAAGACACAGCGGCTGCTGTCAGACGAATTGATGTCGATTCGTTTCACCGCCAAGACCATTGAAAAGCTCTGCGACATGGTGCGCGGCCAGGTCGATGAAGTGCGCAAGAAAGAGCGCGAACTGCGCCGCATCATTGTCGACAAATGCGGTTACCCGCACGAGCAGTTCATTGCCGAATTCAGCGGTCGCGACAAGCACCACCACAAGGTTGCCAGCCACTTGCTTGACCTGAAATGGATCGAAAAACATGCTGCCGCCGGTAAATCCTGGAGCGCAGTCATGGGCCGCAACATTCCGCCGGTGCAAGAGTTGCAGCAGCGCCTGATGGACCTGCAAAGCAAGGTGGTGGTGCCGCTGGACCAGCTCAAGGACATCAACAAGCGCATGAACGAGGGCGAATATGCCTCGCGCGCCGCCAAGAAAGAAATGATCGAGGCCAACCTGCGCCTGGTGATCTCGATTGCCAAAAAGTACACCAACCGCGGCCTGCAGTTCCTCGACCTCATTCAAGAAGGCAACATCGGCCTGATGAAGGCGGTGGACAAGTTCGAATACCGCCGCGGCTACAAATTCAGCACCTACGCCACCTGGTGGATTCGCCAGGCCATCACGCGCAGCATTGCCGACCAGGCCCGCACCATCCGGATTCCGGTGCACATGATCGAGACCATCAACAAGATGAACCGCATCAGCCGCCAGCACCTGCAGGAGTTTGGTTTTGAGCCCGATGCGTCGGTGCTGGCCGAGCGCATGGAGATCCCCGAGGACAAAATCCGCAAGATCATGAAGATCGCCAAGGAACCGATTTCCATGGAAACCCCGATTGGCGACGACGACGACAGCCACCTGGGCGACTTCATCGAGGACGGCGCCAACACCGCGCCCATGGAAGCCGCCATGCAGGCCGGCCTGCGCGACGTGGTGAAAGACATCCTGGACAGCCTGACACCACGTGAAGCCAAGGTGCTGCGCATGCGCTTCGGTATCGAAATGACCAATGACCACACCCTGGAAGAAGTGGGCAAGCAGTTTGACGTGACGCGCGAGCGCATTCGTCAGATTGAAGCCAAAGCCCTGCGCAAGCTCAAACACCCGAGCCGCTCCGACAAGCTGCGCAGTTTCACCGACAACCTGTAAGCGGTGCACGGGGCGTCTTGAGACTGCGCCATGCATGAAATGTCGCTGGCTGAAGGCGCGTTGCAGCTTATCGAAGAAGCAGCACGTCGGGACCAGTTCAACAAGGTCAGCACCGTTTGGCTTGAAATTGGCCAGCTCTCAGGCGTAGAACCCGAGGCTCTGGCCTTTTGTTTTGATGCGGTGGCGCGCGGCAGCGTGGCCGAAGGCGCCCGGCTGGAGATCATTGCCACGCCCGGGCAAGGCTGGTGCACGGCCTGCGCCAAAACCGTGCCCATGACCGAGGTTTTTAGCGCATGCCCCAGCTGTGGCAACTACCCGCTGCAAGTGACAGGCGGCACCGAAATGCAGGTCAAGGAACTTGAGGTAAGCTGAGCGCCAAAGTGCTTACAACGGGCTTCAATAAGGAGACAGGTGATGTGTGTGACATGTGGTTGTGGTGAAGGTGAGGTCAAAATCAACGGCGCGGTTGCGCAACACGAGCACGCTCACGAACATGTGCATGCCAACGGCAGCAGCCACACGCACGAGCATCCCCACGAGCACAATCATGACGCAGTGGCTGCGCATTCGCATGCACCCGGCATGGCGCCCACCCGCATGGTGCAAATCGAGCGGGACATACTGGCCAAGAACAACGCCTACGCCGCGCGCAACCGGCAGTTTCTTTCCGAGCGTGGCATTTTTGCGCTCAATCTGGTGTCGAGCCCGGGCTCGGGCAAGACCACACTGCTGTGCAAAACCATCGGCCTGCTGGGCTCCACCCCGGTGGCCGTGATCGAGGGTGACCAACAAACCAGCCAGGACGCCGACCGCATTCGCGCCAGCGGCGCGCAGGCCATCCAGATCAACACCGGCAAGGGCTGCCACCTGGACGCGCACATGGTGGGCCACGCCATGGCACAGCTCACGCTGGCGGATAACGCCCTGCTGCTGATCGAAAACGTGGGCAACCTGGTGTGCCCGGCCGCGTTCGATTTGGGCGAGGCGCACAAGGTGGTGATTTTGTCGGTCACCGAGGGCGAAGACAAACCCATCAAGTACCCCGACATGTTCCGCGCCGCCAGCCTGATGTTGCTCAACAAGATCGACCTGCTGCCGCATCTGACGTACGACGTGGACGCGGCAATCGCCTATGCGCGCCGGGTCAATCCGCAGATCAGGGTGATTCAGCTCAGCGCCACCAGCGGCGAAGGCATGGGCGAGTGGCTGGCCTATCTGCGCGCCGGCATGGCCCGGGCCCATGCGGCCCAAGCACAAACCGTGGCCAGCCTGCAGGCGCGCATCGGGCAACTCGAAGCGCAACTTCACGCCAGATCCAACACAGCGGCTTGATGGCGGCGTTGCCCTTGGCCTCACAGCAGATTCGCGTCACCGGCATTGTGCAAGGGGTCGGTTTCAGGCCCTTTGTCTGGCGCCTGGCGCAGCAGATCGGCCTGCACGGCTGGGTGCGCAACGATGCCCAGGGTGTCGAAATCCTGGCCCAGGGCAGCCAGCACGGCCTGGCCGAGTTGCTGGAGCGCCTGCGTCTTGACGCGCCGCCGCTGGCACGCGTCGACAGCGTGCAGGCGCAGGACCTGGCAGCCGAGCCATTCAGTGCGTTCAGCATCATCGCCAGCCAGCCCGGCCAGGCCGCCACCGCAATTGGCCCCGATGTGGCCGTCTGTGCCGATTGCCTGAATGAGCTGTTTGACCCGTCAAGCCGGCGTTACCGTCACGCCTTCATCACCTGCACCCATTGCGGTCCGCGCTTCACCGTGACCCGCGCCCTGCCCTATGACCGGCCGCAAACCAGCATGGCAGCGTTCCCGCTGTGCCCGGCCTGCAGCCTTGACTACACCGCGCCCGCAGACCGGCGATTTCATGCCGAGACCACCTGTTGCCCGCAGTGCGGCCCGCGTTTGAGTTTGACCGATGCCCAGGGTCTGCCGCTTGCTGGTGACCCCATCCACCGCACCCTGCAACTGCTGCAAGCCGGCCAGATCGTCGCCATCAAAGGCCTGGGCGGTTTCCACCTGGCCTGCGATGCGCGCAACGCCGAGGCGGTGGCGCGGCTGCGCTTACTTAAGTGCCGCGAAGCCAAGCCCTTCGCCGTGATGCTGGCCAACGCCGCCAGCGTGGCGCCCTATGCGCTGGTACCAGCGACCGAGTGCGCGCTGCTGGAAAGCCGTGAGCGCCCCATCGTGCTGCTGCGCTCCCAGGCTGGTTGCGATGCGACCCTGCCCGGCATCGCCCCCGGTCTGCAGCGGCTGGGCGTGATGCTGCCGACCACGCCGATCCATTTTTTGTTGTTCCATGACGCCGCAGGCCGCCCCGACGGCACGACCTGGCTTGAGCAGCCGCAAGACCTGGTGCTGGTGATGACCAGCGCCAACCCGGGTGGCGAGCCCATTGTGCGCGACACGACCGAGGCACACGCCCGGCTGAAGGGCATTGCCGATGCATTTCTGGACCATGACCGCGACATCGTGGCGCGCTGCGACGACAGCGTGCTGCAGGTGGCGGCGGGCGCTGCGCAATTCATCCGCCGCAGCCGCGGCTACGCCCCGGCCGCCATTGCGCTGCTGCGGTCCGGGCCGTCGGTGCTGGCTTTTGGCAGCCACCTGAAAAACACGGTTTGCGTCACGCGCGGCGCTGAAGCCTTTATGTCGCCCCACATCGGCAGCCTGGACAACGCGGCCAGTTGCCTCTTTCAGGATGAAACGGTGCAGCGGCTATGCGATTTGCTGGACGTCAAGCCACAATGTGTGGTGCACGACCTGCACCCCGACGACTACAGCACGCGCGCGGCCCTCGCCTATGCGCAGCGCCATGGCCTGCCCACGCTGGCCGTGCAGCACCACCATGCCCACATCGCCGCAGTGTGTGCCGAACACGGCTGGCAAGGCCCGCTGCTGGGGCTGGCGCTTGATGGTGTCGGGCTGGGCACCGACGGCACGGCCTGGGGTGGCGAACTGCTGCAGGTCGATGGCGCGCGCTGCCAGCGCCTCGGCCGGGTATTTGATGCGGCAGCCGGCTTGCTCGGCATCAGCCACACCATGGCCGACGAAGCCCAGGCCGCCTTTTCTCCGGAGCAGGCGGCCACGTTGTCTATCGAAGCTCATGGCTGGCCGGCGCCCATGCCGGGGGGGTACGCCATCAGCGACGCCAACCAGTTTGACCTGCTGCCCGTGCTGGGCAAGCTGACAGATGCCGTTGACACCGAAAAAGCTGCCACCGTGTTCCATGCCGCCCTGGTGGCGGCCTTGACCGACTGGGTGCTGCAAGCCGTCAAAACCACCGGTTTGACCACCCTGGCCTGGGGCGGTGGCTGCTTTCTCAACGCGCTACTCGCGTCACAACTGCGGCAAAATCTGCAACACAAAGGCGTCACGGTGCTGCTGCCGCAACGCACCGCCCCCGGCGACGCCAGCATCGCCCTCGGGCAGGCCTGGGTGGCCCTGCATTCTTTGGAGACCACAAGATATGTTTAGCACTACCGTTCAGGGTGCTTGAAATTGGCTGCGGCCCGGACGGCGATCACGCCATGGTCGATCTGGGCGGGGTCAAGAAAGAGATCTCGCTGGCGCTGCTCGACAATGTGCAGGTGGGCGACTACGTGATCCTGCATGTGGGTTACGCGCTGTCCAGGCTCGACCCCGAAGAGGCCGAGCGCACGCTGGCGCTGTTCTCGGAAATGGCCGAGTCAACGCCAGGAGCCCGGGCGACAGAGCGTGCTGCGCAGGTCAAAGGAGGAGCCCGAAGGGCGGGGGACACGCAGCAGAACGCTCTGCCGCCCGGGCTCCAAGAGGCGCCATGAAATACAGCGACGAGTTTCGCGACGGCGCGGTGGCCACACCCACGCCATTTCGCGCTACGGCCTCTGCGACCTGCTGCCTGCCAATGTGCGCATGGTGCACGGCCCCGGCCGCCCGGTGTGTGTGCTGCCGATTGGCCGCATCGGCATGGCGATTGACTTGGCGCTAAAGCACAAGGTGATTTTGTGCAGCTACGGCGACGCCTTGCGCGTGCCCGCGTTTGAGAGCTTGTCGCTGCTGAAAGCCAAAGCGCGCGGCGGCGACATCCGCATGGTCTATTCCACGCTCGATGCGCTGCAGATTGCGCGCGACAACCCGCAGCGCGAGGTGGTGTTTTTCGCCATTGGTTTTCAGACCACCACACCGCCGACCGCACTGGCCATTTTGCAGGCCGCGAAAGAAAACTTGACCAACTTCAGCGTGTTGTGCTGCCACGTGCTCACGCCTGCTGCCATCACCCAGATTCTGGAGTCAGCCGAAGTACGCCAATGGGGCACGGTGCCGATTGACGGCGTCATCGGACCGGCGCATGTGTCCACCGTGATTGGCAGCCGACCCTACGAGCCGCTTGCCGCCAACTACCGCAAGCCGGTGGTGATTGCCGGCTTTGAGCCGCTCGATGTGATGCAGGCGATCCTGATGCTGATTGCCCTGGTCAACGACGGCCGGGTCGACATGAGCCATGGCGCAATTGATATCGGAGTTGTTCGCCCGCCATCTGGGTAACACCTATCTGGGCCAGGGCCATGACGGCGCGGTTCTGCCTGCTGCGGTATTCAACGGGCGACAGCAAGGTGGTGGAGCGGGGCAAGGGCGACGCCATTTTCATCACCACCACCGGGGTGGATGTGTTGCCAGACGGGCTGGAACTGGGCGGTGCCCGGGCGCGCCCGGGCGATGCGGTGCTGGTGTCGGGCACGATGGGCGACCACGGCGTGGCGATCATGAGCCTGCGCGAAAACCTCACATTCAAGGCGGCCATCACTTCAGACACGGCCGCGCCGCATGGTCTGATCGCTGACTTGCTGGCCACCGGCGCCGACATCCGCTGCCTGCGCGACCCGACGCGCGGCGGGTTGGCCTCGCCCCTGAACGAAATCGCCGGGCAATCCGGCGTGGGCATGATGCTGCACGAGAACGCCATTCCGATAAAGCCGGTGGTGGCGGCAGCCTGCGAGTTTTTGGGGCTGGACCCGCTCTATGTTGCCAACGAGGGCAAGCTGATTGCGACGCCTTGTCGATTGGCTGGCCGGCGAGCAATTGCCGCGCATTTGCTGATCGCGGGTCGCAGTCCTGCCGTAATTCAAATTGTCAAATCGTAAATCCGTGTGGCATTGCCGCCCCAAAAAGCCAGCCGCTGCGCGGGATCAAGGCGTGATGCCGCCCAGCGTTGCGCTATGGCGTGAACGCCCTGGTAATTGGTTGCCATTTGACAGACCGGCCAATCAGAGCCAAACATCAGCCGCTCAGGACCGAATGCTTCCAGGGCCACGTCAAAACATTGCGCAATGTGCGCCATGTCGGCAGCGCTGGGGTCATCCTGATGCTGCCAATCGGTCTGGGTCACCAGCCCCGAGAGTTTGCAACTGACATGGGGCAAACGGGCCAGTTGCAGAAGGTCCTGGGTCCATTGGCGCCGCGCCTCGGGCGCTGTCAGCCAGTCTCGAAGTGCGGGTTTTCCTACGTGGTCCAACACCAGTGCATGCTGGTCATGGCGGGTACAAAAATCAAGCACTGTGGTCAGCTGATGCGCAAAAACCAAGACATCGAAGACCAGTTGCTGTCGCTGCAGACACGCCACGCCCTGGTTGAAGGCCGGGTTGCTGATGACTGCAGTCAGGTCCGTTTCGAATTGCAAAAAGTGGCGAAAACCCTTGAGTTTTTCCTGTCCTTGCCAGCGCGCAAGGTCCGCCTGCAGCGTCGCACTGGTTAAATCTGTCCAACCGATCACCCCCAGAATATGCGGATGACTGGCCGCCAGGTCGAGCAAAAAATCTGTTTCCCCGGGGTCGCTCCGCGCCTGCACGGCAATCAACCCCAGCACGCCACTGCTGTCCATGCCAGGCCGGCTGTCGGCCGGGCGTTGGTGCCGGCGCAGGATGGGCATGTCTTCCGATATCCAGGGAAAAGCCTGCGGTTCAAAGTGCCAGAAATTTTGATGACTGTCGATTTTCATGGTGGCTATGTTGCCGCTCCACGAACCGCTTGGGTATCGGGGTAAACGAGGGCGCGAAGTATCTTTTTTCCAATAGCCTCCATGGCGCGTAAAAAACCCCAAGGACTTGCGCGCCTTGGGGCTGTGATGGCAGGGCCTGAAGCGGCTGCTGATCGCAATTACAGGGTCAATCATTACGCGTACAAAACCAATCTCGAAACGAGTTTTGATGGCTTTGGGTTTGTGTTTGCTGCTGGGCGGTTTTGTCTGCGATGTTGTTTTCGCAGGCATCCCATACCCGGATCCAACCCCAGAGATGTCAGCGTCTTACGCTCTTCGTTCGCTGGCCGCTTCACAGTGCGATACTCACTGCGAGCCTCAAATGTCTGACCGTGCATGCGGTGGGTAACACAAACACTGTGGTGACTGAAAAATGAATAGTTGGAAGGACAAACCTGATGAACGAGGCACTACAGCCTGATCTGTCGGCTGAGAGCGAGTGGCATGACATTGTGCAGTCTGCCCCACTTGCTTGCCGAGCAGCGCTGGCGCAGCTCATGGCTGAACAGGCCAGCGCACTGGCAGACAAGTTTTACAGCCATATGTTGGGCCACTCGCAGGCCAAGGTTTTTCTGAGCGCCGAGGTGGTGAGTCAGCGCCTGCATGCATCCATGGCGCGCTGGCTTAACGAAATTTTTCAACACCCGCCACAGGATCCGGCAGCCATTGTTGCGCATCAGCGCTTTGTGGGCGAGGTGCATGCACGCATACAGTTGCCCGTTCATTTGGTGTCGCGTGGCGCAAGGTTGATAAAGAACGATGTTCGCCTTGGCTTGTCGCCCAAGTTTGATGATCCGGTTTTGCTGGCACAGGCCATATCGTTTTCCGATCGGCTGATTGATCTGGCTCTTGAACTGATGAGTGTGTCGTATGAGCGCAGCAGTCAGCGCGAAGCCCGCACCGACGAGGCCTACCGCCTGTTTTCGGTTGGGCAGAATGTCGGGGTTGAACGGGAGCGTCAACGTGCCGTGCTGATGGAGTGGGCCCATGAGGTGATGATGACCTTGCACCGCGCCAGAGGCAGCGTGACCTTGCCAAGCTTGCGCCAGTCCGAATTTGGCATGTGGTTCAACCACAAGGCGGTTGCCATGTTCGAAGGCGATGCCGAGGTCAATCTGATTTTGGAGATCATCGAGCGGGTTGACTCCACTGTGCTGCCGCTGATCACCCCGCGCACATCACAAGCCGGCGCAAGTGGTGACCGGGTGGTGGAACTGCAGTATGAAATTGACAACCTCAAGTTCCTGCTGAATAACCTGTTTGAGCGCCACCAGGAATTTGAAAACGGGCGCGACGTGTTGACCCGTTTGTTCAATCGCCGGTTTTTGCCGGCCGTGATCAGCCGCGAGATCCATGTCGCACAAACCCGCAACAACGGGTTTGCCTTGTTGTTGCTGGACCTGGATCACTTCAAGCGGGTCAACGACAGCTACGGCCACGAGGCTGGCGACCAGGTTTTGCAGCAGGCGGCAACCTTGCTGTTGGCATGCGTTCGCAACGGCGACTTTGTGTTCCGCTATGGCGGTGAAGAGTTGTTGGTGATGCTGGTTGAGGTGAACAAGGAGTCGGCCATGCGCCTGGCCGAACTCATCCGCGTCAAGTTCGAATTGACCCAGTTCCAACTTGGGCATGGGCACACCTTGAATGTGACTGCCAGCATAGGCGTGGCGATGTACGACGGTCACCCGGACCACCAATATGTACTCAAGCGTGCTGATGCGGCCATGTATGAGGCCAAGCAGTCCGGGCGCAACCGGGTGGTGTTGTCAGCCTGATAAAACCATTTGCAAATTTCGTGGTTTGGGCTTTGAAGGCTTGCGTGTTTTAGTCTGAAGTTCCACCCCCAAAAAGCCGAGTTTCCCCAATGAAACCTGCGGTAAATCT
>CAZIGL010000032.1:0-33363 GCA_964538895.1 uncultured Rhodoferax sp.
CGCACCATTCAACATCCAAGTCATTGATTTCTAAGGAAACCTAGGCCCCATGCGGGTTTGCAGGGGTTTTGGTGTGCTTCATGACTGTGCTACACAATACACAGCATGAGCGATAAATCAATGCATGGCGCAACCCACATCAAGGCCAGGTCCGGGGTCTACCAGTACGACCGGCGTGTTCCCAAACACATCTGCGAGGCATTCGCATCGTTGACACCGGAAAGGTTCAAGCAACTCCCGGACGACATCAACGCCTACTTCAATCAAAAAACCCACATCCGGTATTCGCTGGCAACGAGCGACAAGAAGCGCGCCAAAACACTGGGCAATCAAGCCGACTTCAAGTTTGATGGCCTGGTCAGTCGATTTGACGCGTGGCTGGCCCAAGGCGCACAAACGTACGACGTGGTCGATGCCGATACGGTGCGCGCCTTGGCCCAGCTGTGGTTGCGCCGAGAACTGCAGGAGGACGAAGAAAGGCGGCTTGACCCGGAGCAAGCGTTTTACTTGGAGCATCACGAAATCGCCATGTACCACACCGGCTCCACAACAACCGCCTGCTGAAGAAGACTGTAGAACAGTAGACCTCGGGATGCTGACGTCCTGCGGTTGAATCGGAACACGAACTCGTCGAGGTAGTAGTCTCCCACCTCGCTGGGTTAAGAGCAAGCGCAGCGTGCAGGTCCAAACGGCCCACGCGTGAGGGATCACACCGTATGACCGCAATTCGGCAAAACGCGAGAGGACAATGCCCACGAGCCCGGTGCCGGTACGATCGGAGTGGTGTAACGATATTCGCTGCGCAGTAAATATTGCTATTTTTCTGAACATTCGCTATTATTAACATATTCACTGTTCAGAAAATAAACCTTAAACCATGATGATTGAGTCGAACACAACCGAACGACAGCTAATTAAGCAGTTTCTCGATACGCTTCGTGCGCTGCCAGAGGTGCAGGCCGAACTGGACCACCGGGAGCCCGCCTGGTTGGCCGGCGACAGGAAGCATGACGCCCAAATCGACCTGCACATCGCAGGCAAGTTTCTCACCGTTCTGATTGAGGTGAAAAAGGCCGTTTATCCAAGAGATGTGCGTGAAGTTCTCTGGCAGTTCAGGAAAATTAGCCACAACAGGCCCAAAGCCCAAAGTGGCACTGAGACGGTCTCAGTCTTGGTCGCCGAGTCCATCTCTCCGGGGGCCAAGGAACTGCTAAAGGGTGAGCATGTCGGGTACCACGACAGCGGCGGCAGTCTGTTCTTGCCTGCACGTGGCGTATATCTTTACATCGACAAGCCGCCACCCAAAACGCTGTCGAAATCGGTACGGTCTTTGTTTTCCGGGCGGCGTGCGCAGGTGCTGCACACCCTGCTGATGCGCCATCAGGAATGGTTCGGCGGCAAAGAACTTGCCAAACAGGCATTGGTGTCGCCGGCAACCGCCTCGCAGGTACTGACGGAGCTTGAGCGTTTCGATTGGTTAGTCTCGCGCGGACAAGGCCCAAACAAAGAGCGCCACCTCAGAGAGCCTGCGGCGCTACTGGATGCCTGGGTAACGCATACCACTTCCATCCGTCCCCCCGAGCCACGTCGCTATTACGTCCCCTCAATCAAAGCCGACACCCTGCTAGAGCACGTTGGACAGGCCTTCGCCGACCATGAGGTTGGGTACGCGGTCAGTTTTGAGGCCGCTGCACAGCGCTACGCGCCGTTCTTGTCCAGTGTTTCCCAGGTGCGTGCACGCTTGCTGGTCAGTGCTGCCGCCGATGCCGCCATTGGCGCACTCGGCGCTCGTGTGGTCAGTGAAGGGGCAAACCTCTCTATCATCGAAGCGAAGTCACCCGGCGAGCTGTTGTTTCGGGAGCAGGTGGGCGGTATCTGGTTGGCCAGTCCAATCCAGGTCTACCTCGATCTGCTGCGCGGTGAAGGCCGTGCCAAGGAAATGGCAGAACACCTGCGCAAAGAAAGGATCGGTTTCTGATGATCAAACCCGCAACCCTCGATGGTTACAGCGACCAGTACACGGTTGATTGTGAGCGCGTACTGGTGACTCTGATACGAGGGTTAGGCCCTTGGAAGGACTCGGTCTACCTCATAGGTGGCCTTACGCCACGGTATCTGGTGCCGGCTCGGCCACCCGTCGTACCCGCGCATGCCGGCACCATGGACGTGGACATTGTGATCGACCTCCAAATTTTGGCCGATACCGAGGCGTACCGAACGTTGGAAGACAACTTCAAGAAAATGGGTTTCGAGCGTGCCGAAAACGAGAGAGGCAAGAAACTCTCCTGGCGCTGGCAGACCCGTACCGAACACGGTGCATTGATGGTGCTCGAACTGCTCGCTGACGCACCAGACATCGCTGGCGGAAAGGTGCAGCCGTTACCGACCGAAGGCACAATCTCCGCGCTCAACATCCCGCACTCGTCCATCGTCTTCGCTCTTCACCAGGTCACCGAGATCCAGGCCGTACTACTGGGCGACAACGGCATCGCGACCGAGAAGATCAAGCACGCCAATCTGGTCAGTTTCACCTGCTTGAAGTCGTTCGCGTTCGACCAGCGCGACGAACGCAAGGATGCGCACGATCTCATCTATTGCATCGAACATGCGCCCGAGGGGCTGGATGCTGTCGCCGAAGCCTTCCGCAAGGAACGCAGCGGCAAGCATAGTGCCGTAATCCAGGCCGCACTGGAGATTTTGCGTAAGCGTTTTTCACAGGACGACAAGACTGAGGGTTATCGTAAGGACGGCCCCGTGTCGGTCGCCAAGTTCGAGCTTGGCGAAAGCGACGAGCCAGAGCAGCGAGAGGCAAGGGTGTTGCGTCAGCGCCAGTCGAGCAACGTGATCGATCAACTGCTGGCCCGGATCGGATAGGCGACCTCGTGGCGATCAAAGCTATTTTCAACGGCATACGGGTATCGAATACAAAAACCCCCTTACGACGCGTTTGCCAGCATCCGGGCCTGGTCGTGAGTCTTGGTCATAAAGCGCTCAAGACGCCGAAATGGATGTGGAAATTTCTAAAAAGTATGAAATTATTGAATGATCGTGTGAAAATGTTTCTGTTGAAAGAACTGGAGACCACATGAGCACTAAAACCGCGCCTAAGCCTGACCCTGGCGTCGTACTCGCTAAAGCAACTGCTCGCGCGACCGAATTGTTGGGACTATCGGGTGCCGCGTTGGCCCGGATCATCGGTGTGAGCGAGCCGACTGTCTCGCGTATCCGCAAGGGCGAACACCCCCTTGACCCCGACTCGAAAGTAGGCGAACTGGCTTTGCTGTTGGTTCGTGTTTACCGCTCGTTGGATGCACTTGTCGGAACAGACGATGAAAAGCGAAAGGCGTGGTTGCGGGGAATGAACAAGGCGCTTGGCGGCGTACCCCTGCAACTCATTGAGCGGCCTGATGGCCTGGTCGCAACCCTGAACTACCTTGATGGTATGCGGGCACCGGCATGACCGACTCCGCATGGAGCGTTTCTTGGTTTGACAGCGGGGTGCTACAAAAGACCATGCTGGCGTGGCGTGGGGTAGAAGCGCAGCACGTGGTCTCAACGATGCGTTTGGTCGATGACGCCGACGAGCAACTTATGCTCGAACAACTTCTGGAGGGTAGCAAGCCACCCATGCCGGCCATGAAGGTGCCGAAGCACTACCTGCTTGCAACCCCATTTCGGTATCGACCTCAACATCCAAGCCGCTTCCGGCGTGCAGGAACGCTTGGTCTCTGGTACGGTGCCGAATCGCTCCATGCAGCCTGCGCGGAGGTCGCCTATTGGCGCTATCGCTTCATTATGGATAGCGTACCGTTGCTGAACACCGACCTGCTCACCGAGCACACTTTCTTTCAGGCGAAGGTTGAGGGTCGTGCTATTGACCTGATGAGCGCCCCGTGGATTGCAGCTTCAGTGGCATGGTCGCATGGCAGCGATTACACCGAAACCCAGGCGGTGGCAGATGCTGCAAGGGACAGGGGCGTGCAGTGGATTTGCTACGAGTCCGTGCGAGCCCCGGCAGAGCGATGTGCGGCTGTCCTGGATGTGGAGGCACTTGAGATGGTCGATTCGGGCAAGACGCTGCAAACGTGGCACTGCAAGGCAACGCGGACATCAGTCATGATGGTCTGCGGCTCTGATCGCTACGTTTGGAATTTTTAGCTTGCCTTAGGCGGGGGTCATTGCTACAAAAGACTGATACATAATCGGCGACCCTATTAGGCGATGTAGGGGGGTCAAAGTATTGGGTTCGATCCCCGCCAGCGCACCATTCGCACCTTCGCCACCCTTTGCGGTGGCGTTTTTGTTAGTGGCAAGCCCATGTTTTTAGTGGCTTTTCTTAAAAGTCAACTTCTTCAAGCACCGCCGTAATTCGCCACCAGCCGCGAGTCTCAGGGGTTGGGCGAGGGGTTTGAATCCGAATCGGGGCTGGCCACACCCCTCGATAGACCGTAAGCCTACGGCAGACAAGGCCTTTCGGGCTTAGCCGCTTTCACAATTTGTCATGTCTTTGTCACAAACTGTATTTATATTTCAACGATTATTGAAATATACACAAGGTCATTGTGCAAATTCGACTTTGGGCGCTCAGTCATCCTGTGCCCTGCACGACGTTTCACTTCAATCCAATCCACAAGGAGTCCGCATGAAAGTAGGTATTAATGGCATGGGCCGCATAGGCCGTTTGGCGCTGCGCGCCGCTCTGGGCGCCGCCGAGCGTCCGGCAGATGACCCGCACGCGGACAACCGCTTGGAGGTGGTGCACCTCAACGAACTCAAAGGCGGTGCCGAAGCCACCGCCCACCTGCTTACCTTTGACACGGTGCAAGGTCGCTGGCGCACCGACATTGCTGCCGACGGCGCTGACCGCCTGCACATCGGCACGCAGCGACTGACATTTTCATCGCACGCCACAGCAGCCGACATTCCCTGGGGCGACCTGGGCGTGGACGTGGTGCTGGAATGCACCGGCAAGTTTTTGACCCCCGAAACCCTTCAAGGCCACCTGGACCGCGGTGCCAAACGTGTCATTGTGGCAGCGCCAGTGAAGGTGGGCGGCGTGCTGAACATCGTGGTCGGCGTCAACCACCACCTGTATGACCCGGCGCGTGATCACATCGTCACCGCTGCCTCCTGCACCACCAACTGCCTGGCACCGGTGGTGAAGGTGGTGCATGAAGCCATTGGCATCCGCCACGGCCAGATCACCACCCTGCACAACCCCACCAACACCAACCTGGTGGTGGACGCGCCGCACAAAGACTTGCGCCGCGCCCGCAGCGCCATGGTCAACATGGCCCCCACCACCACCGGCAGTGCCACCGCCATCACGCTGATCTACCCGGAACTGCAGGGCAAACTCAACGGCCACGCGGTGCGCGTCCCAGCGCTCAATGCCTCGCTGACCGACTGCGTGTTTGAGATGAAGCGGGAAACCTCGGCCGAGGAGGTCAACGCGCTTTTTGCCGCCGCTGCTGACAGCGGCCCGCTGGCAGGCATTCTGGGCTACGAGCCGCGCCCGCTGGTGAGTGCCGACTACGCCCGCGACACCCGCAGCAGCATCGTGGACGGCCTTTCCACAATGGTCACCGACGGCACCCTGCTCAAGGTCTACGCCTGGTATGACAACGAAATGGGCTACGCCACCCGCATGGTGGACCTGGCCTGCTACATGCAGCAGCAAGGCATCTAAGTTCCTATCCACAAACCATCAACTTTCAGGCCATGACCACCCACACGGCCGGCGGCAGCGCCGCGCGCAACTACGCCATCGTTACCGCCGCGTATTGGGGCTTCACGCTGACCGATGGTGCGCTGCGCATGCTGGTGCTGCTGCACTTTTACCGGCTCGGTTACTCGCCGTTCACGCTGGCGTTTTTGTTTCTGCTGTACGAAGCAGCCGGTGTGCTGGCCAACCTGATCGGCGGCTGGCTGGCGACCCGCTATGGCATCCAGCGCATGCTGGTCGTGGGGCTGTGTACCCAGATCACCGGATTTTTGCTGCTGTCGGCCCTCTCGCCCGCCTGGTCGGCCACGTTGTCGGTGGCCTGGGTGGTGCTGTCGCAAGGGGTGTGCGGCGTGGCCAAGGACTTGACCAAAACCGCCAGCAAATCGGCCATCAAACTCACGGCGGGTGAGGCCGAGGGCCAGCTGTTCAAGTGGGTGGCCTGGTTCACCGGCAGCAAAAACGCCATGAAGGGCGTGGGCTTTTTCCTGGGCGGCCTGCTGCTGGACCAGCTGGGCTTCAGCGGCTCGTTGTGGCTGATGGCAGCGTTACTGTCCCTGGTGCTATTGGGCGTGCTGCGTTTTGTACCCAAACTCATGGGCAAAAGCAAAGCGTCCAAATCTGCCAAAGAGCTGTTTGCCAAAAACCGTGGCGTGAACCTGCTGGCTGCGGCGCGGGTGGTGCTGTTTGGCGCGCGTGATGTGTGGTTTGTGGTGGGTGTGCCGGTGTTTTTGTACGCCAGCGGCTGGACTTTCACCATGGTCGGCGGCTTTCTGGCGAGCTGGACCATTGGCTACGGCCTGGTGCAGGCGCTGGCGCCGCAACTGGTGCGTCGCAGTGCCGACGGGTTAACGTCAGAGGTGCCAGCGGCCCGCCTGTGGTCCGGACTGTTGGCGCTGGTTACCATCGCTTTGGCCGTGGCTGTGGCGCTGAAGTTGCCGCACCTGGAATGGGTGGTGGTGGGTGGCCTGGGGGTGTTTGGCTTTGCGTTTGCGGTGAACTCGTCGGTGCATTCCTACTTGGTGCTGGCCTACGCAGGCTCTGAGAAGGCGGCGGAAGACGTAGGCTTTTACTACGCCGCCAACGCGCTGGGGCGCTTTATGGGTACGCTGCTGTCAGGCCTGCTGTACCAGTGGGGCGGGTTGCTGTATGCGCTGATCGGCTCGGCACTCATGTTGCTCATCTGCTGGGCGGTGACGCTGGCCTTGCCAGTGGTCAAGCCCCAGGCCGCGGTCGCTGCATGACAGAAGCCGAGACCTTGCGCGCGCTGACGGCGCTGGCTCAAGCCTCGCGGCTGCAGATTTTTCGGCAATTGGTGGTGATGGGCGCTCGGGGCATGACACCGGGGCGTTTGTCGGAGGCCCTGGCGATTGCGCCCAACGCCTTGTCGTTTCATCTGCGAGAACTGTCCGCCGCCGGTCTGATCAGCCAGGAGCGCGATGGCCGCCATCTGATTTACCGGGCGGCATTTGACACGATGAACGCGCTGCTGTCCTACCTGAGTCTGAATTGCTGCGAATGGTCTCCGAATGTTTTTCCCAACTCTGTCACACCAAGAAGTGTTTTGATGCACCAAAAAGTGATGAACGTGCTGTTCATTTGCACCCACAACTCGGCCCGCAGCATCTTGGCTGAGGCGCTGCTCAATCAACTGGGCGGCGGTCGCTTCAGGGCCTATAGCGCGGGTAGCACCCCAGCGGGCCAGGTCAACCCGCGGGCGGTCATGTTGCTGGAAAAAATCAGCTGCCGGGTCGGGGAGCTGCGCAGCAAAGACTGGGCTGAATTCGCCGTGCCAGGCGCGCCCCAGATGGACTTTGTGCTCACTGTGTGCGACAAGGCCGCTGGAGAAGTCTGCCCGGTATGGCCAGGCCAGCCCATGTCGGCGCACTGGGGTGTGCCGGACCCGGCGTCAGTCACAGGCACCGATCAGCAAATCGACGCCGCATTTACCGATGCTTTCATGGTGATGCAACGGCGCATTTCGCTATTTTTGAACTTGCCCATCGAGAAGCTGGAGCGCTTGTCGCTGCGCCACGAATTGCAGGCCATTGGCAAGGTCACACGTACCTGAGCCATGGCTCTTGCCGTTGGCTCGCACTGCGGCTTCACAGTTCGGCGCATCGCAAACCTGCCGATGGGCATGTCTGATCATTGTCTGACTGTGTAGGCGCCCCTTTCAACGGAGTTGGGGTGGAAATTGCGGGGGCCAGTGCTTGTAACCGGTCACAGGTGAATTTCGGCTTCTGGTCGATATGGACATTCCCCAGTTGAACAGTTTGATTCAGCCGTTTGCTTGGTCACATGGATGACGAGCGCACGGTGCAAGTGCGCCAGAGGTTCAAGTAGCACTTGGTTCTGTTGACATCGGGGCCGCATGCTAAATTTCGCAGCAGCAAAACAAGTTCTGGCCGACACCACCATCCAGGCCCCGTTTGCTGGCAAGGTCGCGTGCACCAGCACGGTGGTTCGTGTACCCCTGGCCACGACCCTCCAGGTTCCGACGATGCAGCCGTGCGGTGTATGACCAAGTTTGTTGCGCTTCGGCAATTGTTGGCAGTCGTGTTGTGCTGGGTGCTGGGTGCCAATGCGCTGGCTGAGTCTCGGCCGCGGATTGGGTTGGCGCTTTCCGGTGGCGGCGCACGTGGCTTTTCGCATGTGGGCGTGCTCAAGGCACGTGCCGGGGCTGAGCCCATTGGTGTCACGCTGGGCGTCGATTCCCAGGGTCTGAAAGGCGGCTCCGGGGTGTTGGTGGGTCAGAAAATCTCGCTTTTTTTGCATGAATTTCTGGGCAACTCAACCGACTGGGCGTCGTTTGACCTGATGCCGATCCCGTTTCGCGCTGTCACGACGTGCCCGCCCTGGTGGACACCGTCGGCTTGCACCGCAGGATTCGGCAATGGACTGGCAGCGGTGATTTTTCCTTGATTGGTTACGCCCTGGGCATGGTGCCAGGCGGACACCGAACTGTTTGTGTTTATCTGGGCCGCCCGTGACCGTCTGACCTGCGCTTGATGGCGCGCGTCAAGCCGGGTCAGGCGTTGAGTTGCGCCAGTCGCTGTGGCGTGCCGACATCAGTCCAAGGCCCGGTGTACAGCTCGGCCGATACCAGGCCGTGGTCCATGGCGTGGCGCAACAGCGGGGCTAGCGGGGCCTTGATGCCCTGCGGATTGCCAGGTGCGATGGCGCACCACGGTGCCTCGAACAGGGCGCGCCGGTACAGGCCAATGGTGGAAAAGGTGTAGCGCGGGCGCGGGTCGTCCTTGGCCAGATGCAAGGCTAGCGCCGGGCCATCTGAGTTGACTTGCAGGCCAAAGTCACCTGCGGGGTTGTGTGCCGGGTTGGGCACCAGCCACAGGTGGGCCAGTTGGGTGCCGGCACAAAAGCGCTTGACGGCCTCCGGGCTGAACTCAAAACCGGGTGTGAACACATCGGCTGCCAGCACCCAGAACACCGCGTCGAGTTGCGGCAGTGCGCGGGCTATACCGCCAGCGGTTTCGAGCGCGCCACCAAAGTCACGGCCCTCGTGCGAGTATTTCAGGGTCAGGCCAGGCGGGGGCGCTGCCTGCACGATCTGCTCGGCCAGCCAGTCGGTGTTGATGAGCACCTGCTGGCAGCCGCCGCGCTGCAGCGCCTCCAGTTGCCAGTGCATCAGTGGCTTGTCGCGCACCTTCAACAAGGGTTTGGGGCAGCTGTCGGTAAGCGGGCGCATGCGCTCGCCGCGGCCGGCGGCGAGCAGCATGGCGGTGGCCGGGCGGTTCATACTTGCCTGGACTGCGCCTTGGCATCCGTGTAGCCCGCCATCAGCTGGGCATACAGCGGGCCGGGCCGGCCGCTGCCCACCGCCTGACCGTCGAGCAGGGTCACCGGCAGCACCTCCTTGGTGGCCGAGGACAACAGCAATTCGTCGGCGTTTTCCACCTCTTCGCGGCTGATGCGGCGCAGCTCGAACGGGATGCCACGGGCGCGGCAGATGTCTTCGATCAGGCCGTAGCGAATGCCCTCCAAAACCAGGCTGTCCTTGGGCGTGCCCAACACCCGGCCGTCCTTGACCACCCAGACATTGCTGGCGGCGGCTTCGCTCAAAAAGCCGTCGCGGAACATCACGGTTTCCAGGGCGCCGGCGTCAAAGCTGATCTGGCGCGAAAACACCGCGCCCAGCAGGCTGGTGCTTTTGATGTGGGCTTTTCCCCAGCGGAAATCATCAGCCGTGACACAGGCCACACCCTGGCTGCGCTGCGCCTCGGTGGGCAGTTTCATGGTGTTGGTCATGACAAACACAGTGGGCATGATGTCGGTAGGCATGACGTGGTCGCGCAGGGCCACGCCGCGCGTGATCTGGATGTAGATGAGCTGGTCCAGCGCATCGGTACCAACGCCTTGGGAGGCGGCAAAGGTGGCCATCAACTGTTGCGCCACGTCGGCCCATTGAGCCCGTGTCAGCGGGTTGGCAATGCGCAATTCAGCCAGGCTGCGTTCCAGCCGGGCCATGTGTTCGGCAAAGCGGAACAAGCGGCCGCCATAGGCCGGCACCACTTCGTAGACGCCATCGCCAAAAATGAAGCCGCGGTCCATCACGCTGATTTTGGCGTCGGGCAGCAGGGTGAACGCACCGTTGAGGTAACAAGGCAGGGGAGGTAAGGTAGTCATGGGGATGAATTATGCGTCGGCAGGTAGCCCTTGAAGAAAGGCCAAGCCGGGGCAGACTTGGGGCGTCCAAACCAGTGTTTTTATACTGGTTGACTGATTCGCCTGATTCAGGCGCCGCCGGGGCGGCACCAAACCTGCCTCACCTTCACGCACTGTCATCACACACCGCCATGAACACCGCCAACACCACAGCCTCCGCGCCATCCATCCATCCCGACACCACCCACGTCTTTCACCGTCAGCTGCAGCACCATTTGCCACTGGCCGTGTCGGGCCAGGGCATCACCCTGACGGATGCCAGCGGCAAGACTTACCTGGACGCCTGCGGGGGTGCCGCCGTGTCTTGCCTGGGCCATGGCCACCCCGAGGTGCTGGCCGCCATGCATGCCCAGATCGACCGGCTGGCCTATGCGCACACCAGCTTTTTCACCACCGACGTGGCCGAGGAACTGGCCGATGTGCTGATCGCCTCAGCACCGCCCGGCATGAGCCACGTCTACTTTGTCAGTGGCGGCTCGGAGGCGATGGAGGCGGCGCTCAAGATGGCGCGGCAGTATTTTGTCGAGATCGGCCAGCCGCAACGCCGCCATTTTGTGGCGCGGCGGCAAAGCTACCACGGCAACACCCTGGGCGCCCTGGCGGTGGGGGGCAACGCCTGGCGCCGCGCCCAGTTTCAGCCGCTGCTGATGGACGTGACCCATGTGTCGCCCTGCTACGACTACCGCGACCGTGCGGCAGATGAAACGCCGGAGGCCTACGGTCAGCGGCTGGTCGCCGAACTGGAACAAGCGTTCGAGCGCCTGGGGCCGGAAAACGTCATGGCCTTTGTCGCCGAAACCGTGGGCGGCGCCACCGCCGGTGTGCTGACCGCCGTGCCAGGCTATTTCAAGGCCATCCGGGCGCTTTGCGACCGCCACGGCATTTTGCTGATTCTGGACGAGGTGATGTGTGGCATGGGCCGCACTGGCACGCTGCACGCTTGCGAGTTTGAGGGCGTGGTGCCTGATTTGCTGGCCATCGCCAAGGGCCTGGGCGGGGGTTACCAGCCGATTGGTGCGGTGCTGGCGCAGAAAAAGCTGGTCGATGTGTTCCGCTCTGGCAGCGGCCTGTTTCAGCATGGCCACACCTACCTGGGCCATGCCGTGGCTTGTGCGGCCGCACTGGCGGTGCAGCGGGTCATTGCGCGCGACAGCCTGGTGGCGCAGGTGCAGGCGCGCGGGCAGACGCTGCACGGCTTGCTGCAGCAGGCGTTTGCCGAGCACCCGCATGTGGGTGACATCCGCGGCCGGGGTTTGTTCTGGGGCCTGGAACTGGTGGCCGACCGCGCCTCAAAACAGTGGTTTGACCCGGCGCTTAAATTGCACGCCCGCGTCAAGCGCGAGGCGATGGCGTTGGGCCTGATGTGTTACCCGATGGGCGGCACGGTGGACGGGCGCTGTGGCGACCACATTTTGCTGGCCCCGCCGTTTATTGCCAGCGAGGACGAGCTGGCGCTGATCGTGGCGCGGCTGGGTCAGGCTATCAACGCATCCATGCCTGCCTGAAACCAGAACATGCATAAATTGCATAAAAAGGCAGGGTTTCTATTTACGTTTCAAACCCAATAGGGCTCTGTCTTTGGTCTAAGATGTCACACTCTTTAAACAAAAAGTGTTTAGGTCGTTTGAAATTTTTATTACTGGAGATCCCATGAAAAAATTGTCCCTCGTTGTCAGTGCCGTTGCCGCCGCCGCCGCCTTGATGGCCCCCGTGAGCAGCGTTCAGGCGCAGCAAAAATTCATGACCATTGGCACCGGGGGTGTCACGGGCGTGTACTACGCCGCTGGTGGCGCCATTTGCCGCCTGGTCAACAAGGACCGCGCCAAGCACGGCTACCGCTGCTCGGTGGAGTCCACCGGCGGTTCGGTGGTGAACATCAACACCATCAAGGCCGGTGAACTTGACTTTGGCGTGTCCCAGTCGGATGTGCAGTACAACGCCTTCAACGGCGCCAAGCAGTTCGAAAAAGACGGCAAGCACTCCGACTTGCGCGCCGTGTTCTCGATTCACCCCGAGCCCTTCACGGTGCTGGCCCGCAAGGAAGCCAACATCACCAAGTTTGAAGACCTCAAGGGCAAACGCATGAACGTGGGCAACCCTGGCTCTGGCAGCCGCGCCGCCATGGACGAGCTGCTGACCTCCATGAGCTGGAAGACATCTGACTTTGGTCTGGCTGCCGAACTCAAGGCCGACGAGCACGGTGCCGCGCTGTGTGACAACAAGATCGACGCCTTCTTCTACGGTGTGGGTCACCCCAGCGCCAACATCCAGGACCCGATCACCACCTGCGGTGCCAAGCTGGTCACGATCGCCGGCCCTTCTGTCGATAAGCTGGTCAAGGCCAACAGCTACTACGCTGCGGTGGACATTCCCGGTGGCTTGTATGCGGGCCACCCCAACCCGACCCGCACCTATGGCGTGCTGGCCTCGTTTGTGAGCTCGGCCAAGGTGCCGGATGCCACCGTGTACGAGCTGGTCAAGGCGGTATTTGAGAATTTTGACGAGTTCAAAAAGCTGCACCCGGCGCTCATCGGGCTGGACCCCAAGAACATGATCAAGGATGGCTTGTCGGCACCGCTGCACCCTGGTGCGGTCAAGTACTACAAGGAAAAAGGCTGGATGTAATCCCGCCCAGCTGAGCGTCTTCGGACCACGGCCGCAAAAAAAGCTCTGACCTGTCAGAGCTTTTTTTTATGAATAAAAACACTTTGATGAAGAGATTCTTATGAAATCAGGAACGGCTACCGACCGCGTGCCAGAGATTGATGTTGAGAAATTCGTCGCCGACAACGACACCGGCGCGCGCAACCCCGGCCCGGTGATAAAGCGTTTTCTGTTGTATGTGGCGCTGGCCTGGTCGCTGTTTCAGTTGTGGATCGCCTCGCCGCTGCCGTTCAGCCTGGGCGTGCTGGTGTTCAACGACACCGAAACACGGGCCATCCACCTCGGCTTTGCCGTGTTCCTTTCCTTCATGTCTTACCCGGCCTTCAAGCGTTCGCCGAACGACCGCGTACCGGTCACCGACTGGCTTTTTGCCATCGTCGGCACTTTTTGCGCCGTCTACATCTTTGTGTTTTACCGCGAGCTGTCGACCCGTCCGGGGCAGCCGACCCCCATGGACGTCTACACCGGTCTGGTTGGCATGGTGCTGCTGCTGGAGGCCACGCGCCGGGTGCTGGGCTTGCCGATGGTGATTGTGGCGCTGGTCTTTTTGGGCTACACCTTTGGCGGCCCGTTCATGCCCGACATGATTGCCCACCGCGGCTTTTCGCTGAACCGCGCCATGAGCCACCAGTGGCTTACTACCGAGGGTGTGTTTGGTGTGGCGCTGGGCGTGTCGAGCAGCTTCATCTTCTTGTTTGTGCTGTTTGGCTCCTTGCTGGACAAGGCCGGTGCCGGCAACTACTTCATCAAATCGGCGTTTGCCCTGCTCGGCCACATGCGCGGTGGCCCGGCCAAGGCGGCGGTGCTGTCGTCGGCGGCCACCGGCATCATTTCAGGTTCTTCGATTGCCAACGTGGTGACCACCGGCACCTTCACCATTCCGCTCATGAAGCGGGTTGGCTACCGCCCGGACCAGGCGGCGGCGGTCGAGGTGTCGAGCTCGGTCAACGGCCAGCTGATGCCGCCGGTGATGGGCGCGGCGGCCTTCCTGATGGTGGAGTACGTGGGCATTCCCTACGTCGAGGTCATGAAGCATGCCTTCCTGCCGGCGATCATTTCCTACATTGCCCTGCTCTACATCGTGCACCTTGAGGCGCTCAAGATCAACATGGTGGGCTTGCCGCGGCGCGGCTCGGCTACAGCGGGCTCGCGCCTGCTGTCGTTCGGCATGACAATCGCCGGTTTTATTGTGCTGTCGGGCGCGGTCTACTGGGGTATTGGCTGGATCAAGACGTTCATGGGTGAAGCGGCGATCTGGGTGGTGGGTGTGGGGCTGCTGGCGGCCTATGTGGGCCTGCTTTGGTTTGGCGCCAGGCAGCCCGAACTGGAACTTGATGACCCGAACGCGCCAGTGTTCGAGTTGCCCGAAACCGGCCCCACCGTCAAGTCCGGTCTGCACTACCTGCTGGCTGTGGTGGTGTTGATCTGGTGCCTGATGGTCGAGCAAATGTCGCCGGGCCTGTCAGCCTTCTGGGCCACGATGTTCATGATCTTTGTCATGCTGACGCAAAAGCCCATCATTGCCTGGTTTCGTGGCCGGGGCGAGTTGGGCCAGGCCACCAGGCAGGGCTTTGTCGACCTGATCGACGGCCTGGCCACCGGCGCGCGCAACATGATCGGCATTGGTGTGGCCACGGCGGCGGCCGGCATCATTGTGGGCACGGTGTCGCTTACCGGCATCGGCCTGGTGATGACCGAGATTGTCGAACTGCTGTCGGGTGGCAACCTGATGCTGATGCTGGTGCTGGTGGCCGTCATCAGCCTGATCCTGGGCATGGGGCTGCCGACCACGGCCAACTACATCGTGGTCTCCACGCTGATGGCGCCGGTGGTGGTGGAGTTGGGCGCGCAGAGCGGCCTGATCGTGCCGCTGATTGCGGTGCACCTGTTTGTTTTCTACTTTGGCCTGATGGCCGACGTGACGCCACCGGTGGGCTTGGCCTCATTTGCCGCGGCGGCCATTGCGCGCTGCGACCCGATCAAGGCCGGGGTGACGGCGTTTTTCTACAGCATGCGCACGGCCGTGCTGCCTTTCCTGTTCATTTTCAACACCCAGTTGCTGATGATCGGCTTGAGCGGGCCGCTGCACCTGATCTTGACGGTGCTCAGTGCCACGGTGGCCATGCTGGTGTTTGCTGCGGCCACACAAGGGTTTTTTCTGGTCAAGTCGCGCTGGTATGAAAGCATTGCGTTGCTGCTGATCACGTTCACGCTGTTCCGGCCGGGTTACTGGTGGGACATGGTTTACCCGCCGTTTGACGAAGTTCCGGCGGCACAAATCAGCCAGTTGATTGAAGCGCAACCCGCCAACGCCGGCAAGCGCATCTGGATCGAGGGCACCAACATCGACGGCAAGGACATCCGCAAGGGCGTGCTGCTGCCGCTGGGTCCCAAAGCCACGGCCCGCGAGCGCTTTGCCAGCGCGGGTGTGAATGTGATGGTGCAGGGTGACGAGTTGTTGATCACGCAGGTGCGTTTTGGTAGCCGCGCTGAAAAACTGGGCATGGAGCAGGGTTTTCGCATCGTCTCGGCTGAAATGCCGTCCGATCGCCCCGCCAAGGAATGGATGTTCATTCCCGCGATTGTGTTACTGATGTTGGTGGTCTTGCTGCAGCGCGCGCGAGGCCGCAAGGGCAAGGCGTGACCCGTGTCGCGCTGATCCACGCGCTGGCGCATTCGGTGGCGCCGATCAACTTTGAGATGGCGCGTGCCTGGCCAGCCTGTGAGCGCATGAACTTGCTTGACGACAGTTTGTCCGCCGACCTGGCGCGCAGTGGGCGCGGGCTCGATGCGGCCATGCAGCAGCGCTTCGAGGCGCTGGCAGCCTATGCCGAGGGTACCGGTGCCCAGGCCCTGTTGTTCACTTGCTCGGCCTTTGGGCCGTGTATTGACGCGGTGGCCGCGCGGCGCCCGCACATGCCGGTGCTCAAGCCCAACGAGGCCATGGTGGCCGAGGCGGCGGCAACCGGCAAACGCATCGGATTGATTGCCTCATTTGCGCCGACCCTGGTCTCGATGCCAGCCGAGTTTCCGCCGGGCATGGTGCTGCAGACCTGTCTGGCTGAAGGTGCCATGGAGGCGCTTGACCAGGGCGACACGGCCGGCCATGACGCCCGGGTGGTTGAGGCTGCGCGCTGGCTGCAGCAGCAGGGCTGTGAGGTGATTGCGCTGGCCCAGTTCAGCATGGCGCGTTCTGAGGCCGCGGTGCGCCAGGCGCTGCAGCTGCCGGTGCTGACCACGCCCGCCAGCGCGGTGCGGGTGTTGCGCCAGCGCCTGGGGGTTTAGTTTTATGGAAAAAAGGGTGTAACCGTTACCCTGCACGCATCAGCAGCACTATTTTTCATAGTGCTGCTGATGCGTGCAGCGCAATCCAGGCCTGTAAACCACCACCCGGGCGGGCCTTCAACTCAACTTGCCAGCCGTTGGCGCGCGCCAGTTCGCGCACGATGGCCAGCCCCAGCCCTGATCCACCCGTTGCAGGGCTGCGCGAGGCGTCCAGCCGGTGAAAGGGCTGGAATACGGCCGCCATTTGCTCAACTGGAATGCCGGGCCCGTGGTCAAGCACACCGATGCGGCAACGGTGGTTTTCAAATCTGGCCACCAAATCAACCGGCGCACCCGGCGCATGACGATGGGCGTTTTGCAGCAGGTTGCCAATGGCGCGGTGCAATGCGGTTTGCGCGACCAGCCATGTATTCGGCGGGCAAGTAACTGTGACCGGACTGTTCGGGGTCGCAAAGTCAGCGGCGATCTGGTTCAAAAAATCGGGCATATCGGTGCTGACCGGTTTTTCATGTTGTAGCCCGCGCGCCAGATCCAGCACATTGCCAATCAGGCGGTTCATCTGTTCGATGTCGCGCTCTATGCGCGCGATCAGCGTGGGGTTGGGGTCCTCTTTGAGCATCTCAAGGGCCAGACGCATGCGCGCCAGGGGAGTGCGCAAATCGTGTGACACCCCGGCCAGCAAGGTGGTGCGAGCGCTGAGAAGATCACTCACCTGCTGCGCCATGGCGTTAAAGCGGCGGCTCAAGCTCACCAGTTCACGCGGCCCGGTTTCAGGCAGCAACAACGGGCTTTCCCCCTGTCCAATCAGCGCGCTGGCGGCCTCCAGCTTGGCCAGCGGCTGGGTCAGTCGGCGCGCCAGCCAGAGCGCCACACCCATGGCAAACATCAAACCAACCAGCAACGCCGTGGCCATGGCGGTTAGCGGCTGGCTGTTAATGCGCGCTGCCGACAAACCCACCGCCAAATGGCCACTACCGGTGGGCACCTCGGCCCAGTACCAGGTGCCGGTGTCGAGGTGTTCACTGCTTAGGTGGTGCCTTAAGCCCGTGCGCTGCACCAGTGCATCTTCCAGCAGGTAAAAGTAGAGTGGGTGCCATTCGGCCCGGCCCGGCCCAGGCGGCTTTGCGCGCAGCGCCAACGCATGGCTCGAAAGAAGTTCGTTCTCGAAGGCAGGACGAGTTTTCGGGGGCAATTCGGCCCAGGTCTGGGCTGACAGCACCATCAGTCCTGCGACGTCGTCCGCCGAGCGCCGTGCCAGCGGTAGCATCACAAAAAAAGTCGATAGCCCGGCGACCAACAGTTCCATCAGAATGAAGGCCAGCGCCAGTCGAACCGTGTATTGGCGCGCCAGGCTGGGGTGTTGGCTCAAGGCTGGTCACCCTTCGGGTTGAACAGGTAGCCCTCACCGCGCACCGTGCGAATGTACGCCGGCGCAGCAGGCTCAAGCTCGATCTTTCGGCGCAGCCGGGTGACACGGTTGTCAATGCTGCGGTCAAACGGGTCGCGCTCGTAGCCACGCAACATGTCCACCAGCGCGTCGCGCGACAACACCCGGTTGGGGTGCGCCACCAGCGCGGCCAGCAGGTCATATTCGCCGCTGGTGAGCGCGACTTCCTGACCGTCACGCATCAGGCGATGTCCCAGCGTGTCAAGTGAAAAAGACCCAAACCGAATCTGTGTTGTGGGCGCTGATGCTTCTGCTTCGGGAGTCTGGCCACGGCGCAGCAAGGCGCGCAAGCGCGCCAGCAATTCGCGTGGTCCAAAGGGTTTAGCCAGGTAGTCATCTGCACCAACCTCCAGGCCGATGACTCGGTCAAGCTCCTCACCACGCGCGGACAAGATCAAAATGGGCACCGATGACTTGGTCCGCAGTGCTCGCGTCAGGGCCAGACCATCCTCGCCAGGCATCATGAGATCAAGAACGATGACATCGGGCATGCACTTTTCCAGCGCTGCCCACATGGCTTTTCCGTCGTTGGCACTTGACACGAAAAACCCGTTGGCGCCCAGATAGGTGGCGAGCAGGTCGCGCAGGTCGGGGTCGTCGTCAACGACAAGAACACGGTGGGAAGTTAAGGTGGTCATGATGAGCCTGGGTGCAGTTTACGCCCCTAAAACTTGTGCGATACCCTCTGCGACAAACTGATACAAAGCACGGCGTTGCCGACATCCTGCTGCGACAGGCGCGCTGCACCATACACCTACCCGGTGAAGAAGCCGGGGCAGTTCAGGCCGGGGTAGGTTCCCACCGCCCAGAAGGGCAACTTGGAAGATACCCATCGTCTTGGCATTTTTATTGACGACAAAAAGGAGTTAATCATGAAATCCAAAAAAACAAACTTGGCCCGTCTGGCACTTGTTGCCGCAGTTTCGTTGACGGCAGCTTGGGTGACCACGAGCGCGGTGGCGCAGGACACGACCCCGGATCAAACCCAGCTACGCACACAGGACCAAGTCTATGGCAGCCAGTTGATGACGCAAGCCGAGCGCAACGAATACCGCACCAAGATGCGCAGTTTGAAGACCACACAGGAGCGTGAAGCCTTTCGCGTGGAACATCACAAATTGATGCAGGAACGCGCGCAAGCCAAAGGCATAACCCTGCCCGCTGAGCCCCTTGCACGCGGCGCAGGCGCTGGGGTGGGCATGGGTGCAGGCGCAGGCGCAGGTGCAGGCATGGGTGCTGGTCCTGGGGCCAAAAAATAGGTTGGAACCCAAGGCGCAGCCCTCAGCCGTCAAACCTTCCGGGTTCGGCGGCTGTTCGCATTCATGGGTATGGCAACGCCTTGTGGCTTGATGCATTGCAAGTGGCAAACGGATCAGCAGACGCAAGCCTGGCATACCCGTCGCACACGTTTGGCGACGCACTGGTACAAAACAAGGCTTTGTTGACATCCTGCGGCGACAGGCGCGCTGCCAAGGCGCTGACGGATGCTGCACTGATCGTGCCGGAGCTAGCAGCGCAAGCTACCGACCCGGTACTTGAGCAGGCGACAACGCAGTTGCCCTACGGTACCGGTCTTGAAACCCGGCAGCAGGGCGGCACGTCGGGCAGCAGTGCCGGAAGTAGCGGCGGTTCAGGTGGTTCTGGTGGTGGTCGGGGCGGCTCAGGCCGCGGACGTTAGTTGACTTTTCAATCTCTCAGGAGTCGCATTAGAAAATTCGGCGTGAATCCAAGTGGCAAAACTGGGCAGAAAACTATCACCAACGGGATTCACTGCGGCGATGAGCTTCTGACAGAAATAACGGACATTGTTAGTTCTGCCAGCCTTTCTTGACGCATTGCGGCAAGGCTTTTCTTCATCGAACCATATAGCCCCAAGGGCACAGGATGTACCTCATGAATACAGGTGACACGGAATATTTTGAAGAGACACATTTGGCGCAGTGGATGAGCACCACGCGTCAATATTTGTTTACCGAAAAGCCATGCCCAGTCAATGCAACAAAAGGGTTGCTGCTTGAGCTGGCATTAGACAGTCACGGTGCGCAGGATCATTTTTTGTCCCGTGCACGCGGGGACTTGATGCGCCTGGTGAAGCGCACCGCGCCGCAGCCTCAAAATCCTCTGCAAGAACTCGAACAGGCGTTCCACTCGCAAGCGTCGTTCATCGCGCAGCACCCGGACATTCCCAAGCGCCTTTTGGGCTGGTTGTCACAAAACGGCGACTCCCGTATTCGTCGACGCATCCAGAAGGTCATCGAACAGTATGAAGCGCGTCTTTGCCGGATGATCGGGCAGGCGAAAACTCAAGGACTCATCCGTGACAACATCGAACCACGCACTGCGGCGAGTATTTTCATCGGCATGATCCAGAGCTTGGCACTCAGAATGAATGCCGATTTGTGCCAGCGTGAATTGATGTTGCGTGAGGCATTTGCGGGTTTTGCCATGTATCGGGAAGGCATGGCGTCTGAGTCAAGTTGATTTCCAGATGGGAGGTTTGCAGCGTCGATGCGCCAATCAGGATGAACGTTGGCACCCGTTGCAAAACGACAAAACACGCCCTCAGCTAGGCTGCCCGGATTTCAAGGCTTCTGTGTAGCCACCTCCCATCGCCTGATAGAGGGTTACCGTATTGGTCAGCCGCCGCGCGCGCAACTCCACCACGCTGATGAGCGTTTGTTGCGTTTGTTGCTGCGATTGAAGCAGTTGCAAATAGCTTGCGGCACCCAGCGCGTACTGCTGCTCAACCAGCCGCAGCGATTCCTGTGCAGACACTGTGGCACTTTCCAGTGATTGCTGCACTTGCGCATCGCTCTCCACTGTGCGCAGCACGTCCGCCACATTACGCAGCGACTGCAGCACGGTTTGTTGGTAATTGGCTTGCGCTGCATCAAGGCCAGCCTCAGCCGCCTTGGTGTTGGCCTTCAAACCCGCGCTGAACAGCGGTTGCACAAGTTGGCCACCCAAACTCCAGATCATGGAACCCGCACCAAACAGGCTGGCTGTTGTCAGGGCTTGCGAGCCCAGGTTGGCCGTCAGCGTCAGTTGCGGGTAAAGCTTTGCAACCGCGACCCCGTATTGAGCGCTGGCTGCTTGCAACAAGGCTTCAGCGGCCCGCACATCCGGACGGCGGCGGAGCAATTCCGATGGCACACTGACCGGCAAAGCTGATGGCAAAGAAAGATCCGTCAACTCGAAGTTGGGTACTCGGGCATCACCTGGCGCGAGGCCTGCAAGTACCGCCAGCAAATGGTGTGTTTGCTCCCGCCTGTTTTGCATCACAGGCAAACCGGCTTGCGTTTGTGCCATCTGCGTTTGCAATGCAAGCACATCAAGTTGTGAGCCAGCACCCAGTTCATGGCGCTTGCGGGTGAGGGCAAGTTGCTCAGCTTGCTGCTGCAGAATGGTTTCTGTGACCTGGATTTGGGCGCTGAGTTGCGCCTGCATGATGGCCGTGAGCACCAAATTGGCAGCCAGCGTCAGGCGTGCTCCTTCCAGTTGGTAAGACTGGTAGTTCACTTGCGCGGTCAATGCTTCAAGCGCTCGGCGGTTGCCGCCTGCCAGGTCCAAGTCGTAACTGACGGCAACCGTGGCGTTGTAGAGGTCGTAAGTGCGGTCGCCGCCAGCCAAACCTGCGGCAGTGTTGTTGGTGCCAAGCCGCTGGCCACCAAGTTTTGCATTGACTTGCGGCAACTCTGTTGTGCCCGATGAGGCAGCGTAATTTTGCTGCGCTTGGCGCAGGGTGGCTTGCGCTGCAGCAAGTGTTGGGCTGGCAACCAATGCTTGGTCGATCAGTCGGGTGAGCTTGTCAGATTGGAGTGTTTTCCACCATTCGGGAGGGACGGCTTGTGAAGCAAACTGCTGCGACGCACCATGAACCCCTGGGCTGGCGGCGGTCTTGGCAGGTAGAGTCGTGGTCGTAAAACCCGTCACGGAGGGCGACTCAGGGCGTTGGTAATCAGGCCCTGAAGCGCAGCCAACCAGTGCAGCGACCAGTGGTGACAGTAAAAACAAGTGTGCCCATTGCGGTAAATAGCGGGGCATGGTTTGATGGTTCATTTTTTGATTCCTTGGAGCGTCTAAAACTCAATACTCAGCGTGACAGAGCCATAAGCGTGGCTTGGGCCTTGCTCCTCAAACTCCCTGCTTCGCCAAACGCGCATCACCGCCAGCTTGACCCCGTGGCCCGCCACCGGACTTTGCGCGCTAAACCCGACGGCAGCCTGTGCCACCCAGGGAATTCGGGTGACACTGTGGCTGGACTGGAAAATGTTGCCGTCAAGCGAGAAGTCATGCAACACCAGCTTGGTTTCCAGCGTTCCAAAAAGATGGATGCCGGCACGCGGCCTGGTGGCAAGCGAGGTGGTGTCGTCCGGTCGCCCATGAATGGATGACGCTGATGGAGGTCGGTTTTCGGCTCCTGGACGGATCGGATAAGTGCCGAAGTCGTTAGGGATGTTCCAGCCCACACGGCCTTCAATACCCACCGTGGCCGAGGTTTCAATGTTGCCCAACTGAAGACCCAGCCTGCGAATCGTATCGGACGAAAAACCCGGTGTGATGGCACCTGTGCCGCGGTAGTCCTTGAACTTTCTGTCCATCGCCATTTGCAGCGCTGGCTCATTGCCAAGTTGGTTGTCCCAACCCTGAAATTGATCAACTCCGATCACATCATGAACCAGGTTTTGCGCTTCCTGGGCCAACGCCAGAGGCCCAAATACACCCAGGGTGAGCTCGCGCGTGTCCAGTATTTCCGAGTCGCCTTGGGGCTCGTGTTTGCGGCGGTTCCATGCGACGCCGACATAAAGCAGCCCGGCGTAGGGGCGGTCATTCAGAATCAAATCGGTTCTGGTGTGGTCTTGCGGCGTGAACATGGACTGGCCAAATTTCACAACCACGTTTTGCGAATGTGCCGGGTTTTCAGCATCCGCCCAAAAACCAGGGTTCAGTAACGTGATGAGTTCGGCTTGCAGCCGCACCGGGGCAGGCAGGCATTCGGGTTTAAGTTGACCGACGATGTCGTGCGACACCGCCGTGAAAGCCACGCCACTGGTGTAGTTCTGGTCGGTGTCGGCAAAAAGGTCGTTTTCCAGCCTGGCAGTGAAACCCCGAAATGTGATTTGCTCATGTGGCTGGCAATTCTTGGCGCTGGGCACGTCGCTGTGGTCTTCCTGCGCGGTGGCGCTTGTTGCGCCCATCATCAGCCCGAACACCAAAACGGCGTGCCATAGTTCACGAGGGGCACGCATGCCGAGCGGCAAGGTGGAAATTTTGATGAGGGTGCGCATGGTCAATCCAGTGTGGGGTCCTGCGCGGGTGGTTTGCCACCGTAAAACTTTTGCAGGGCGGCAATAATTTCTTCTGCTGCGTCAACAACAGTAAAGAGCAGCAGGTCTTGTGCGCTGATGAAGCCCTCTGCAATCAAAAATTCAAAGTTGATCGCCTGGCGCCAGAAATCGGTTCCCACCAAAACGATTGGCACCCGACGGACTTTGCCGGTTTGCACCAGCGTAAGCACCTCAAAGAGTTCGTCCATGGTGCCAAAGCCGCCCGGGAAAACCACCAAGGCCCGGGCGCGCATCAAAAAATGCATTTTTCGCAGCCCGAAGTAGCGAAACTGAAAGCACAGGCCAGGTGTGATGAACGGATTGGGGGCTTGCTCGTGTTGCAGCGTGATGTTCAAACCAATGCTGCGCGCACCCGCGTCAAAGGCGCCCCGATTCGCCGCTTCCATGATACCGGGGCCACCCCCTGTCACCACCACAAAATCCCGCCGACCCTCCTCCTGAAACCGCAGTGAGACAATTTCAGAGAAGCGCCTGGCCACTTCGTAATAGTGCGATTGACGCACTTGTTGACGGGCACGGGCTATGGCTGCGGGCAGGCTGTCGTCGTCCGGGTTGGAGCAGGCGCGGGCTTGCACTACTGCCAGTGCGGCCAGGGCTTGCTGGGGCGAGGACACGCGCGCACTGCCAAACACCACCACAGTAGACTGGATTTTGTGGCGGCGCAGATAGCGCTCCGGCTTGAGCAGTTCAAGTTGAAGCCGGATCGGACGCGAATCGGCATCGGCCAGCAACTCGTGGTCTTCCTGGGCCAGACGGTAAGAGGGGTGCGCAAGAATCGCGTCAAGTTGTGCGCTCTGCCCCCTATGGGTGGTGCTCATAGCTGAAAACTCTGGCCAAGTTCTGGCACGTCCACAGTCCAGTTTTTCTCAGTGCGCAACTGCTGCGCAAAGTTGTTGGCGGCAGCGGCTTCGCCGTGAACCACAAAGGTGCGTCCTGGTGGTTTGCTGAACCCGCCTGCCCACGCCATGAGTGCTTTTTGATCAGCATGGGCCGAGAAGCCGCCCAGGGTGTGGATGGACGCGCGCACGGCAACTTCTTCGCCAAAAATACGCACCACTTTCTCACCATCCACCAAACGACGTCCGAGCGTGCCACCGGCCTGAAAGCCGGTAATCAACACACTGCATTCGGGCCGCCCCAAGTTGTGCCGCAGGTGGTGCTTGATGCGCCCGGCGTCACACATGCCGCTGGCAGAAATGATGATGGCGCCGGAGCGAATTTGGTTGAGCGCCATGGATTCGGCCACATCGGCCACGAAGTGCATCGTGGGCAGATTTTTAGCCTGTGCATGCCATTGTGTGATGCGGTGCGCTTCGGTATCAAACAGTTCGAAATGCTTTTTAGTGATTTTTGTCACTGCCACCGCCATGGGAGAGTCAACGAAGATGTTGAGGTGGCTCAGGCGGCCCTGCTCGGTGAGCTGATGCAGGTGGTAGATGAGCTCTTGCGTGCGCCCCACCGCGAAAGCCGGAACAATCACATTGCCCCGGCGTTTGTACAAGGTGTGTTCAACGATGTCGGCCAATTCCGACAGCGTGGTGGGCAAATCCTTGTGGTTGCGGTCGCCATAGGTGGACTCAATCAGCAGCACATCAGCTTCTTCAATGCGTGTGGGGTCTTTGAGGATGGGGCGCCCAGGCTGCCCCAGATCGCCCGACGCCACCAGTTTGCGGGTGACACCGTTTTCAGTGACCCATATTTCGATGATGGCTGAGCCCAGAATGTGCCCGGCATCCCGAAAACAGCACGCAACCGATGAATGTGGTGCGAAGCGCTCGTCGTAGTCAACCGGCCGGACTTGTTCGAGGCAGTTCCTTGCGTCCTGCACGGTGTAGATCGGCGGGAGTGCATCTGGCCTGTGCCGCCGTTGCGCACGGTCGGCATCCATTTCTTGAATGTGGCCACTGTCGGGCAGCATCACGCCCAACAGGTCGGTCGTGGCACGGGTGGTGTAGACGGGGCCACCAAAGCCGTTCAGCACCAGTTTTGGCAGCAGGCCACTGTGGTCAATATGGGCATGGGTGAGCAGCACAAAATCGATCGCACGGGGATCAAAATCAAACCGTTTGTGGTTTCGCGCCGGTGCCTCCCGCCCGCCTTGCACCATACCGCAGTCGATCAGAAAGCGGCATTGATCGGTCTCGACCAAATAACAGGAGCCGGTCACTTCGCGTGCTGCGCCCATAAAGCTAAGTTTCATCGTATTCCCCTTGTGGTTCACTGTAAAAAATCACTTCGGCATGGCGCGCCGTCATGGCGCTGCACCTTTGGCGCCGACGGTGGGTCGGGCCGAGGCATCATTGCTGTTGTAGAAGTGCGCCACAAAAGGCTTCTGAAACTCGTTGTGGCAGTTGTCGCAACTCGCCTGGAGTGTTCGAAACATCAGCTCTGCGCCTTGAACGTTGTTGGACTTTGCTGCCTTGCCTACGGCTTGAGCATGTTCGGCGACCGACCCGTCATAGGCTTTGTACTTACTGATGCTGGTGCCAACGAACCCCATGATGCGCATTTTTTCAATAAATGGCGGCTGGCGATGATCTGCAATAAGTGGTGCGATTCTTTCCACCAATGGCCAGTCCTTTTGCGAGATGGCATCCGCCATGGTGTGCATGTTTTTATCCATGTCTTGCATGATTTTGCGCAGGGCAAGTGGTGGGGTTTCTGTGCCGTCGTCAGCCCAGGTCATTGCGCTGCTCATTGCCATAAGCGTGCCGATTGCACCCATCGCAATTCTCTTTGCTGATCGCGCGTGCTTGTATTTCATGGGAGTACCCGGATAACGCGGTTTTGTCCGCCTACCGCCGTCCAAACCACATGCGTGACAGGAGGCGATCCTTGAGCCCGAACTGGTGGTAAACGACTCCCACAACGTGGAGTGCCACCAGTGCCATCAGCAGTTTTGCGATCCAGCCGTGGACAACGCGCGGCGCATAGATGGCGAAGTTGTCCGGTAGCGATCCGGCACTGTCCGCAAAAATCATCTGCGGCAATCCCGCTTGCAGTGCTGTGGCCGCACCGCTGGCGGCCATGGCAAAGACCAGCAGATACAGGCCTACATGCGCACTTTTGCCCAGCAAGTTCAGCGCGTAGCTGCCCGTAGAGGCAACTTGCGGGTGAGTTGTGCGTAGGCGGACGATCAAGCGCGCCATCATCAGGGCACCAATGGCAAAACCCATAAGCATGTGGCCCTGCAAGGCGCCAAGTTTGTCGGGAGACGTGTTGGGAATTTCCTTCAAGACGAAGGTTCCCATACCCATCGCAAGCACGATGAGCAGCGCCAGTAGCCAATGCAGACTGACAAGAGCCGGGTGATGGCGAGACGGATTTTGTTTCATTTGGGATTCCAGGTTGTTAAAGAGAGTGAGGGGTTGTCAGTCGATTCCACGACCTTCACCCGCCTCTTCATGGGTGACACCATCGCGGATGTGGTAAATCCGCTTGAAGGTCGGAATGATTTTTTCGTCGTGGGTGACGACGATGATTGCGGTGTCGAACTGCTTGGCCATCTGGTTGAGGATGCGGATCACGGCCAGTGCGCGCTCGCTGTCCAGCGGCGCAGTGGGTTCATCGGCCAGGATCACAGGGGGTCGATTGACCAGGCCACGAGCGATCGCCACCCGTTGCTGCTCGCCGCCGGAGAGCTGCGATGGCATGGCCTTGGCACGGTGTTGCACATCCAGTGCGTTCAATAGCGCCATGGCTCTTTTGCGCGCCTCAGCGTTGGGAACACCCGCCAACATGGGCAGCAAGGCGACGTTGTCAGTTACATCCAGGAAAGGGATCAGGTAGGGTGCCTGGAAGACAAATCCAATTTTGTCGCGTCGCAGTGCGCGCAGGTCGGAGATTTTCCAGCCGTTGTCGTAAATAACGTCCTGACCCAAAACCATGCGCCCGGATGTGGGCTCAATGATGGCACCCAAGCATTTAAGCAGCGTGCTTTTGCCTGAGCCAGAAGGCCCGACCAGTCCCACGACTTCACCGGGTGCGACGACCATGTTCACCCCCTTGAGCGCGTCCACCGCCGTATCGCCCTGACCGTAGCGTTTTTTTAGTCCTTCGATGCGGATGCCGCGTGCAGAAGAATCTGAATGTTGTTTATCCACCGATAGCCTCCGCAGGGTCAACTTTGAGCGCAGCGCGAATCGCCAGCACACTGGCCAGCACACAAATCACCACCACCGCCACGAAGCCGCGAACTGCATCACCTGACTCCAGCAGCACGTATTTCGGAAAGACCGGGGCCCAGAACGTGGCTGAAACTTTGCCAACCACAAATCCGATCAATCCCAAGGCCACTGCCTGTTGAAGAATCATGCCGGCAATGGTGCGATTGGTGGTGCCAATGAGCTTGAGCACGGCGATCTCCCGGATCTTGCCCATGGTCAGGGTGTAGATGATGAAGGCGACGATGGCGGCGCTGACGATCGCCAAAATCACCAGAAACATGGCAATCTGCTTGGCCGCAGTGGCAATCAATTTTTCAATCAAAATGCCTTGCATCTGCATTCGTGTGTACACGCTCAGGTGCTTCCAGCGCCTGATGGGTTCAGCCACAGCCTCTGGATCCGTACCGGGTTCAACCTGCACCAACACGGCGTTGACGGAGGTGTTGGTACTTTGCGAAGCGATCACCGCATCAAGCAATCCGGGTACGCCAGGTCGGTTGAGTGCAGGGCTTTGCACTGTGCGGGCGCGTTGCGCTCGAATCGCATCGTTGTCTTTTAGAAACTGGGCCTCTTGTGCGTCTTTCAGCGGGATGAACACCATCGGGTCACCGCCTGAAGACACCATGCGGCGGGTCAACCCCACCACGGTGTACTCATTGCGCCGAATCCTGATGCGCTCGCCCAACGCGAAACCGCTGGCAATGTCGGCCACTGCCTCGTAGTGGCCACGGGTAAGGCGCCGTCCCTCCACAAGATACCCGGGTTGCCCTGGATGACCTGCGCCGTCCGGCGGGATGCCCACTACCATGGCACGCACATCCTGGGCTTTGCCGTCGCCGAGTTGACTCACCTGCATGGTCAGGTAGGTGACGTTGGCAACGCGCGCCACACCCGACATGCCCAAAATGCTGCGGTAAGTGTCATCGTAGATGCTTGAGGATTCGGCATAGGGGCCTTGCGTATCCTTTTGCACCACCCATAAATCAGCACCGCTGTTGTCAAGCAGCACATTGGCATCGTCCACCATGCCACGGTACACGCCAGCCATGGTGAGGGTCACGCCGATCAGCAGTCCGAGTCCGATGCCCGTGAACACAAACTTGCCCCAGGCATGCAGAATGTCGCGTCCGGCCAGGCTGATCATGACGATTTGCCCACGATACGGTCCACCACCTTGATGCGGCTGTTGGCGTCCAGCGTCTTGTAGCTGTACACCACAATTTGTTCGCCACCGTTGAGACCTTGAAGAATCTGAACTCGCCCTTCGAGGTCGGTTGGGCCTGTTTTGATCGGTGCAAAACGCAAACTGCCGTCCTCAACCACCCAAACACCGAGACGTCCATCCACGCGTTGTACGCTGGCGTTGGGTACAACTGGCATCGACTTTTGTGCCGCGAGTGCCACAGTGACTTCAGCCAATTCACCAATGGGAGGCAGCGTCTGTGGCGTTTGCGTGAACCTCACCTTGGCCAGAATTTCTTCGGTGACGGCATCGGCATGAGGTTCGATTCGCAACACCCGTCCAGGCAGCACTTCACCGGCGCGCGAACGCAGGACGATTTGCGCCGGTAACCCGGCACTTAGTCCCTGAGCACGCTGTTGATCGAAGCGCACGCTGATCCAGATGCTGCTGGGTTCTACCACTTCAACTACGGCTTGCCCGGCCACGACTGTGGTGCCCGGATCAGCGTCGCGCCGGGTGACAATGCCGTCCACGGGCGACACCAGGCGCAAATTGGCGCGCTGACGCATCAGTCCGTCGCGGTCTGCCTTTGCGCGGATCAGCTCCTGGCGTGATGCATCTCGGTTAGCGTGGGCGGCGGACAACGCAGCCTGTGCAATTTCGAACTCTTGACGTTTCCCTTGGGCGCCTTCCTCACTCACTGAGCGGGCACTCAGCAGTTGGTCGTAACGTTTGGCCTGAGTTTCGGCGAAGGCCTTGCGGGCACTGACTTCCTGAATTTGTGCGGTCACTGCCAACACCGTGGCTTCGGCCCGTTTTAATGTCGCCTCTTGGGCGCTGATTTTGTCGTCTAAATCGACTGGATCTATTTCACCGAGCAATTGCCCCGCCTTGACCTTGTCTCCGGCTTGAACCTCCACCCGCTTGATCCGGCCGGCAAAAGTGGGTCCGATTTTGTGGGTAAATTGTGCTTCTACCGTGCCGATGCCGAACAAAGCTGGGCTGATCTCCTGGCTGCCGACAGAGACCAGAGTGACCGGTATCGGTGCCAGTGGCCCGGCGCGCAGGGCCACATACGCCAACAAACCAGCCAACAAAAGCAGAACGCTGGCAAGCGCCATCGTTCTGCCGTGGAGAGAAATAAAGTTTTTCATGGGTTAAGCCTCATGCCACGTTGGTAAATGGCAAACACACCGGGTGCGTCAGTGCGCATGCGTTGAAGATCATCAGACAGCAGGGACTGCATCACCAGGCCCTGGATGGTTCCGACGAACAGCGTGGTGGCGGCTTGCGTGCTTACCTCCAAGGTGATCTCGCCTGACGCTTTGCCTTGCTCAATGCGCGCCTGAACACGTTCTGCGTAGCGCTGGATCAGCGTTTGAGCCATTTTTTTTGCAGCAGTAGGATCAGTGCTTTGCAATTGTCCGAACATCATCCGGGGCACGCCGGGGTGTTCAACCACAAAGTCGATGTGACTCATGAACATGGCCTGCATCGCCGCCAAAGGCGATTCGATGCCCTCTGCTGCGCTGTCGATTCGCGCCAACAGGCGATCTGCCACCCATTCCATGACAGACTGCCAGATGGCGTCTTTGCTGGGAAAGTGTCTGAATAGTGCGCCCTGCGTCAGATTCATGTGCTTGGCGATGGCTGCAGTCGTGATGTCATTGGGGTTTTGCGAGCCAGCCAATGCAACAACGGCTTCGATGGTGACCGCGCGTCGCTCGTCAGCGGGAAGTTTTGTCGTGGTATTCAAAGTAGCTGCCTTTATCAAAATAGATTGGTAGTAATTAGTTACTATCTTAACTGATAATTCAAATTGTCAAAACACTTCGTGATGCTCCCACTCGTTTCAACTTCAAACTAAGGGCATCCAGACACGTGTTCAGCAAGGTGATGTAGCCGCTGGCACCCATTCGATACCCTTGGCGACACACTGATACAAAACAAGGCCTTGCTGACATCCGGCGGCGACAGGCCCGTTGCACCATACACCTACCCGAAAACAAACACCATGAACACACGATCCCTCCTCTTCTCGTTGCTGTTGCTTGCCGTGTCTGGCGCGCAGGCGCAGTCGCTTCCGGCCGATGTGGGCAGCTTGCCCGCCCGTCCGCTGAATCTGTCGCTGCGCCCTGCCAAGGCGCTGACGGATGCTGCACTGATCGTGCCGGAGCAGGCAGCGAAAGCTACCGACCCGGTACCTGAGCAGGCGGCAACGCAGTTGCCCTACGGTGCCGGTTTTGAAACCCGGCATCGGGGCGGCACGTCAGGCAGCAGTGCGGGAAGTAGCGGCGGTTCAGGGGGCAGTGGTGGTGGTCGGGGCGGCTCAGGCCGCGGACGTTAGTTGGCTTTTTAACCTTTCAGGAGTTTCATCATGAAATCATCAAAATTCACCTTGGCCGCATTGGCCCTCATGCTTGCTTTTGGCACGGCGGCTTACGCCAAAGGTCCCATGAATGGACAAGCGGGCGGCACAAGTGCGGGCGCAGGTGCTCAAACCAGAGCGGGTAACCCTGGTGTTGGCACGGCAACCCGCACGCAAACCCAGGAGCGCACCCAGGTGCAGGCAGAAGAGCAAATCCGCGCCCGTCTGCAAACCATGAGGGTCGATGGCGTTCCTGGAACTGGTGCCGGTGCCGCCGCCGGGACGGGCACCCCGCGTGGCATTCACACCCCTGGTACGGGGTTGATTACCACCACAACCACTGACGGCACGGTGGCCGTTGTCCAGTAAGGCGCGCAGCGTGCATATGGGTTGCCAGGTGCTCAACCAGCGCCTGGCAGATTCCGTCCAATATTTAAGAAAGCACAGCGTGAATCAATTCGGTAAAACATGGGTAACGGCCTGCACGGTAGCCTTGGCACTGGTAGGGTGTGGCGGCGGTGGTGGTGATGTGGGTATTGCAGACAACACCACCGGGCTCGCGACCAGCAGCTCAGCGCTGATCGCAACGCTGGCGACCTTGCCCATCGAGGACTTGAGCGTGGCCGAGCAAGAATCTCTGGCTTTCATGCGTGAAGAAGAAAAACTCGCGCATGACGTGTACATCCAGTTGGACAGCCTGTGGCGCGGCTACACCAGGGTATTTGGCAACATTGCCAACAGCGAGGCCAGCCACACTGAGTCGGTGCGGCAACTGTTGGTGCGTTACAGCTTGCCAGACCCCACGGCCACCCTGGCCGCCGGTGTGTTCCAGAACACCACGTTGCAAAACCTGTACACCCAGTTGGTGGAGGCAGGTTCGGTGTCCTTGGTGGACGGGCTCAAAGTGGGTGCTGCCATTGAAGAGATCGACATGATTGATCTGAACAAGGCGCTGCTGGAGACGGATAACCAGGACATCGAGCTGATTTACCAGAACCTGCTCAAGGGCTCGCGCAACCACCTGCGCTCCTTCGTCAGCAACCTGGCTAACCAGGGGCTGACCTACGTGCCACAGTACATGGCCGAGGCCGATTACCTGGCCATTGTGACGACGCCGATGGAACGTTGAGATGAACACAGCTATTTTCAGATATGGGTTCAGTGTGCTGGCCCTTGTCGTGCCTGTTCTGACATGGGCACAGGGCACCGGGCCAGCGCCACGGTCACCGCCAAGTGACGGGTTGCCCGCATCGGGACAGCTAAAACTGACGCTGCCGGAGTTGCAGACTCGCTTGGCCATTACAGCGCAGCAGAGGCCACTGTGGGCCGGATTTGAGGCCCGAGTAGATGCCTATGTGGGTCTTTACTACCGCGAAAAACCGGTGCAACCCAGTCTGGATTTGGCTGCAACCCAGCAACTGACCCAGTGGTTGGGCCAGCAGCAAAACCGGCTGGCTGCGCTTGAGGATGTGGAGGTGGTGGCCAAAGCCCTGTACGCCAGCCTTGACCCTGCACAACAGCAAATTGCCAACCAATTTCTGATCGGCACCCTGCCCGGGTTTTCACCGCCAGTCAGCAATCCGGGCGTTGCGCAAGAACAGCGGCGCAAGCCGGGGTCAGGCGCAGGGCGCGGGCGTGGCATGGGGGCTGGGCAATGAAGTCTATTTGCAGGCATATGGTCAACCCCACCTTTTTGACGGCCACCAAATTATGTTTTCGATAAGGAGTTCATCATGAAGAAACTGATTCTTTTCACTGGCCTGATCCTGGTTGGTGGGGCTGGTTTTTCCCAGGAGCTGGGCCGGGTGCTGTCATCCACCCCCATCACTCAGCAAGTCGGCGTGCCGCGCCAGGTCTGCACCACCGAGCAGGTGGCCGTGGCCCAGCCCAAATCGGGTGCCGGTGCGGCCATCGGGGCCATCGCCGGCGGTGCACTGGCAAATGCGGCGGCACGTGGCTCTGGTCAGGCGGCGGCGACCATGATCGGCATCATTGGCGGGGCTGTGATAGGGGACCGCATTGAAGGCCCGTCGACGGCCCAGGTGCAAAACGTGCAGCGGTGTTCCACCCAGATTTTCTATGAGAATCGGACGGTGGCCTACAGTGTGGTCTATGACTATGCTGGCAAGCAATATGCCGTGCAAATGCCGCAAGACCCAGGACCGACCTTGCAATTACAGGTTACCCCTGTGGTGTCCCCGGACAACGCCACTGTGCACGGTCAAGGCAGTGTCGTGCCACCGGCGCAAGTGATCGTGATGCAACCGGCCTACCCTGTGTACGCCGCGCAGCCTTATTACCCACCTATTTCCTTGAGCCTTGGCCTGGGTTATTGGAGTGGCTACCCTGGGCATGGTTATTGGCGTTGACGCCAGCGGGCTTGGTGATTGTCACAGCGCTTCGTCGAGCACTTCGATCCAGTGCCGCACCGGCGTGTCGGTGCCGCTTTGCAGGTGGGTGATGCAGCCGATGTTGGCCGACACGATCTGCTCGG
>CAZIGL010000033.1:0-32158 GCA_964538895.1 uncultured Rhodoferax sp.
GCGGCCAAGGTGGGCGCGTCAAGGATGCGGTCGGTCCAGACTTCAAGTTGCTCTGGGGTGGCGGTTTGCAGGCGCTGGCTGGCCTCTATGCTCAGGGGGCCGAAGCGTTTGATGAGCTGGCGGGTAGGCGTGATTTGTATTGGGCATCTGCGAAGGACAAGATCAGTTGGCCTATACTTTTGGGCATGCCAACCGTTCTGAGAATATTCGGGTTCCGGTTCCACTTCTATTCAGATGAAGGAACTGAACCGCCACACATCCATGTTGAAACGGGCGATGGCGAGTGCAAGTTTTGGCTTAGCCCTGTGGTGCTGGCCAGAAATCATGGCATGAGTGCTGTCGATATCCGCAAGGTGGAGCGCTTGGTCTATGAGCACCAAGCCTTTTTATTGGAGAAGTACGATGATTTTCAATCCAAATGAATTCGAGTTTGTGGCGACGCGGGTTTGGGTGGCGAATCGCATCGTTTTTATGGAGCTCACCGACGGTCGCCAAATTGGGTTCCCGGCGGCAAGATTTCATCGGTTGGCGCAGGCAACTGATGAGCAGTTGGCCGGCGTCACTTTGCGCCTTGGTGGGTCTGCCTTGCGGTGGGAGGCTCTTGACGAAGACATTACCGTCACAGGGGCAGCACTTGGCAGGTTTCAAGCACCGTTGCCACTGGCTGCATAACAGTCACAGCCAGTTACGGTTAGCCTGATTAATCACCAACACCACCAAAGCACCTTCGTGCAGCACGCGCAGCAATTGGCGCTTGCCGTTGCGCTCGATCCACCCCTGCGACTCGGTGCGGCCATTTTGTGCAGCGATGGTGCGTTGGGGTTGCATCAAAGTGGCCTCAACCTCGACCTGGCTGATGCCGGGTTCGGTCATGCGAGCCAGTGCGTGTTGGGTGTAGGTGATTTGCATGCAAATAATTCTATGTCCAAACCAGCAAAATGGCCCTGTGTCAGCGTTTCGATTGGCTGACTGCGTAGTCAGGAAATCGTGGTTTGCGCTTATTTGGACTTTGCAGGGGCTGGGCTTTGTGGGAGCGGCGCCATCGCCGCGATTGAACCCCAGGACCGATTGCCCCCAGGACAGCCATCGGGCCGAGGGCGACCCTCCTACAGGGGGAGGGCGCCGCCTGGTCAGTCAGTGTTCTGAAAACACGGCGGCCAAGGTGGGCGCGACTGATAAAGTGACACACTGCGCCTTGCGCCTTGCGCCTTGCGTCTTGAGCGCATCTGCCAGCGTCAGGCAGCGCATGACGTGGACGCTGCCCATGTGCAGGGATGCGTCGGCGCGGAAGGCGATGTGCATGGACGGCTAAGCGACCGTGTTACATAAGTTAAGCGGCATCAACTCGCGTTGCCTGTGGCTTCTCGCTCATCAGCCCAGCGAATGCCTTTTGAGCGTAATCGGCGATGGATTTCTTTTCTTGCCTTAGCAAGTCGATTTCTGATCTCGTCAGCCGTTTTGAAACCGACGAGATATTGGGCCTCGCTTGCGGTGAGGGCTGTGGGCTGGATGCCGAAGATGTCAAGGATTTCATTTGAATACCTCTCTTGTAACTTTTTGATAACACTGGGCTCGCCTTGCAGCGTTTTGATTCGCCCGGCGTTGACAAGCGTGATGACCGATGCAACCTTGCCGCCCGCACGCTGTATGTAATCTGCCAGTTCTGCAAGGGTTCCGCCCATGCTGACAACATCGTCTATCCGGTACGCCTTGCGTAGCAGCGCCGCGTTGTGGGAAATGCGGCAATTGATGGCAAAAGGGGAGGGTGTTTGCCAGATCAGTGGGCGCGCCGGGATTTCAACTTTTACGTCATGGTTTGCGCTTCACTCCGCTAAAGCGGTGCAAAGTGGGCTTTGTGGGAGCTGGATTGTTCAGGAGCTGGGCTTTGTGGGAGTGGCGCCCTCGCCGCGATTGCCCCCAGGACAGCCATCGGGCCGAGGGCGACCCTCCTACAGGGTCATGGCGCCGGCTGGTCAGTCAGTGTTCCGAAAACACGGCGGCCAAGGTGGGCGCGTCCAGGATGCGGTCGGTCCAGACTTCAAGTTGCTCAGGGGTGGCAGTTTGCAGGCGCTGGCCGGCTTCTATGCTCAGGGGGCCGAAGCGCTTGTTGAGCAAACGTGTAAGTAATTCTGCTTTGCCCTCTGCTTTGCCTTCTGCTTTGCCTTCTGCTTTGCCCTCTGCTTTGCCTCTGGCCTCGCCTTGCTGCATTCCGCGCTGTATGGCAAGGCGTTCGACGCTGGTGACGTATTTCATTTGGGTTTCTCCTTCAATTTGCGCTATATCTTGCCACAGTTGCTGCTCCAGGCCATCGGGTAGGCGCATCATCCAGTCGAGCACGGCAAACAGGTCCAGCACGCGCTGGCGGCTCCAGCCGTGTGTGTAAAGCAGGCTTACCAATTTGCGTTTGGCCCGGTAGCGCTGTTCGGGGTTGTGCTTGGTTTGCCGGGTGCCCAGGTGGGCAGCGGTGACCAGGGCAAAGGGGTTGGGGTTGGACTCCAGGTTTTGGGCTTGGTCCGCATAATCCAGCAGCTTGGCCACCGGAAAGTGCAATTCGTGGGTGCAGCCCAGGGCTTCAAAGCCGTAGCGGTCTGGTTTCCAGCCTTCTTCGTCGTCGGCCAACACAGCCAGGCTGGCGATGGGGCGGGCGTAGCGGTCAAACAAGCGGTAGTTGTAGGTGAACATGCGCTGGGCAAAGTCGGCGTCACGGCTGCCTTGTACTTCGACGTGGACGTAGATCCAGCTTTCTTCGCCGGTGGTTAATTTGACACACACCAAAGCATCGGCAAAGCGCTTGCCAAGTTCGGCGTCGCGCACCACTTGGCGCAGTTCGGTGTTTTTGAAGTCGTGGCCCTTTGCCCAGTCGATTTGGGCACTGGCCTGGGGAAAGTAGAAGTCCATGAACTCGGGGAATGCGTGCTCCAGAATGTCTTTCCAGGGGCTGTCGTATTCGTCATGGGGCGGTGGTGGGGTGCTCATGGTTTTGATGTTAGCCGGGATTGGTATTGGGTAGCTGCGCCGCGTTGGGCGAAATGCGGCAACAGGGATAAAGCAAAAGGGGAGGGTGTTTGCCAGATCAGCGGGCGCGCCGGGCTTTCAACTTTTGCGTCATGGTTTGTGCTTCACCCCGCTAAAGCGGTGCAAAGTGGGCTTTGTGGGAGCTGGATTGTTCAGGAACTGGGCTTGGTGGGTGGGCTTTGTGGGAGTGGCGCCCTCGCCGCGATTGCCCCCAGGACAGCCATCGGGCCGAGGCCGACCCTCCTACAAGGTCATGGCGCCCGCTGCTCTGGCCTCGTAGCCCGGGTGAGGCAAAGCGCAATCCCCGGGGGCTCAGTGTTCCGAAAACACCGCGCCGTGATTGCCCCAGGACAGCCATTGGCTCGAGGCGGGCACAAGCTTCGCGCATCAGGCCCCGACCAACTCCATCGCCAGCTCGTGAGGGTTGTCGGTGCTTAGGCTCACGTCCAGCATCTCGATACCCAGCACGCGTCCTTGATCATCAAAATCAAACACCAAGCCTGGGCGCACCTCATCACTCTCTGCTACCTTGCCAGCTCGCAAGCGGATGTACATGGCATCGGCTTTTTGGTCATATTCAATCTTCATGGGCTTACTCCGTACTTTTCAAATTTGCTGGTGGCCATCACGGTAATCACCAACACCACCAAAGCACCTTCGTGCAGCACGCGCAGCAATTGGCGCTTGCCGTTGCGCTCGATCCACCCCTGCGACTCGGTGCGGCCATTTTGTGCAGCGATGGTGCGTTGGGGTTGCATCAAAGTGGCCTCAACCTCGACCTGGCTGATGCCGGGTTCGGTCATGCGAGCCAGTGCGTGTTGGGTGTGGGTGATTTGCATGCAAATAATTCTATGTTCAAACCAGCAAAATGGGCTTGTGTCAGCGTTTCGATTGGCTGACGTGGTCAGGAAATCGTGAGTTGCGCTTATTTGGACTTTGCAGGGGCTGGGCTTTGTGGGAGCGGCGCTTTGTGGGAGTGGCGCCCTCGCCGCGATTGCCCCCAGGACAGCCATTGGCTCGAGGCGGGCACAAGCTTCGCGCATCAGGCCCCGACCAACTCCATCGCCAGCTCGTGAGGGGGCGGGACACCCGCTGGTCAGGTCGATGCTTGGGTGGTCCCTTGGCTTGGATGAAGCAAAGCGGTATCCGGGGTGCATTTGAAAGCCAACTGCTGGCAGCAATAGCCCTGTTGCCCGTCGCCTCGGGCAAAGTGCACAATTGACACCATGAAAAAGTTCTTCAACACCACCGGCCCGTGCTTTCCTAAACGCCACTACATGGTGAAGCCGTTGGAGCGGTTGCAAGGCATCCAGACGCTGATTGACCAGGGCCAGTATTTTGTGATCCATGCGCCGCGCCAGACGGGCAAGACCACTTTTGGCTTGGCGCTGATGGAAAAGTTGAACAGCGATGGGCGCTACACCGTGCTGATCAGTTCGATCCAGCCGGCGGCCCAGGGGCGCGATCCGGTACAGGCGATGAAGATTGCCGCGCAATGCATTGCACAAGACAGCCGTCTGTATCTGCCCGAAGCTGAGTGGGCACCTGCGGTGGATGTGAATCAACAGTTTCCTGAAACCGGCTTGTTGAATTACTTGCAGCAATGGTCGCAGGCCAACCCCAAGCCCATCGTGTTGCTGCTCGACGAAGTAGATGCCTTGCTGGATGACAATTTTTTGGCCATGCTGTACCAGCTGCGTGCAGGGTTTACGGCCCGCGTCAAAGGTGGTTTCCCGCATTCGATTGGCCTGATTGGCTTGCGTGATGTGCGCGACTACAAAATCCGGCTTCGGCCTGATGCACAAAGCCTGGGCACCGGTAGCCCATTTAACATCAAGGCCAGGTCCTTCTTTATGGATCGCTTTGACCATGACGAGATTGTTAGCTTGCTGCTACAACACACCCAAGCCACCGGCCAGGTATTTGAGCCGGCTGCCATTGCAGCCATTGAGCACTTGACCCAAGGCCAGGCCTGGCTGGTGAATGCGCTGGCCTATGAGTTGGTGACCGAGATGTTGCACAACGATTTCGCCCAGCCCATCACCGAAGCGCTGGTCTGGAAGGCCAAAGAGATACTGATCCAGCGTCGCGACACGCACCTGGATTCGCTTCTGGACAAGCTCAAGGAAGACCGTGTGCGGGGCATTGTCAGTGCAGTCATCAACGGCACCGAGCTCAGCGATGACCGGCTCAACGACGCCCTGGCATACTGCCAGGACCTTGGCATCATCACCCGCAAGCCGCCCATTCGTTTTGCCAACCCGATCTACCAGGAGATCATTCCCCGCGTGATGAGCTACCACTGGCAATTGTCGATTCCGCAAGAAGATGCTGACCCGTTTTGGTACATCAAGGAAGGCAAGCTGGATATGGATGCGCTGCTGCGGGCGTTCCAAAAGTTTTACCGCGAGCACTCCGAGGCTTGGCTGTCGCGCTACGACTTTAGGGAGGTGGGCCGCCAACTGCTGCTGATGGCGTTTTTGCAGCGCATCGTCAACGGTGGTGGGCGCATTACCCGCGAAATGGCCATTGGCAATGGCCGGGCGGACCTGGTGGTGGAGTATGGCGGCGAAACCTTTGTACTGGAGCTCAAACTCAAGCACACGCTGGCCGATTTTGACAAGGGCCAGCACCAGCTCAGCCGCTACCTCACCCGCCTGGGCCAGCCCCACGGCTATTTGCTGCTGTTTGAACTGGACGACAGCGTGGGCTGGGACGTACGCCTTCAGTGGCAAGACCTGGCGGTTGATGGCAAGGCCATCACCCTGGTGGGGATGTGAGATTGGCAGTGCACCGTCGCAAGCTGTGTGGCAAGTGAAGGCAAATTTCCCGGTTGTTTAGCAGAAGGTAAGAATTTGTGGGGTCGAATTCATTCGACTTGGCGGTTCAAGTCTGCCCTGCCGAACTGGGAAGAGTATCAGTTCAACGCAGGCGCCATGAAAGGCAGCGGCCATTTGGACATTGTGGGAGCCAGACTTTTGTGGGAGCGGCGCCCTCGCCGCGATTGCATTCGAACAGCCATCGGCCCGAGGGCGGGCCTCCCACGAGGGCAGGGCACCCGCTGGTCAGTCAGTGTTCTGCAAAAATAGCAGCCAGTGTGGGGGCATCCAGGATGCGGTCGGTCCAGACTTCAAGTTGCTCTGGTGTGGCGGTTTGCAGGCGCTGGGCTGTATCCAGGCTCAAGGGGCCGAAGCGTTTGTTGAGCTGGCGGGTTAGAACTGCGGCTTCGCCTTCTGCCTTGCCTTCTGCTTTACCTTCTGCTTTGGCACCACTCATGGCCATGGCTTCTTCAAATATGGCGCGTTCCCGCGCCAGTGCTTGCTGGCGTGTTTCGACGTCGGCGCTTAGTGCTTTGAGCCGGTCAAGCGCTTGTTGGACCGGGGGGTAGTCAATGGTTTGCATGGTTTTCTCCTCTTGCCAGTGTTCAAACAGTGCGATCCAGTAGGCCAGGTGACCGTCGGCGAGGCCCAAACGATCAGCCTTGGCAAGCTCAATGATATGCAATTGCAGCTCGTCACCTAATTTTGTTTGCGGACTTTGCCGGTCGCGCATCTCAAAACGCCAGTGAGCCTGGTGTGTTTCGCCGGGGTTTTCAAAAAGGTCAAAGTCTAAAAGGTGGATGCCGATGACGGGTTTGAGGGCCTGGTAGTCTTGGCCGCTGAGGATTTGGTTTGACAGCACTCGGGCCAGGTAGTAGGTGCTGCGCGCGCTCCAGGGGGCGTAGCGGCGCACTTGCATTTCGATGTTGTAGTAGTGGCCGTGTTGGTCTCTAACCAAAATGTCGAGCACGATGTATTTGCCCGTGAGGTCACTGGGGTCGATGCGGGGGTTGGTGACTTCGACCACTTCAACGGGCGGCTCATCACTGCGCACGGCGTTGATCAGATCCGCCAGCAGCGTGGGGGCCTCGGCAAACAGCTTCTTGAAGACGAAGTCGTTTTTGGGGTCGAGCAACGGACCGATGACGGGCGGGGTGGGCATGGCTTGGCTGGGCAAGCTCAGTGTTCCGAAAACACGGCAGCCAGCGTGGGGGCATCCAGGATGCGGTCGGTCCAGACTTCAAGCTGCTCTGGTGTGGCGGTTTGCAGGCGCTGGGCTGTATCCAGGCTCAAGGGGCCGAAGCGTTTATTGAGCTGGCGAGTCAGAACTGCGGCTTCGCCTTCTGCTTTACCTTCAGCTTTACCTCTGGCTTCACCTCTGGCCTCGCCTTGCTGCATACCGCGCTGAATGGCAAGTCGTTCGACGCTGGTGACGTATTTCATTCGGGTTTCTCCTTCAATTTGTTCTATATCTTGCCACAGTTGCTGCTCCAGGCCGTCGGGCAGGCACATCATCCAGTCGAGCACGGCAAACAGGTCCAGCACGCGCTGGCGGCTCCAGCCGTGGGTGTAAAGCAGGCGCACCAGGGTGCGTTTGGCCTGGTAGCGTTGGTCCGGGTTGTGTTTGGTTTGCCGGGTACGCAGGTGAGCTGCGGTGACTACAGCAAAGGGGTTGGGGCACAAGCTACCTCGAGTTGGCGCAATTCCTCCGCTCGAACGGCGACGGCGCTCAGGCGGCAGAGGACCTGGCGCAATTGTTCCGCAGGGTGGTCTTCAATGTAGCCGTCGGCAACCGGGACGACCATCTGCGCAACCACGGATTCGTGCTCGGTGCGAACGGGTGGCGGCTGGCGCCAGCCTTTGACGTCAATCCGAACATCGACAAAGCGGAGCATGTCCTGAACCTGGACGATGTAGACAGTCGCCCGCGCCTGGCAACGGTGCTGAGCACCGCCCAGTTTTATGGGCTCTCGCCAGACCGGGCCGGGCAGGTCGTCGAAGAAGTCGCATCAGTGGTCGACGGCTGGCGTGATGCGGCAAGGAAAGTCGGGATTGCCGCAGCTGATGTCGAACTAAGCGCTGGTGCTTTTTCTGCGCACGCCGAGTACCGCGCGCCCTGACAAATTCAGCGCCTCAAGGCGTCATGTTCATGACTTCCTGGTAGGCGGCCACCACCTTGTTGCGCACCTGCACACCCATCTGAAAGCCGATGCTGGCTTTTTGCAGGTCTATCATCACGTCATTCAGGGCCACGCCGGGCTTGCCCAGTTCGAAATCTCTGGCCTGGCCCTGGGCATTGTTTTGGGCCTCACTGATGCGTGCCAGCGATTGTTTCAGGGTGCCTGAGAAGCTCACGTTGGACGACTCGGCCACGGGTGCCGTGACCTGGCCGGGATCGCCAGTCTTGGCCATCTGGCGCATCTGGCGCATTTGCGCCAGCACCGACTCAATCGAGCCGTTGGACGAGACAGACGATATCGCCATGAGGGATTCCTTTGACGCACGGGCGCCGATAATTTTGCAGGTGCACTGATCTTAGCAGTGCCCTGGTTCACGCATCGCGTCAAATGACGCCAAAACCCCCGGTTGTTCCGCCGATCAGCCTGCGCTTGTCGCTCTCACAATCACTCGCATGAGTACCGATGCCACCGCCCCTACCCCGTCCTGGCTGGAGCAACTGCTGGCCAATCCGCGCTTGCCGCTGATGCTGGGGGCTTCCGCTTTGGTGGCCGCCCTGGCGGCGGCGTTGCTATGGAGCCGCGCGCCCGACTATGGCGTGCTGTACACCAATCTGTCTGATCGTGACGGCGGTGCCATCATCACCTCGCTGCAGCAGATGAACATTCCCTACAAGTTCACGGCAGGCGGCGGTGCCTTGCTGGTGGCTGCCGACAAGGTGCCGGAGGCGCGCTTGCGTCTGGCCGCGCAGGGCTTGCCCAAGGGCGGCAATGTGGGCTTTGAGCTGCTTGACAACCAGAAATTCGGCACCAGCCAGTTTGCCGAACAAATCAATTACCAGCGCGCCCTTGAGGGTGAACTGGCGCGTTCCATCAACTCCATTTCGGCGGTGAGTTCGGCGCGTGTGCACCTGGCTCTGCCCAAACCCTCGCTCTTTGTGCGCGATCAGAAAAAGCCGAGCGCCTCGGTGGTACTCACGCTGCATCCGGGTCGAACTATTGACGAAGGCCAGATCAATGCGGTGGTGCATTTGATCTCCAGCAGTGTGCCCGAGCTTTCTGCCAAGAGCGTGACCGTGGTGGATCAGCAGGGCAATCTGTTGTCGAGTGCGAATGCCGGCACCCGCGGCCTCGATACCAGTCAACTCAAATACTCCCAGGAAATAGAGCAGGGCTATGTCCGCCGCATCGAGGCCATCTTGCAGCCCTTTGTGGGCGCTGGCAACGTGCATGTCCAGGTGTCTGCCGACATCGATTTTTCGATCATTGAGAGCACAGACCAAAAGTACTTCCCCAACAGCGATCCAGCGCGGGCAGCCATTCGCAGTCAGCAAATCAGTGAGTCAGGTCAGCCATCAGCGGGCGAGCTTGCAGGCGGGGTACCGGGCGCCCTGAGTAACCAACCTCCCGCTGCGCCCCGCACCGATGTCGGCGGCGCTGCTGCACTGGGTGGCACCAATCAGGGCAGCAGGCGCAAGGATGGCACCACCAACTATGAACTCGACCACTCGATTCGTCATGTGCAACATGCGGCCGGTGTGGTCAAGCGACTGTCGGTTGCGGTGCTGGTGAATCACCGCGACACACTGAGCGCGCAGGGCAAGCCGGAAACGCAGGCGTTGTCAGCAGCCGATCTTGAAAAAATAACCAATTTGGTCAAGGAAACCATGGGTTTCAGCAACGAGCGCGGAGACTCGGTGAATGTGGTCAACAGCCCGTTTGCCACCGACCCCGTGGTTGTGGTTGCAGAGTTGCCCTGGTGGCGCCAACCTGAAAATCTGGCGCTGGCAGGCACGGCCGGCAAGAGTCTGATGTTTGGGGTGCTCGCCCTGTTCTTGATGTTTGGCGTTTTGCGCCCACTGATGCGCAAGTACCAGCCTGCGCAGGCGCCAGTCAAAGCGTCGGGCGGGGCGGTTGCCGCTGAAGCCGAGACCGAAGCGACCCACGTCAAGGTATCGGCCCAGGGTGAGGCAACCAACATAAGACGCCATCAGGAAAACATCAAATACGCGCAGGAGGCTGCTTTGCAAGGGCCGCAAATGGTGGCCATGCTCCTGAAACACTGGATGGGTAAAAAAGATGCATGAAGGCATTAGAAAAAGCGCCATCCTCTTGATGACCTTGGGCGAAGAGGGTGCGGGGCAGGTCTTGCAGCATTTGTCGCATGAGACGGTGCAGGCGCTGGGCGAAGCCATCGCAACCTTGCAGCAGGTCCGGCATGACGAAGTCAACACCGTCCTTGAGGAGTTTCGGGTGGAGGCCGAGCAATACTCGGCCATGCACCTGGACTCTGGCGACTACCTGCGCGGCGTGCTCAATAAGGCGCTGGGCAGCGACCGGGCGGCTGACCTGATGGAAAACATCAACCAGACCAGCCAGTCGGCCAGCGGCATTGAGCGGTTGAACCATCTGGGTGCCGCCGAAGTGGCCGAATTGATACGTGATGAGCACCCGCAAATCATTGCCACCATGCTGGTGCACATGGACCGCAACAAGGCTGCCGGTGTGCTGGAGCACCTGAGCGAGCGCGTGCGCTACGACGCCGTGTTGCGTGTCGCCACTTTTGGCGGCGTGCAACCGGCTGCGCTCAAGGAACTCACCGATGTGTTGTCCGAAATGCTGTCGGGCGAAGGCGTCAAGCACGTTGGCTTGGGCGGTGTGCGGGCTGCTGCCGAAATTGTCAACCAGATGAGCAGCACCCACGAAGAAGCCTTGATCAAGCATGTGCGTGAACTCGACGAAAACCTGGCCCAGAAAATTCTTGACCAGATGTTCCTGTTCGAGAACTTGCTCGACCTCGAAGACCGCAGCATCCAGTTGTTGCTGAAAGAAATCGAATCCGAGTCGCTCATCATTGCACTCAAGGGTTCGCAGAAAGAACTGTGCGACAAGTTCCTTAAAAACATGTCGCAGCGCGCAGCAGAAGCCCTGCGTGAAGACCTCGAAATGCGCGGACCGGTACGTGTCTCGCAGGTGGAGGCTGAACAAAAGAACATCTTGATGATCGTGCGTCGCCTGACCGACGCCGGCGAGATCACTGCTGGTGGGGCGGGCTCGGATGCTTATGTCTGAACTGATCGAACTCCCCCGGCAGCGCGAGCCAGCGGCCACGATGAGCGCCTGGCAGCGCTGGGAAATGAGTTCTATCACGTCAGCACCCGTGGCTGCCGAAGCCCCTGCGGCCCTTTCTGCCAGTGCCGCGCCAGCCGGTCCAGCCGCCGGGCCGTCTGCCGCCACCTTGGTGATCGACGAAGACGAGCTGATCCGGCTGCGCCTGCAAGCGCAGCAGGCGGGCCAGGCCGAGGGGCGCAAGGAAGGCTTCGCGCAAGGCCAGGCCGAAGGCTATGCTGCCGGCCTGGCGCAGGCCCAGGCGCAGGCGCAAGCACTGCAGGCCCTGCTGGTGGCGCTGCCGCAGGCCATGCGCACGGCCGACGCCGAAGTGGCCGAAGACTTGTTGGCGCTGGCCATCGACATTGCACAACAGGTGGTCAGCCAAACGCTGGCGACCGATCCCCAGCCCATGCTGGCCCTGGTGCGTAACCTGCTGCGCATGGAGCCTGTGCTCAATGGCACGCCTCGGTTATTGCTGCATGCCGATGACGTTGCGCTGGTCCAGCAGCATCTGGCCGACGAATTGTCTGCGGCTGGCTGGCGCATTCGCACCGACCCGACAATTCAACGTGGCGGCTGCCGTGTGCATGCGGCCAGTGGTGCGCTTGATGCCACACTTGAAACACGCTGGGAGCGGGTGACTGCCGCTTTTCAGCACAAGCCTGACAAGCCAAAGAAGGTCACAAAACCTAGAAAACCCAAGGAAGCCGGTCATGCCTGAGCTTGCCGAACCCCTCTGCGACAACCCCCATGTGCTGGCCTGGAAAGCCGTGCTGACCGAGGCCCGTGACGACGTGGCGCACAGCGTGCCTGTGCGCGCCTGCGGACGCCTGACCCGCGCCGTGGGCCTGGTGCTTGAAGCCGTTGGCTTGCACCTGCCCGTGGGCAGCGACTGCCTGATCGAGTTGCCACCCGGTTACGCCAACAAGACGGCCGAGGCCGAGGTGGTGGGTTTTTCGGGGGATCGCATCTTTTTGATGCCGCAAAGCGAGGTTGATGGTTTGCTGCCGGGCGCGCGCGTGTACCCGCTGGAGCCAGTGCCGGGTCGCGACAGCGGCAACGGCCCCCGCACCAAACGGTTGCCCGTGGGCCAAGGCATGCTGGGTCGTGTTGTGGACGCCGCCGGGCGTCCGCTGGACGGGCTGGGTGTGCTTGATTTCACCCACGAAGTGGCCTTGAGCGCCACCCCGGTCAACCCCCTGACCCGGGCGCCCATTGACAGTGTGCTGGACGTGGGCGTGCGAGCCATCAATGGCCTGCTGACTGTGGGCCGAGGCCAGCGCATGGGTTTGTTTGCCGGGTCTGGCGTTGGCAAGAGTGTGCTGCTGGGCATGATGGCACGCTTTACCAGTGCCGACGTGATTGTGGTGGGCCTGATTGGTGAGCGCGGCCGTGAGGTGAAGGATTTCATTGACAACACCCTTGGTACCGAGGGCATGGCGCGCGCGGTGGTGGTGGCCGCACCGGCCGACACCTCGCCGCTCATGCGCTTGCAGGGGGCTGCCTACGCCACCTGCTTGGCAGAGCATTTTCGTGATCTGGGCAAGGACGTGCTGTTGATCATGGATTCACTCACGCGGTACGCCATGGCGCAGCGCGAAATAGCCCTGGCCGTGGGCGAGCCACCCGCCACCAAGGGTTATCCACCATCGGTGTTTGCCAAACTGCCCGCACTGGTGGAGCGCGCCGGCAATGGCGCACGTGACGCCGATGGCCACGGTGGCTCGATCACCGCGTTTTACACGGTGTTGTCCGAGGGTGACGACATGCAGGACCCGATTGCCGATGCGGCCCGTGCCATTCTGGATGGGCATGTGGTGTTGTCGCGCACCCTGGCCGAGGCCGGCCACTACCCGGCCATCGACATCGAGGCCTCCATCAGCCGTGCCATGACCGCGCTGATTGACCCGGCGCAGTTCAAGAAGGTGAGCCGCTTCAAGCAAAACCTGTCGCGTTACCAGCGCAACCATGACCTGATCAGCGTCGGTGCCTATACACCCGGCCACGACCTGCAGCTTGACCAGGCCATTGCCATGTACCCAAGAATTGAAGCCTTCCTGCAACAGCCGATGCAGGAACGCGTGGACTACCCGGCGGCAGCCAGCCAGCTGAATGCCTTGTTCTACAACTGAGCCCGTACCGAACTTACCGAGACAACGCCATGAGTCAAAAACTGCCACTTGACACCCTGATTGAATTAGCACAAAACAAGGCCGACGAGGCGACCCGGCGCCTGGGCCAGTTGCAGACTGCGCACAACAGCGCCACCGAAAAGCTGGAGCTCTTGCACCGTTACCGTCAGGAGTACCTGGACCAATTGCAGACGCATTTGCAGGACGGTGTGTCGGCGGCGCATCTGCAGAATTTCAGGCAGTTCATCTGCACCCTGGACACCGCAATCGAGCAACAGCTCGCGCTGACCACCCAGGCCGATGCAAAACTGGTGCGCGGGCGCACCGACTGGCAACACACCCGCTGCCGTCTGAATTCTTTCGACACCTTGGCCGAGCGGGTACAGCAACAGCAAGTGGTTGCTGAAAACAAGCGTGCCCAACGCGACAGCGATGAGCACACGTCACGCCAGTTTTATATGCGTTCGACTTCCTCGGCTGGCTAACACCAGAGGCCCTGCCATGTCCATGATGATTCAATCCAGCTTCGAGGTCGGTCCGAGCGCCGGATCGGCCAATCAGTCCCAGGCCGTCAGCGATGAGCTGGCGTCTGGCGAGTCGCCCAGTTTTTTTGAGGTGCTCGCCAGGTCTTTGTTGCCTGACACTGAAGCCGTCGGCAAAAAAGTGGCCAAGGAGCCAGGTTCCGAGCGCAAACCAGACCCCCAAGCGGCTGACGACACGGTCGATCCTGCAGCGCTGCTCATGGGCATGAACCTGCCCATCGTGTTGCCTGAGCGCAAACCGGGTCACGCCATTGCAGGCGGTGCTGCGGCATTGAAGGATGACCTGAATGCGCTTACGCGCGGCGGGCCGCTCTTGCCTGCTGCCGCTGCAGACCGTGCCCTGGTCGCGGTCAACCGCGCCGCGCTTGTTGCGCCAGATTCCGATGCGCTGTTGACCGGGTTGTTGCCCACTGCCGCGCAAGCCAATTTGACGGATGCCCGGGTCGGCCTGGAAAAGGCGCCAGCCATGCTGTCGGCCAAAGAGATGCCCCAGGGCGAGCTGCTCGCCAAGGCACTGGCAGAAATGGCGCCTGCCACAGGAGACACCAAGACCACTTTGCCAGCCACGCCAGCCATCCCAGCCACGCCAGCCACGCCAGCCATGCCAGCCACGTCAGCCACGTCAGCCACGCCAGCTGCGGCTAATGCGCTCACAGCCGCGGTGCAAACTCTGACACAGAACCTGCGCCGCACGTCATCGGAAAGCGGTCAGGAACTGCCCAGGGGCGAGCCTGCTGGCAATGCTGTGGCGGCCAAGCTGCAAGCCAATCCGGGCGCGGCCCTTGGCCTCGCCACGGCGGCTGACAGCCGGTCTACCAACGCCGAAAACGAGGCCGTGTTGCAGCAGGCGGCCGCCAGCAAAGCTGACGGGCAGTTCGCGGCAACGTTTGAAGCCCTGGCGGCTGATGGCAGCAAGGCTGTGTTGCCCAATGCCGTAGCCGGCCTGGTGTCTGCCAGCATGGAAGCTGCGAGCGCCGGCAACCCTGCGCCGACCACCTTGCGCAGCCACTTGGCGCCCGAGGTCGGCAGCCAGGGCTGGGACAAGGCCTTGAGCCAGCAAATGGTGCAAATGGGCAAGGGGGGGCAGCAGACCGCCGAGCTCCAGCTCAATCCACCCGGATTGGGTCCCCTGAAGGTCACCCTCAATTTGAACGACCACCAGATGCAATTGACGTTTGTGTCCAACCATGCCTCGGTGCGTGCGGCGGTGGAAGCCGCCATGCCCCAATTGCGCGCCACCTTGGCCGAAAGCGGCATCAGCCTGGGCAATACCTCGGTAAGCGCCGAGAGCCAGCCACAAACCCAGAATGCGTTTTCTCAGGGGCAAGGCAGGGCGCCCGACCACCGGGCCTACCCGAACCGCAGCCTGCCAGACAGCGCTGCCCCCATGGCTCAGGCCGTGACGCAGGCGCATCGGCAGGGCGGCGGCCTCGCGGTAGACACCTACGCCTGATGACTCAGCTTGGCGCATGGTTGGCGGGAGACCGCAAACGCGGGAGCTAAAGCGGTTTCCCCCTTTTGATTGACCGATGCCTTCCAGCCAGCTTGTCTGAAAATGAACCTATCCATTTATCTGCGATGCCATGGCCACCAGTACCGTCAGCCCCACTCCTACCGCCCCTGCCAAGGTCAAAAGACCGAGGCCGCGCAAGCTCACAACTTTTTTGTTTGTGCTGCTGGTTATTGGTTGTGCGGCAGCTGTGGGGGGGTATTTTTTCAGTGACTACTTCAAGGCGAGCATGGCGGCAAGCGCTGCCTCCAAGCCCGCAGCTGACCCAATCTACATCACCCTGACCCCCTTGACCGTCAACCTGCAAGCCAACGACAGGCACCGTTTTCTGCATGTGGGTGTGACGCTCAAGGTCAACGACAGCAAAACGCTAGAGTTCGTGACGCAGTACATGCCTGAAATTACCAGCCGGATGCAACTGGTGCTGTCCAACCGGCAATCCGAATTTCTGATCACTGCCACAGACAAGGCCAAGCTCGCCGATGAGGCGCTCGAAGCGCTGACCCGCCCTTTTGGTCCCAATCAGCCGACGCTCAAAATTGCCAGCGTGATGTTTCCGGTTTTCATGCTGCAGTGAATACCTTCAGGAACTACAGCCATGGCTTATGACCAACAGCTTTCGCAAGATGAAGTAGATGCGCTGCTCCAGGGTGTGGCGGGCGACGCTGGCCCCATCGATGCGCCCAGTTCCTCCGACCAAGGGCCGCGCGCCTACAACCTGGGTACCGACGAGCGCATTGTGCGCGGGCGCATGTACACGCTGGAGGTCATCAATGAGCGTTTTGCTCGACACCTGCGTTCCAACTTGCTGACCTTCATGCGCCGCCATGCCGACATTTCGGTGGTTGGTATCCAGATTCAGAAATACGGTGAGTTCGTCAAACACCTGCCGGTGCCAGCCAATATCAACCTGTTGCAGATGAAGCCGCTGCATGGTACGGCGCTCTTTGTATTTGATCCCAAACTTGTTTTCCTGGTGGTTGACAATTTGTTTGGCAGTGATGGCCGCTACCACTTCCGCATTGAGGGTCGCGACTTCACGCCCACCGAGCAGCGCATCATCAAGCGTCTGCTCAATGTCACGCTGGAGAGTTACGGCGCGGCCTGGCAACCCGTCTACCCGATCAATTTCGAGTATGTGCGCTCCGAAATGCACGCCAAGTTGGCCAACATCGTGGCGCCCAACGAGGTCATCATCAACACCACTTTCCAGATTGAATTTGGTCCCATTGGCGGTGTTCTCAGCGTGTGTATTCCGTATTCGATGATCGAGCCGATTCGCGATCTGCTGACCAACCCGCTGCAAGACGAGGTGCAGGTAGACAAGCGCTGGGTCAAGCAGATGGTCAACCAGGTGCAGAGTGCCGACGTCGAGCTGCTGGCGCACTTTCAAACCGTGCAGTCAAGCATTGGTGCCTTGCTCAAACTCCAGGTCGGCGATGTCTTGCCGATCGAGATTCCGGAGTCGATTATTGCCACCGTCAACGGCATTCCAGTCATGGAATGCGGTTACGGTACCTCCAACAACCATTACGCACTCAAGGTGCAAAAAATGGTCCGTCACGACATTGATTCGATCAAGGGGGACAGCGTATGACCGAAGAAACCATCAATGAATCCACACTGGTGGACGACGATATATGGGGCAGTGCCCTGGCCGAGCAGGCGCAAGCCGTCCCGTTTGCGCCACTGCCGCCTGCTGCCAGTCCGGCCAGTGAGCGTGTGTTTCAGCCTTTGCCAAGTTCTGCCAGTCTGAATGTCAAACCGGGCGACATCGACCGCGTGCTTGATGTGCCGGTTCAATTGACGGCCGAGCTCGGGCGCACGCGCATCACCATCAAGAATTTGCTGCAGTTGTCGCAGGGCTCGATTGTTGAACTCGACGGGCTCGCCGGTGAGCCCATGGACGTGCTGATCAACGGCTACCTGATCGCGCAAGGCGAAGTGGTGGTGGTCAATGACAAGTTTGGCATTCGCCTCACGGACATCATTACGCCGTCCGAGCGCATCCATAAGCTGAACCGTTAAGCTGCTCATGCGCACGTTCAAGCTGTTGGTTACCGGCCTGATCAGCCTGCCTTTCACCGCCGCTGCGGTACTGCCGACTGTGCCAACGGCCGTGCCGCCAGAGGCGGTGCCCTCCTACGCAGCAACCGGCTTGCTGCAGACCGGACTGGCTTTGGCGCTGGTGGTGGCGCTGATATTTTTGTGTGCCTGGCTGATGCGGCGCTTCGGCTTTCAGGGGCGCAGCTCCGACCGCCTGCTCAAGGTGGTGTCAAGTGTCATGGTGGGCCAGCGTGAGCGTGTGGTGGTGGTTGAGGTCGGCAACTCCTGGCTGGTACTGGGCGTGGCTGCAGGCCAGGTCAACGCCTTGCATACCATGCCGGCCGAAAAGCCGGCTGTGCACGGCAGTCCCCAGCCTGACCCGAAAACGCTGGCTGACGGTGTTTTTTCCCGCAACCTGCGCGACTCCCTGCAACGCATGGGCATGCGTGGAAAGACGAGCTGATGAGTTCCCACCTTAGCGGATGGCGCGCCAGTGCGTGGCGGCCCTGGCTGGCGTTGCCGCTGTTGATGCTGCCCGTGTTGGCCATGGCTCAGGGCCTGCCCGGCGTGGTCAGTTCGCCAGGGCCGGGTGGCAGCCAGACCTGGTCACTCAGCGTGCAAACGCTGGTGATGCTGACCTCGCTGACCTTCTTGCCGGCGCTGCTGCTGTCCATGACCAGCTTTACCCGCATTCTCATTGTGCTGGGTTTGCTGCGCACCGCCATTGGCACACCCTCTACTCCGCCCAACCAGGTGCTGGTCGGACTTGCCCTGTTTTTGACTTTTTTTGTCATGGCGCCTGTCTTCGATCGCGTGCATGCCGAGGCCTACAAGCCGTTCTCGGAAAACCGGATCACTGCCGAACAGGCGCTGGAGCGGGGTATCGGCCCGTTCAAGGAGTTCATGCTCAAGCAAACCCGGGAGGCCGATCTGGCACTCTTTGCCAAACTGGCCAATGTGCCGCCCATGGATGGGCCGGAGCAGGTGAGCCTGCGGATCTTGCTGCCCTCTTTTGTCATCAGTGAACTCAAGACCGCGTTCCAGATTGGCTTCACCATCTTCATTCCCTTCCTGATTGTTGACCTGGTGGTAGCCAGTGTGCTGATGTCCATGGGCATGATGATGGTGCCGCCGGCCACCATTTCGCTGCCGTTCAAACTGATGCTGTTTGTGCTGGTGGACGGCTGGCAGCTGCTGGTCGGGGCGCTGTCCCAAAGTTTTTACACCTGACGCCGGCCACAGCACGACTTTGCAAGGATGAACCCACCATGACACCCGAAACGGTTATGACGCTTGGCTACCAGGCCATGCGCCTGATCATTCTGCTGGCAGCGCCGCTGCTGCTGGTGGCACTGGCGACGGGTCTGATCATCAGCCTGTTTCAGGCCGCCACCCAGATCAATGAAATGACGCTGTCATTCATTCCCAAGCTGTTGGCGGTGTTTGCCACGCTGGTGATCGCGGGCCCCTGGATGCTCGAAACCATGCTGGATTACATGCGCACCTTGTTTAATTCGATCCCGCAACTGGTGTCCTGATGACGCCGATCCTGTCGGTCAACTCGGAGCAGTTGAACCTGTGGATGGTCACATTCCTCTGGCCCTTTGTGCGCATGTTGTCATTCATCGGCACCGCGCCGGTGCTGAGCGAGGCCGTGGTGCCGCGTTCGGTCAAGCTGATGATGGCCCTGCTGTTGTCGCTGGTCATTGTCCCCACGCTGGCGCCTGTGCCGGCGATTCCGATGATGTCGCCAGCCGGCGTCTGGGTGCTGGTACAGCAGATTTTGATTGGCGCGGCGATGGGCTTTTCCATGCGCCTGGTGTTTGCGGCGGTGCAGGCAGCGGGTGAATACGTCGGTTTGCAAATGGGCTTGTCCTTTGCCTCATTTTTTGATCCCACCAGCGGCGGCAACACCATGGTGCTGTCACGCCTGCTCAATGTCATGGCCGTGCTGATTTTTCTGGCAACCGACATGCATTTGCTGATGATCAGGACACTGGCGGAAAGCTTTCAGGCCCTGCCGATCTCGGACGCGCCGCTGGCGCGTGGTGGCTGGGCGTTGCTTGCGGTGGCTGGGGGTGAGGTGATCACCAATGGCCTGATGCTGGCACTGCCGCTGATTGCCTGCCTGCTGAGCCTCAATCTCGCCATGGGCATCCTCAACCGCGTGTCGCCGCAATTCAGTATTTTTTCAGTGGGTTTCCCGATCACGCTGCTGGCCGGCCTGGGCATGCTGCTCTATCTGATGCAGTACATCGGCCCGTTCCTGGGGCAGCGTTTTGCCGCCAGCCTGGACCTGATCCTGGTGTTTCTGCAAGGCCTGCGCGGCTGAGGTGTCGGCTACAGGTAGTTGAAAAGCGACAAGCCCTGAATTTTCACAAAGACTTTTTGCGTGGCTTGCAGCGCCGTCTGGCGCTGGTAAAACTCGGCAATCGCGCTGGCATAGTCCAGATCCTGCAGTTCAGACAGGTTGCTCTTGTCCAGCAGCGCCCGGTTGCCGCCGGTGACGTTGAGCGCGTCGAGCTCCTGCAAGCGTGAACCGATGGAGGCGCGCACCGTCAACACATTGTCGTGGGCGTTGGTCATTTTCCGGTTGGCGGTGCTGAGCGCGTTGAGCAGGTTGGCGCGACCAACACCGGTGCCATCGGCATCAATAGGATTTTTGATGGCCGTGATGATGTCACTGATGGCGCCAAAGACATCTGTGTTGGCATTTTTGGCAGTTTTCACGCTGAAACTGTCGCCCGCTGCAGGTGAGCCGCTGATGCTCATTTGCACGCCACCAAAGCTGATGGATCCATTGTCGGTGTAGCTTCCGCTGGCCACCGGAGTGGCCGCAGGCACGGTGAGCGGCAACAGGTCCACTTGATAGGTTCCCGCAGTGGGGAAACTGATGGTGAAGTCCTTGCCAAAATTAACGTCAATCGGATTAATCACGGCATTGCTGCTGAACACGCCTGTGCCTTTGTTTGGGGTACCGGCGCTGTTGCCGCTGGCGGTGCTAATGTAGCCCGCACCCCCCTGAACGGTCTGAAAGATGCTGCGCCCATCGTCGGTGGCGGCCATCTGGCGCGACACGTCGACCTGCATCAGGCGCTGCCCCTGGTCGCCGGTGTACTGCATGACGCCATGGCTGTCCTTGGCAAATGGCGGCGTGCTGCTCTTGAAACCGGCAAACAAATACTGGCCATTGCCATCGTCGGTATTGGCCAGGCCTTGCAACTGGTTCAGGCTGCTTTCCAGGGCGCTCGCAATGGCGGCGCGGTCGGCATCGGTCAGGCTGCCATTGCCGGCCTGAATCACCAGCACCTTGATGTCCTGCAATAAGGTGGTGACGCTTTGCAGCGCGCTTTCTTCCAGCGACAGCGACTGCATCGCCATGCTGCGACTGGCCTCGTACTGGGAATTGAGCGCCAGCGACTGCGACACCGCGAGCGCACGCGTGGCGGCAATGGGGTCGTCCGAGGGCGACAAAATTTTGGTCATGGACCCCATCTGCTGCTGTACGCGCAACAGGTTGGTTTGCTGCGAACCCATGGCCTTCTGGCTTTGTTCGTAAAACGATTGGGTGCTGATACGCATCTTGTTCTCCTCGGTGCGGTTTAACGGGAAATGCCCAGGATCGCGTCGAAGATGGTGGACGCGGTCTGGATCACCTTGGCATTGGCCTGGTACATCTGCTGGTACATCAGCAGGTTGGCAGTTTCTTCGTCCTGGTTGACGCCTGAAATCGACTGCTGGGCTGCGCGGATTTGCGAGGTCAGGCTGCTCTGGGCGGTATTTGATATCTCGATCTGCCGGGTCTTGTTGCCGACCGTGCTGACCAGTTGGGCGTAGGCGGCGTTGAAGCTGGCTGCGTTGCCACCCATGGTTTTCTTGTTCTGTAGCCCGGCCAGCAGCAGCGCATTGCGGCCGTCCGAGACGCCGCTTGTGTTGTGGGCAATGGTGAAGCTGTCGCCATTGGCAGGCGTGCCATTGATCGAAAAGGTGATGCCGTTGAAGCTAACGGGTGTTCCGGGGGAGTAGGCCACCGGATTTCCGTCTGGAAATCCTGAAAGTGTGTTGTCGGTGCTGTTGTAGGTCAGGGTCACGCTGGCTGGTGCGTAGTTCTTGTAGGTCGTATCAATCGTCCCGCCGCTGATGACACCTTTTCCCGTGTTGCCAAAGGTGTTGCCAAGCACAATGGCCGAGGCTGCGGCAATCTTGGTGGGCTCGGTCATGAGCACATCAAAGTCACGCGCACCCGAGCGGGTGGGCTGGATCAAAAACGAGTCACCCGGTTGGGCGCTGCCACCGTCGATCTGTAGCGTCAACCCGTCAAAAGTGACTGCGCTGGGTGAGCCGGGAAACCCTGCTGGCAACGGCATCTCCAGCTTGTCTGACAAGCGGGTCAGCTTGTAGCTGCCATCAACTTCTACACTCAGTTTGTAGTCGCTGGTGGTCAGCTGGCCCACGTCGTTGAAGCTGCTTGTCAGGGTCATGGTTCCCTTGTTGTTTTCGTTCTTGATCGTGACTGGCGCCGACTGAGAGAAAAAGTCCTCGCCCAGCTTGCCCTCCAGGTCAAGCCCCAGCCTTTGTTGGGTGTTGAAGGTCTCCGACAGGGCGATGGCAATGCGGCCCAGCGAGTTCTGCGCGTTGCTCAGGGTCTCGTTGCGAAACTGCAGCAGGCCACCGAGTGAGCCGCCGGCCAGCACGCTGTCCTGCAACTCAATGGTGTTGCCACCGGTGCCCACCAGAAACACAGAATTTTGTGTGGGGTCGGCAGACGACACGTCCGACTTCAGCGTGGCCGCCTTGTCGCCCAGCACCAGGGTCTGGCCGTTGCCGATAAAAACACCGTACTGGCCATTGGACTGGATCACCACCTTGGTGCCCACCAGTTTGCTCAGGTCGCTCACCAACAAGTCACGCTGGTCCATCAGGTCGTTCGGGGCGTGGCCGGCGCCCGCATTGCTCACCAAAGAGATTTGCTTGTTGAGATCGGCAATTTGGGAGGCGTAGGTGTTGATCAGGTTGACGTTGCCAGTCATCTGCGCGTTGACGTTGGTATTGAGACCGGTCAAATACAGGCTGGTGGCCCGGAATTGATTGGTCATGGCCTCGGCCGAGCCCAGCAATTGTTGCCGCGCAGCCGGATCAGCCGGGGTGTTGGCCACTGCCTGAACGCTGTTGAACAGGGACTGCATCAGCGGCGACAGACTGGCGGTCTGGTTGGCCAGCAGGTTGTCGATCTGGCTGATCTGGCCATACTGGGTGGTCAAGGATTCCCTGCTGGACTGCGCCTGATTGAGCTGGGTGGTCAGAAACTGGTCATAACTGCGGGTCACGTCGGTGGCCTGGGCGCCATTGCCAAAAAACCCGACACCGCCGACATAAGTACCCGAGTTGGAGGCAATTTCTGCCGACTGGCGGCTGTAGCCCGCCGTGTTGACGTTGGCCGTGTTGTGGCCCGTGGTCACCAGCGCGGCCTGGGCCACGTTCAGGCCGCTCAGACCGGTGTAAAACATGTTGAATGACATAGCGCTGCTCCTGCGGGTTGGCCGGTGTTGCTGGTGTTAGAACTCTTCCCAGTCGCTGCTGGCTGCGGCCGGGGGGCTGGCCAGCTTGCGCGTGGGCATTGATCTGAGTTCGCGTTGTTCCCGTTTGACCGGTTCCGCGGCTATTTTCGGGGTGACTGAATTGCTCAGGCTGGCGTGTTCCTGGGCATACAGCGCGGCCTGGCGCCGGTCCAGTTTGAAGATACCAACCACCTGCGACAGGTTGCCTGCCTGCTCCTGCAACGAGGCCGCAGCGGCAGCGGCTTGCTCCACCAGCGCGGCGTTCTGTTGGGTGACCTGATCCATCTGCATGATGGCCTGGTTGACCTGCTCAATGCCTGTGGTCTGCTCCTCGCTGGCGGCGGAAATTTCGGCCATGATGTCGGTCACGCGTTTGACGCTGTCGACGATCTCGTCCATGGTTTTGCCGGCTTCTTCCACCTGTTTGCTGCCTTCTTCGACCTTGTTGACCGAGTCGCTGATCAGCATCTTGATTTCCTTGGCGGCTGCGGCAGAGCGTTGCGCCAGGTTTCTGACCTCGGCCGCCACCACCGCAAAGCCGCGCCCCTGCTCGCCGGCGCGCGCTGCCTCCACCGCAGCGTTGAGCGCCAGAATGTTGGTTTGGAAGGCAATGCCGTCGATAACCGCGATGATGTCGACAATCTTTCGCGACGACGCGTTGATGGCCCCCATGGTGCCAACCACCTCGGCCACGACGCTGCCACCCTTGATGGCCACGCCGGAGGCCGCCACCGCCAGCTGGTTGGCCTGGCGCGCGTTGTCTGCATTTTGTTTGACCGTGGCGGTGAGCTGTTCCATTGAGGCAGCGGTTTCTTCGAGCGACCCGGCTTGTTGCTCGGTGCGGCCCGACAGGTCAAGGTTGCCGGCTGCGATCTCGCTGGAGGCCGAAGCAATGGTGTCGGTGCCCTTGCGCACCTCGCCGACGATGCGCACCAGGCTGTCGTTCATGTTTTTAAGGGCCTGCATCAGCAGCCCGGTTTCGTCACTGGATTTCACTTCGATGCGACTGGTCAGGTCGCCACCAGCCACGGTTTGCGCCAGCTTGACAGCGCCCCGCAATTGGGTCGTGATGCCAACGGTCAGCCACCAGGCCAGCCCGCAGCCCAGCAGCACGGCAAGCACGGCCAAGCCGGACAGATAAATTTGACCGTCCCGGTACAGGACATCGATTTCAGTGGCGGTCTGGTCAATGTACTGCCGTTGGTACAGCAGCAGTTCCTTGATGGTGTTTTCGTAATCGGCCAGGGCCGGGGCCAGTTTGTCGGCGCTCAGTGCGACCGCCTGTTCTTGCTGGCCTTCGCTTTTCAACTGCAGGGAAGAGGCGCGCAAGTCGACATAAGCAGCCCGTTTGGCAACCGTTTCCTCAAACAGCTTTCGTTCTTCCGGGGTCGTCAGCAAGGCCTTGATTTTTCCGGCATTGGCTGTGATTTTCAGACTGGCGTCGGTGATGTTTTGCTGGAAGTCATTGGTGTCGTCCGGATTGGTGCTCTTGACAAGAGCCAGGGTGCGTACGCTATTGGCACTGGTGTCGAGCAACCATTCGGAGGCAATGCGCTCTTTCACAAGCGTGTCACGGGTCATCTCGGCGGCAGCGTCGCCCACTTTTCCGAGGCGCCATACCCCCATGCTGGCAATCACACTGAGCAGCACAAGCACCAAGGCAAAGCCGATTCCCAATCGTGTGCCGATTTTCAAATCGCGGAGTTTCATGTGAGTCTTTCTAAAAACAAAAATGGGTTTTGTGCCGATGGCCTTGCCAGGCTAATCCGACGGTTTGTCGGTCAGGCCCATGTCCGAACTCGACATCAGGCTGTAAATGTCCACCAAAATCAGCATGCGCTGATTGACCGTGCCCAGCCCGATCAGGAATTCTGATTCGAGTACCGACCCCATCTCGGGTGCCGGCTTGATTTGTTCAGAGCTCATGGTGATCACATCGGACACGCTGTCTACCACCATGCCAATGATGCGGTTTGCCAAATTCAGAATAATGACCACCGTGAACTGGTCGTAACTCGGAGCTTCCAGATTGAACTTGATGCGCATGTCAACGATCGGCACAATGATGCCGCGCAGGTTGATCACCCCCTTGATGTGCCCGGGCGCGTTGGCAATCCGGGTGACGGCGTCGTACCCGCGCAGCTCCTGCACTTTCTGGATGTCGATGCCATATTCTTCCTGGCCCAGGGTAAAAGCCAGGAACTCCAGTGGCGCGCTTGCCGTTGGATCAAGCTGATGGGTTGTTGCGTGCATGGGCACTCCTTGCCTGTTTAACGGCAAACAGGTGAAAAACTTTAGGCAATCCCGCAGAAGATGTCATGGGTGAATGGGGCGTGGCTCAGCTGATCTGCTTCATGATGCGGATCAGCTTGCCGCTGTACTGTGGGTCGGTTGCATAGCCGGACTGTTGCAGTCCGATGGCGGCTTCATCAGCCGTTTTGGCGGCCCGCACGTTGGCGTAGCGTGGGTTGTTGCCAATCAATTTGGCATAGTCGGAAAAAGCCGCCTCGTAGGAGTCGTAGGCGCGAAACGCAGCACGGGTTTTTTGCGCAACACCGTTGACGAATTCTGTGGTCGTGATCTCGGCCACCCGGCCCTTCCAGTCTTTGGAAGCCTTGATACCAAACAGGTTAAAGCTGCTGCGACCATCGTCGGTGCGAATCTCGCGTCGACCCCAACCGGACTCCAATGCCGCCTGGGCCATGATCAGCTGCGCCGGGACGCCACTCTCCTGGCTGGCGCGCTGCGCTGCGGGCAGCAAGCGCGACACAAATTGCTCGACGTGTGTTTGCGAGTAGACGCTGCGACTCAGGGCGGCTTTGCCGGTGGTCTCTTCGTACAGCGACAGGCCCGGGGGCGCAGTGGGTAACCGGGTGGGTTCTGTGGCAGTCAGTGGCGCGGGAGTCAACAGTGCCAGCCTCGGGGCCGGGCTTTCAGTTGGCCGGGTAAGAGGCACGGGCGCCGGCAGTGCGCTGCCTGGCGTTGCCGGCAGGGTGTCTGGCGGCAGGTGGCGACTGAGTTGCGCGTACATTGCGTCAGCCAGTCCCAGGCCTCGGCCCGACAGATTCTGTGTCAGCTGCTGGTCGAGCATCGAGGTAAACATTTTTTCTTGCTGGTTGCCAAACAGGCCCTCGGTGGGTGTGGCGTCGCGCATGCTTTTCAACACCATTTGCATGAACAGCGCCTCAAACTGTTTTGCAGCCTGCTTCATGCCCTCTTGTGGCGAGCTGCGCACGGTGCGGCGCAGGGCATCCACCCCCTGCACGTCGAATGACAGTCGCTGGTCGAGTACAGCCGAGGTCGTGGCGGCGGTGCCGTTGAGGGTGGGGAACGCAGAATTGCTCATGGCCCCCGCCTTAAATAATCTCTAGCTCGGCCCGCAAGGCACCAACAGATTTCATGGCCTGCAGAATCGACACCAGGTCTTGTGGGTTGGCACCCAGCGCATTCAGCCCTTTGACCACATCGGCCAGTGAGGCTCCCGCCGTCACCACTTGCAAGGCAGAGCCCTCCTGGCTGATCTCGATTTGCGAGCGCTGGGCCACCACGGTGACACCACCAGCGAGCGCATTGGGCTGGCTGATGACCGGCTCGGTCTTGATCACCACCGACAAACTGCCGTGCGCAATGGCGCAATCATTGACTCTGACGTTCTGGTTCATGACGACCGAACCCGTGCGCGCATTGATCACCACTTTGGCCCCGACCTGGCTGGGCACGACCTCGAGGTTCTGCACGCGTGCCAGGAAGCCGACCCGATCATCCGGGTTGGAAGGCGCCCTGAGCTCGATCATTCGGGCGTCGAGTGCCCGGGCGGTGCCGGCGCCCATGCTGTTGTTGATGGCGTCCACGGCCTTTTGCGCGGTGCCGAAGTCGCTGGTATTCAATTCCAGCGTGAAGCTGCCGTCCTGGCCAATGGGTGAAGACACCGCCCGCTCGACGATGGCGCCAGCGGGAATCCGCCCTGAGCTGGTCTGGTTGATCTTGGTCTGGCTGCCGCCACTGGAGGCCCCGACGCCGCCAATCACCATGTTGCCCTGAGCCAGCGCGTAGACCTGGCCATCTGCGCCTTTGAGCGGCGTCATCAGCAGCGTGCCGCCGCGCAGGCTCTTGGCGTTGCCCATGGATGACACCGTGATGTCGATGGTCTGGCCCGGCCGGGCAAAGGGTGGCAGCACGGCAGTCACCATGACCGCCGCCACGTTCTTCAACTGCATGCTGCTGCCTGGCGGCAGCGTGATGCCGAGTTGCGTCAGCATGTTGTTGAGGCTTTGCGTGGTGAATGGGGTCTGCATGGTCTGGTCGCCACTGCCGTCCAGCCCCACCATGAGGCCGTAGCCGATCAGCGGGTTGTCACGCACGCCCTGAATGCTGGCAATGTCCTTGAGCCGGTCGGCCTGCGCTGGCGCAGCGGCCAAAAGAGGCAGCAGCAGGCTCAGGCACAGCAGGAAGCGTTGGGTAAGCATCATCACAAGGGCAACACGTTGAGGAAAAACCGCTGTAACCAACCCATGGTCTGCGCTTCGTCTATATAGCCCTTGGCGCTGTACTCAATGCGGGCATCAGCCACCTGGGTTGACAGCACGGCATTGTTGGCACCCACCGTGCGTGGGTTGACCACCCCGGAAAAACGGATGAACTCGGTGCCCTGGTTGATCAGCATTTGTTTTTCGCCGCTCACCTGCAAATTGCCATTGGCCAGCACGTCAACAATGGTGACCGTGATCATGCCGTTGAAGGTGTTGGTGGCATTGGCACCGCCCGAGGCCTTCATGGTGTTTTGACCCGACACGTCGGCGCTCTGGTCACCGGCAAACAAACCACCCAGGAACGAAGGAATGATGTCCAGCGCTGCACTGACACTGCCAGACCGACTGACATTGGAGCCCGAATTTTTGCTGGCGTTGACATTTTCCCGGACCTGAATGGTCAGGATGTCACCCACATAGCGCGGGCGGCGGTCTTCAAACAGGGGTTGCCCCGCCATGCCCGCCAGATAAATTGAACCGTGGTTGGCGGCACTGGGTGCAGCCGGGCGCATGGCCTCCGGGCGTGCGGTCATGGGCTGCTGCACCAGCGGCTCGCGCGGCATTTGGGCACAACCAGCCAGCAGCACGGCGGCCAACCCGCAGCACAGCAAGCGATACACGGAGTTCATGGCTGGCTTCACAGTTGCGCCAATTTGGCGAGCATTTGATCCGAGGTGGTGATCACCTTGCTGTTGATCTCATAGGCGCGCTGGGTCTGGATCATGTTGACCAGCTCCTCGACCACGTTGACGTTGGACGACTCGACGTAGCCCTGCGTGAGCGTGCCAGCGCCGTTTTGTCCGGGCACGGTCTGGTTGGGCGCACCCGAGGCATCCGATTCCACATACAGGTTTTGGCCCACGCTTTGCAGGCCGGTGGAATTCAAAAAAGTGGCCAGTTGCAGCTGGCCCACCTGCACGCTGGCGGTGCTGCCAGCCTGAACCACCGACACCGTGCCATCAAACGCAATGGTCATGCTGGTGGTGTTTTGCGGCAACGTGATGGCAGGCTGCACCGGGTAGCCGCTGGCGGTCACCAACTGGCCGTCCTGGTCGGTCTGAAACGAGCCGTCGCGGGTGTAGGCGGTGCTGCCGTCGGGCATCAAAATCTGAAAAAAACCGTTGCCAGCGATGGCGACATCCTTTGGGTTGTCGGTTTTGGTGGGGTTGCCGTCGGTATGAATGCGCTCGCTCGCCACCACGCGCACCCCGGTACCAAGTTGCAGGCCCGAGGGCAGGCGCGTCTGGTCAGAAGTCTGGCCGCCGGTCTGGCGCAGGTTCTGGTACATCAGGTCTTCAAAAACGGCACGGCTGCGCTTGAAGCCCGTGGTGCCCACGTTGGCCAGGTTGTTGGAAACCACGTCGAGCTGGGTTTGCTGGGCGTCAAGGCCTGTTTTGGCAATGTACAAAGAGCGAATCATGTGAAACTCCTGGTTAGCTGCTGGAGAGCAATTTATTGGCTTGCTGATCGTTGGCTTCAGCGGTCTGCAAGGTTTTCATCTGCATCTCAAAGCGCCGTGCGTTGCTGATCATGGCCACCATGGCCTCCACCGGGTTGACGTTGCTGCCCTCCAGCACACCGCTGCGCAGGCTCACGCCGGGGTCGGCCTGTGGTGCGGCGGCCCCGGCACGCAAGCGAAACAAGCCGTCGTCACTGCGTTCCAGGTCGGCATTGGGCGGGTTGACCAGCTTGAGCCGACCCACCTCGGCGGCACCGGTGGCCAAGTCGCCCGCTGCCTGGGCAATCACCTGACCGCTGTCGGTCACGGAAACCAAAGATCCGGGCGGCACCACCAATGCGCCGCCGTCCCCCATCATGGGCAGCCCGGCCATGGTCTGCACCTGGCCGTCGGCCCCCACCTGCAGGTTGCCGACCCGGGTGTAGGCTTCGCCGCCGTCAGGCGTCATGACCGCAAACCAGCCCTCACCACGAATGGCGACATCGAGCGGGCGCCCGGTGGGCATCAAGGGGCCCGAGCTGAAGTCGGCGCCGGGGGTGATTGCCGTGACAAAGGTGCGCGTTGGCAGCTCGTCGCCAACCACCGGAATCGCGCGAAAGCTGTTGATCTGCGCACGAAAGCCGGGGGTGGACGCGTTTGCCATGTTGTTGGCAACCGAGACCTGCTGCTCAAGCGCCTGCTTGGCTCCCGCCATGCCGATATAGATCATGCGGTCCATGGCGTCTCCTGCTTGGTTTGCAACTTAGGCTGTTGGCTCATCAGGCGGGCCAGGGTCAGCGCAGATTGATCAGGGCCTGCACCACCTGGTCTTGCGTCTTGACGGTCTGGGTATTGGCCTGGTAGGTGCGCTGGGCGATGATCAGGTTGATCAGCTCGGAGGTCAGGTCGACGTTGGAGCCTTCCACTGCGCCACCGAGCAGGGAGCCCAGCGACTTGCCCATGCCGGGCGAACCGTTCTTGGGCGCACCGGAAGTTGGGCTTTCGGCCCAGACGTTTTCGCCCATGTTGCGCAGGCCGTTGACATTGTCAAAGGAGGACAGCACCACCGTGCCCAGCACGATGCTGTCCTGGTTGGAGTACTTGCCGGTTATGACGCCGTCGGCGCCAATGTCGATGGTGGTTAATTGGCCGGAGGCGTTGCCGTCCGGGGCCATTTTTCTGACCTCGTTGTCGGCAGCAAACTGGGTTGTGCCGGTCAGCTTCATGCTGAAATTCAGCGCTGCCGACTTGTTCAGGAAATCAAGCCCTGCGAAGTTCAGCGTGTTGGTACCGGTTCCTGATATGTCCAATTTGCCGCTGGTATCGAATGCTACCGAGCCAAGGGTAGTCGCCGCTCCGTAGGTTGGCGGGGCTGTCACAGGGAGGACTTCCGCAGTCATTGCCCCACCGGTGGCAAGAGGGCGTCCGTCAGCCGTGCCGTAAACATCCCATTCGCCGGGCGCCGTCTTGGCAAAGAAAATCGACAACTCGTGTTTGTTACCCAGAGAATCGTGAAGCGTGACCGAATTCGAGTAGTTGTAAGTATCCGAATCGTTGGGCGCAAACGGTTGGATGGCCACCGGACTGCGTGCATCGATGTTGAACTCGGCATCGATTTTGGAGGTTGCCATCGGAGCAACGAAAGTGGGTTCGACCTTCAGGGGCGCAAGGCCACCCGCAGCGCCGGGCACGGTGCCAGTCAGTTGCATCCCGGCGGCGTTGACAATGAACTGGTCCTTGTCAACGTTGAACTGGCCGTTGCGGGTGTAGCGCACTTCGCCGCTTTCATTGGTCATGCGAAAAAACCCATTGCCGTCGACGATGGCCACGTCCAGCGGGCGGTCGCTGCGCTGAATGGCGCCTGCGGTGAAATCCTGAAAAATGCCAGACACCTTGGTGCCCATGCCTGCCATGGAGCCGGCATAGACATTGGCAAACTGTGCGCTGCCAGATTTGTAGCCCACGGTTCCTGAATTGGCAATGTTGTTGCCGATCACGTCAAGATTTGCTGCGGCGGCATTCAGGCCGCTGACGCCTTGTGAAAAACTCATGATATTTCCTTGTTGAATCGAGGTTTAAAGAGGAGCCGCCGAAGTACTGAGAATGGTTCTGACGTCACTGAAGCTGATGGTGCGTTTGTCTGCCAGTTGCAGTGCCACCCCACTGGGGCCCTGCGCCACGCTGCTGACGTTGGCGTAGGTCAGGGGCACAGCCACCAGGCCTTCCCCGCCACCGCTGGCAGTCACGCTGAACTGGTAGTTGCCGCTGGCCTGAGCCTGGCCGTTGTCGTCGGCGCCATCCCAGGTCTGGGCCTGAACGCCGGACGGCAAGCCGCCCAAGTCAAGGGTGCGAACGACCTGGCCGGCCGAATTGGTGATGCTGACCTTGACTGATGCCGCAGCCGACGGCAGATCGATCGCAAAAGTCGCCGCCGTGCCAGACTTGAGTGCCAGGTTGGTGCCGGGCGCCAGTACCGAGCGGTCAATCAGGCCGGCCGCTTGCAGCACCTGACCCGAGCCTGTCTGGGCCAGCAGCGACTCCACGGTGCTGTTGAGTTTCTCGATGCCGGTGACCGTGCTCATTTGGGCCAGCTGCGATGTGAGTTGGGCGTTGTCCAGCGGGTTCAGCGGGTCCTGGTTGTTGAGTTGCGTCGTCAGCAGCTTCAGAAAACGCTGCTCGCTGTCCGCGTTGGTGCTGGCAATGGTGGGGGCTGCAGCGCCGACCGCCGTGGGGGAATTGATTGCATTCAAGGCCATGAAACTGTCTCCTGGTCATCAAGGGGTGTCAGCGAGGTCTATTGACCGATCGAGAGGGTTTTCAGCATCAAGGTCTTGGCCGTGTTAAGGACTTCGACGTTGGCCTGGTAAGAGCGTGAAGCCGAGATCATGTTGACCATTTCCTCGACCACGTTGACATTGGAGTGCGACACATAGCCTTCGGCATTGGCCAGCGGGTGCTTGGGGTCGTGCACCATGCGCAAGGGGGAGGGGTCTTCGATGATCCGCGACACCTTGACGCCGCCAATATCCTGGCCCTTTGGCGCTGCCACTTCAAACACCACCTGGCGCGCGCGGTAGGCTTCACCATCGGGTCCCGAAACGCTTTCGGCGTTGGCCAGATTGCTGGCGGTCACGTTCATGCGCTGGGACTGCGCCATCATGGCGGAACCCGCAATATTGAAAATGCCAAGCGCTGAATTGGAATTGGACATGAAAGGTCTCCTGGTGCTTATTGCTGGATCGCCGCCAACATGCCCTTGATCCTGGCGCTCACCAGGGTCA
>CAZIGL010000034.1:0-31220 GCA_964538895.1 uncultured Rhodoferax sp.
GCGCGCTTGCTGCAGGGCATACCGAAGCTGCCAGGCAACGGCTGCACGCCCTCAAGGGGGTTGCCGCCAACCTGGGCGCCACCGCCTTGCAGGCGGCTGCACTGGCACTGGAGCTTGCATTGCGCGGCAATGAGGCAAGCAAGCTGCCGGCGCTGTTGGCAACCTTGCAGACGGAACAAACGGCGCTGGATGCAGTCCTTGCGCAGTTGCCCGAGACAGCGGCCGGCGGCGCGCTAGCACCTGATCCCGAGCGGGCACGGCAAGTGCTCGAACAACTGGCGCCCCTGCTGGCCAGCGACGACACCGTGGCAGGCGACCTGTTTGAGAGCAGCCGGCAGCTCTTGCTGGCAACGCACAGCGCAGCAGCACAGCAACTGGGGCGGCAAATGGCGGCGTTCGACTACCCCGGCGCACTGGCAACTGTGCGCGGCCTGCTGGGGCGGGGGTCAGAAGATCAATGACGTAGAAACACACCACGGCGTTGTTGAAAATTAGGCGGTATGTGCGACCGGCGCTTCAGAACTGCCCGTGTCACTCAAGTGCGCGTGGTCGGACAGGTCCATCACCTCCTCATTGTTCTTTTCCCAGTGGGCGCGGTCAGCGTCGGTCGCCTGCGGCGAGAACAGGCCGGTGACTGCGTAAAACATGCCGATCAAGGGCGCCGTCCAGCAGGCAAAGGCCAGCGGGATGTACAGCAGGTTCTGCAGGTTGCCATCCATGATGCCCAGGCCCAGCGCGCTGATCACGAAGGCGCCGCCGGCGTTCCAGGGGATCAGCGGGCTCATCAGCGTGCCACCTTCCTCGACGGCGCGACTCAGGTTGAGCGTCGAATAGCCCATCCCGCGGTACAGCGGTGCGTACATGCGCCCAGGCAGCGCGATCGAAATGTAGGGGTCGCCGGCCACCAGGTTCGTCGCAAACGCGGTGCCGATGGCAGAACACTGTACCGCGGCGAAGGTCTTCACCCGTGACACGATGCTGTTGATGATGGCTTCGAGGCAGCCGGTGCGCTCGAGCGCGCCGCCAAAGCCCAGCGCGATCAGCATCAGCGAGATGGTCCACATCATCGACTGGATACCGCCGGCGTTGAGCAGCTTGTCGATGGTGGCGACCCCGGTCTCGATCTTGTAGCCCGACTGGGCATAGCTGAAGACATCGTGCAAGCCGGCGCCCTGATAGAAGATGGCGACCAGCGCGCCCGCCAGCACGCCCGAGAACAGCGCCGGCAGCGGCGCAATGCGGCTCAGCGCCAGCGTGATCACCAACAACGCCGGCAGCAGGGGAATCCAGCCGATCTGGAAGCGGGATGACAGACCCTGGGTGATGGAGTCAATCGCACCAAACGAGGTCTCCACCGGTTCGATCACGTAGTAGCCGGCCACCAGGTAGGCCGCCAGCGCGATCAGCATCGCCGGCAGGGTGGTTGGTATCATGTTTTTGATGTGGTCAAAGACGTTGACGCCGGTGACCGCTGGCGCCAGGTTGGTGGTGTCCGACAGCGGCGAGATCTTGTCGCCAAAGAATGAGCCCGAAACCACCGCGCCGGCGGTCCAATACACCGGAATACCGAAGCCTGCGCCGATCCCCATCAGCGCGAGGCCGACGGTGCCCACCGTACCCCAGCTGGTGCCCAGTGACAACGAGACCACGGCGCACAGCCCCATGGCTGCGGCCAGGAAGATCGACGGGTTGAGCAGATTGAGCCCGTAGTAGATCAGCGTTGGCACGGTGCCCGAGGCAATCCAGACGCCGATGATCATGCCGACGACGATCAGCACCGACAGCGACGGCAGCGAGACATGGATCACATGGAACACACCCTCGCGGATATCGGGCCATGTCTGTCCTCGCAGCACGCCCAGCACCGCCGTGATCGCCAGCCCGAGGGCCAGCGGAATGTGCGGCGTGAAGTCGCCGTAATAGAACAGCTGTAACGCCAGCAACCCGAGGGTCAGCAACACCGGAAGCAGGGCCAGCGGCAAAGAAGGCAGGCGTCGCGAGGTAGCTGTTCCAGACCCGGGTTCGGTTTTGGTTTCGGTGTGCGACATGTGGGTCTTTCGTTGGAGGTGGGACGAGGAGGGTGTTTCATCGCTGAGCCAGTCGCCCTCCGACGGGGTAAGGGCGCAAGCCGCTGCGCCTTCCCCGGGACCCATGGCATTCAGTTGATGTCTGGAACTGCCAATTCCTTGGATGGGTGATTTGCTGTCTTGACGCTCTGGCGATGCAACGCCTCAATCGTGCAGGCTCCGGAACGATCGGTCGGTTCGGTAGCGCACCTTCAGGGTTCTGATGCCGAAGTGGCTGAACAACGGTTGCTGGGCCGCTGACCCCGGTTGCTCAAGAATTGGTGATCCTGATCCCTGCTGTGGCGGGGAACCTGCAGCCAGGGGAGCCGCAGCATAAGAAAACCCGCCGAAGCGGGTTTTCTTGGACTAAAAGCAGCGCTTAGCCGCCGTGGATTTGCATCATCAGCGGCACGATCATCAGCGCCACGATGTTGATGATCTTGATCAGCGGGTTGATGGCCGGGCCGGCCGTGTCTTTGTAGGGGTCGCCCACGGTGTCACCGGTCACGGCGGCCTTGTGCGCGTCCGAGCCCTTGCCGCCAAAGTTGCCGTCTTCAATGTACTTTTTGGCATTGTCCCAGGCACCGCCCCCAGTGCACATGGAAATCGCTACAAACAGGCCGGTCACGATGGTGCCCATCAGCAGGCCGCCCAGCGCAGCCGGGCCGAGGATCAGGCCGACCAGAATCGGCACCACCACCGGCAGCAGGCTCGGGATCATCATTTCCTTGATGGCCGCCGTGGTCAGCATGTCAACAGCGGTGTCGTACTCGGGCTTGGCCGTGCCTTCCATGATGCCCTTGATGTCGCGGAACTGGCGACGCACTTCAACCACCACGGCACCGGCCGCGCGGCCGACGGCTTCCATGGCCATGGCGCCGAACAGGTAGGGAATCAGGCCGCCGATGAACAGCCCGATGATGACCATCGGGTTGCTCAAGTCAAAGGTGATCTGGCTGCCATAGGCATCAAGTTTGTGGGTGTAGTCGGCAAAAAGCACCAACGCTGCCAGACCGGCCGAGCCAATCGCATAACCCTTGGTGACGGCCTTGGTGGTGTTGCCCACGGCGTCCAGCGGGTCGGTGATGTCGCGCACGCTTTTAGGCATTTCGCTCATCTCGGCAATGCCGCCGGCGTTGTCGGTGATGGGACCGTAGGCGTCCAGCGCCACCACAATGCCGGCCATGCTGAGCATGGAGGTGGCTGCAATGGCAATGCCGTACAGGCCGGCCAGCGCGAAAGCGGTGTAAATGGCCAGGCAGACAAACAGCACCGGCCAGGCGGTGGAGCGCATCGACACACCCAGACCGGCAATGATGTTGGTGCCGTGACCGGTGGTGGAGGCTTCGGCAATGTGTTTCACCGGCGGGTATTGGGTGCCGGTGTAGTACTCGGTGATCACCACCAGCGCGGCCGTCAGAGCCAAGCCGACAGCGCAGGCGCCAAACAAGCGCATCTGGGTGCCGCTGGCCAGGATGGCATCGTCAGGCATGAGCCACTGCGTGACAAAGAAGAAGGCAATCAGCGACAAGCCACCGGCCACAGCCAGGCCCTTGTACAGCGCCGGCATCACGTTCCGCATGCCAGGCGTAGCCTTGACGAAGAAGCAGCCAATGATGGACGCCACGATCGACACCGCACCAAGTGCCAGCGGGTAGACCACCGCGCTCATGCCGGCGCCGGTGACGAGCAGGGCGCCGAGCACCATGGTGGCAATGAGTGTGACGGCGTAGGTTTCGAACAGGTCGGCGGCCATGCCGGCGCAGTCGCCCACGTTGTCGCCCACGTTGTCGGCAATCACGGCGGGGTTGCGCGGGTCGTCTTCCGGGATGCCGGCCTCGACCTTGCCCACCAGGTCGGCGCCGACGTCAGCGCCCTTGGTGAAAATACCACCGCCCAAGCGGGCAAAGATGGAGATCAGCGAGGAGCCGAAGGCAAAACCAATCAGCGGGTTGAGCATTTGCGCCAGATTCTTGTCAGGCGTCAAGTTGCCGTTGCCCACCAAAAACCAGAAGAAGCCGGTCACACCCAGCAGGCCCAAACCCACCACCAGCATGCCGGTGATGGCGCCGCCCCGGAAGGCCACGTCCAGCGCCGGGCCAATGCCCTTGGTGGCGGCCTGGGCGGTGCGCACGTTGGCCCGCACCGACACGTTCATGCCAATGAAGCCGCAGGCACCCGAGAGCACCGCGCCAATCACGAAACCGACCGCGCTTAAGGAGTCCAGAAACACCGCAATCAAAACGGTCAGCACGGCGCCGACCACGGCAATGGTTTTGTACTGCCGGGCCAGATAAGCGGACGCACCGGTTTGAATGGCAGCAGCAATTTCTTGCATGCGGGCGTTGCCTGCGTCTTGGGCGAGGATCCAGTTTCTGGCCCAAAAGCCGTAGCCGACGGCGATCAAGCCGCAGAAAAGCGCCAACAGCAGCGCTGAGTTGTCTGTCATAGAAAAATCTCCAGATTGTTGTTTCGCGAGATGGTGGTGCAACGCAAGTCGGCATCACCGCTGCGTTGCTTCCTCATCGTGTGCATCTTGGTGTGTGACAAGAGTGATTGGCCAACCGGCGCACTGTAACGCCAAAACACCGGCATTTAAAGAATCCGCAAGTGGCAAGTAAGTAAAATCAGGGTTAATCCTGACTGTTTCTGATTTAACTCAAACCCCAAACCAACATAAGGCGACAAGCATGTCTTTAGATAACGTTACTCCTGGCGCAAAAGTTCCCGAGCAATTCAACGTCATCATCGAAATCCCGATGAACGCCGACCCGGTGAAGTACGAGGTCGATCACGATACCCACGCCATTTTTGTCGATCGCTTCATGAGCACGGCCATGCATTACCCCACCAACTATGGCTATGTGCCGCAGACCATCAGTGGCGACGGTGATCCGGTGGATGTGCTGGTGATCACCCCGGTACCTTTGATTCCGGGCGTGGTGGTGACCTGCCGCGCCATCGGTATCTTGAAAATGGAAGACGAAGCCGGCATGGACGGCAAGGTGCTGGCGGTCCCGATCGACAAGATTCTGTCGCTCTACACCCGTTGGAAAAAGCCCGAAGATCTGAGCCCGGTGCGCCTGAAAACCATTGCTCACTTCTTTGAGCATTACAAAGACCTCGAAGAAAACAAATGGGTCAAGATTCTGGGCTGGGAAGGCCCCGAAGCCGCCAAGCAGGAAATCATGGAAGGCATGGCCAATTACGAAGCTTCGAAGAAGTAAGCTGCTCCGGCGCCTTGTAGGAGCGGCGTCCTCGCCGCGATTGACTTCCGACAGCCATCGGCCCGAGGCGGGCCTCCTACAAAGGTTGACCTCGGTCGACCTTGATTGGCTTGAACGGGCTGTGCTGCTGCAGCGCCCCAAGGTAATCCTGAATACCTGCCCGCTCGGAACTTAAATAGCGGTCAACCGCAGCCAGAAATTGCGGGTGCGCCAGCCAGTGCGCGCTGGTGGTGGCGACCGGCATCAGGGCCCGCGCCAGTTTGTGCTCACCCTGGGCACCGCCTTCAAACCGCTGGTAGCCGTTGGCAATGCACCATTGCAGCGGCTGGTAATAACAGGCCTCAAAGTGCAGGCAGTCCACCCGTTCCAGCGCACCCCAATAACGGCCGTAGGCCACCCGCTCTGCATTGTCTGATGGGGTGCCAACGCAGCTGGTGTTGAGGGCGATCAAGCTGGCCGCAATGGGTTGGTCGTTTCGCTCGGCCACAAAGAGCAACCAGTCCTCACTCATGGTGCTGGCCATGCGGGCAAAGAAGTCACGGTTCAGGTAGGGTGCGTTGCCATGCTCCAGGTAGGTGCGCTCGTAACAGCGGTAAAAAAATTCCCAGTCCGCCGAACTGATCTGTCGGCCCTCAGCCACGCGAAAACGCACCCCGGCGTCAACCACCTTGCGCCTTTCCTGGCGAATTTTTTTGCGTTTGTCTGCGGTCAGTTGCGCCAGAAATGCATCAAAGTCGGCGTATCCCGGCGTGGTGTTGTGCCAATGAAATTGCACCGTGTGGCGCAGCAGCAGGCCTGATGCTTCAAAGGCAGCCAGGTCGGCGTTGTTGGCAAACAGGCTGTGCAAGCCCGAAAGTTGCTGCTGCTGGCAAAAGTCCAATAGGGCAGCGGCCAGCAGCGCGCGGTCGGCTTGGGTTTTGGCCAGCAGGCGGGCCCCGGGGACCGGCGTGAACGGCACCGCACACACAGCCTTGGGGTAGTAGGCCAGGCCATGATCGGCATATGCCCTGGCCCAGGCCCAGTCAAACACATACTCGCCATGCGAGTGGGTCTTGAGGTAGAGCACGCAGGCCGCCTGCAGTGCGCCCTGGCGCTCCAGCACAAAATACTTTGGCGTCCAGCCGGTGTCGGGCGTGGCGCAGCCACTGGCGTGCAAGGCGAGCAGGTACTCGTGGCGCATGAACGGGGTGGCCTGCGGTTGGCCCAGCAGCAGCTTGTTCCAGGCGGGTGCGTCCACGTCAGAGGGTGAATCCAGCACCCGAATGACATAATCGTTTGAAGTGTCAATTGTTTTTTTGTCGATCATTTTTCTGAACTTTTCATGACTCTCAAAATTTGCGTGGCCCAGCTCAACCTGGTGGTGGGCGACATGACTGGCAATGCCGAAAAAATTGTGGCGGCCGCCCGAAGCGCTTACCAGCAGGGTGCCCGTTTGGTGCTCACGCCCGAATTGTCCATTTGCGGCTATGCGGCCGAAGACCTGTTTTTGCGTCAGGCCTTCACAGAGGCCTGCGATGATGCCGTGAAAGCAGTGGCGCTTGCGCTGGCAGATTTGAAAGACCTCAGTGTGGTGGTGGGGCATCCCACCGGGGGCGATCAGCGCACGCGCTCGGTGGCGGTGCAAGGCCGTTTCAATTCGGCCAGCGTGCTGTGCGAGGGCCAGCTGGTGGCGACCTACGCCAAGCGTGAGCTGCCCAACTACCAGGTGTTTGATGAGCGCCGTTATTTCGCACCAGGGCAGGGCACGTGTGTGTTTGAGGCTGGCGCGCCCGGTGCGCGGGTCAAGGTCGGGCTGCTGATTTGTGAGGACGCCTGGTTTGACAAGCCTGCACTCGAGACAGCGCAGGCCGGCGCCGAGTTGCTGGCGGTCATCAACGCATCTCCCTTTCACGTGGGCAAAGGCCTTGAGCGCGAACAGATGATGCGTGAGCGGGTGTTGACCTGCGGCCTGCCGCTGGTTTATGCGCACCTGGTGGGCGGGCAGGATGAGGTGGTGTTTGAAGGCCACTCATTTGCGCTCAATGCCGACGGCGCGCTGGCGGCGCGGGCACCGAGCTTCATCGAAGACCGCTTGCTGGTGCAGTTGCAGCGCACGCCAAGGTCGCTGCAACTGGCGGGATCCGTGGCACCCGAGCGCTCAGTCGAGGACGATTTGTGGGACGCCCTGGTGTTGGGGGTGCGCGACTACATTGGCAAAAATGGCTTTCCCAGCGTGTTGCTGGGTTTGTCCGGCGGTATTGACTCGGCGCTGGTGCTGGCCATTGCGGTGGACGCGCTGGGCAAGGACCGGGTGCGCACGGTGATGATGCCCTCACCCTACACCGCCGACATCAGCTGGATTGACGCGCGTGAGATGGCGGCGCGCCTGGGCGTGCGCTACGACGAACTCTCGATCGTGCCGCAGTTCGAGGCGTTCAAAGCCACGCTCGCCAATGAATTCAAGGGCCTGGCCGAGGACACCACCGAAGAAAACATTCAGGCCCGTGTTCGCGGTACCCTGCTGATGGCGCTTTCCAATAAATTCGGCAGCATTGTGCTGACCACCGGCAACAAGTCCGAAATGGCCACCGGTTACTGCACGCTGTATGGCGACATGGCGGGCGGTTTTGCCGTGATCAAGGACCTGGCCAAGACCATGGTGTTTCGCCTGGCACGCTGGCGCAATGCGCATGACCCTTATGGCACCGGCCAGGAGCCGATCCCTGAGCGCATCATCACGCGCCCGCCCAGCGCCGAACTGCGACCCGACCAGACCGACCAGGACAGCCTGCCGCCCTACGAGGTGCTGGATGCGATTCTGGAGCGCTACATGGAAAACGATGAAAGCATCGAGCAGCTCATCGCCGCCGGGTTTGCCCCTGCCGATGTCGAGCGCGTAACACGCTTGATCAAGATCAATGAATACAAGCGACGCCAGTCGCCGGTGGGGATTCGGCTGACGCACCGCAGTTTTGGCAAGGATTGGCGTTATCCTATTACCAGCCGTTTTCGGGCGTGAGGCCTTGTCGCCGTTTGACCGCCAGTTCTGTCCATTTTTAAATTGAGGTTCCCATGAAACAAATTACCGCCATCGTCAAACCCTTCAAACTCGAAGAGGTGCGTGAAGCCCTGGCCGAATGCGGTGTGACCGGTCTGACGGTGACCGAAGTCAAGGGCTTTGGTCGCCAAAAAGGCCATACCGAGCTTTACCGCGGCGCCGAATACGTGGTCGACTTCCTGCCCAAGGTCAAAATTGAAGTGGTCGTGAAAACTGACGATGTAGACCGCTGTGTTGACGCCATCGTCAAAGCCGCCCACACCGGCAAGATTGGCGACGGCAAGATTTTTGTCACGGCTGTGGAGCGCGTGGTGCGCATCCGCACCGGCGAACTTGACGACTCAGCCATTTGATTGGTTTCAGGGCTTGGCCGGGTGGTCATTCACCAACTGCGTGCCAGCCAACGCGTCATGCAAGAACTGCTTGCGCGGGTGAAACCGGCTCAGGATGGCCCATATGGCGACCCAGCCGATGATGATCACAAAGACTTCACTGGCGTTGAGGGTAAACACCCAAGCTGCTGCCAGCGGCGGCATGAACCACAGCCAGCTCCAGAGGTAGCGCAGCAGCGCCCGGCCTTGTGTCAAGGGCCGCCCCGATGAGTCCAGCACCCGGATATGCCAGGTTTTCATGGCCAGGGTCTGACCCTTGGACCAGAGCCAGACAAAGTAAATGCCAAACACCACAAACAAAAATGCCTGCAGCGCGTGGCGGTTGTCCATGGCATTTTTGGTCTGGCTCAGGGTGCCAAACAGGTAGCCGGCAATAAAGATCACACCAAACAGCAGCATGCCTTCGTAAAGCCAGCAGGCCATGCGCCTGAGCAGGCTGGGGGTGGTGTGGGGCTGTGACATGGTGTAGGAAGCGTGAAAGCGGTTGAGGACAGACTTCTGGGAAAAGCAACATGGGCAGAGCCTGCGCAGCGCCAGAAAAGCCAGGAATTATTGCATTGTCGCCCGGCAAGTCCGGGGCATGGTCTGACAAGTGCCATAATGCCGCCTGCAAATTAAAGCAAACGGGTCAAGGTCCGGCGCAAAAATCAATGCGCTCATGGTTTTGGCCTTAAGTTTCAATGCAACACCAAAAGTGTTTGCAAAGAAGCACCCAAGGTATTTCGTTAGAGAAATTCACAAAGGTTCATCATGGAAATCGCAAAAGCCGAAATAGCTTCGGCATCAAACTCTTCAAATTCACATTCTCCTGCCAAGGCCAAGTCTGCCGCAACCGGCGCTGAACAAGAGCTCAGAGGCGCAGAAATTCTGGTCAAAGCGCTTCAGGCTGAGAACGTCAAGTACATCTGGGGTTACCCCGGCGGTGCCGTGTTGCACATTTACGACGCGTTCTTCAAGCAAGACACCATCCAGCACGTCTTGGTGCGCCACGAGCAGGCTGCGGTCCACGCCGCAGATGGTTATGCCCGCGCCACCGGTGACGTGGGTGTGGCGCTGGTCACCTCCGGGCCGGGCGTGACCAATGCCGTCACCGGCATTGCCACCGCCTACATGGACAGCATTCCGATGGTCATCGTGTGCGGCCAGGTGCCCACCCATGCCATTGGCATGGACGCCTTCCAGGAGTGCGACACCGTGGGCATTACCCGCCCCATCGTCAAGCACAATTTTTTGGTCAAGGACGCGCGCGACCTGGCCGAGACCATGAAGAAGGCTTTCCACATTGCCCGCAGCGGCCGCCCCGGCCCGGTGGTGGTGGACATTCCCAAAGACGTGTCGTTCAAAAAAGTGCCTTATCACGGTTACCCGCAGACGGTTGAAATGCGCTCCTACAACCCGGTGCGCAAAGGCCACGGCGGTCAGATCCGCAAGGCCCTGCAGTTGTTGCTGGCAGCCAAGCGCCCCTACATTTATACCGGTGGTGGCGTGCTGTTGAGCAATGCCTCGGCTGAATTGCGCCAGTTGGTCGACATGCTGGGCTACCCCTGCACCAACACCCTGATGGGCTTGGGCGCTTACCCTGCCAGCGACCGCAAGTTTCTGGGCATGCTGGGCATGCACGGCACGGTGGAAGCCAACAACGCCATGCAAAACTGCGACGTGCTGCTGGCGGTGGGTGCGCGTTTTGATGACCGCGTCATCGGCAACCCCAAGCACTTTGCGCAAAACGAGCGCAAGATCATTCACATCGACATCGATCCGTCAAGCATTTCCAAACGGGTCAAGGTCGACATCCCGATCGTGGGCGACGTCAAGGACGTGTTGTCCGAGATGATCGCCATGATCAAGGAAAGTGCCACCAAGCCCGACGCCAATGCGCTGGGTGCCTGGTGGGACACCATCGAGGGCTGGCGCAAGCGCGACTGCCTCAAGTACAACCCGGGTCAAAACGACATCATCAAGCCGCAGTACGTGGTGGAAACGCTCTGGAACATGACCAAGGACGCCGACACCTACATCACCTCGGACGTGGGTCAGCACCAGATGTGGGCCGCGCAGTACTACCGCTTTGACGAACCCCGGCGCTGGATCAACTCCGGCGGTCTGGGCACCATGGGTGTGGGCATTCCGTACGCCATGGGCATCAAGCTGGCCAAGCCCGACAGCGAGGTGTATTGCGTGACCGGCGAGGGCTCGGTGCAGATGTGCATTCAGGAGCTGTCCACCTGCCTGCAATACAACACGCCGATCAAGATCGTGGCGCTCAACAACCGTTACCTTGGCATGGTGCGGCAGTGGCAAGAGGTCGAGTACGAAGGCCGCTACAGCCACAGCTACATGGACGCGCTGCCCAACTTTGTCAAACTGGCCGAGGCCTATGGCCACGTCGGCATGCTGATTGAGCGGGCGTCTGATGTGGAGCCGGCGCTGCGCGAAGCGCGCAAACTCAAAGATCGCACGGTGTTCATGGATTTCCGCACCGACCCCACTGAAAACGTGTTCCCGATGGTGCAAGCCGGCAAGGGCATCACTGAAATGCTGCTGAGCGCGGAGGACCTGTAATCATGAAACACATCATTGCTGTATTGCTCGAAAACGAAGCCGGTGCCCTGTCCCGCGTGGTGGGTTTGTTCTCGGCGCGTGGTTACAACATCGAGTCGCTCACGGTGGCTCCCACCGAAGACCCCAGCTTGTCACGCATGACGATCCAGACCACGGGCTCTGACGAGGTGATCGAGCAGATCACCAAGCACCTGAACCGCCTGATCGAGGTGGTCAAGGTGGTGGACCTGACCGAAGGCTCTTATACCGAGCGCGAGCTCATGATGGTCAAGGTGCGCGCGGTGGGCAAGGAGCGCGAGGAAATGAAACGCATGGCGGACATTTTTCGGGGCCGCATCATCGATGTGACCGAGAAAAGCTACACCATCGAGTTGACCGGCGACCAGACCAAGAACGATGCGTTTCTGGATGCCATCGAGCGTGGCGCCATCCTGGAGACGGTGCGCACCGGCTCCAGCGGCATTGGCCGCGGTGAGCGGATTTTGCGGGTTTAGTTGTTAGTTGGTTGGGGGCAGAGCTGAAGATCTGTCCCGCAAGTTTTAGTCAGTTGAGGGCAGAGCAAATTTGCTTCGCAAATCTTGGTCTGTCCCGCAAGGTTATTAATTTTTTAATGGAGTGAGCGATGAAAGTTTTTTACGACAAAGATTGTGATTTGAGCCTGATCAAGGGCAAGACCGTGGCCATCATTGGCTACGGCAGCCAGGGTCATGCCCATGCACAGAACCTGAACGACAGCGGTGTCAAGGTGGTGGTGGGTCTGCGCAAGGGTGGCGCATCCTGGGACAAGGTTGGCAAGGCCGGCCTCAATGTGATGGAAGTCAATGACGCCGTCAAGATCGCCGACGTGGTCATGATTTTGTTGCCTGACGAAAACATCGCGGGTGTATACAACGAGATTGAATCGTCCCTGAAGCAGGGCGCATCATTGGTCTTTGCCCACGGCTTCAACGTCCACTACAACCAGGTCGTGCCGCGCGCTGACCTCGACGTCTGGATGGTCGCGCCCAAGGCCCCCGGCCACACGGTGCGCAACACCTACACCCAGGGTGGCGGCGTGCCCCACCTGGTGGCCGTGCACCAGGACAAGAGCGGCAAAGCCCGCGACCTCGCGCTGTCCTATGCCATGGCCAACGGTGGCGGCAAGGCCGGCATCATCGAGACCAACTTCAAGGAAGAAACAGAGACCGACCTGTTTGGTGAGCAGGCCGTGTTGTGCGGTGGTGCCGTCGAACTGATCAAGATGGGTTACGAGACCCTGGTCGAAGCCGGTTATGCCCCCGAGATGGCCTACTTTGAATGCCTGCACGAGCTCAAGCTGATTGTCGATCTGATCTATGAAGGCGGCATCGCCAACATGAACTACTCGATCTCCAACAACGCCGAATACGGCGAGTACGTGACCGGCCCCGAAGTCATCAACGCCCAGAGCCGCGAAGCCATGCGCAACGCCTTGAAGCGCATTCAAAACGGTGACTACGCCAAGATGTTCATCCTGGAAGGCCGCACCAACTACCCCAGCATGACGGCACGCCGTCGCAACACCGCCGATCACAGCATCGAGGTGGTGGGGGCGCAATTACGCGCCATGATGCCCTGGATTGCCAAAAACAAGCTGGTGGACCAAACCCGCAACTAAGCCCTGCGAGTTTTCAAAACAAAGGCTACTTCGGTAGCCTTTGTTATTATGGACGTCACCCCTGGACCACATGATTGGAAGAAGTGAACACACCCAACACAGACCACGTAGATGGTGTGATGCTGAAAAAGCGTCGCAAAGGCATCTACATCTTGCCCAACCTTTTCACGCTGGCTGCACTTTTTGGCGGTTTTTACGCCATCGTGATGGCCATTAACGGTCGTTTTGATCTGGCCGCCGTGGGTATTTTTTGCGCCATGGTGCTCGACAGCCTGGACGGTCGCGTGGCGCGCATGACCAACACCCAAAGCGCTTTTGGCGAACAAATGGATTCCTTGTCCGACATGGTGTCGTTTGGTGCGGCACCCGCCCTGATCGCCTATGTGTGGTCGCTCAAGGGTCTGGGGCGCTGGGGCTGGATTGCTGCGTTTGTCTATTGCGCCTGCGCGGCCTTGCGGCTGGCGCGCTTTAACGTCAACACAACGGTGGTGGACAAGCGTTATTTTCAGGGTTTGCCGTCGCCCGCCGCCGCCGCGCTGGTGGCCGGTTTTATCTGGGTCATGACCGACTTGGGCAGTGCCGGCCCCCAATGGGCCTGGCCCATGTTTGCCGTGTGCCTGTACGCCGGGCTGACCATGGTGACCAACGTGCCGTTTTACAGTTTCAAAGATGTCCAGATGAAGCGCAGTGTGCCTTTTGCGGTGATTGTGCTGATTGCCATTGGCATTGCCGTCATCAACATCGACCCGCCCATCGTGATGTTTTCCTTGTTTGTAATGTATGGCCTGAGTGGCTATGTGATTTACTTCTGGCGCAAGGCCAAGGGCATTCCCACCAGCGTCATCAGCACATCAACGGATGAGCCTGACGAGCGTGGCCTGCATCAATGAAGCCAGGCTGTGTTATATTGAAGTCATGCATTCAATTTCACTACTGCTAAACCTGACGTCCTACGGGCGGAGTGGTTAGCGCGTGATCGCATCAACCTCAAAAGCCCGTCAGCATCCGCGACGGGCTTTTTTGTTGCCCCAAGCCTTTAAATTGCCTTTGTAAATAGCCCAGGAGAAATGACATGACGGACAAATTAATCATTTTTGACACCACCTTGCGTGACGGCGAGCAGTCGCCCGGCGCCTCCATGACGCGCGATGAAAAATTGCGCATTGCGCGGCAACTGGAACGTCTGAAGGTCGACGTCATTGAAGCCGGTTTCGCGGCCAGCTCCAACGGCGATTTCGAGGCCATCAAGGCGATTGCCCATGCCATCAAGGACTCTACCGTGTGCTCCTTGTCGCGTGCCAACGACCGCGACATCACGCTGGCAGCCGATGCGGTGCAGGGCGCCAACCGGGCGCGCATTCACACCTTCATTGCGACCTCGCCGGTGCACATGGAAAAGAAACTGCGCATGACACCCGAGCAGGTGCTGGAGCAGGCCAAACAGGCGGTGCGTTTTGCCCGCCACCGGGTGGCCGACGTCGAGTTCAGCGCCGAAGACGCCTACCGCAGCGAAGAAGATTTCTTGTGCCGCGTGATCGAAGCGGCAATCAAGGAAGGTGCCGGAACCATCAACGTGCCTGACACTGTGGGCTATGCGATCCCTGAGTTGTATGGCAACTTCATCAAGCGCCTGCGCGAGCGTGTGCCCAATGCCGACAAGGCCATCTGGTCGGTGCACTGCCACAACGACCTCGGCATGGCAGTGGCCAACTCGCTGGCCGGCGTCATGATTGGCGGCGCGCGCCAGGTTGAATGCACCATCAATGGCCTGGGCGAGCGCGCAGGTAATTGCAGTTTGGAGGAAGTGGTGATGGCCTTGCGCACCCGGCGTGACTATTTTGACCTGGACGTCGGCGTGGACACCACCCAGATTCTGGCGGCCAGCCGCATGGTGAGCCAGACCACGGGTTTTGTGGTGCAGCCCAACAAGGCGATTGTGGGTGCCAATGCGTTTGCTCACGCCTCAGGGATCCACCAGGACGGCATGATGAAAGCGCGCGACACCTACGAGATCATGCGTGCTGAAGACGTGGGCTGGACCGCCAACAAAATTGTGCTGGGCAAGCTCAGTGGGCGCAACGCCTTCAAGCAGCGACTGTTGGAGCTCGGTGTGCAAATGGACAGCGAGGCCGAAGTGAATCTGGCCTTTGCCAAGTTCAAGGAACTCGCCGATCGCAAGAGCGAGATTTTTGACGAAGATATTCTGGCCCTGGTGAGTGAGGAAAACGTGGCCCAGAGCCATGAGCAGTTCGGTTTTGTTTCTTTGTCGCAGCACAGCGAGACCGGTGAGATGCCGCAGGCCACGGTGGTCATGACCATTGGCGGCAAGGAAGTCACGGGTACGGCCAATGGCAACGGGCCGGTGGACGCCTCGCTCAAGGCCATCGAGGCCAACGTCAAGAGCGGCGCCGAGATGGTGTTGTATTCGGTCAATGCCATCAGTGGCTCGACCGAAAGCCAGGGTGAAGTGACCGTGCGCCTGCAAAGCAGTGGCCGCATAGTGAATGGCGTTGGCGCCGATCCGGACATTGTGGTGGCCTCGGCCAAAGCCTACCTGAGTGCATTGAACAAGCTCCAGAGCCAGGCCGAGCGGGTGGCAGCCCAGGGTTGATAGATGTAAATTGGTTTAACTAAGTTTTGTAAGTGCTTGCTGTGGCTAGGCTTTTGTGATTAAACTGTGATCCTGCTAATTGGCCCTCAGGAGACAAATTCATGACCACCAACCTACATCGCTTTTTAGGCAAAAAAGTTCGTGGTCTGGTTTGCCTTTTGAGCTTGCTAAGCTGGTTCGCCTGGGCGCCAGTTGTTTATGCTGCACCTGCCAAAACGCAGGTGAGCAAGCAAAAGAAAGCACAGGTCAGCAAGCAAAAAGCACAGGCCAGCAAGCAAAAGAAGGTGCAGGTCAGCAAGCAAAAGAAGACGCAGACTGTGGCAAAAGGCCGCGTCACCAAAAAATTTGCTGGCGCTTCGCGCAAAGCGGTGCCCGCCAAGGCGGTGCAAGCTCGCCAACTGGCCAGACCCTCTTTTGGTCAGTTGGCGGGCTTGCACCAAGCCCCTGATGATCTCAACCTCAAGTCCAGCGTGGCTCTGGTCATAGACCAGGACACCCAAGAGGTCTTGTTCAAGAAAAATGACCAAGCAGTCTTGCCAATCGCCTCGCTCACCAAATTGATGACTGGCCTGATCATCAGCGAAGCCAACCTGCCCATGAACGACATCATCACCATCACCCAAGAAGATGTTGATACCGAAAAAGGCAGCCAGTCAAGACTGCGCGTAGGCACCCAGTTGAGCCGGGGCGAGTTGCTGCACCTGTCGCTGATGTCCAGTGAAAACCGTGCGGCTCATGCGCTGGGCCGAACCTACCCGGGAGGGCTCAGGACCTTCACCGAGCTGATGAACTTCAAAGCCCAACAGTTGGGTATGAAAGACACCCGCTACGTGGAGCCCACAGGCTTGTCCAGCAAAAATATGTCGAGCGCGCGCGATCTGGTCAAGCTTGTTGATGTGGCGCACCAGAATTCGCTGCTGCGCGACTTGACCACGTCACCAGGGCACCAGGTCGAGGTGGGCAAGCGTGTATTGCAGTTCAACAACACCAATCGGCTGGTCAAAAACCCGAGCTGGGACATTGGCTTGCAAAAAACCGGCTACATCTCCGAGGCTGGACGGTGCCTTGTCATGCAGACCAAAGTGGCTGGACGGCAATTGATCATGATATTTTTGGACTCAGCAGGCAAACTCAGCCGTTTGGGTGACGCTGAGCGCGTTCGCAGTTGGGTTGAGTCGGCTGCCAATGCGGCAGTTATCAAAACAAATCCACCACTGATCGGTGGTTGATCAAGCCAGATTTTTTGAGCGGCTGCCCAGGTTCACCGAGATTTCTTGTGCCGTTGCTCTGAGTTTAGGCAGCCATGATTCGTCAAGCCGACCTGCCGGCGCCGAAATCGACAAGCCCGCCACCAGCTTACCTTGGTCATCCAGAATACCTGCTGCCATGCAGCGCACGCCAAGCTCAAGTTCTTCGTTGTCACTGGCATAACCGTCGCGGCGCACCCTGGCTAGTTCGCGCTCAAGCGTCGGCAATTGCGTCAGGCTGTTACGGGTGTGGCCATTCAGGCCGGTGCGCAGCGCATAGGCGCGCACTTTCTGGACGTCATCTGCTGCCAAAAACAGCTTTCCCACCGAAGTCAGGTGCAAGGGCGCACGGCCACCAATGGCCCGTATCACCTGCATACCCGAGCGCTCGCTGTAGGCTCTCTCCACGTAAATGATTTCGTCGCCCTGGCGGATGCTGAGGTTGACCGCCTGCTGCGTCAGGCGGTGCAACTCCCGCATGGGATCAAGCGCGGCGTCACGCACATTCAACCGGTTTTTGACCAGATTACCCAGCTCCAGCAGGCGCATCCCCAGCCGGTAACTGCCCGCCTGGGGATGGTCAACATAGCGCCCCAGCACCAGGTCGTTCAAAATTCGGTGCGCCGTGGACGGGTGCAGACCGGTTTTTGCGCTGATTTCCTTGAGCGAAATGGCCTCCTCCTGGGAAGCCAGCACGTTCATCAGGGTCATCATGCGCTCAATGACCTGGATGGTTGGCGTGGCGGGCAAGGGGGTGTCAATATTTCGCATGAAAAGCCTGGAGTGGTCCCCCATTTTATCTTGTGAAATTTTCAGCCATCAAGGTTTTGAGTCTGTCCGGGTCAGGCACCGTGTGCCATTGGTTGCCAATCAATAACTGAAACGGTTTGAAGTTGATCTTGTATGACATTTTCTGGCTCTGTGCCACCCAATAGCCCAGGTAGAGGTAACGCAAACGCCGGGCCTGGGCTTGCCTGATTTGCCAGAGCACGTTGTAAGTGCCATAGGACTTGCCTGGCTCGGGCTCATAAAAGGTGTACACCGCTGACATGCCGTCGTCGAGCTGGTCAATGATGGATACCATTTTAAGAACGCCAGGCCGGTCGTCGGGCGATGGCGCACGAAATTCGACCAGCAAAGAGTCGACACGGCTTTCAATCAGAAAGTCCTGGTACTGAACCATGTCGTCGGCATCCATGCCGCCCCCCGGATGACGCGCTTGCTGGTAGCGCTGAAACAAGGCAAAGTGCTCCGGCGAAAAGAAGGGCGGGCTGGTGATGGTGGCAATTAACTGCTGATGCTGCGCCCATGCGCGCCTTTGGCTCCGGTTTGGCTGGAACTCCGCCACCGGCAAACGCAGTGAGCGGCAGGCCTGGCATTGATCACAGCGCGGACGGTAATAAAACAGACCACTGCGCCTGAAGCCGTGGCGCATCAGCACGGAGTAGTCCGCCGTGTCGATCAGGTGCGCGGGTGTGGCAACCTGCGAGCGGGCAATCTGCCCTTTCAGATAACTACAAGCGTATTCTGCCGTGGCATAAAACTGCAACGTTTTGAGCGCTGTTTCCTGGGATTGATTCACGCTGAGGCCGTTTTGAAAGCAAAGAGTGCCTGCCAGTATAGGGACTTGAATTGCCAGTCTAGCGCCGGTTGCACAGACAAGGCTTGAACCCGCCTGACAAACTCGGCTCTGGGAATTTCGTGCGCCCCCAGGGATTTGAGGTGCGCGGTGTTCTGCTGGCAGTCGATTTGGCTGATCTGATGATGGCGACACAGACTGACCAAGGCCGAAAGGGCTATTTTTGAGGCATCGGGCTGGCGGTAAAACATCGACTCACCAAACACCGCGTGCCCGATCGCGACGCAATACAGGCCACCCACCAACTCACCCTTGACCCATGTTTCGACGCTGTGGGCAAGGCCGGCACGGTGCAGGTCGATGTAAGCCTTGACCATGTCGGGCACGATCCAGGTCCCATGCGCGCCGTGGCGCGGGCTGGACGCGCATGCTTGAATAACTTGAGCGAACGCGCTGTCAATGCGGATTTCGCAATCTGGATCTCTGGCAAACTTTCTTAAGGTTTTTTGCAATGAGGGTGACAACTTGAATTGATCGATTTCAAGCACCATGCGTGGCGTCGGGCTCCACCACAAAATGGGTTGACCGCCGCTGAACCAGGGAAAGATGCCGCTGCGGTAGGCCGCCTGGAGCGTACCGACCGACAAGTCGGCGCCCGCGCACAACAGGCCTGGCGCAAAAGAGTCGACTCCCAAGGCAGCGTTCACCGGCGGAAAAGGCTCGCCGCTGGCCAACCAGGGCAATGGGGCAGCATCGTCTGTCATTTAACTATGGTGCAATTAGTTTGCATGGAGGGGTGTCGTTCAAAAACGGTGGTGCCAGCGACTACAATAGACCAGTCGGGGCGTAGCGCAGCCTGGTAGCGCATCTGGTTTGGGACCAGAGGGTCGAAGGTTCGAATCCTTTCGCCCCGACCATAAATTAGCTTATAGATCAAGGACTTAGAGTAGAAATATTCTAAGTCCTTTTTCTTTTCCGTCAATGTTGCGTGACTTTTTGCGTGACTTTTCTCCGCGCTACCCATTGACCACTCGCAGAACCATCGTGCGGTCCTGCCCTGTTATGACGCTGTTGGCCGCTTCCAGCATGCGTTCCAACGTCGAAACCGCGTAATGTTGCGACATGCCCTCGATGGCATGCCCCAGCAACAAGGATCGGTCCTCAGAAGTCACACCAGCGTCACGCAGTCTCTGACCGAACGTATGGCGAAGGTCGTGAACCCTGACCTGACTGAGCCCTAAATCAGCCCGAGCTTTCTGGAAAGCCGAGTTGTTTTGCGTGACCAGCCGGTTAGGCTTCTTGTCTTCGCCCGGTCGCGTATAGGTAAAAACGTACTGCGGGTGCAGGCCGCGCCGCCGCTCAATGATGGCCCAAGCCGTGTCGTTCAGCATCAGCACATGTGGCCGGTTGGTCTTGAAGCATTCTGCCGGGATCACAAACACGCTGCGCTTGAGTTCCGGCACTTCAACTTCCCACTTCCACTGCAGTCCACACACGTTTTCATCCCGCGCGCCCGTGTTCACAGAAAACTCCACCGTTTCTTGCAGGTGAGCAGGTAGCCGCAGCAGCAGCTTGGCCTGTTCAGCCCGTGTGATCGGGTAGGGTTTGCGTTTTTGCGCATTCTCATCCAGCATTTCTATCAGAGGCGCGGTCATCAACCATGGCTTTTTGTCCTCTCGCCATACGCGCGCGGCGCGGATCAGGGTCGTCCTGACTACTTCAAGCGTGCGGTTGATGGTGGAATTTTTGACCGGCCCCTTGCCGTCTTCCTCGCCATCGCCCTCCGCCCTATCGAGCTTGAAGCTCTCAAGGGTGTCATTGCACACCTCATCGAGCGGCAGGTTCCCGATGTAGGGCAGCAGGTCGGTGATATGGCGGCTGATCATTTCGATTGACGCCACTTCCCGCTGCTTGCACTCCATCAGATACTTTGCCGCTGCATCAGCCCACAGGCGCTTATTGCCTTGTCGAAGGCAGACATCGGTGTCGATGTCTGCTTGTCGGTCCCTGAGCCACGCTTCGGCATCATTCTGACTGACTGCTCCGAGCCTCTGATAAATCCTTTTTCCTTTGTACTCTTTGTCAATTGACCTGCTCCCATCGGCGGCGAGCTGGATGCCTTTTGTTCGGGTTCGCATGATGTGACTCCTTTCCCAGTGTTGCGACCCGGACGCCCACAGGACGTAATATACGCCTCAATCCAAGCGTCAAGTTCAATTCTGTCAAATCCAATCCCCCGCTGGCCTATAGGAATTTCGGTCACAGCAGGGCGCACTTCGGTGTCGAACTTGTTCCGGTCCATGCCTAAATAGCCGGGGGCGTCACGGTATCTGAGGATGCGTGGTGTGATCTGGGTTGACATGGGTCACCCTCCGATGTCTGGTGAATGGGTCAGCGCTGTGGCCAGACTCTGCCTTGCGTGCTCAGGTTCGGCAGGTGATAGGCGTCCATCGATCCGGGTCGGAGGATATTGTGGTCGTGGTGCGGCATTACATGGGGTTCGTAGTTGCCCAGCTCGTTCTTGCGACCAATCCGGATGACGTATTCGGCATCGAGCTCGTGGATCAGTTGGGTGCAGGCCACACTGTCGAAAAATCCCATTCTTTTGGGCTATTTCAATTTCTTCATAAAGAATTGAGTCGATATCCGAGATGATGCTGTGCATGATCTCCATACCGACAGGGCGCAAATTCGAGAGGTGACAGGTGGCTCGACAGACCACACATCCATGCACTACACGTATGCTGATAGGTCAGATGTTTTCAGCCAGCTCTATTCGTCGAATCAAGCCAATCCTGCCAATCGCCCGGCTTGCTTTGTCCCATTCGGTTAACGATCGCTATCGCAACATCCAAAGTCCGGGTTCAACTCATTGGGGATGTCATTCGACAACCCCAGCCGTAAGGCTAGCCCCTGGACGACGCTCAAACGTACTGTCAAAACAAAGTCGCTTCGCTTGGTTCGCTTTTGCCAGTCCGTTTCAGCCCGGTAGCAAACCCCACCATTCAATCGCGCGCTCGCGCTAACACTTGCGACTTACCCGTATTGGCTATCCGCCGTCGTGGCGGCTAGTCGATTGGAGATGCAAATGAAAAGCATGGCGATGACATGGCGCACCAACGCGGCCAACTGATGACAGAACCTTTTTGATCATGCAGCGGACTACGTTCTTAAAACTCAGGGTTTCGCACGACGAAGCCGAACGCTTCAACCAGCGCGCAGCGGGGTTGGGTGTGACCGTGTCTCAGCTGATCCGTGACACCGCATTGCATGGTGCTGTCTACGTCACCCTTGAAAGATCTCAGGCCGGATATGAATTCCGCCGACTGGGTGCCATGCTCAAGCATCTGTACCCAGCCAGAGATCACCGCTGGACGCCAGAAGACCGCAAAAAATGGTGGGCATTGATCAACGAGCTGCGGGAACGCGCTGACACGCTTGAATCAACCGCATCCGGTGGAAAAGACAAGGCAGCCGGACTGGCCTATGCTGGCTAAGGTCATCCTGCTGAAAAAGACTTGGAAGACCGTGGCCAGCGCAGCAAATTACGTCGTCGATGACCTGAAAAAGACGCCAAAACAACCTGGACCCGGCAGCTACGAGCCGGAGGACGCCGCCAATTACCTGGCACGTGAGGGTGTGCTGGAAGCAGCCTCCTTCAATATGGAGGGACTGAACCCCACTGACCCCGACGACCGCCGTCAAATCATCAAATTGATGGACAGCACGGCGCGGGCTTGGGCCTCAAGATCAAAGGCCAATCCCAAGACCAATCCGTTTTATCACGTGGTCCTGTCATGGAGGGAGGGTGAGCAGCCCACCATCGACCAAGCTACGGCCGCCGCCGCCAAGGCACTCAACGCAGTTGGCATGGCCAACAACCAGGCATTCTTTGCGATCCATCGCGACAAAGATCACCACCATCACATTCACATCATTGCCAACCGTGTTCACCCTGACCATTTGATACTGACCGGGCCACCGCGATATGACTTCCTGGTGCTGGACAAAACCTGTCGAGAAATCGAACTGGAGCAGGGCTGGCAGCACGACAACGGCCCCCATGTGGTCATCGACGGGCAAATCAAGCGGTTGACGCATGCCCTGCGCCGCCAGCTCGGTCTTGAAACCGACAAGTCACTGACGCCTCATGCGCCGGCCGTTAAGGCACGAATGGGCGAAGTCAAGGCAGGACTGCCATCCCTGGCAGGCTGGCTCAAAAGCAAGCTTGCACCAGAGCTCCTTGCAACGCAGAACTGGCAAGAGTTCCATGGCGCTTGTGCTGCCAGAGGGCTGAGCGTGGTGAAAGTCAAATCCGGTTTGATTTTCGAGGCCAACATGCTGGACAAGGCAACTCAGACCAAAGCATCAGCCGTTCACTATGCCCTCAGTCTGGGGCGCTTGCAAAACCGATTTGGTGCGTATCAGCCACCAGACAACGCCACAGCACCTGACACATTGGCCAATAAGCCGAAATCCGGGTCCACTTACAACGACTATGTTGCCCGCATTGCCTGCGGTACTGACCCGGACTCGCGAGAACATCCCGGGCGTACCGGGCGAGGTGAGCAGCGCGATCAGGCCAGACTTGACCGTGCCCTGGCGCGCACAATGCTCTTTGAGCAATACAAATCAGAAAAATACACGGCCAAAGACAGCCGCAAGGCCGCAAGACGCAAGTTGCAGGTGCTGCATCAATCAGAAAGATCAGACCTGCTCAAACAGCTCGCAGCTGCCAAAGCCGGGACGGTGGCCGCTCTCCAAAACCAATATGACACCCAGATTGCCCGGCTATTGTGGGCGGCACAGCGCACGGCGGCAATGGAAGGCATGGCAGATCGGCAAAAACAGGAACGCCTGGCTCTCACACGTGCCAACGCCATGGAATGGTTGCCATGGCTGGAGCGACAGGCCGCGCTTGGGAACGAGGCGGCCATCGCTGCGCTTCGCGGGCTGCGCTATCGCGCCCAGCGAGAAAAGAACAAACAAAAGGCGGGCATCGAGGGTGAAGACCTCGGCCATGCCAAGCCGCCGATAGGTCCGGAAAACGGCATCAGAGGAGCGGAACGACCTGACCACTTCGACATCCGCACCGCCCAGCTGAGGATCACACCAGAGCACAGTATTGAGTACCTTGACGCCAGTGGCCAAGTACGACTGACCGACAGCGGACCCCGAATCGATTTGACACATGAGAACGACCAACGGGCCATGCAGGCCGGTCTCTTGTTGGCCTCTCAAAAATACGGCGGCGAGGTGTTCGTCACCGGTTCACTTGCATTCCGGGAGTTGGTGGCAAAAGAAGCTTTGGTGTTGGGAATTCGTGTGAAGAACCCAGAGCTTGCACACATCAGCCTGGATCGGAGGCGAAATATTGAAATACAATTTTAATATTTGAAAATCAGAAAAAATTGCCAAAGAAAAACTTTCACAATATATTGATTCAATGGAATATCTTGTTGTTATTTTGCGCTCATTAAATTAAAATGATTTACTGCTCACTTGTATTTTTATAAAGTTAAATTTTATGGCTGATGATATTAAAACTAAAGCGAGATACTGTTTGAGTATGGCGGTGTGTAAATATCGTCAAGGGGTCTTCTATGCCAAATGGGCGGTTTGCATTGCGGTCACTTCGCTGGTGTGGGGCGGCGCAATCTGGTTTGGGTCACTCGCATGGGATCAAAAGCAAGGAGCCATCTTGGCTTTGATGGGCTTTGGTGCCTGGCTGGCAGTTTGTAGATTTGTTTTTCCGGGATTCTGGTATTTATCAAAGGAAGTCATTAAACAATTCTTTCGATATATTCATCATCGGTTTCTATGAAATTAAATTCAATGCTTACTTTGACAGTCGAATTGAGCGAAGGATTGGCAAATGCACTTGCCCAGTTTGTCAAACGTGTTGGTTTTTCAGAAATGCGCAGTAATGCCGTGGCTGACGCTGAGGCGTATCTGATTCGTGATGCTATTGACAGAGTGCGCATGGGGCTGGCCAACGCTGGTTTTTCTCCGCGATGAGGAATGCCGACTGCATGGTGGTGGCGATCACTTTCATGCTGATGTCCATTCATGTCCAAGCAGAACCGCAGGCTTGGCGAGAGCGTGTGATTGCAGCGGTTCGGCCAGGGGCGGTGGTTGCACGGCGCGGGCTGGACAATGACCCCATCACACAGGCCGTGCTTTTTGGCCAGGGTGGGGGCCAATGGAGCCATGTTGGCATCGCCGTGCAGTTAATACCGGAGGGCCAAATCTACATAGAAAGTGCCATGCCGGGAGCTGGCACCAGGCTTGAAAAGCCCGATGTGTTCTTCAGCACGGAGCAGGCTTCGGACGGTGAAGTCATGTTGATCCCCGAAGACAGGGTCGATGCCGTTCAAAACGCTGCCAAATCTTTGTTGGGGCGTCCATTTGATAATCAGTTGGCGCTTGATGATGACGGCGCAAAGCTTTATTGCACTGAGCTGGTCGCCCTGGCATTGCGCCTCGCCGGAGTGATCAAGGATTGGCCAACGCGCACGGTTTCATTTTTGTCGCAACCAGTCATTACACCTGACGATCTGTTTGCGGCTGCGCAATCAACAAAGATGCAGTAGCTTGTGGAGCAAGTCCAGATGGGATCGACGTTTGATGTTGCGGGCGCTCACTCATTTTGTAACTTTGACAGGCCCGAAATACCGTGAATCAAAGCTGTTCGGGTGTTCGCCAGCAGCCCAAATTTCCCCTTGCTTGAGGATAAAGACCCCGCGCAGATGGGGGAGGGCGCTTCCCTTGGTATCCAGATCCCGTGGCCTTGAATTCGGCACTGGCTGCCCGTTGACTTCTATCCCGGCATAGCTTGCTGTCACGCGGTCGCCAGCAACGCCCACCACGCGTTTGATCAAAGGCATGCTGCCATCCGGGCACGAGCCGTGACCGATGGACGGATGCGAAATCGGCGAGCAAAAGCTGACCAAGCTGCCTCTCTCACCATGGCCCAATCTGTAGACCATCGCAGGCATGGAGCCAGTGACGTTCAAAACAATGCCAGCGGACTTGGCTGCAATGGCAAAAACTGCCAGCACTGACAGCGCAAGCAGGGACAGCTGCAGCGGCACGAGGTTCAGTTGTTTGACTTGCATGTCGCCAGAGGTTTTTCCGTCACCTTCAAACGGTTGTTGAGCGGGAATCGATCACGGCATTGCCAATCTTTCGTGCCGCCCCCAACGTCTGTCTTTGAAGCAGCGCTGCATCCTTGTAATAGATGATTTTTTGGCAGTAAATCGGCGCGTGACCGGCGACAAACACCAGCTCATCGGCCGGCGGAAGGCGCATGGTTTCGTCCGGTGTCAGCAAGGGCCGTTGACTCAACTGTTCATTCGTGCTGACATTGTTCAACACCACGCTCAAGCGTGAACCCGAGAAATTTCTTTGGGTGTGTGCCACCGTGGAGGCGCCACTCATTTTGGATAGCAGCTCAGCCGTCTCGATTTTGTTGGGCGCAAATGCAATTCGGATGTGGCAGTTCGACAGAATGGATTCGTCTCTTGAGTAGGCTTTGGTCAACTGGGACAAGTCCTGGGTGATCAACAAGGCCTTGAGCCCGTAGCCAGCAATAAACGCCAAGGCTTCCTCAAAAATTTCAAGTTTCCCCAGCGCCGGGAATTCGTCAATCAGCAGCAGCATCTTGTGCGGGAACCGCGACCTGGACGCGCCGGTTTCATCAAACTCCATTTTTTCTGTCAGGCGACGAACCACCTGATTGATGACCAGTCTCAAGAGTGGCTTCAGGCGGTCTTTGTCTGAGGGTGGCACCACCAGGTACAAACTTGTCCTGCGTTGCATCAGCGACTCGATCGTGAAGTCCGAGACACTGGTGTTGGCAGCCACAATCGGATCGCGGTACAGGGAAAGGAACGACAGGGCAGTCGACAGTACGCCAGAGGCCTCGTTGGAGGCCTTGTTCAAAAACGACTGGGCAGCTTGCGAGGCGGTTTTCCAGGCCACCAGTTCAACATCGGTGCAGTGACCCGCACCGATCCTTTCGTAGCCAATGTCCCGGATGTATTCCATCACCGCCCGGAAGCCTTCGGCAATTTTGGACTTTTCATCAGAGGCAGTGTCTTTGTCGGCCGCCAATCGTTCAGCCAATTCGCGCACCGGTCCACCGTCCGACAAAATGGCCTGCACGGTCGACAAATTTCGTTGGGAGTCTTCCAACTCATCGGACACCAGCACAAAAATGATGACGCCGGTCATCAGGTCGAAGCCGGTTTTGGCCCAATGGTCCTGTAAGCCTTTGCCGTCAGGGTCAACGATCATGGTTGATACGTTTTGCACGTCCTTCACCAAGTTGTCGTCTAGACGAATCTCGGACAACGGATTGAAGCGCGCCGAATCCATTTCTGATGGCGAAAACCGCAAGCACCGTTGCTTCAAGACCTGCTCACGAAACCCAGAAGTCAGGGCCCAGTTCTCCCCTTTGATGTCATGCACCAGCACGGATTCTGACCAGGACAGCAGTGTCGGCACCACGATGCCAACACCCTTACCCGAGCGAGTCGGAGCAAAGACCAGGATGTGCTCCGGGCCGCGATGGCGCAGGTAGACAGTTTTGGCTTTTTTGCCAAACGGGTTGAAGCCGGAATTCTTGACGGGAATGTCAACTGCGCCCAGCAGCACACCGCCGACGTTGGCCGATGTTGGCAAGATTCCGGCTGCTTCAATTTCTTCTGCTACGGCCCAATGGGCCGAACCGTGCAAGTCATTGCGCTGGTCTTTCAGCTTGCGGGTTCGCCGGAAGACGTAGGCCACTGGAAAAATGATGGCGCTCAATGCACCGATAGCCAACATCACCTGGGCCGTCTTGATGACTGACAAGACATCTGGAGACGAATCCGGGCGGAAGTACCGAAATATCCAGATCAGAATGTTCCATGGCCAGTAAATCCGTGTCTGACCAATAATTGCAGCGGGGGAGCCAAGTGTCGGGTGAAAGCGGAACTGCCAGGCGGTGTACTGTGTGACCAGTACAAAGGTCAGGGCAGTGACCAAGCCAAAGATCAGAAAGGCAACCCAAACGAAGCGCGTGATGTCGCCAAGATTGCGGGGGATGACGTAAAGCTGTTGTCGCTGCGACTTGGGCATGCAGAACCTTCAGTGCCTAAATTTCGAGCTCAGTTTCAGGTTTAGCTACCTTTTTTGCTCTGGTTTTCGACGGCTTCAGAACTTCCTCTTTCACCGGCTCGACTTGCACTTCATCCGTCACCAGGCCAACGTCCTTGTCGACCTCAGCGCCCAGGCTCTTCTCAATCAAATAGTCCACCGCCTTTGACGCGTCCTTGGCCGCTGCAAAGACGGCGTGCTTGTCTCCTTTAAGTGCTTCCAGCCATGACCCGATGTAAGCGGCATGATTTTTGTCGTCAAACTGCACGCCGGTCTCGGCACTGGCGAAAGCACTGCACAACTCCGCCACCAATTCTTCACGGGCATACTCACTCGTGCCAAAGCCGTTGGCGAGAGGCCGGTTGAGCCGGTTTTCGCCGCCGGTCGCGTGGCCGAGTTCATGCAATAGCGTGCCGGCGTAGGCTTCAGGGCTTTCAAACTGATCAGGATTCGGCATTTGAACCGCATCGCGCGCTGGCGAGTAAAAAGCCCGGTCACCGCCATGACCAAGCTTCAGTCCGTCGAGCTTCATACCGCTGGCCACTTTTTCAACGGCAGCGATTTTTTCGACAGTAGGGCGGTCTTTTGAGGTGGCAATGGGGTCAAGTGACAAGCCGTTGCATTGCTCAACGTTGAAGGCATGGCTGGTTTTTTCGAACAGCAAGCTCAAGGTCCGCTCTGCCTGCTTCCAACTGTATTTGGTCCCGCCAGATTCCACCACCAATTGACGGGTATCCACTTGCTGCCCGTTGGAGAGTTTGACCGTTTGCGCGTATTTTTCCGGCGCTTCTCCCAGAGTGACCCGAGCGCCATTGTGTGTGATGTCAACGTCCCGGCGGCGATGAAAAGGCAACTCGTCCCAGTATTCAATGGGTGTTGACTTTTCACCTTGGGTGACACCACCGCCCAGGCTGGCTGCCTGCTTATAGGTCAGCCAGCGTGGGTCGGCATAGCCTTTGTCCATCCCCTGCATCATCAGCATCAGCCGGTTGCCACCGCTGTAGATGCGACCGGACACCGCATTGCGGGGCAGACCGGCAGCGACCCCACCCTCATTGGTCCAACCCTTGCGCCAGGGCATGACGCCCGACTCCAATGAGGCGACGATGCGGTCCGTGATTTGCTCACGCAGGTCTTTTTTGGCCTCAGTCATGATGCACCTCGACAAAATCCGAGGCGTCAACGTCATCATGCTCAGGGCCGATGATATCGATGCCGAGTTTGTCGGCATCGCGAACCGGATGCACTTCAGAGTCGGCCGGGATGCCCAGTTCGGCCATCGTTTGTGGGGAGAGGGGTGTCGCTGCTTGCATGATTTTTCCCATAAAAATGCCCGACATGGTCGGGCGGTGTCGATCAACGTTCAATGTATTCCTCCAACTCAAGTTGGGGCGATACTGGGATTTTTTTCCACAGCTGAGAGGTTTTCTTATTTTCAAGCGCGTGTTCTTTTTTCTCCTCGGCCACGTCAGGTGCGACCTTTTTCCGCTCTTCCAACAGCGCCTCACGGACATAGTCGCCAGACGTTTTGAAATATTGGGCGATCTTTACTTGCTGCGATGGTTCCAGCGCTTCGCGCTCCCGAATGACGCGATCGTCACGCACCATCACAACATCTGTTCCAAGTTGCGTGAGTCGCCCGTCTGAGTCCAAGATGCCTTTCTCAAGCAGCAGATCGATGGAGTCGGGGTCAACGCCACCGTCCCTCTTTTCAAGGTCAACCTTGGCGATTTGCTGAATTGCCTGATAGCCCAGATCTTTGATACTGGCATTGGTCGCCAGCATGCGCTCATCCGGCATTGAAATCTTGTCGTGGCCAACCAGGTCAACCCCGGCCACAGGATGGTTCTTCAGGACATCCATTGTTCGTTGATCAGCGCGAAGAATGGTCGTGCCCACAGACGCAACCGTCAGGTTGTTTGCCGGATCGCCCGTGATGCCCGCGTCGATACTTGGAATGCGGACGTGTTCAAGCCCTTGGGATACTTGTTTTCCTTTCATCCAGGCCCGCAACACTTCGGGCTCCGTGTTTTGCAAGGGGTAGCCCAGCTTGCCACCAATTTCCGCTGCACGTACTTTGAACGCGGTGTCGCCGGTCAGCAGCAGGCCTTTGTCCACGTCGAATTTCTTGGCGGCAATCTTGAGCGCCGCTTCAATGTCCCGATCATCGGTTTTGCGCACATCCAGACGGTCACCCACGTCGCGCAGTGTCACCGTCAGGCCGCGCGTGTACTCCATGACACCGTCCTTGCCCTCGCGCGCATGCAAATCAGCCAGGACAATGTTGGGTGCAGTTTGCTTGGTGACGCCTTCCAGAACAGAATCCGGCACTTTTTCGGCTTCCTCAATCAGACTGTCAAAAATGGGGTCGTTGGGTTGTTCAAGCTTCGATTCCTTCAAGAAATCGAGCCAGCTTTGTGGTTTGGCAAGCGTGCCATCCAGTTCGCGCGCGGCCTTGTCTTTTTCTGCGTAGTAGCCTTCGGTGAGTTTGGCAAGCTCAATAGCCACAGATGCGGCAATGGATTGCTCCGAGGCATTGAGCCCCTTCAGTCTGGTGTGCAGATCGCCGCGAGTGGCTTCCATACTGGACTGCAATTGCAGCCATTTTTCACGGTATTCCTGTTCGTGCTGATCAATGCCGGCATTGCGAATGTCCCGCTCGGGTGTCGTTTTGGCCTCAAAGGCCTCCAGCAGCGCGATACGCTTTTGTTGCTCACCAGTTAAGGTTTCCATGGGTGCCCCTCGGGAAAAAATTCATTGACCACTGGACTCGGGCGGGGTGCAACTGATGAATGGAATCGTCAGAGCCTTGCCCCAGCGGCCATCATTGGCTGACTTTTGGACGAGCGCATTACGAAAGGCAGTGTCATAGTCATAGATGGCACGCCACTTGCCCTTTTGTTGCAGCCAGGGTTTCGCCAGGTCGAGTGATGCGCGTCGTCTTCCAATCAAGGCTTGGTGCTCAGGCGTTAAAACGCCATAACCCGCGTAGATCTTCCACCCAATAAAGTTGTCACTGGTTGCGGCACAGCCGCCCCCGGTGGGTGATACAGGGATGCAAGCCGAGTAAGAAAAGGTTGACCCGATTGCCGGTGTTTCAACGTAAGTTGGGAAGCCGCCGGTCGTCCAGGCCACCCAGCCACTGGGCGTCAAAAACGCCGCAGGCATGCCAGGTGCCCCCGGATCTTCGATGCCAACCCAAATGGCGCCAGGCAGACCGACATCGGATGCGGCAACCGTGCCACTGATGGATACTGAGGCGGGTGACGGGTCAAACAACGTGCCAGTGCAAAAAACATTACCGCTGACAGTTTGAGCCATGGCGGCCATGCCGTGGGCAAGCAGCAATGTGAGAACGGAATTTTTCAGCATGGGACGGCATTCCTTTCAGGAAGGCCAATCCAGCATCAAAACTTTGGGGAAAGGTGGTAGACCCCCGCTGGACTGGCTTTACCCATACCGCGAAGGCGCAAATGCAATCCCAGAACGATCTTCCGATCCCATCGGAAACGCCCCTCAATTTGAAGATGTTCAATTCCCGGTTAACCAGGTCACTCATACCTGCCAGTTCTTGCGGCTTTCGCCTGAAAGATTTCGAACTGCCGATCCAAGACGAGAGCGAGGTTCAGTTATGTGACTAATCGGTCGGGTTGCTCCAATGCAGTCGGTCGGGCGTACACCTAAAAGTCGGCAATGTGGCGTTGATTTCGCCAACCGGAGTA
>CAZIGL010000035.1:0-30587 GCA_964538895.1 uncultured Rhodoferax sp.
TCCAGCCCCCGCCCCAGCCGCCACTGCTTGACCATCGCATACAACGCCGGAATCACCACCAGCGTCAGCACGGTGCTGGACACCATGCCTCCCACCATGGGGGCGGCAATGCGGCGCATCACCTCCGAGCCGGTGCCGCTGACCCACATGATCGGCAGCAGGCCGGCCATGGTGGACACCACGGTCATCATCTTGGGCCGCACCCGTTCCACCGCGCCCTCCATCACCGCGGCATAGAGGTCGGCCGCACCGGGCTCGCGGCCCGCGCTGCGGCACTTGAGTTTGATGGCTTCCCAGGCCTGGTCCAGGTAGATCAGCATCACCACGCCGGTTTCGGCGGCCACACCCGCCAGCGCGATAAAGCCGATGGCCACTGCCACCGACATGTTGTAGTCCAGTGCCCACATCAGCCAAACCCCGCCCACCAGCGCGAACGGCACAGACAGCATGACGATCAGGGTTTCGGTGATGCGTTTGAAGTTGAGGTAGAGCAGCAAAAAGATCAGCAGCAGCGTGACCGGCACCACCACCTTCATCTTCTCGATGGCGCGCTCCATGTACTCGAACTGGCCGCTCCAGGTGATGTAGTAGCCCGGCGGGAAAGCGACTTGCTCACTCACGGCCTTTTTGGCGTCTGCCACGTAGCTGCCGATGTCGCGCTCGCGCAGGTCCACGTAGATGTAGGCCGACAGCAGCGCGTTCTCGGTGCGGATCACCGGCGCGCCCTTGGCGATCTCGACCTTGGCCAACTGGCCGAGCGGGATCATGGCGCCCATCATGGTGGGCACCAGCACCTCGCGCGCAATCTGCTGCGGGTCGCTGCGAAGTTCACGCGGGTAGCGCACCGTGACGCCGTAACGCTCGCGGCCCTCCACCGTGGTGGTCACCATCTCGCCGCCGAGCGCGCTGCCGATCACATCCAGCAGGTCGCCCACCGCCAGGCCGTAGCGGGCGAGCTGCTCGCGGTCGGGGTCGATGTTGAGGTAGAAGCCGCCGGTGAGGCGTTCGGCAAAGGCGCTGGAGGTGCCCGGCACGGTCTTGACCACGGCCTCGATCTCCTTGGCCAGGCGTTCCATTTCCACCAGGTCCTTGCCAAACACCTTGATGCCGATGGGCGTGCGAATGCCGGTGGACAGCATGTCGATGCGTGCCTTGATCGGCATGGTCCAGGAGTTGGCGACACCAGGGAACTGCATGGCTTGGTCAAGCTCGGCAATCAGCTTGTCCATGGTCATGCCGGCGCGCCACTCGCTTTCTGGCTTAAGGTTGATGATGGTCTCGAACATCTCCATGGGCGCGGGGTCAGTGGCGGTGTTGGCGCGGCCGGCCTTGCCGAAGACCGAGGCCACTTCGGGAAAGCTCTTGATGATCTTGTCCTGCGTCTGCATCAGCTCGGCGGCCTTGGTGACCGACATGCCCGGCAGCGAGGCCGGCATGTAGAGCAGCGAGCCCTCATTGAGCGTGGGCATGAACTCGGAGCCCAGTTGCGAGGCCGGAATGAACGAAACCCCGAGGAAGCCGAGCGCCAGCACAATGGTGAGTTTTTTCCAGCGCATCACGCCCGTAATGATCGGCCGGTAGAGCCAGATCAGCGCACGGTTCACCGGGTTTTTGGCTTCCGGCATGATCTTGCCGCGCACAAACAGCAGCATCAGCACCGGCACCAGCGTGACCGACAAAAAGGCCGCCGACGCCATCGCAAACGTTTTGGTCCAGGCCAGCGGCGCAAACAGCCGGCCTTCCTGACCCTCAAGGGCAAACACCGGCGCAAACGACACCGTGATGATCATCAGCGAGAAGAACAGCGACGGGCCCACCTCCTTGCTGGCGGCGATCAGGGCGGCGGCGCGTTCGCGCTCGCTGTGCTCCTTGGGCAGGCGCTCCAGGTGCTTGTGCGCGTTTTCGATCATCACAATCGAGGCATCGACCATGGCGCCGATGGAAATCGCAATGCCACCCAGGCTCATCAGGTTGGAGGTCATGCCCAGGGCGCGCATGGCAATGAACGCCATCAGGATCGCGATCGGCAACATGATGGTGGCCACCAAGGCGCTGCGCAGGTGCAGCAGGAACACAAAACACACCACGGCGACAATGATCAGTTCCTCGATCAGCGTGTTCTTGAGTGTGTCGATGGCGCGGTAAATCAGCTCGGAGCGGTCGTACACCGGCACGATGCTCACGCCCTCGGGCAGGCCGGGGCCGATCTCGGCAATCTTCTCCTTGACGTTGGCAATCACCTCCAGTGCGTTTTCGCCATATCGCGCCATGGCGATACCCGACACCACTTCGCCTTCGCCGTTGAGCTCGGTCAGACCGCGGCGCTCGTCGGGCACCAGTTCGACGCGGGCGATGTCGCGGATCAGCACTGGTGTGCCCTGGTCGGCCTTGACCACCAGCATCTCGATGTCGCTGATGCCGCGCAGGTAACCCTTGCCGCGCACCATGTACTCGGTCTCGGCCATTTCGATGGCGCGCCCGCCCACGTCGCGGTTCGAGTCGCGGATCACCTGGCCGACCTTCATCAGCGGGATGTTGTAAGCGCGAAGCTTGACCGGGTCGACGGTGACCTGGTAGGTCTGGACAAAGCCGCCAATCGACGCCACTTCGGCCACGCCGTGTGCTTTGGTCAGCTGGTAACGCACGTACCAATCCTGGATGCTGCGCAGCTCGGCCAGGGTTTTGTCCTTGGCGATCAGGGCGTATTGGTAGACCCAGCCCACGCCGGTGGCGTCCGGCCCGATTTGCGGCGTGACGCCCCGGGGCATGCGCCCGGCCGCCGAGTTGAGGTACTCCAGCACCCGCGAGCGCGCCCAGTAGATGTCGGTGCCGTCCTCGAAGATGATGTAGACAAAGGACGCGCCGAAGAACGAGAAACCGCGCACGACCCGGGACTTGGGGACGGACAGCATGGCGGTGGTCAGCGGGTAGGTGACCTGATCCTCCACCACCTGCGGCGCCTGGCCGGGGACCTCGGTATATACGATGACCTGCACGTCCGACAAGTCTGGCAGCGCGTCGATGGGGGTTCGCAGCACGGAAAAAATGCCCGCCGCGATGATGAACAGGGTGCTCAGCAGCACCAGAAAACGATTGCGGCCCGACCAGCCGATGATGTTGGAAAGCATGGTGTGCGGTCCCGTTATTGAAACGAATGGCGTGGTCGCGTCATTGCGAGCGAAGCGCGGCAATCCATGACTTCCGGACTGCATGGATCGCCACGCTTCGCTCGCGATGACGGTGCAAGGTCCGTGCGCAGTGAAGGAATCCGGGTCATGAGCCGTTGGCCTTGCTGGTCGTCAATGGTTTGGCGCCGGTAATGACCCACTCACCCGGCGCGCGCTCGACAAACTCGAACTCCACCTTGGCACCGGGTTTGAGCGCCTGCAACAGGGCCGGGTTGGCGGCCTTGAACTCCATCGTCATGGCCGGCCACTTCAGGCTGGGCACCGGCGCGTGGCTCATGCTGACCGAGCCGTCTTTCAAGTCCACGTCTTCAACGGTGCCGGTGGTTTGATGGCCGACAGTTTTGGCCGCTGCGGCTGCTGGCGCGGCGGCGGGTGCAGCACCTCCTAAACCCCCCAGCGCGGCTTGCAGGTTGCTCTCGGCATCTATCAGGAAGTTGGCCGCCACCACCACCGGTTCGCCGTCATCCACGCCGTCCAGCACTTCCACATGGGTGTCGCTGCGTGCCCCCAGTTTGACTTCCCGCGACGCGTATCGGCCAGCCCCTTGGTCGACCAGCACGATCTGGCGTGTGCCACTGTCGATCACTGCCGACACCGGCACGGTGACGACCTGGCCCTTGGCATCCACCGGCAATTCCACCTGGGCAAACATGCCGGGTTTGAGCAGCCCGCCCGGGTTGGCCAGTTCCACCCGCACCGGCACGGTCCGGGTCTCGGCGGTGAGCGTGGGGTAGACATAAGCGACCCGGCCGGTGAAGGTTTTGCCGGGGTAGGCGTTGATGTTGACCGTGGCTTTGGCGCCGTTCTTGACCAGTGCAATGTCCTGCTCGAAGACATCGGCAATGACCCAGACGCTCGACAGATCGGCAATCTGGTACAACGCCTCGCCGGGCATGAAGCGCATGCCCTGCAGCGCTTTCTTTTCCATCACGATGCCGCTCACGGGTGAGCGCAAACTCAGCGTGCGGGTGGTGGCGCCCGATTCGGTCAAGGCCTTGATTTGCGCCTCGGAAATGTCCCAGTTGCGCAAGCGCGCCAAGCTGGCGTCGGCCAGTTGTTGCATGCCCATCTGCGCCTGACTATCTGCGTCCTTCAGCGTGCTCACGCCCTGCACGGCAATGGCGTATTCGCGCTGGGCCGAGACCAGCTCGGGGCTGTACACCTCGAACAGCGCCTGTCCCTTGGCCACGGCCTGGCCCGTGACGTTGACATGCAGGCGCTCCACATAACCTTCGAACTTGGGCGAAATGGCATACACCCGGCGCTCGTCGGGCTCGATGCGGCCCGAGGCGCGCACCAGCCTGTCGAGGGTGCGCAGTTGGGCTGCTTCTGTGCGCACACCAAGCTTTTGTACCTTGTCGGTGCTGAGCTTGATCTGGTTGGCGGCCAGGGGTTCTTCGTCGGCGCCACCGGCATAGACCGCGATGTAGTCCATGCCCATCGGGTCTTTCTTCGGTGTGGGCGAGGTGTCGGGCAAGCCCATCGGGTTGCGGTAGTAGAGCAATTTTTTCTCAGGCTGGGCCGGTGTGGTTGCCCCCGCAGAATCTGGCGCATTGGCGGCATGGCCACGCGTGCCCGCGTAATACCCGCCCGCGCCGGCCAGCGCGGCAAGCAGCGCTCCGACGACCCATCCAGTGCCCGATTTCATAATTCTTCTCCGAGTAATTTCTCAATTTCCGCCAGCCGCATTTGGGCTTCCAACTGCGCCTTGAGTTGCGCCTGTTTGGCCTGGCGCACCTGGCGCTGGGCGTCGAGCAGGGTGGCAAAGTCGAGTTTGCCGTTTTCATAGCCCGCCAGCGCCGCCTGGAAGCTCAGCTCGGCTTGCGGCAGCAGGCGGCTTTTGGCGAGTTGTTCGGTGCGTTGCGCGCTATCGAGCCCGGCCAGGCCCTCAGACAGCTCGGACACCACCTGGTTGAGGGCGGCGGCGCGGCGCGATTGGGCTGCCGCCAGCATGGCCTGTGCTTCGCGCTCTTCGGCGCGGCGTGACGCCTGTTGCAGCGGAATGTTGACCTCCAGCATCAGGCTCCATTCGCTGATCCGGCTTTGCATCTGGGTGGGTGTGATGGCCAGTGTGAAGTCCGGGTAACGGTTTTTCAGGCTCAGCTCGGTCGCGAGTTCAGCCGATCTGATGCGCGACGTCTCGGTCAACAACTGGGGGTTGCGCTCTTGCGCGCGCACCATCAGGGTGTCGGCGTCGAGCGTGGCGGCCGCGGGCACCGGGCGCAGGCGCGCGGGCGCCGCCAGCGCGGCCTTGGCCGGCCGAGCCAGCAAGGCGTTGAGCCGGGCGTCAAACTGGCGCGACTCGCCTTGCAGCGCCACCAACTCGGTCTGCAGGGCGGTTTGCTCCAACTGCGCGCGAATGGCGTCCTGCTGCAGCGCCAGGCCGCCGGCATAGCGCACCTGCGCCACCTGGGCCAGCCGTGTGCTCAGGTCGAGCAGCTCCAGCGTGAGTTTTTGCGTGTGGTGCAGGTAGTAGCGCTGGGCGTGGGTGGTTTTGACCCTGGCCGCCAGTTCAGCCCAGGTAGCTTGGGCTTTGCCCTGGCTGGCCTGTGCCTCTTGCGCTGCGATGTTTTGCTTCAGGCCGCGTTTGCCAAACCAGGGCAGGTCCTGCATCAGGGTGTATTGGGTGCTGCCCACGTCGCTGGGCCACAAAGTGGCGTTTTGCGAGCCTCCCCGGGTGACGTCCATCCACTCGACACGGAACTTGGGGTCCATCAGCGCCCCCGCTGGCGCGATGCGCTCGGCGGCCGCCTGCGCTTCAAAACGCATGCTGGCGTAGTCGGGGTTGTTGGCTTTGGCCAGCGTCAGCAAGGCCTCGACGCTGGCGCCGGGCAGGGGTTCGTCAGCCAGGGCGCGCGCAGGCGCAAACAACAACAGCAGCGTGGCGAGCGCTGCGGTGTGCAAAACGTGGTGCATGGTGTGCCTATTTGGCGCTGGCGAGCGCTTCGTCCACCAGTTGCTTCAGCTGGGTAAAGCCGAATTGGGGCAGTGGCTTGCCGTTGACAAAGAACTCGGGGGTCATGGTCACATTCAGGGTTTTGGCATCCGCCAGATCACGCGCGATCACGGCGGCCACGTCAGGCGCGCTGGCATCGTTTTGCAGTTGCACCAGGTCCATGCCCAGTGGTGCCAGCAGCGGGCCGATCAACTCAGGCCTGGCGGTGTGGTTGTGCACCCAGACATCCTGCTGGAAGAGCAGGGCTTCGAGCGTGGCCTCGAACTTGCCCTGCTTGCGCGAGGCTTCCAGCACCTTCACCACCACGTCCGAGCCGCGATGAAACGGCGCGTAACGCAGCGACAGCCGGATCTTGCCCGGATGCTCGGCCATCAGCGCCTTCACCATCGGGTAGAACTGGCGGCAGGTTTCACACGCCGGATCAAGAAATTCGACGATGTGCACGGGTGCGTCCGGGTTGCCAAAACTTGGTGCATCGGCCCGCACCAGCGCGGCCATGTTCTGCTGCGCCAACTGCGCCGCTGCATCAGCTTGCTGTTTTTGATACAGGAACGCGCCACCGGCAAAGACCAGGATCAGCAAGGCGGCAGCGGCAATAAAAATATTTCTTTGTTTCATTTGGAGGTCTTCAAGTGAGCGGTGACCAGCAGCAAGTTGAGCACCAGGAAGGCGAAAAAGGAGAGCAGGGGAATCGTGACAAAGCCAAACCATTCGATCTGCAGATCCTTGCAGGGAATGCCGTCACGGCAGGGCGCCAGGGTTTCAGGAATGACGCCGATCGTGAGCAAGACATGAAAGCCGGCCACCAGCAGGCCACCAGCGGCCAGCGGCAGCGCATAACGCAGCACCTTGGCATCGAACGGAAACAGGCCCAGCGCCAAAATCAACACCAGCGGGAACATGAAAATGCGCTGCCACCAGCACAGCACGCAAGGCGCAAACCCCATGATTTCGCTCATGAACAAGGCGCCCAGCGTGGCCGTGGCTGAAACCAGCCAGGCCGCAAATACCAGAGCCCAGCCAGCGTCTTTACTTGACCAGCTCATAGCGCAGCACCGTCATGCCGCCATCGGCGGGGTCGGTGGCGAAGCGGATCTTCTGGCCGGCTTTCAATTGGTCCAGCCAGGCGGCGTCTTTCACCTTGTAGGCCATGGTCATGGGCGGCATGCCGTTGGGCAGTGCGCCGTGCGCCAGCGTGACCGTGCCCTTGGTTTTGTCGACCTTCTTGACCAGGCCGTCGCCCATGTCGGCGTTGGCACCTGCGGCGGCGGGCTTGGCTGCCGCCATGGGTTTGGCGGCAGGCATGCCGTGCATGCTGTGGTCGGTCTGGGCCATGGCAGGGGCGGCCAGATTGAGGGCAAGGGTGATCAAGAGGGGTGTCAAAAGAGCTTTCATGCGGCTTTTCCTGTGGCTGAAGGTGGTAAAAAGTACCGCCGCAGTTTGCCCGCATGCGCCCGACACCCAGCTGACCGCCAGATGACATTTTTGTTATCTGGGAGGGTGAGGGCTCAAAGCTTTTCCTGGTTTTTTAATGCCCGAGCTTGTCCTTGATTGATCGCGCCAGCAGAGGTGCTTTCTCCATAAGGCGCGCCACCGCAGAGCGGTACACCAGAGTCTTTCCGCGTTTGTCAATGTCGACCTCAATGGCATGCGCGCGTTCACCCATGCGAGCCAAAACAACACGTTTCAACTCATCGTCGGCCAATTCGTCGAGCATGGCCTCAAACAAGGCGGGCTCCAGCATGTAAAAGGCAGCCTTGTTGTGGTTCAGCACGGCGACCGGTCGCTTTTCAGCCTGTCTGAGCACGGCAGCCGGGTTCTTCTTGAATTCCGACATGCTGACAGTCACATCAGCAAAAATTGCTTCCATGGTTCATCTCCTTGAGTTGAATAGAATTTTAGCTACAAATTTAGCGCTGATTTTGTGTGCCATTGTTCAAAGCGTCGACGCAGGCAAGGCCCATCCGTTCAAATTCTTGAGCGCGCATGAGATTCCAGACTCGTAGCCCGAATCAAACGAAGCGCAATCCGGGGTGTGTGATGTAACTACTTGGCCGGCTGCAGCTCGGTGACGATCATCTGGCCGTTTTCGTGAACCGTCATGAAGCGCACCTTGTCGCCGGCCTTGCCCCGGTCGAGCATGGTCTCAAGTTTCATTTTGCCGATCTTTTTGTATCAGCCCGATGTCGCGCAAATTACAAAAAAGTAATGTTGCGGTCATGCCGCGGTCGAACCGCCTGCCACACACTCCAGCCACTGTTTCAATCAAGTCAAAGGATGTAGAGCATGCAGACCAACACAATGAAAAGCCGCCGCTTTTGGCTGATGGGCGCACTCATGCTGCCGCTGGCTGGCATGGCCGCCGCACCGAAGGGCATTGACATGGAAGTCTGGAAAGACCCCAGCTGTGGCTGCTGCAAAGACTGGATTGCGCTGATGGAGCAGGCCGGGTTTTCGGTGCGGGTGTCCGACATCGGCAACAAGGGTGTGCGTGCCCAACTGGGTCTGCCGGCCAAATTGGGCTCATGCCACACCGCCCGGGTGGCCGGCTATGTGATCGAAGGCCATGTCCCGGCGCGCGAGATCAAGCGCCTGCTGCGCGACAAGCCCGACGCCCTGGGGCTGACCGTGCCCGGCATGGTGGTGGGCTCGCCCGGCATGGACGGCCCGGCCTACAAGGGCCGCAAGGACGCGTATGACGTGTTGCTGGTGCGGCGTGATGGCAGCACTACTGTCTATCAAAAATATGCCTGAAGGGTTGCCATGCGCTTCGCTTTGACTTGAAAAGGTTCTGCCTTCGGGCTGGGGATGGACTGGATCAGGCGAAAAATGCCTTGCGTATTCCAGCACTGGAGCTTTTGCCGCCCACCGGCCGTGTCAAACGCCAGCGCAAGGGGGGGGGGCAATTTGTCCCCCCCCCCTTGGCTGTCCAAGCTCAAATCGGGATCGCGTCTGCGCATCTTTTTCCAATAGTCCGACGGGTCGGCGGCATCGGTCAGTGCGGCAACGATGTCGGTGATGACAAACCACCATTCGTCGTTGTGCAGGGTGCGGCGGATTTCGCGGCTTTGGAACAGTGCCACGCGCGCCTCAGAACTATTGTCGGGTTCACTCATCACAGCCTCCCATCGTTTACTTGCCTGCCGCACTACACGAAGACCACATTGACCCGGCCACTGATGCCCTGCGTATCGGTTTTGGTTTTACGGCGGGCTGGTTTGACCACGATGTCGATGTCGCGGCCCAGGCGCGCCAGGCAATCGAGCATCTTGGATTCGCTGATGCCCCTGAACTGGCCGCGTAGCATCATCGATACCTTGGGTTGTGGCATGGCCAGCAGTTCGGAGGCTTGTTGCTGGGTAAGGTTCTGGCGTTTGATGATCTCGGCAATTTTGCTGGCCAGTTTGGCTTTGACCAGCATTTCTTGGGCATCGGCCAACCCGAGGTCGGCATAGACGTTGCCGCTGCCGACTTCAATCGCAATATGGGGTGTATTCATGCGGTGTCCTTTCAAAAATCAAAGGGCCGACTGGGCTGCATGAGCCATGGCAGCTTTCAGCCGGTCTTGTATCAAGTCCATGTCAGGCTTGGGCGTGGCAATGCCGGACGTGGATTTCTTCTGGAAGCAGTGCAGCACATACACCGCACCGGCAATTTTTACGGTGTACACGGCGCGGTAGGTGCTGCCCGCCTCACTCTCCACTACCTCCAGGACCCCCGCCGACCCAAAGCCCTTCAAGGGTTTTGCCTGTGAATGTTTACTACCGGTCTGGGCCAAATGCAAAGCGTAGCCAAAGGTGTCTTGCACTTCGTCCGGCATTGCCTGCAAATCTTTTTTGGCCGAGCCAACCCATAACAAAGGCTTGGGATTGTCAACGGTAGAAATCATGAGAAATTATATCCAAATAGGTCTAAACAAGCGCGGATAGTTTTTTCGTATTTTTAGATAACAACGATAAACCTCGGTAACTTTGACATACATGACAATCCGTGTTTGGCCGTGCCACATCAATCCCGGATTGCGCGGCGCTTCATTCGGCTACGCACCAAGCACGCCAATCAGGGCAGAATAGCCTCAGCTTGATTCTGAAAGAAAAACCGCCATGAAAATCCTCATCGTCGAGGACGAAGTCAAAACCGGGGACTACCTGAAACAAGGCCTGACCGAAGCCGGCTTCACGGTGGACCTGGCGCGTGATGGCGTCGACGGGCTCCACCTGGCCTCGACCGAGCACCACGACATGGCCATTCTGGATGTGATGTTGCCCGGCATCGACGGCTGGGGTGTGCTGGCCGGTATGCGCCGCGCCGGCAAAGACATGCCGGTGATGTTTTTGACCGCCCGAGACGCGGTGGACGACCGCGTCAAGGGGCTGGAGTTGGGCGCTGACGACTACCTCGTCAAGCCCTTTGCGTTTTCCGAGTTGCTGGCGCGCGTGCGCACGCTGTTGCGCCGGGGTGGCAAAGCGCCCACCGACCCATTTTTACGCGCCGCCAATCTGGAGCTGGACCTGCTGCGCCGCCGTGTCAGCCGTGCCGGCCAGCGCATTGACCTGACCGCCAAGGAATTCGCCCTGCTGGAGTTGCTGTTGCGGCGTCAGGGCGAGGTGCTGCCGCGCTCGCTGATCGCCTCGCAGGTGTGGGACATGAATTTTGATTCCGACACCAACGTGATCGAGGTCGCCATGCGCCGCCTGCGCGCCAAGGTGGACGACGCCTATAGCCCCAAGCTGATCCGCACCGTGCGCGGCATGGGTTACGTGCTGGAAGACCCCAATTGCGCCTGAACCGAATTTCTCTCACCCAGCGCCTGACGCTGATGTTTGTGCTGGCCGCATCCACCGTGCTGCTGGGCTTGGGTTTTGTCATTGCCGCGTCGGTGCAGCAGCACTTTGAAGACCTCGACATGGAGGTCCTGGCGGGCAAGATGGAACTAACCCGGCAGGCGCTGCTGCGGGTGCATTCGGACGATGGCCTGACCGAATTCACCCACCAGCTGGCCTATTCCTTGGTGGGTCACCACGGCATGGAAGTGATGGTGATCGACGCCGACGAAGCCGTCATTTTTGCCACCGGCCAGGCCGACTTTGACCCCGCGCTGGTGATGCGCCAGGCCACCCAAACGCCAAGCCAGCCGGCGCTGTGGCAACTGAATACCCAGACTTACCGCGGGCTGGCGGCCCGCCTGCCAACGGCGATCGCGGGCGCCACGGGGCAGCCGCTGCAAGTCTTCGTGGCAGTGGCTGCCGACATCATTCACCACCAAACCTACATGCAGTCATTTTTGCAGACCCTCTGGTTGTTTGTGACCGGCGCGGCCTTGTTGACCGGCGTGTTGGGCTGGGTGGCAGTGCACCGGGGTCTGGCGCCCCTGCGCGCCATGCGTCGGCAGGCCCAGGGCGTGACGGCGCAGCAACTCAGCCAGCGGTTGCCGGTGCAGACCATCCCGCGCGAGCTGGCCGAACTGGCGCAGTCGCTCAACGACATGCTGGCGCGGCTGGAAGAGGCGTTTCAGCGGCTCACCGACTTTTCTTCCGACATTGCGCATGAACTGCGCACCCCGGTGAGCAACCTGCTGACACAAACCCAGGTGACGCTGTCGCGCGCACGCAGTGCCGACGACTACCGGGCTATTTTGGAATCGAACGCTGAAGAATTCGAGCGCATGGCCCGCATGATTTCCGACATGCTGCTGCTGGCCAAGTCAGACCATGGGCTGGCGCTGCTGCAGCGGGAAGAATTGTCACTGGTCGATGAAGTGCGCGCCCTGTTCGATTATTTCGATGCGCTGGCCGAGGAAAAAAATGTGGCCCTGAGTTTGCTGGGTGACGGCACGGTCAGCGCCGACCGCCTGATGCTGCGCCGGGCGCTGGGCAACCTGTTGTCCAACGCGCTGCGCCATGCCGAGCCCGGCAGCACCGTGACGGTGCGCGTGCAAACGCTGGACAGTGGCGTGGAGATCAGCGTGACCAACCAGGGCGAGCGCATCGCGCCAGAGCATCTGCTGCGGGTATTTGACCGCTTTTTTCGGGTCGACCCGGCGCGTCAGCGCAGCTCCGAGGGCACCGGCCTGGGCTTGGCCATTACCCAGTCGGTTGTGCAAGCCCATGGCGGCACGATTTCGGCGACTTCCGCGGGCGGTGTCACCACGTTCACGATGTCTTTGCCTGATCGGTTGGGGTCAGTTGTGGGGTCAAGGGCCATGTGAGGTAGCAGGCAGGCTACGGGCGGCGCGCAAAGGGCTTGTCAGCGCAGCACCCGGTTGTAGGCCCTCAGCACCAGCGAGGTCAGGCGCAGCGGGGCATGGCGCAGCGGGGCGGGCAGCCACTGTGGCGCGTTCAACGAGAAGCGTGTCGCCCAGCGCGTGACCGGGCGCAGCCACTGGGTGGACTGGACAAAACGTTGCTGTTGGTTCATGGCGGTGACTCGGTGATGGCTGGGAAAGAAGGTGCATTGTTGTGCTTTAACGAAAACCTTGCTGGCATGCAGTCAAGGTGAAGGCGCCTCGTCATCGCGAGCGAAGCGTGGCGATCCATGTCTTCAGAAGTCATGGATTGCTTCACTTTGTTCGCAATGACGGAGTTTGCGCCGTGACAGCCTTGTGGCAATGCCAGCCGGGCTGCAAGGCTTCCCCTGTTGTGCCGTAATGTTGCAATCTGTCTTATGAGTCCAACGTCTTGAAAACAAACCCCGCTGCCAACAGCTCAACCGTGCCCAGCAGCCGCCTGGGTCGCCTGGCGCGGCTGGGGCAAATGGCCACTGGCGTGGCGGGCAACATGCTGATGGCCGGCGCGCGCCAGCTGGCTCAGGGCAAGCGCCCCAACTTGAGCGATCTGCTGCTGACCCCCGCCAATGTCAGCCGCGTCACACAGCAACTGGCGCAAATGCGCGGCGCCGCGATGAAGCTGGGGCAACTGGTGTCGATGGATGCGGGCGACCTGCTGCCGCCCGAGCTGGCGGCCATTCTGGGCCGTTTGCGCTCGGACGCCCAGCCCATGCCGCAGCGCCAGGTGCAGGCGGTGCTCAGCGCCGCCTGGGGGGCCGGTTGGCAACAGCGTTTCGAGCCGTTCTCGTTCACACCGATTGCCGCTGCATCCATTGGCCAGGTGCACCGCGCCAAAACCAAAGACGGGCGCGACCTGGCCATCAAGATCCAGTACCCCGGCGTGCGCCGCAGCATCAGCAGTGACGTCAACAACGTGGCGTCGCTGCTGCGCCTGTCCGGCCTGATTCCCAAAGCGCTGGACATTGCGCCGCTGCTGCTTGAGGCCAAGCGCCAACTGCGCGAAGAGGCCGACTACCAGGCCGAGGGCGCGCATCTGCAGCGCTTTGCCGCCCTGCTGGCGGACGCGCCAGAGTTTGTGGTGCCGGCCTTTCATGCCGACCTGAGCACCAAACATGTGCTGGCCATGTCCTTTGTTGACGGTGTACCGGTGGAGTCGATGCTGGATGCACCGCAGGCCGAGCGCGACCGCATCGTGGGCCTGTTGGTGGGTTTGTTGTTTCGGGAGTTGTTCGAGTTCGGTTTGATGCAGACCGACCCCAACTTTGCCAACTACCGCTATGACCCGCAGACCCGGCAACTGATCCTGCTCGACTTTGGCGCCACCCGCAGTTTTGCGCCCGGCTTTGGCCAGGGCTACCGTGCCTTGATGACGGCCGCCATGGCTGGCGACCGTGCCGCCATGCGGCGTGCGCTGTTGGCAATAGGTTATTTCTCCGAGCAGACGCAGCCCAAGCACCAGGAGGCCGTGTTGTCTCTGTGTGAAATGGCGCTGACGCCGCTGCGCCACCCGGGTCACTTCGACTTTGCCAACTCTGACTTGGTGCCTCGCCTGCGCGAAGCCGGCATGGCCCTGGGGCTGGACCGCGACTTCTGGCACATCCCACCCATCGACACGCTTTTTTTGCACCGCAAACTGGGCGGTCTGTACCTGCTGGCGGCCCGCCTCAAGGCGCGCGTGGACGTGCAGCAACTGGTGCGTGCCTACCAGGCCACCTGAGGTCTGCGCAGGGCTCGATGCGCACTTTGACCGCTAAAACAGGCGTCAGGCTGGCTGCGCTGCAATCTGGCGCAGCGCCTGCTCGAAGACGGCAGCCGGTTGGCCGCCAGAGATCAGATGCCGCTCGTTGATGATGACGGCGGGCACCGAATGAATCCCCTGGGCTGTGTAAAACGCTTCGGCTGCGCGCACCTCGGTGGCAAATTCGTCACCGGCCAGAATCTGGCTGGCACGCGTCGTATCCAGACCCACTTGCGTCACCGCCGCCAGCAACACCCCGGCTGATTCCATCGCCAGGCTGTCGCTGTGGCAGGCCACCAGCAAGGCCTTTTTCAGGGCCAGTTGCTGCTCGGCGGATTCCAGCCCAGCCCAGTGCAGCAGGCGGTGCGCGTCAAAGGTGTTGTAGATGCGCCCGCGCCCCGACGGGTTGAAGACAAAACCCAGATCGGCGCCGCGCTGGCGGATGGTGTCGCGGATTTGTGCCTGCTCCTGCGCGGTGGAGCCATATTTTTGCGTCAGGTGTTCGGTGATGTCCTGGCCGCCGGTTGGCATCTGCGGGTTGAGTTCGAACGGCTGGACGTGCACCTGCACCGCCACCTCGCCCTGCACCTTGGAGATGGCCTGCTCCAGCGCAGCCAGCCCAATGGCGCACCACGGGCAGGAAATGTCGGAGACAAAATCAATTTTGAGTGAGGCGGTCATGGGCTTGGTCGGTGGCTTTAAAAGCCGGATTGTCTGACAAGCCGAGAGCCCGCGCTGCCCGCGTCACGGCGGCAGCGCGCGGGGTCTTGCTGGGTCTGGTCGCTGTTGCGCCTGTCTGTGTGTTGACGCACGGTGCGCGGCAGCGTCAATTTTCTCCGGCCGGAAATATCAGGCTCACAGTGGTTCCCTTTGCGGGGGCGCTGCTGATGTCCATGCTGCCGTAGTGCAGCGCCATGATCTCCTTGACGATGCTCATGCCCAAGCCGGTGCCCGAAACCTTGCCGGAGGTGTCGGCGCGGTAAAAGCGCTCGCCCACGCGCCCGGCTTGTTCCGGCGACATGCCCACGCCCTGATCGGTGATGTGAACGGCGATTTGGCCCGGCAGGCTTTGCACCGCAATGTGCACCGGCTTGCCCGGCGTCGAATACTTGTAGGCGTTGGACAGCACATTGAGCAAGGCCATCTGGGCTTTTTTTTGATCCGCCCGCAAAAATGCCGGCCCGGCGGGAAGCGCCATGGTGGGCAGCGCCCGGTCGTCGGGCAGCATGAGGCCGCGCACCACGTCATCGAGCAAGGCCTGCACCGGCACGGCTTCAAAGACAAAGTCCTTGCCCTGCAAGGCCTCGATGCGGGCCAGGTCCAGCAACTCGTTGAGGATGGAGCCCATGAGCTTGGACTGTCGGTAAATGATTTCCAGAAACTCCCTGCGCTCCGCCTCGGTCAGCTGTTCGGTCAGCAGCACTTCGGCAAAGCCGAAAATGCCCGACATGGGGGTGCGCAACTCGTGCGCTGCGGTGGACAGGAATTCGCTCTTCATGCGCTCCACCGCCGTTTCATGGCTGATGTCGCGCAGCGAAAGAATCTGCGAGACCGACTGCTCCTGCGATTCGCGCAAGGCTATTTTCAACACGCGCCGACCGGCGGCAGCGCCTGCAGCTTCTTTCAACTCGAACACCTGGTGCGGCGCATCGCCTGTGCCGGCATGCGGCGCATGGCGCAGTGCGGCCAGGCCCTGAAAACGTGCCTCCGGGGAGCACAAGTCTGCCAGTTTGTGTGAAAACGCCAGCTCGTCGAGCCCGAACACTTCAGCGACGCTCAGCCCGGTGAGGGTGGTGAACGCCGGGCTCACATACTTGACCAGGCGCTTGTGGTCAAAGGCCACGAAGCCGTCCGGGCTCAGGGCAAAGATGGCGTCGAGTTGGGCACTGTGCTCGCTCAGCAGTGCCTCGGCGGCCTTGCGCTGGCTGATGTCGACAAAGCTGCCGACCATGCGCAGCGGTTGTCCGTCGGCGTCACGCTCGACCACGTCGCCGCGGTCGAGTACCCATATTTCCTGCTGGCCGAGCAGGTGAATGCGGTGTTCGCTTTGGTAGCGTCCCTGGCCTGCCAGGCAGTCCTGCAGCCGGGTCATCACACCGGCCTTGTCATCGGCATGTAACAGCGCGACAAATTCGTGCAGCGGGTGCTGCAGGTAGGCCTCATCGAGCCCGGCGATCTCGCACCAGCGCCGGTTGTGCGTGACGATGCCGCTGCGAATGTCCCAGTCCCAGATGCCTTCGCCGGTGGCGTCCAGCACATAGTTGAGGCGGCGCTCGCTTTCTTCCAGCTTGAGCTGTACCCGTTTCAGTTCCGAGACGTCGTTGGCAATCACCAAAATCTGCTTGTCGCCCTTAGGGGTGGTCAGCGGGATCTTGATGGACTGGTAGTAAACGGTCTCGCCGGTGGCGGCGTCGGTGGACTCTTCCATGACCACCCGGGTCTGTCCCTGCGAGATGACCTCGCGCACGTTTTGCAGGTAAAAAGCCACCTGCTCGGCGTTCGGGTTGAAGGCGCCGTCGTCCTTGCCCACCAGCTGGTCGGGCGTGGTGCCATAGAGCTGGGCCAGCGCGCGGTTGCCCAACAAAAACTTGCCATTCCAATCCTTCATCAGGATGATGTTGGGGTTCTCGTCAATGACGGTGCGCAGCAGCGTGTTGGCGTCCTGCAGCTGGCTGTTGAGGGTGTCGGTGCTGCGTCTTTGGGGTGTTGTCATGACTGGGAGTGCTGAGGTTGACGCTGTGCGCGGGTCAGCTGCCGATTATCGTGGCCAAGTGGGCCGCCTTTTTCTGCAGTGCCTCGTCGCTGTCGGCGTAACGCGCGGCAATGGCCTGAAACGCATCTTCGAGCGTCAGAAAGGCATCGACCACATCCGGGTCAAAGTGCTTGCCCCGGCCTTCCACCAGGATGGCCCTGGCTTTTTCGTGGCCCATGCCTTCCTTGTAAACCCTTCGGCTGATGAGCGCGTCATAAACGTCAGCCAGTGCCATCAGCCGCCCGGGGATAGGAATGGCATCTCCCACCAAGCCTTGTGGGTAGCCCGAACCGTCCCACTTCTCGTGGTGTGTGTAGACGATCTGCTTGGCAATCTGGATGAATTCCAGTGACTCCATGGTCGCCACCTGCGCCTGCTCCAGGGCTTCATAACCCAGCCGGGGGTGCGTTTTCATGATCTCGAACTCGTGCGGCTCGTAACGCCCGGGTTTGAGCAGAATGCGGTCCGGAATGCCCACCTTGCCGATGTCGTGCAGCGGCGCGCACTTGAACAGCATGTCGATCGCGCTGGGGCTCAGGAAGCTGGAAAAACGCGGGTGCTCGCTCAGGTGCAAGGCCAGGGCCCGGATGTAATGCTGGGTGCGCCGCAAATGGTTGCCGGTCTCCACGTCGCGCACCTCGGCCAGCGAAGCCAGCGCCAGAATGGTGACCTCTTGCAGCGCCGCCATGTCGCGCGTCCGTTTGGTCACCTCGAATCCCAGATACTCGTTGTTGACCCGCAGGGTCCGGGCGTGGCTGGCATCGACCAGGTGCGCACGCAGCCGCGACAGCAAAATTCCGGGGCTGATCGGGCGGGTGATGTAGTCCACTGCACCCAGGGCCATGCCCATTTCCTCGTTTTCCACCTCATTTTTGCTGGTCAAAAAAATCACCGGAATATGCTGGGTGCGCGGGTTCAGCTTGAGCGCGCGGCAGACCTCGTAGCCGTCGATATCGGGCATCATGATGTCGAGCAGGATCAGGTCGGGCTCGTCCTGGCTCACCATGGCAAGCGCCTTGGCGCCATGGTTGACCGCCTTGACGGTGTAGGACTCGTGCAGCAGGCCAAACAGCAGAGACAAATTGGCCGGCGAGTCGTCCACGACCAAAATGGTGGGCTTAACGGGTTGAAACAGGTCCATGGCCACTCTGGGTTAGGGTGATGCGCGCGTCGGCGGCCGCTTGCTGGAGCGTGCGCAGAGCGTCCGAGAAATCAAAATCATGCACTTGTTGCGCCAGCAACTCAAATGGTACACCCAGTCCGTGGCGCAGCAAGCCACTGTGGGTTTGCAGCAGCTGCTCGGCCTCTGCGTTGTTGGTCGCCAGCAGCCTGGCCAGCGTGCTGCAGGTGTCTGACAGCCGCGCGGTATCCACTGGCTGCTCAGCTTGCACCGGGTCTGGCGTGTCGGGCAAGGCCTGGCGCAGACGCAGCGCCAAATGCATCAGGTGCGCCATCAGCGGTGCGAGCAGGCTTTGCGCTGATGCCAAAAGCGCGCCGCGCTGCACTGACAGGTCCAGCGCGTGCTCGATTTCGCCGCTCAAGGCGCTGCACTTGCTGGCCCCGACGTTGGCCGCCACGCCCTTGAGGTTGTGCACCAATCGCTGTGCTTGCGACCACTGCCCGGCCGCCACCAGCTTGGTCAACTGGTCGGGCAAGGTGCTGATGCTGTCCAAAAACTTTCTCAGCACGCTGTTGTAAAGCGCCTGGTTGCCCGCGCACAGGCGCAAGCCCTGCACCGTGTCGATGCTGCTGATCCGCAGGGCTGTGCCGGGCTGTTTGGGTGCGCCGGGCGGGGCTGTGGCGGCGGGCCCGGACGCAACCGGCCGCCCCCAAAGTGCCAGGCATTGCCGCAGCGCGTCGGGGTCGATCGGCTTGCTCAGGTGGCCGTTCATGCCCTCCTCAAGACAACGTGCTGCGACCTCAGCGGCGGCATGGGCGGTCAGGGCGATGATGGGCAAATCTTTAAGGCGCTCCTGCTGGCGCAGTGCCAGCGTGGCCTGGTGGCCGTCCATGCCCGGCATTTGCAGGTCCATCAGCACCAGCGACCAGGGCAGGGGTTGGGCTGCGTTCTGCAGCATGTCCAGCGCCTGCTGGCCGTTGTCCGCCACGGTCACGCGCACGCCCATCGCGGTCATGAGTTCGCTGGCAATTTGCTGGTTGATCTCGTTGTCTTCGACCAGCAGCACGGTCAGGCCCTGCAAGGGGTCGCTGCCAGCGCCCGACAAGCTTGACTCACCCAGGGCCACTTGCTCCGGCAAGGCCGACAGCCCCGCGGGCAAGTCCCCGAAGACCGTTGGTGGGGCGTCCAGCGCCAGGCTGCCGTCCACGTCCACGTCGTCTGTCTGTGCTGGCAAGTCCATCCAGGCGGTGAAGGTGAACGTGCTTCCCACCCCCTGCTCAGACTGCACCACCAGGTGGCCGCGCATCATTTCAACCAGGCTTTTTGAAATCGCCAGGCCCAGCCCGGTGCCGCCAAAACGGCGGGTGGTCGAGCTGTCGGCCTGGCTGAAGGCGGTGAAGAGCTTGCTGCACTGTTGCGCTGTCATGCCAATGCCGCTGTCTTGCACCGACACCGTCAACTGCACCCGCCGGCGCTGGCGCTGCGTCACCGCCAGAGTCACCTTGACGCGGCCTTGCTCGGTGAATTTGATCGCGTTGTGGCTCAGGTTGGTCAGCACCTGCTTGAGGCGGGTGGCATCGCCCAGCAGGGCTTGCGGCACGTCGGGCTGAACCTCGATCGAAAAGCTGATGTGCTTTTGATGCGCCAGTTGCCCCACCAACGTGGTCACGCTGTCGAGCACCTGGTTCAGCACAAAGGGCGCTGACTCCAGGTTCATCTTCTTGGCACCAATCTTCGAGTAATCCAGGATGTCGTTGATGATGCCCACCAGCGCCTTGCCCTCGGTGTTGATTTTTAGCAGATAGTCGCGCTGCCTGGCATCGAGATCGGTTTTCAGCGCCAGGCCTGACAGGCCGATCACCGCATTCATCGGGGTGCGGATTTCATGGCTCATGTTGGCCAAAAATTCACTCTTGGCGCGGTTGGCCACCTCGGTCTGCTGGCGTGCGGCGCGGGTCAGTTCGAACTGCTGATGCAATTCACCGGCCTGGCTGACCAGTTCCTGCTGCTGCCCCAGCAGGGCAGCTTCTGATTGCGCCAGCTCGCGCGCTTGTTGCTGCGTTTTGGTCATCAGGTTCTGGGCAACCCGATTACGCTCGAAAGTTTCCAGATTCAGCGCCACCAGCGGCAACAACTCGTCCAGCAGAGCCTGGTGGTGCGGGTTGAACGCGTCAGTGGTGCCCAACACCAGCACCGCCAGCACCTGTTTTTTTCCCGTCGGCATCACCGGGACCCGCAGCACCGACCCTGCTTCAAATCCCGGCAGCGCGGCCAGTTCGTCGGTGTTCGCAAAAGTGGCTACCGGCAGCGCAGGGTCCGCCATGCCGACCGCACCGCGCAGGGCATAGTGCTGGCCATCTCGGTCCAGCACATACAAAAGCCCGGCCTGGGCGCCCACCAGCGGGATCAATCGGGTCAGCAAGGTGTCGGCAAACGCGTTCAGCGTTTCCAGCGGCAGCACGCTGGCGGCAATGTCGGTGGTGTTGGACTTGATCCAGTGCAGCACTTTCACCTCGCGCGCGGCATCCTGCAGCACGGTGAGGGCACGCGCCATGACGCCCACATCATTTTGAAAGTCGGTGTGCGGCACCGGGCTGTCCAGTTGGCCTTGTGCCACGGCTTCAATGCGTAAACGCAGGCGCTCAAGGGGTTGGCTGATGGATCTGATCAGCAACAGGCCGGTGCCCAGGCCCGCCAGCAGTCCCAGCGCCAGCAGCAGCAGGCTCAGGCGCTCAGAAGTCTTGGCAAAGGCCTCGGCTTTTTCCCAGGCCTGGCGTGCGTTGTTTTCCTTGTGCTGTACCAGCGCATCCAGGCGGCGGTCACTTTCCTCGAACAAGGCCAGGTTGCCGGGTTCGAACAGCAAGGCGGCGGCGGCTGCCGTGTCAAAACCCGGGTCGGCTGCCACCCGATCCGTCATCTGGGTCACGCGCTGCAGGTAGCGCTCCAGCGCGTCCAGGGCCTCGGCCAGCAGGCCCTGGCCCTTTTTCGAGTTGAAGCGTGTTTTGCTTTCTGCCATGTTGCGCCGCAACTGCTGGTGCGCGTGGTCCAGCGCGCGGCGGGCATCGTCGCGCTCACCGGCATTGCGGGCCAATACCATTTGCCGCAGGTTGCGCCCGACTTCCATCAGGTGGGTATGGGCCTCCTTGGTCACAGACAGGCCCACCAGCTTCAATGTGTACATGTCGCGCAGCTGCGCTGCCTGCTGGCGCTCGCCGTAGATGGCGTGCGCACCCATCAGCAAAATAATGCCCAGCAGAACACCCAGGCCGAAACGCAGCTTGCAGGGCAGCGTGAGCCGCTCAAGAAAGTCCATGAAGCGGTGCAGCAGGCGATGCCGTGGCTTGGTTGCACTCACAGGCGTCAGTCGAGGGTGGCGGGCGGGTGTCCCGGATTGCTGCGTCCGGCGGGGTCAAGGCTGTCTGGCAGCGTGGTGGGCAGGTTCAGGCTCACCGTGGTGCCCAGGCCGGGGGCGCTGTCAATCTCGAGCGTGCCATGGTGCAGCGCAATGATTTCCTTGGCGATGCTCATGCCCAGGCCGGTGCCGGGGATCTTGCCCGAGGCGTCGGCACGGTAAAAACGTTCACCCACGCGCGCCAGTTGCGCCGGATTCATGCCGATGCCGTGGTCGATGATCTCGATACAGGCCGTTGGTGCCATGCCGTCCGGGCATTTGCACCAGAGCGTTACGAGCACCGGACCCCCGTGAGGCGAGTATTTGAAGGCGTTGGAGATCACGTTGATCAGCGCCTGGCGCAGCTTGTCGGCGTCGGCCATCAGGTACAGGGGCTGCATGGGCAATGTCAGCTCAAGCGCGCTGCGCCCAGGCGGCACGGGGTAGTTGAAGGCCAGGTCGGTGAGCAGCAACTGCAGGTCGACCCGGGCGTAGCGGAAGTCCTTGTCGCGGCGTGACTCGATGCGCGCCAGGTCCAGCAGTTCGTTGAGGATGTTGGCCATCAACTTGGACTGGGTGTAAATGGTGTTCAGGAACTCGTGCTGGGTTGCCTCGTCGAACTTTTCGTGCAGCAACACCTCTGCGTAGCCAAGAATGCTGGCCATCGGGGTGCGCAACTCATGGGCAGCGGTGGCCAGAAATTCGCTTTTCATCTGGTCGACCTCGGCCTCGTGGGTGACGTCGCGCAGGTACAAAATTTGTGACACGCTGCTGGACTGGCTGGCGCGCAAGCCCAGTTGCAGCACGCGCTTGCCCTGCAGGTTGAGTTCAATCAGCATGCGCTGGTCGGGTTCTCCGTTTGTTACTGCCGCACGCAACGCAGCCACCCCCAGAAAGGGCGTGCTGGACGCGCAGCGCCACGACAGCCAGATCGAGAAATCGTTTTCACCCTCGCCTTCCAGTGTTTCCTGGCCCATGCCGGTCATCTGTCTGAAGGCCGGGCTGATGTAGCTGACACGTTTTTCGGCATCGAACGAGACAAAGCCGTCCGGGCTCAGGTCAAAAATGGCATTGAGCTGGGTGTTGCGCTTTTCGATTTGTTGCTGTTCCCGTTGGCGCAGGCTCATTACTCTGCGAACTTGCTGCAGGTGGCGCGTCAGCGCCGTGGCCAGCGCCAGCACCAGCAGGCTCACAATGGCCGCCTGCAGCCACAGGGCTTCCTTGGCGATGTTGTGGGTGACCAGCACCGACTGGGTGTCCAGGCCCGCCATCACCACCAGGGAATAGCCGGGCAACTTGCGAAAATGAACGATCCGCTCGACCATGTCAACTGGCGAGTTGGAGGTGAGGTGGCCTTCCTGCTCGCCCGCGCTGATGCGCGCAAAGACCGGGGAGTCTTTGGCCTGGCTGCCAAATTCTTCGCGGTTGCCCACACTGCGGGCACGGGCCACACCGTCCAGGCCATAAAGTGCCATCACGCCCTGGTTGCCTAGCTTGAGTTCCTTGTAGAAACGGGTGAAGTAACCCGGGTCGACCGACACCACCACCACGCCGGCAAAGTCGCCATTCGGGCGGTTGATGCGCCGGGTCAGCTGGATCGACCATTGGCCGGTGGCGCGCCCCAGAACCGGCTGCGAGACAAACAGCGCGTCGCTGGTGGCGCTTACATGGACCTTGAAGTGCTCCCTGTCGGACAGGTCGAGTTTGCCTGTAACGGGGAGGTTGGCCAGGGCATATATGCCCTTGGCGTCAATGATGCCCACCTGCGGAAAAATTTCTGCGTCAATCACGCCCTGTGTGGTCAGCGCCGTCAGGTCGAGCTGGTCGCCGAGTTCAAGGTAGCGTGCCTGGATGAAGCGGATCACCTGGTCGGCGCCGCGAAAGGTCCGGTTGGCGTGCTCCTGGCTGACGCGGGTCAGGTTGGCCAGGTCGCGCTCGGCGTTGGCCTGTTCCCTGGCGCGGCTGTCGCTCACGAGTGCAAAAACATGCCACCAGGTCAGGCCCAGCAGAACGGCTGCAGCCAGCCACAGCAAAAGCACGGTACGGCGGTAATGGGGAATGCTGGCAGACATTGGCGGCGAGGGCGATTGGGTCCGCGCGCGTTTACTTGAGTTGCTTGCGCACCCAGGCGGCCACTTGCATCGGGCTGAAGGGCTTGATGAAATAAGCATCGGCACCGCGCGCACGCGCATCATCGTGGTCGGCGACCTGGCCGCGCGCCGTGATCATGGCCACCAGGGTGGCGCGGGTGTCGGGGTCGGCCCTGATGACTTCAAGCACCTGCAGGCCGTCGACTTCGCCCGGCATCATGACGTCGAGCAAAACCACCTTGGGGCGGTGGTGGCGCACCGCAGCAAGTGCACTGGCACCGTCCTCGGCTTCAATAATATGGAACTCCTTGCCCAGTGTGATGCTGAGAAGGCGGCGAATGTCGTCGTGGTCGTCAACAATAAGAATGGTATCCATGAGGGCAATCTAAGCAGGGGTGTTGAGCAGGTAACGGCGCTGGTTGACGACGCCGATGGCAATTTCTTGCAGCCGGTCAAACGGAATGGGTTTGGACAGGACGAGGATTCCGGGTGGCAGGCCGCCTTTGGCGGCGATGGCCGCCTCATCAAGGCCGGTCACGGCGACGATGGTGGTGTACGCCAGTTCGGGCGCCTGCTGCAGGATGCGCAGCATGCTGAAGCCGTCCATTTCGGGCATGTTGAGGTCGGTGATCAACAGGTCCGGACTGTGCCGGCCGATCGCCAGCAGGGCCACAACAGCGCTGTTAATTCCTGTGACTTTGGTATGTAAGGACCAGCGCGTCAGCCTGGCCTGGTACAAGCGCAGCAGGTCTGCATCGTCCTCCACCACCATGATGTTGAGCGGCTGGTGGGGCGGGGGCTCGGCCTGCACCGGCTTGACGGGAAGTTCGGGTTCCTTGCGCAGCAATTGCGCAATGGAGTCGCGCATCACACGGCGGTGGCCGCCAGCGGTTTTCCAGGCTCGCAGCAGACCGCTTTCTACCCAGAGCTGCACGGTACCCACCGACACGCCAAGTAGCTTGGCAGCCTCGCGGGTGGTGCAAAACGATTTTTCAATGGTGGCGGAAGACATGTGAATGCGTGTAGTTATTTGTCAAAGATTACATTATTAACACTTGATGTTAAATTTTGTTGTATTTTAACGAATCAAAACTTGTTTGAGGCATTTGTGTTGCAAATGTCGCGTCAAGGCGCTTTATTGCACGGTTCGCATGGGTGTTTTCCTTAATGGCCGGACGTACGCAGACCCGTTAAGCTTTCAGCATGAGCCACCTTCCCCCCGAAGTTCCACCTCCGCCCTATGTGCCGCCGCCCTCCGAGGCGCCGCCCAAGGAAGTCATTGCCATGGCCTGGTCTGCGCCGTCGCGCTGGTTGTTGTTGGGTTGGCGCGATATGGCAGCGCACCCGGGCATCAGCCTGTTTTACGGCCTGGCGTTTTGGTGCATGGCGCTGGTGCTGGGCGCGGTGTTCCGTGACAGCCCCGAATACACCATGACGATCGCGTCGGGCTGCCTGCTGGTGGGGCCGTTCCTGGCGATGGGTCTGTATGAGGTGAGTCGCCGCCGGGAACTGGGCCTGGCGGCCGGTTTTGCCAGTTCCATGACCTGCTGGAAATCCCACCTGCGCAGCATGGGGATGCTGGTGGGCGTGCTGATCGTGCTGGAATTGCTGTGGGGCCGCGCCTCGCTGGTGGTGATCGCGGTATTTTTCAACACCGGCATGCCGTCGTCGGTGGGGGTGGTTCGCGCGGTATTCAATCCGGAAAACCTGGACTTCGTGCTGGCCTACACCCTGGTGGGCGGCGCCTTTGCCGCGCTGGTGTTTGCCATCACCGTGGTCTCGATCCCGATGATTCTGGACCGCGACACCGATGCCATCACCGCAGCCATCGGCAGCATCGAGGTGGTGGTGACCCAGCCCGGCGTCATGCTGCTGTGGGGCGCACTGATCGTGACGCTGGTGGCGGTGGCCTTGCTGCTGCCTTTTTCGCTGGGCCTGGTGCTGGTCGGGCCGCTGCTCGGGCACGCCACCTGGCACGCTTACCGGGGGTCGGTGCGCTGGCTGTAGCGTTTCTTTTTATGGGCATCATCCAGCGCCGAATTTATTTGTGTTCGCAAAATCCGCGTCGTCGCGAATTGCTCAAACAGATCGGCGTCAATTTCGAAGTGCTGCTGTTGCGTTGTGATCCTCGCCGCAGTTCGGATGTCAACGAAACGCCGTTGGACGATGAGTCGGCAGAAATTTATGTGCGACGCATCTGTCAGGAAAAAGTCCGTGCAGGTTCTGAATCGCTGCGTGTGCGCAATCTGCCGCATTTTCCGGTGTTGGCCGCTGAAACCGTCCTTGTGCTCAATGGCAACATTCTTTGTAAGCCGGCCAACGCCAATCAGGCAGCTGACATGTTGCGTCAGTTATCCGGCCATGAGCATCAGGTTTTGAGTGCCATTGCGGTGGCCTTGGGCAATCGAACTGAAGTTGCGCTGTCGGTCTCCAAGGTACGGTTTGCCAAGCTCAGTGAAGACCGCATCAGCCGCTATCTGCGCAGTGGCGAATATGCCGGCAAGGCCGGTGCTTATGCGATGCAGGGTTTGGCCGGCGCCTTTGTTGAGCATCTGGCAGGGAGTTATTCGGGCGTGATGGGGCTGCCCTTGTTTGAGACGGTCGATCTGTTGCAGCGGTTTGATTACCCGACACCCTGAACACGGTCATGCCCAACCGCGTGGTGTCGTGATTTGCCTTACAGCCCCAGCGTCTGCCAGAGTGCGTCCACCCGGGCGGTCACCTCCGGGCTCATGGTCAGGGGTCGGCCCCACTCGCGGGAGGTCTCGCCGGGCCACTTGTGGGTGGCGTCAATCCCCATCTTGCTGCCCAGGCCGCTGACCGGCGAGGCAAAGTCGAGGTAATCAATGGGCGTGTTGTCGGCCAGCAGGGTGTCACGCGTGGGGTCAACCCGGGTGGTGATGGCCCAGATCACGTCTTTCCAGTCGCGCGGGTTGATGTCGTCATCCACCACCACAATGAACTTGGTGTACATGAACTGGCGCAAAAAGCTCCAGATGCCAAACATCACGCGCCGGGCATGGCCGGGGTAGGCTTTTTTGATGCTGACCACCGCCATGCGGTAACTGCAGCCCTCGGGCGGCAGGTAAAAGTCGGTGATCTCGGGGTACTGGCGCTGTAACAGCGGCACAAACAATTCATTCAGTGCCAGCGCCAGCATGGCGGGCTCGTCGGGCGGCTTGCCGGTGTAGGTGGAGTGGTAAATCGGGTCTGCGCGCTGCGTGATGCGGTCAATGGTGAAGACCGGAAACTCGGCCTGCTCGTTGTAATAACCGGTGTGGTCGCCAAACGGGCCCTCCAGCGCGTGCTCAAAACCGCTTGTGTGGGTTGCATCGGGGTAAATGTGGCCCTCCAGCACGATTTCGGCAAAAGCCGGCACGCGCAGTTCGCTGCCCAGCGCTTTGACCAGCTCGGTGCGGCTGCCGCGCAGCAAACCGGCAAACTGGTATTCGCTCAAACTGTCGGGCACCGGCGTCACCGCGCCCAGAATGGTGGCCGGGTCGGCGCCCAGCGCCACACACACCGGGTAGGGCTGGCCCGGGTTTTTCTGAGTGTGGTCGCGAAAATCAAGCGCGCCGCCGCGGTGCGGCAGCCAGCGCATGATGACTTTGTTGCGCGCCAGCACCTGCTGGCGGTAGATGCCCAGGTTTTGCCGCGCCTTGTGCGGCCCTTGCGTGATGACCAAACCCCAGGTGATGAGCGGCGCCACATCGCCGGGCCAGCAGTGCTGGATGGGCAGCTTTGACAAATCGACGTCCGCGCTTTCCCACACCACGTCTTGGCATGGTGCGCTGCGCAACTCCTTGGGCGCCATGCTCCACAGCGTTTTGACCAGGCTGCCCATGCCGATCAGCTCCTTGAAACCTTTGGGCGCCTCGGGCTCCTTCAGTGTGGCCAGCACATGGCCAAACTGGCGCAGCTCGCCCACATCGTTGACACCCATGCCCAAAGCCACGCGGCGCGTGGTGCCAAACAGGTTGCCCAGCACCGGAATGCTGTGGCCGGTAGGCTGCTCGAACAGCAGCGCCGGGCCGCCAGCGCGCAGGGTGCGGTCACACAGGGCGGTCATCTCGAGGTGCGGCGAGACTCCGGCCTGGACGCGCTTGAGTTCGCCCAATTGTTCGAGCTGGGTGATGAAGTCTCGGAGGTCGCGGTAGGCCATGGTGATGGATCTTTTTAATTAGGGTGTGACACTGCGTTCGGGCGCTGCGCGGCAGCCGGATGGGGCGGCCCCCTCATACTGGAGTACCAGAAATCGGGGACCACCCCATCCGGCTGCCGCGCCGAAAGGTGTGCTTGATTTTGCATTCTTGAATACCAAGACAAAAAAATGTTCGTTTTCACCAGTCGTCCAGCAAGGCAGGCAGTCGGGGTGGCTGATGATTTCTGGTACCCCAGTATGAAGAAGCCGCCCCGACTGCCTGCCTTGCGGGTTTCATAAAAACAGGACTTACGCAAGCCCGTTCCAGCGCACCGCATCGGCCTGCGGCAGGTCCAGCAAGTCCAGCACCCGGCTCACCGTGTGGTCAACCATCTCTTCAATCGTTTGCGGCCGCTGGTAAAAGCCCGGCACCGGCGGAAAAATGATGCCGCCCATCTCGGTCACGCTGGTCATGTTGCGCAGGTGCGCCAGATTCAAGGGTGTTTCGCGCACCATCAAAATCAGCTTGCGACGCTCCTTGAGCATCACGTCGGCGGCGCGTGTGATCAGGTTGTCGGACAGGCCCAGCGCCACAGCCGCCAGCGTGCGCATCGAGCAGGGCGCAATCACCATGCCGTCGCACCTGAAGGAGCCGCTGGCAATGGCGCTGCCAATGTCGCGCACCGGGTAAACCACGTCGGCCAGCGCTTCGACCTCGGCGCGCGGCAGGTCAAGTTCCTGCTGCACATTGAGCCAGCCTGCGTCAGACACCACCAGATGGGTTTGCACATCGGCCAGGCCGCGCAAGTTCTGCAGCAGGCGCACACCGTAGACAGCACCGCTGGCGCCCGAGATGGCGACGACGATGCGTTTGCTGGGAACTGCTGGCTTTGTCATGTTGGGTTGCTGCCTTGTTTTGTGGGGTCGACTTTAGTCGACCTGGCAGACTGAAGTCTGCCCCACAAACGACAAAATTAGCGGGGCTTCAGGTTTGAAAGCAGCGACTTGAAGTGCGCCCGGGCCTGCGTCAGCACATGCTGCGGCTTAAATGTTTCCAGGTTCATCACCGGCAGCTCGATCGCGTCGATGGTGTTTTTCACCAGCAGGCCGAGTTCGGTGTCGCCCTCCATGGCCAGGCGGCGGTTGAAAAACAGCGTGTCGGGGTCTTCCTCGCGGCGCGCCAGCTTGACAAAGTCGTGCGCGCTGGCGCTGATGGTGAGGTCGGTCGCTCCCGCGTTCTGGCAGGCGACAAAGCGGCTCTTGCGCCATTCGAAATCAAAGGTCCATTGCGCGTCAGTCACGCACAGGCGCAGTTTTTTGCCGACCAGCATGTTTGTCACGTCGGCGTTGAGTTGTTTGGCCAGCGCCAGGTTCAGTGCCGTAACAAACAGCATCGAGCCCGGCAAGCCAGGCAGTCGCCCCAGCAGTTGCCCGACGGGTTTCGGGATCAGCCATGTTTTTTCGCTCATCAAAGACTCCTTTAAGCTGGCTCGGGTATGGCCTGGGGGCTGACCTGCTCCAGCCCGGGTTTGCCGTACCAGTAGCCGTTGCACGGTTTTTCAGGCATCAGGCCGAGCAGTTCGGTGTTGGCCGTGGCCGCGTCGGCACGTCCCTGCAGCACATCCTGAAACAATTCGATGATGCGCAGCGTGTGCTTTGATTGCGGGCTGACGCGCACCACGTCCACCCCCATGGCGCGCAGGGCGGGCAACTCGGGCAGCAGGTTGTGCACGCGCGCCGATTGGGTCTGGATGCCGTTGAGCACCAGAAATTCCTCGCCCTCGCGGGTGCGCATCATCAAGCCGTCGGGGTGATCCAGGCATTTGAACTGGCAGTCGTCCTTGGGCAGGTTGCAGTGCCGCGCGGTAAAGCAGCGGGCTGAGAACGCCAGCGGCATGCGGCCGTAGGCAAAGACTTCGGTTTGCAGGCCCGGCGGGCTGCCGGCCAGCAGCAAGGCCAGGTCGTCACGCCCCATTTCCAGCGGCATGACCCAGCGTTGCAGGCCCAAAGCGGCCATCCACTGCAGCGTGGGCAGGTTGTAGATGTTCAGGTGCGGCCCGGCCACAAAGGGCACTTTGCCCTCCAGGCAATGCACCGCGCCCATGTCATTGGCCTCGACCATGAAGGTGCCGTTGGCGCAGATCTTGTGCAGCACCGTGACATCGGCACCTGATTCGATCAGCACCTGGGTCGACAGCACGACTTCCTTGCCGGCCTCGCGTAGCACCGCCGCGATGTCGAGCCAGTCGCTCAGGCGCACCTCGTGGCGGCGCGAACAGACGGCTTCGCCCAGGTAAACCATGTCCAACGGCGACTGCGCCACGGCTTCGTAAAAAGCCAGCACCTCGTCGCGCGGCCAGTAGTATTGGATGGGGCCTAAAGATAATTTCATGTTTACTTCCACGGGCGGTGGTAAGCGCCGAGTGTGTGTTGCTGGCCTTCGGCGACCTTGTCGAGTTCGCTGAACCAGGCCGGTTTGGCGCTGTAGTGGTGCGGGTTGGCGCGGCAGCTGTCGATGGCAGCGCGCCAGACCTTGGTGACTTGCGCCACGTAGGCCGGGCTGCGCTGGCGGCCCTCGATCTTGATGGCGCGCACGCCGATCTTCATCAGGTCGGGCAGCAGCGAGAGTGTGTTCAGGCTGGTGGGCTCTTCAATGGCGTAGTAGTTTTTTTCGTCACCCACGTCAAAGCGGCCCTTGCACAGCGTGGGGTAACCGGCGTTTTCACCGGGGGCGTAGCGGTCGATCAGCACACCATTGAGGCGCGACTCGCGGCCCTGCGGCGTCTCGACCCAGCGCACTGCTTTGGGTGGTGAGCACACGCCGTTGGTGTTGGGCGCCTCGCCAGTGGCGTAGCTTGAGAGCGCACAGCGGCCTTCGACCATCACGCACAGGCTGCCAAAGCCGAACACCTCGATCTCGACCGG